>JAFXQA010000005.1 GCA_017527415.1 Bacteroidales bacterium | reverse complement strand
GACCTCAAAACGATAGCGCCCCGGAGTCAGGTCGAAGAAATGGATTTCAGTCTGGCGAGGTGGTATATCCGACCATGCATCAGAGATGCCGATCATCCTGTAGGCAAAGTGATTGTTCTCGCTATTATGATAGCTGTCCGCAGCGAAGCGTATGCCTATATTCGACTGCTTGTGAGAGAGTTTTACCGGTTTATCCTGAGCGGCGAACAGGTCGGCCGGCGAGCAACTGCGATCGTTGATCTGCAGGTCCACGAAAAACACTCTGGGTTTATGCTCACTATTACGTAACTGCTTGGGATTGAATAGGATGAATCCGTCAGTGCCACCGAACAACAGTTCTCCCTTCGAAGTGCGGAACCCAGACCGAACATAATATGCTCCACACTGGCTCGGCACGTTCACAGAGGATTTCCATAACGAATCCGCAACAGTGTCGTAGCAGTACAGGCCATCGTCCGTGCTCATCCAGAGCACATTCCTATCCGCCTCGATGCAAAGGATGTTGCGGGATTCCAAACTGATGCCGCTGCGTTCCGATATGTTGGACCACTTCCCTTCTGCGGAAAGATGATTCAACCCACCGCCCCTGGTGCCAGTCCATACCCCTCCATCCGGGCTTCTCCAATAGCAGCTCAGATTGTTGTATGCATAGGGGGCGTCGGTAGAATAATAATGCTGGAGTATGCGTCTCGACATTGGATCCGTCTTGTACAGTCCGCGTCTGGACAAGATCCAGAGGGCCCCATCGGCATCGTGAAAAAGATCCTCGCAGCGAAGCCGTATGCTGCGGCCATCCATATCCATGAATTCAGCCACCGTAGCCGTCCCGGTCGAGAGGTCACCATATAGCAGGTTCGCATCCGGATCGGACAGCCATATTCCCCTATTCCCCTCCTTCTCGTTCACATACACGTTTCTGGAAGAATTACCTGTTATGGAGATGTCTTTGAACCTGCCGGTTCGTGGGTTGAATTCCTGCACGCCGCCGTTGAACATCGACACTGTAAGCATGCCATCCGACCAGCCTAGGTTCTTTATCAGGTTGGAGTTCAGGCCTTCCGGCCCCTGCTGGATATAGTAGGTGAACTCGTCCGTCTTCCTGTCCCAGTAAGAAATACCTCCACCTTCCGTTCCTATCCAGAGATTACCGCCAGGATCCTCTGCAAAACAGCTGACTATGGGATGAGAAAGTCCACCCTGCGTTGCCTTGAAATAGTCCGCATCGCTATCATCAGTGGTGGCGATAACGAGTTTGCCGCCATAGGTACCCATCCATGTTTCTCCGTCCGGATCGCGGTAAATCGACCAGATGGAGTTGTTGGGAAGCGACCAGGAGCGCACCGGGTTCGCACGGATCAGGGAAACCGTGGCACTGGCGGGTGTTACGGTCATCAGTCCCTGCTGGGTGGCCACCCAGATGTTTCCCTTTCCGTCTTCAAACAGTTGCTTTGCATTCGAAGTGGCGCCATGTTCTCCCGGAAAGCGGAAGGTACGGGCCCTGATACCGTCGAAGCCGAATTGGAAAAGGCCCTGGGACTGTGTCAACACGAAAAGGCTCCCATCAAGTTGAACCAAATCCACAATCTCGTCCGGAAGCTCAGCAAAGAAGCCGTATTCTCCCGACCTTCCGTCTAGTCGCAAGAGCCGGCGTGAGGCAGCCACCCACACGGAATCCCCAGAACACATAACCGTGAGATGATTGGGGTCGGGGTTTTCCACTGGCGGAAGAGGATAAATCCTGTTTTCTCCTTGCACGTCGAGAGAATAAACCGAGCCGTTCCGGATGAACCACAGGGTTCCGTCTTTAGTTGCCTCTATCGGACCGATGTTACCGGTAATCACCGCACTGAAGGTCTGGGTGCGGTAATCGAACTCCTGCAAGCCACGGTTCGTCGCCACAAATAGATGCCCTTTCCCGTTGATAGCCAGATGTCCATAACTCCAGTAATTGGAAGGATTCTGGCAGGTCATCAGTTCGTTCTGCTTAACGAAGCGACTACCATCGTACATGAATACCGCATCCGCACCGCTGAACCAGATGCGGCCGACACTGTCTTTAGCTATGCTGTGGATTCCTCCGTTGTATGATGCATCCTGGAAAACATGAAAGTGCAATTCTTCTGCAAATGCCTGAAAAACAGGCAAAAGCATGGTTATCCATAGTGTAATGTGGCGAAGAATTGCGTTCATTGTTCTGCTAATATACGATTTTTGCGGAATAATTGAAAAATCCGGAGGATTTTAGTAAATTTGTGCCGCATTTAAGGCAAATTATCAACTTTTTAGTATAAAATTATGAGAATTGTTCAAGTTACAGGTCGCGAAATCCTCGATTCACGTGGAAATCCGACAGTCGAAGTAGAGGTTATCCTCGAATCTGGTATCAAGGGTGTGGCAGCTGTTCCTTCAGGTGCATCCACCGGTGAGAACGAAGCTCTCGAGCTCCGCGACGGCGACAAGAAGCGCTACGGCGGCAAGGGCGTGCTCAAGGCAGTCGCCAATGTGAACGATATCATCGCTCCCGCCATCATCGGCATGAACGCTCTCGAGCAGAGGGCCATCGACAAGACCATGATCGAGCTCGACGGCACCCCCACCAAGAGCAAGCTCGGCGCAAACGCCATCCTCGGCGTCAGCCTCGCAGTTGCTCACGCGGCAGCCAACTACCTCGACATTCCTCTTTACAGGTATATCGGCGGCACCAACACCTATGTGCTCCCCGTTCCCATGATGAACATCATCAACGGCGGTGCGCACTCCGATGCTCCCATCGCTTTTCAGGAATTCATGATCCGTCCTGTGGGCGCTGCCAATGAGGCAGAGGCCGTACGCATGGGCGCCGAGGTCTTCCACGCACTCCAGAAGGTGCTGAAGGGCCGCGGATGCTCCACCGCAGTGGGTGACGAGGGTGGATTCGCTCCCGCACTGAAGGGTATCGACGACGCTCTCGACTGCATCATCGAAGCCATCAAGGCCGCAGGCCTGGAGCCCGGCAAGGACATCACCATCGCCATGGACTGCGCAGCTTCCGAGTTCTGCTTCAAGGAGGACGGCAAGTTCTTCTACGACTACAAGCAGCTGAAGGACGGCAAGAAGAAGGATCCCCGCGGCAAGAAGCTCTCCAGCGAGCAGCAGATCAAGTACCTCGAGAAGCTCATCACCAAGTATCCTATCGACAGCATCGAGGATGGTCTTTCCGAGGAAGACTGGGAAGGCTGGGTGAAACTCACTAAGGCTATCGGCGACCGCTGCCAGCTTGTGGGTGACGACCTCTTCGTGACCAACGTGAAGTACCTCGAGAAGGGTATCAAGATGGGTGCAGGTAATTCTATTCTGATCAAGGTGAACCAGATCGGTTCCCTCACCGAGACCCTGGATGCCATCGAGATGGCGCACCGCAACGGCTACACCACCGTCACTTCCCACCGTTCCGGCGAAACCGAAGATACCACCATCGCCGACATCGCAGTTGCTACCAACAGCGGCCAGATCAAGACCGGCTCCCTCAGCCGCACCGACCGCATCTGCAAGTACAACCGCCTGATGAAGATCGAGATGGAACTTGGCGACACCGCCCAGTACGGTTACAAGAAGATCAAGTAAGTTTTACTTGTTCCAGACAAAAAGAGCAGCGGTCATCCGCTGCTCTTTTTATTGTGTTACAGTCACTTCCATCGTGGCAGATAAGCCGGAAACTTCGGTGATGTTAACTACGCCTTTGCCTGCTTGCATGGCGATAATTTGGAATTTCTCCTTGGACCCTTCGAAAGGACAATGGATATCGAAAGCTGCCGTACCGTCCGGTTTATCAACATGGAAGCTGGGATCCGTGGCGTTTGAGGGAGAATAAACAATCTGAACCACCTTCCTTTCATTCACTTTCAAAGTCAACGGGCTGGCCGGATTCGGGCTCCACACGCATCCATTGCGGCTCATCGGAATTGCTATACTCAGGCTTGGCAGTCCATGGTCCGGGAGCATAGAACATTACTGAGGCGCGGCCTTCGTCGCCAAGTTCCACCGAATGCTTTTCATTACCCAGAATCTTGAGCTTTGCCGAATCTCCACCAAATTCAACAAGTATTTGATTCTCATAGTATTAGTTGTTTATGACAGTGATTTTAATTTCAGCCATGGGACTCGCAGAACCTTTTGGGTCAGCAGTCGCCCAAACGGCGAGAGTCGCCGGGCCGCCCGCTTTCAGACCTTTGACAGATGCGCTGTGCCCGTTTTTGCTGGGAGTGACATCGTAAAGATCTTCCCCGCCGTGTTTATACCAGGTCATCTGCAATTCCGTATTTGCATAGTCCGGGGTATAGGTTGTATTGATGGTTTTGGTTTCTCCAACTTTCAATTCCATACTCCCGGACGGATTGGTCTTGATGGTTTCTATGAAGACATGAGTTATGTCCTGCATGACATCAAAGCGATCCCCCGGCATACTGTTGTCCAGCAGGGAAACCTTAACATGGGCTCCTCTGGTTTTATCGGAAAGATTCGGCTTGGTGGCTGTAAGCACTATGCGGTTCTCTTCGCCGGCAGGGCCGGAAACAGGAGAGATCTCCAACCAGTCCGACGCATCGGGCGATTCGACAAGTTCAGCCTTCCATTCTCCTTCTGCTTTGAAAACCGTAGTATGAGGCTCACCTACCTGGACTCCGACATTCTCCGCCGAACCGTCCAGGAACTTGATGCCTTTCTGTTCATTGCCTGCTTCATCGCAGGAAATGATTGCAAAAATGCTAAACAATACTATGACACTATTACCAAAGGCTTTCATAACTGCTTAATTATTAGTTAGTTTTGTGTTATTTCTCCGAAAGATAGGTAAATTATTTCAATTTTATTAACTTTAAGGTCGCAAACGCTTAAAAACTATGACCTTTACAATGATCATCGAGTTGCTGATCGTGCTGGCGGCCCTCTACGTAGGCTCCCGCTACGGCAGTCTCGCACTTGGCGCCATCTCCGGCATCGGCCTGGCTATCCTGGTATTCGGCTTCGGGCTCAAACCGGGCACGCCTCCCACGGATGTCATCTACATCATCATCGCCGCAGTCACCTGCGCAGGCACCCTGCAGGCATCGGGGGGCATGGACTGGATGATCCAGGTGGCAGAACGCATGCTCCGGAAGCACCCCGATCATATCACCTTCCTCGCACCTCTGACCACCTTCTTCCTAACCGTCCTCGTGGGCACCGGACACGTGGTCTACACCATCATGCCCATCATCTGCGACATCGCCCTCAAGAAGGGGATACGCCCCGAACGCCCCTGTGGAGTCGCTTCCGTAGCATCCCAGGTGGGCATCACCTGCTCCCCTATCGCCGCTGCAGTGGTGGCTTTTGTTACGATTTCGAATGCCAACGGATACATGGTTTCGATTCCGCAGGTGCTGATGGTCACCATCCCCGCCTGCCTTATCGGGCTGATGTGCGCAGCTGCCGCCTCCTACAGGCGCGGCAAGGATCTCGACAAAGACCCCGCCTTCCAGGCACGCCTGAAGGACCCCGAGACCTATAATTACATGTACGGCAACTCCGCCACCACCCTCGACAAGACCATCACCCGCGAAGCCAAGGCCTCCGTGTTCATCTTCCTGGGCGCCCTGCTCATCATCGTGTGCTTCGCATTCATGCAGATGATACACGTGGGAGAGGAGACCCTGGCCCAGCACCTGAACATCCCCAAGATGAACCTGGTGATTCAGATAATAATGTTGATGGCCGCCGCCTGCAACATCATGTTCTGCAAGGCGCAGCCCAAGAAGGCCGTGGCCGGCGCGGTATGGCAGAGCGGCATGGTGGCCGTCGTCGCCATCTACGGAATCGCTTGGCTGGCAGATACTTACTTCGCAAACTACATGGAGGAAATGAAGGCCATGCTGGGAGGCATAGTGGAAAGCGCCCCATGGGCGATCGCGTTCGTATTCTTCCTGGTTTCGGTGCTGATCAACTCCCAGGGCGCAGTGGTGGTGGCAATGCTGCCGCTGGCCTACTCCCTCGGAATCGCAGGGCCGGTGCTTCTCGGAGTAATGCCGAGCGTGTACGGATACTTCTTCATCCCCAACTATCCTTCCGACATCGCAACCGTGAACTTCGACCGTTCCGGCACCACCGTGATAGGCAAGTACCTGCTGAACCACTCATTCATGATGCCGGGGCTGATCAGCACGATTGTGGCGACGGTCGTGGGCTATCTCATCTGCAACGTGCTCTTTGCCAGTTACTTCGCAGGATTCGCAGCGTGAACCTGATATTCGACTTCGGCGGAGTCCTGATCGATTGGGACCCGCATCATCTCTACGACCCGTACTTCGGGGACAGGGCCAAGACAGACTGGTTCCTCCAGAATATCTGCACCATGGATTGGAATCTGCAGATGGATGGGGGCAAGCCTTTCGCGGTCGGCGTGGCGGAGCTCTCAGAGCGCTTCCCCGAGTGGGCCAGGGAGATAGAGATGTTCCATAAAGATTGGATCAAGATGATAGGCGGGCCGATCCCGGGTATGCTGGAGTTCGTGAAGGAGATGAAAGCCGCCGGTCATGGGGTTTATGGCCTGAGCAACTGGTCTACAGAGACTTTCCCTTTGATTAAAGACGATTATCCGGTGTTGGGTTTGTTGGACGGGATGGTGGTTTCCGGCTATGAAGGTGTCACCAAGCCCCAGCCGGAGATTTACCAGTTGCTTTTGGACCGCTATTCCCTTCGTGCCTCCGATTGCGTGTTCATCGACGACAACCCCGTCAACGCTGCCGGTGCCGAAGCCGTCGGTATCCGTGGCATCCATTTCACCTCCCTCCACGACCTGCGCACCAACCTCCAACAGCTTCATCCACAAATACCCGTTGTGGCCAAGTAATTGATTCACAGGTATTTCCAAAAACAGGTCGGCAGATTTTTGGGAGCTGTTTCCATAAGTTGCTGACAATCAGCTAAATACATAAAACGCCTTACTGATTCCCGGGTATAAGGATTGAGGTTAAAGTAAGGCGATAGCTGCCGTTCTTCGGTTTTGGTCTGTGTTTGGAGCAGCCCGCTGCGACTAAGCCCCCGGAGAGGGGGTTTGGGGGTGACCGACAAGGGTAGGCGCCGTTTTTTGAAAAAAAAACAGCCTCGGGACTTTCGTCCTGAGGCTGTTCAAAAAACGGCGGCTACCTACTCTCCCAACTGGTCGGTCAGTACCATCGGCGTAAGTGCGTTTAACTTCTCTGTTCGGAATGGGTAGAGGTGGGTCCACACT
>JAFXQA010000024.1 GCA_017527415.1 Bacteroidales bacterium | reverse complement strand
GTTCATCCTGAGCCAGGATCAAACTCTTCTTTGTATATTCTTATATTCCAAGCTTGATTCCTGACGCTTTCTTTTCAATCCTTTAAAGAATTGACGCTCTCGATCTATTTTTTGTTCTCGGTACTTTTTGCTTGTACTTCCACAGTCTTTTCAAAGAACTTTCGCGTAAAAAACCCGCTCGTTATCCGAACGGGACTGCAAAGGTACTACTTTTTTCATTACCTCCAAATTTTTTTCGAACTTTTTTTCAAATTTTTTAAAAATAAAAAAGGCCCGGCAAACACGCCGAGCCTCTAATACACTATCAGTCAAAGATTAAAGGCCAGCAACCACGATGGAGGCCAAACCAGCGATAAACAGCACGAACATTGCGGCAAGAAGCGCACCTGTTCCTTTCTTGGCTCCCTTGAATTCTTTCCAGATGAAAACACCCCAGATTGCTGCCACCATGGGAGCGCCCTGACCCAGTGCATAAGACACTGCGGGACCAGCAGCCTTGGACGTAATATAACTGAGAGCTGTGCCCAAGCACCAGATAGCACCACCGAGCATTCCTACAAGATGGGTCTTGCAATTGCCTTTGAAATACTGGCTGTAACTAACAGGCTCACCGACAAAAGGCTTTTTCATTACGATTGTATTGAAAAGAAAGTTACTTAACAAAACTCCAAGAGTGAAGATAAACGTTGCCGTATAAGGAGTGGCGTATGGTGCAGCGAACTTGGCTGTATCTGCAACCGCATCAACATTACCCATTCCTCTCATAACGAAAGAAGAGAAGAAGGACATAAGAAGGCCAGCGCAAACTGCGAGAATAATACCTTTCTTCTGATCGGTTTTACTGACTTCTGAATCTCCTTTTCTTCCGGAAGCAATTCCGTTACAAACAATCGCAATCACCACAAGAGCAACACCGATAGCAAGCAAGGTTGGATTACCGGTATGATTGACAATGTAATTATTGATAACACCGAGAACCAAGGCAATTCCCACTCCCAAAGGGAAGGCAACAGATAAGCCTGCGATAGAAGTAGAAGCAGAGAGGAGAATATTGGAAGCATTAAAAATGATACCACCAATCATAATCCAGCCCCAGTTGGCAAGAGAAACATGTGGAATATTCTGGAAGAATGATTCACCATCATGTCCGAATGTGCCTAGGGTAAGGGCAAGTAAAAGGGAGAATACTACCATGCCGATCACATAGTCCCAATAGAAAAGTTCGTAGCGCCAGCTCTTGGCGGCGAGTTTCTGGGTGTTGCCCCATGAACCCCAGCAGAGCATGATCACGAAGCAGAGTATGACTGCGAGGGTGTAGCTGTTGACAATAAACATAACGGTATAAAGGTTTAAATAGTTTCAGCAGTCACAAATATAAATAATTTCTTGTGAAAATAGACTATCTCCCGGAGCAAACCTGCCACCCCCGGCTAGGGGGAGGGGCCCATCGGCAGATGGGAGGGGGTTGTCTCCGGGAGATAGTCTATTTTCGCAGATGCTGTTACATCATGCCGCCTTCGGGCATTGCAGGAGCAGCGGGAGCGGGTTCGGGAATGTCCACGATGCCGCATTCGGTGGTGAGGAACATGCCTGCCACGGATGCCGCATTCTCGAGGGCCACGCGCACGACCTTGGTCGGGTCGATAACGCCGGCCTCGTACATGTTCACGTACTCATCGGTGCGGGCATTGTAGCCGAAGTCACCCTTTCCTTCCTTTATCTTATTTATAATAACGGAAGCGTCGACACCTGCATTGGTTGCGATCTGGCGGAGAGGCTCCTCGATGGCCTTGGCCACGATGTGGATGCCGGTGGTCTCGTCTTCATTGTCTCCCTTCAGGCCTGCGAGTGCAGCAGCTGCGCGGATGTAGGCCACACCGCCTCCGGGGAGGTATCCCTCCTCGACAGCTGCGCGGGTTGCATTCAACGCATCCTCTACGCGGTCCTTCTTCTCCTTCATCTCCACCTCGGTGGTTGCGCCAACGTAGAGCACTGCCACGCCGCCGGCAAGCTTGCCCAGACGCTCCTGGAGCTTCTCGCGGTCGTAATCGGAGGTGGTGGTGGAAATCTGCTTGCGGATGAGGTCTGCGCGGTCCTTGATGGCAGCGGCATCGCCCTTTCCGCCAACGATGGTGGTGTTTTCCTTGGTGATGGTCACCTTCTCAGCCTTGCCGAGCATGTCGGGGGTGGTGTTCTCCAGGGTGAAGCCACGCTCCTCGGACACCACGACGGCGCCGGTCAGGGTGGCGATATCCTGCAGCATCTCCTTGCGCCTGTCGCCGAAGCCGGGGGCCTTGACGGCAGCGACCTTGAGGGATCCGCGGAGCTTGTTCACAACGAGGGTGGTGAGTGCTTCGCCATCCACATCCTCAGCGATGATGAGCAGTTCCCTGCCTTCGCGGGCCACAGGCTCGAGCAGAGGGAGAAGGTCCTTCATGGTGGATATCTTCTTGTCGGTGATGAGGATGGAAGGATTGCTGAGGTCGGCCTCCATCTTGTCGCCGTTGGTCATGAAGTAGGGGCTGATGTAGCCGCGGTCGAACTGCATGCCGTCCACGACCTTGACTTCGGTCTCGGTGCCCTTGGCTTCCTCGACGGTGATGACGCCGTCCTTCTTCACCTTGCTCATAGCATCGGCGATGAGCTTGCCGATGTAGCCGTCGTTATTGGCGGACACGGTGCCAACCTGCTCAACCTTGGAATAGTCTTCGCCGACTGCCTGGCTCTGCTTCTTAAGCTCTGAGACCACAGCAGCGACAGCCTTGTCGATACCGCGCTTCAGGTCCATGGGATTTGCACCTGCGGTGACGTTCTTGATGCCCACGTTGATGATTGCCTGTGCGAGCACGGTAGCGGTTGTGGTGCCGTCACCGGCCTGCTCGTTGGTCTTGGAAGCGACTTCCTTCACCATCTGGGCACCCATGTTCTCGTATTTGTCCTTGAGCTCGACTTCCTTGGCGACGGTAACGCCGTCCTTGGTCACCTGGGGAGCGCCGAACTTCTTTTCGATCACCACATTGCGGCCTTTGGGGCCGAGGGTAACCTTCACTGCATTTGCAAGCTGGTCTGCTCCTTCCTTCATCTTGGAGCGGACGTCGGTATTGAATTTAATCTCTTTTGCCATAATAAATCCTCCTTATAGAATTGCCAGAATGTCTGACTGCTTGACGATGAGGTATTTCTTGTCTTCGACGGTAACCTCGGTGCCCGCATACTTGCCATAAAGCACAACGTCGCCGGGCTTAACCTCCATAGGTTCATCTTTCTTGCCGGGGCCGGCTGCTACGACTTTGCCCTGCTGGGGCTTCTCTTTTGCTGTGTCGGGGATGAAGATTCCGGATGCCGTCTTGGTCTGGGCCTCCTGAGGCTCAACCAGAACTCTGTCTGCTAAAGGTTTGATCATAATCTATAGTGTTTTAGTATTTTCAAAAAGCGCCCCGTCATTTCGACGGAACGCTTTCTACACAATCAACCTGCGTGCCAGTGACAATTTGTCAATACTTGTTCAGAGGCACGCCGGCGGTCATCTGGTGCACCTGCTTGGCAACGCTTTCAAGCACCTTGGCGTGAGCCTCGAGTTCTGCGATCTGGGCAGGGGTCGGAGTGTCGGCCTTCTTGAGGGAGAGGGCTGCGGCATGCTCGGAACAGGATGCCAGCACGGTGTCGATCAGGTTCACAATATCCACCATATCCTTCTCCACGAAGCCGCGGGATGTGATGGCGGGGGTGCCGATACGCACGCCGCTGGTCTGGAACGGACTGCGGGTGTCGAACGGGACCATATTCTTATTGATGGTGATATCCGCTTTCTCCAGTTCCTTTTCCGCAATGCGGCCGGTGACCTCGGGGAACTTGGCACGGAGGTCGATGAGCATGAGGTGGTTGTCGGTGCCGCCGCTGACCACTTTGTAGCCGCGATTGAGGAACTCCTCGCACATTGCCGCCGCATTCGCCACCACCTGCTTCTGGTACTCGATGTATTCAGGCTGCATCGCCTCGAAGAATGCCACGGCCTTGGCAGCAATAACGTGCTCGAGCGGACCGCCCTGCACGCCGGGGAAGACGGTGCTGTCGAGCACTGCGCTCATCATCTTCACCTCTCCCTTCGGGGTGGTACGGCCCTGAGGATCAGGGAAATCCTCTCCCATGAGGATGATACCGCCGCGGGGACCGCGGAGTGTCTTGTGGGTGGTGGAAGTGACGATATGTGCATACTTGACAGGATTCTTGAGAAGCCCTGCTGCGATCAGGCCTGCGGTATGTGCCATATCGATCCAGAGGATGGCCCCTACCTTATCTGCTATCGCACGCATGCGCTCGTAATCCCACTCACGCGAATATGCAGAGGCTCCGCCGATGATAAGTTTGGGCTTGCACTCCAGGGCCTTGCGCTCCATCTCGTCGTAGTCCACACGGCCGGTTTCCGGGCTCAGGCCGTAGGCGACGGGATGATAGAGTATGCCGCTGGCGTTCACGGGAGATCCGTGGGTAAGGTGACCGCCCATGGAGAGATCCAGCCCCATAAAAGTATCTCCAGGCTTGAGGACAGCCATGGTGACTGCCATGTTGGCCTGCGCTCCGGAATGCGGCTGCACATTCGCCCAGCACGCGCCGTAAATCTGCTTCAGGCGGTCGATGGCGAGATTCTCTATCTGGTCTACCACTCCGCAGCCGCCGTAGTAGCGCTTGGCGGGATACCCCTCGGCATATTTGTTCGTGCAGATGCTTCCCATTGCCTGAAGCACCTCATCGGTAACGTAGTTCTCGGAGGCAATCAATTCCAGGCCGCTTTCCTGACGGTTCTTTTCCTTACGGATAAGATCGAAAATTTGTAAATCCTGTTTCATATTATAGTTTGAACTTTACTGACGTACGTATATCATCCGAACCCGAACCTACATGGGCGATAAATTCGCCCGGTTCAGCCACCCACTTGTGCGCATCGGCATCGAAGTAACTCAGGGCGGAATCCGGTATATCGAAGGTGACGGTCTTGCTCTCGCCCGGCTGCAGGAACACTTTCTTGAATCCCTTCAGTTCCTTGGCAGGGCGCTCCACGGAGCACTCCGGATCGCTGATGTAGAGCTGTACAACCTCGGATCCTGCCACCTTGCCTGTATTCTTGACGCAAACGCTCAACTTGCGGCCGCGGATGGAGGCTTCGCCATATTCGAATGTGGTGTAGCTCAGGCCGTGGCCGAACGCGAACATAGGCTTAACATTCTTGGTGTCGTACCAGCGGTAGCCCACAAGCAGACCCTCGGTATAGTATTCATCGATTATATCCTCGCCTTCGCGGGGAATGCCGGGGTACTGCTCTTCGGCGGTAACGGGGCCTTCCGACATATCATACGGAAAGGTGAAGGGAAGCTTTCCCGAAGGGTTCACGTCACCGCTGAGCACATCTGCAAGGGCATATCCGGCTTCGCTGCCAAGGTACCATCCCTGCACGATTGCAGGCACCTTGTCCACCCAGGGCATTGCAACCGGATTGCCGGAGATATTCACGAACACCAGTTTGGGTGCCACCTCGGCCAGGGCCTCGACCAGGGCGTCCTGCCCATAGGGAAGGCCATATTCCAGGCGGTCGGCACCTTCACTGTCCTGATTCTTATTCTTGTTGAGGCCGCCGAAAACCAGCACATAATCGGCATCCTTCGCTGCTGCGACCGCATCCGCCACCATCTGCTCGGGAGTCCTGTTCTCGGCCAGGTCGAATTTGGCGGAGATGCCGTCCTGAGCCTGTGCCGGGCCGCTGGAATAGCCGCGCTCGAACACCACCTCGGCATCGGCGAAGCGGGCTTTGATGGCTTCAAGGGGGGATATCTCATACTTCACCTTCAGAGAAGAGGATCCTCCTCCGACTGTGAGCATCTTGAATGCATTTTCGCCCACTACGAGAATCTTCCCGGCATCCTTCACGGGCAGCACATCACCGTCGTTCTTGAGAAGGACGATGCCCTCGCCCGCAACCTTACGGGCAGCCGCGGAATGGTCCGGGCAGACGAAACGGCCGGTGCCGCGCCCGGGAGCCATATTGGTGCGGAACTGCATACGGAGAAGACGGCGGACCTTGTCGTCCAGCTCGTCGGTTCCGTATTTGCCGGACTTTATACCCTCCAGATAGGGCTGGGCGAGATGATAGCGGTCATACGCGTTCGAAGGGCCTGACTGCAGGCCATCCGTCCAGGTGCCGTATTCGAGATCCATTCCGTAACGCACCGCCTGGTCGGTGTCGTGAACCCCGCCCCAGTCGCTTATCACCACTCCATCGAAGCCCCACTCCCCTTTCAGGATGTCCATCAGGATGCGTTCATTGTGGCAGAGATGCTGATTATTATAAAGGTTATATGCGCCCATGATGGACCATGCACCGCCTTCGACTACGGCCGCCTTGAACGCGGGCAGATAAATCTCATAGAGCGTGCGGTCATCCACGTTCACATTCACCGTATGGCGGTTGATTTCGTCGTTATTAAGGGCGAAGTGCTTTACGCACACCGCGACATCCTTGCTCTGCACGCCCTGTACGTATGGCACGACCATAGTCGCGGAGAGATAGGGATCCTCTCCCATATACTCGAAGTTGCGCCCGCCAAGGGGGTGGCGGAGAATGTTGACGCCGGGGCCGAGCAGCACCGTCTTCTTGCGGTAGAGCGCCTCTTCGCCGATGCTCTCGCCATAGAGGCGGGACATCTCCGGATTCCAGCTTGCCGCCAGGCAGGTCAGGGCAGGATATGCTGTGCAGGAGTCATTGGTCCAACGGGCCTGGCTCCACTTGTCCCAAAGCACCTCGGCGCGTATGCCGTGAGGGCCGTCGGTGCACCAGATTTCGGGAATTCCCAGGCGAGGCACACCGGGAGAGCTGAATTTGCTCTGGGCGTGCGTCATGGCGATTTTCTCCTCCAGAGTAATCTGAGGAAGGATTTCATCTATCTGTTTTTCGATATCGGGAGCCTTGGTTGAACAGGCTGCTGCCAGCACGAGCGTGGCTAAAAGAATCAAGACTTTTCTCATAACCACAAATATAGCAATTTTATCTATTCGTGCACATAGCCATCATCCTTGATATTCCAGATAGGAATAAGGACAGCGGCGCTCAGCACCGAAACACCGGCCATGATTATGAACAGGTTGTTCCAGAAGTCCTGACCGAAAGTATCGGACAGGAAACCGATTCCAAGGCCGGTGAACAGCACGCTCACATAGCAGAAAAGCCCCACAAGACCAGCTGCGGCAGAGGCCGCCTTCTTGGTGGCGTGTTTGCCGGTCACCACACAGTAGAGCGCCTGCGGGCCATACAGGAAGAACCCGGCCAAAGCAAGAAGCGAGAGCATGATCACGGGGCTGGCGCCTTCCGGCAGGAAGTGGATTGCGATGAGGCAAAGCGCACACAGGACCATCTCCACCAGGCACATCTGCTGACCCTTACCCTTGAAGAGCTTGTCGGTCAGCCATCCGGCGAGCAGCATCCCTAT
>JAFXQA010000023.1 GCA_017527415.1 Bacteroidales bacterium | reverse complement strand
GGCCGATGAGAGTGTCCGCACCTTCGCCCAGTCCGTCTTGGATGTATGCCGATACGCCCACCGCAACAATCCACCTACCTGGACCACCGCCACCGACGAAGCCCTATTCAACGGCCTTGAGCGCGACCAGCACTGGCAGCTGGGCATCCTGCTCGGCATCATCTCTCCGGCCGATGAAGAGCCGCAGACAAAGGAACTGCCGGACGAACTCAGGCAGAAGATTCTTGACGCCCTTAAACAAGCGTAATCAATTACGAAAATGGATATGAGAACGACACTATCCCTCATAACTGCTGCTTCATTTCTACTATTGACGTCCTGCAATCAAGCCGGTACCAGCAGCGCGCAGAAAGAAATCGAAGGTCTCCGGCTGCAGAACGAACAGTTGGCCAGGGATAATCAGATCCTGCAGGAGAAGGTGGCCAGTCTTGACAGCATAGTAAACGTAATGCTCGGCAGAGAGGAAGCCTATAAGTCCAATTTGAAGGATGTAGAGGACGATTTGGAAGACGTGATATCCTTCCTGAACGGGATGGGCTATTGATACACAGCCAGCCGTTAGTTTTGTGCTTAGGTTATTTGTTAACCTCCAGTAGAGAGACTTCACAACCCAGCGAAGCGCAAGGCTCTTCTTTGTAATCAAGATACTCCCAGTATTCAACTTTCAGGCTGGTGGCTGAATCCTTCCAGATGTTCCGGATCTTCCCGTCTTCTTCTATATCTTCAGAGGTGCCATATAAGCGATGAAGCCTGGCACAAAGAGCATCATAGTCGGCTTTGATGCTGGAGACAGGTATCGTTGTCATGATTGTCCCCTTGCCAAAACTGAAGGAAGTCAGCATACCCTCTAAGTCTGCCTCAATGCGGATACTCTGCCAGTCGCAATCACAGAAAGAGTATCCTACCTTATCCGTACGCCCCAAACAGATGTATGCAACTCCGTTCTCCCGATGCGATACATGGAAAGTGTCGTAAAAACCCTGCATGAATACTTCTCCACTGTGGTAAACGCGGAAACGACGGAAGGTGTCCTTATTGAGAGCATCAATCAGCTGTGACTCCGTATAGGTCTCGCCGAGTTTGACGTTGTACACGCTGTTCGGAAGAATTTTCTTGCTGCCAGAACAGGCGCAAAGGCCGATGAGCATCAGAAAGTATAGTATTCTCTTCATATACCGAGGATTAGTCAAGGCAAATTTACGCATTTTTGCCGATATGGCCATAAGGCCGATGGAAACAGTTCGGGCCGATGGTGCCCAGTTCCAACGTCCTACGTGTGCGAAGGTCGATATGAAAGCGGTACTTGCTCGTCTGTCAGTTTGGTCTCCGGCAGAGCCTTCGCCCAAACAGCCAGACCAGCAACCTCTATTGCCACCCTTCGCTGTGAGACTGCACCGGAGCAAGTCCGGCGCAGACTCACGGACGCCCTCCGCTCCATTGGCCCTCGCCGCAAGGCTCACGCACTTATAAAGGAAAAGCGGTATGCAAGACTGTGCCGGAGCAAGTCCGTCACAGACTTGCATCTGGTTTGTCCCCCCAGCCCCCAGGGGAGATAATCACCCGGGAGCCGCAGTGCCAGCGCGACCGGCAGTGCCCGTATCCCGCTTTCCATAACATAATCCCATCGGAATTGTGTAACAGCCGCCGGGACCGGCATCTCCCGCTCGGAGGGCATCAATTATTGATGGGCCAGAAGCCCGCAAAAACGGCCTGCAGGGCGTCTGATTACACAATTCGGATTATGTTAAGGACGCTCCGTCGTCAAGGTGCGAAGGTCCTACCTTCGAACTCCCGGGTGAGGCGGCGGCAGGAGAGGGCCTGGCGGCAGTGGCCGGCTTGCACCCGGCCCTTTGCCAGCCCCGCACCGGGCAGAGGAATCGGGGCCCCAATTTCCCCAATTCCTCTACCCGGTGCAACTCCGCGGGAGCGTCAGTAAGTCTCCACCGACATCACCCGCTTTCAGCCTCAGTGCAACGCGAGCGTCCTGCCGCCTTATGCAGCGAAGCTGCGGGTCGGCCCGTCATCAAAGGCCAGCAGTCGGGACAAGCCCGCCAGCTCGCCTTTGACGCCGTTCCTCCAAGGTAGAGTTTAACCTGGCCGCTATTCCTCCAGGCACTTTGGGCCTGCCGCCAAGGCGTCAGTCCGCAAAGAGCCTTCCGGGCGTCCAGGACACGGCCGTCCCGGCCGTTGGCGCAGCGTGTGTCAGTCATCCCGCCGGAAGTTCCTGACCGTTGGCCCGGCCCTTCCTGCGTGCTGTCCGCCACACCCTGCGCGGTTGCACCGTTTTCCCCGGCCTATCGGCCATCAACGTCCTTACTTCGTAGCACCGTTCTCTACGCATCAACGGCGTTACCCAGTGCCTCTATTCGGCTGACACTGCCCGTGAGCGTGGGGGCTTGTACCCCGCTCGACCGTTCTGCCGCGCTCACTCCTTTGGGCCGTCCCGGCCCAGGCCGGTGAGGCCGTCTGCCTTTCGCACCATGCCGGTCTTTGTCGGGGTCTGGGAGCCTAAGGTCTCCCAGCCCTTGCACCGCCAAAGCCCGCCATCCCCACCGCGCCAGACCGCCTCCCCGGCCACGCTCCACTGCGTTCCGCGCCCTTGGTCACTGCCAGACTCTTAGGCGGCTCCCGCCTCCACGAAATCAAGAAAGGTGCCGCCGGCACCCGCTGCCACCGTGCCGCCTAAGAGACTGCCAGCAACCAAGGCCAACCAAGAGACCTACGCCCCAGCCGAAGTGCTGATGCCGGCGACCTACCACGACCGGGGAACGGGATCAAGGTTTATATATATACCACAAGGAGCAGCGGCTGACGCCGCTGCCGCTTCGCTTCTGGAGAGTATCAAGGAAGATCTGGACGGACTGATTTCCGGGCTTGTGGAGAGTGTTCCACATGTTCCACTTTATTAAGATAATTTAATGTAACATATTGAAAATAAATTTGTTATTGTCACAGAAAATGCTTATCTTGTAGATGAAATAAAACGCGATTTGTTATGGAAACCTTAGTCGGATTTATCGAGAGAGTTGAGAATCAGGTTCTCTACTATGTCACCGAATACACGGAACATCAAGACACGATGCACTTCCTTACGCCAATATGGGTGCATCAGCTCAACGGCAAGGTTGTCTTTGATGACTACCCGGAGAAGCCCAACTACAAACGGGCCACTGTGTTTGACCTTTGCACACTGGACAAGAATCTCCGCAAAGTGCCGGACATGAAGCGTATCAAGAAGTGGGTGGAGAATGAGGTCCTGATGCATCGCTTGTCCTAGCCAGGTCCTTGGAAGCATACTCTGAGCCCAAGAGTTGTAAATCCGTTGTCCCTGCCTGCATATCCTGTAATCACCAGTACCCATTATGCCCAGATACATCCCGTCCATGCCATTTGAAGACTGCTATGGTTCCGTAGGGGAGAAAACCTACTACCACCGTGGCGGCAAATGCTATTACCGCAGGCGGGCACGGCCCGGATTTCCAGGCACTATGGCCCAGATGGAGCATCTGGCGGTGCATCTTCGGGCGCTGGATGCGTGGAGGAAGCTTTCCTTCGCGTCGCAGAAGCGTTGGAATGATTGCGCTGTAGGCGTCGTGTCGCACCGGCCTCCTTTTGATGGAAAGTCCGGCATCAGCGGTCACAATCTGTTCGTCTCCGCCTATCACGGATTCGCGACCCTCGGCCAAGAGCATGTTCCGCACCCGCAGCCCTGGGATGCGTTTCCTCCCTACGCGATTGAGAAGGTCAGCGGCGCAATGATTGAGGACGGGATGTTGTTTGTGGATTTTGATACATGGCTTGATCCGGCAGCAGGGGATGACCGATACCAGGTGCTGGCCCGGCTTCAGCTGGCTAAGCCTGGAGGGGGAAGAGATCCCGGCAAGATGCGCTCGTTCCTGTCTCTGCTCCCATGTAAGGCCGGTCACTCCGTGACGGGATTTGCGATACCGGATTATCTTGCTCTATGGGGACTCGACCTCCAAGAATATACCATACATATACGGCATGTGCTGCTTGACCGAAAATCCGGATACCGGAGCCAATACCTGCAGCAATCCTTCGATTTTAGCCTCCCTTGACGGGGAGGTTATTTTGGGTAAATAAAATTTCTGGTTGGATTTCTCTCTAAAAGGATAGATTTCCCACCTCGGTGAAAGGGAGGATGTGGTTGGAAAGGCCGCACCCTCCCTTTGCTGTTGGTCAAAATCTTTGGTTGGAAATAATGTGGAAGTTATATACCTTAAAGCCACGAAAAACCAAGGTCTTTTACAAATATAATCACCTGAAAATCAACAAGGTAAGACAATATTTTTAATTTTTGTCATGTACTAAAAGTTGTTTTTTTAAAATAATTCAGTAAATTTGTATTCTGGATAAAGCGTTCATGGTGACGGCTTTCACATCATATTTCATGTTTGAGGATACTCTTCCGGTATTCAGGGGGGGGGTATTATAGCCTTGTAATCAATCGTTTAACGGAACAGAGTGGCGGACTCCGCAAGGAGGGCCGCGTCTTTTCGTATGCCTGCACGACCCCAACCCAATCTTTGCCTCCAATAATGTGGATTTATGGACAAACTACCCTATAGAGAATTCATCGCCATGATGCAGGAGCGGACCCGCGAGGCGGATGTCCCCTACAGCGGCAGCTTCGAGTTGACACCACTGTGCAACCTCGACTGCAAGATGTGCTATGTGCATCTGCAAGACCCGTCGGTGCGTCATCGAATGCTCACGGGCGAGCAGTGGATATCGCTCATCCAGCAGGCCATCGACGAGGGCATGATGAAGGCGCTGCTGACGGGTGGCGAGGCGATGACGCACCCCGCCTTCTGGGACATCTATATGTATCTCATCAATCACGGCATCCCGACCTGCGTCAAAACCAACGGCATCCTGCTCGGCGAGAATGCCATCAGCAGATTCAAGAACTATCCGCCCTATAAACTGGACATCTCCCTTTACGGCTGCGACAGCGAGTCGTATGTAGCGGTGACAGGCGTGGACGCCTACGAGCAGGTGGTCCGCCATATCCGCCTTGCCGTAGAGGCTGGGCTGAAGATTCAGATCATGGTGACACCCAGCAGTTATATGTCGCCCTGGACGGAGCGGGTGATAGCACTGGCTGGCTCGTTTGGCGTGAGCGTGATGGTGAATGGGAGTCTGATTGACCCGCACGAG
Organism: Bacteroidales bacterium; assembly: GCA_017527415.1. Taxonomy (GTDB): domain Bacteria; phylum Bacteroidota; class Bacteroidia; order Bacteroidales; family UBA932; genus Cryptobacteroides. Next base: position 832 of record JAFXQA010000023.1, on the reverse strand, counting down.
AATACAGGCAGGAAGAAGGCAGACTTTGACCTCAGCCTTGAAGAGGACATGAGCATCAAGGAGAAGAAGCGGGAGATGCTGCCCCCGCTATACGACGCTGCCGACCATGAGTTTTTTATGAAGCGTAGGAATCGCCCCATGCTGTCGGACAAGGGATTGTATTGCAGTGCCGGGCGCTCAGGGTTTGCCGTCAACTGGGATGGTGCCTTGCTGCCCTGCCTTGCCTTTCCCCGTGATGTGGCTTGTTCTTATCCGCTACGCGACGGATTCAGTCAGGCATGGCACGAGGTGAACGAGGCGGTGAAGAACTACGAGGTACCGCAGGCATGCCACAGTTGCGAACTGAACGACAAGTGCCATTACTGCCCGATGCACCATCAGAAGGTGGCTGCCAAGCATCAGTGCGACACAGACTTTTGCAACTATTTAAAGGCAAGATACAAGGCAGCGGAAAAGACGAAGTAAGAAATTTATCGACCGAAAGGTCATGATGTATAACAATAAAAAAACAGAAAAGATGAAAACAGAAAAAATGACTTACGAGAAGCCGACCGTGCAAAAGGTGGAGTTCGACTTCAAGACCAGGATTGCAGCGTCGGGTTGTACAGACACCCCCTCTCATACTGAAGACGTTGAAACATCATGCATGGCCTGGTGAAAAGCAATGAGCGAACTGCAATTAAACAAAGACTTTGTACTCCGTAAGGTGTGCGGCGTGAACGTCGTACTGCCTGCGGGGCTGCAAGTCAAGGACTTTGGTGGCGCACTGGTGTTGAACGACACCGGTGCGCTGATCTACGAGCAGTTAGAGGCTGGCAAGACTGCCGAAGAG
>JAFXQA010000022.1 GCA_017527415.1 Bacteroidales bacterium | reverse complement strand
GCCGACGAAACGGGCCGCCAGAATGAAGATCTGCCAACCCTTGATGTCAGGATTCCAGGTTATGGGTATGATAAAGTTGTTCAGCCACAACTGTGAAATCATCTGAACGTAGGTGTAGATAAGCGTAATGCCACCTATGATAAGGATGGCGATGGAGAGCCTCTTGATGCTCTTTTGCGTAGAATTGTTCATATCCTTGTTGTTTTTGTTTGCGGTATCGATAGACAAAGATAGTGCCAATTTTACGAAAAACATAAATTTATTTTACGATTTACATAAAATCTAAAGAAAGTCCATATCGCTCCCCCGGCGGACAGGGTCAGAGGTCTGATGAGCGAACTATTTGGTTGTTAGGACTTTACAGAATCAGGTCGGTTATTTTTTCTGACCTGATTCTGTAATTAGCTGAACATCAACAACTTAGCAAATACGCTTTGTGTAACCGTCAACCATCGGTCGTTATTCGGCTGACCTGGCACTGAATAGCACTGTCGATTTGATGAGAATGAAGATTTGTTCCGAGAAAAGGCCGAAAACGGGAACAAATGCTCCAAATTTATAGGTTTGTTCCGAAAAACCGGCAATTTTCGGAACAACCAACGAGGGCTCTGCCCCTACCCTTCAAGTGCTGTTAACGTCCTGAAAAATCGGACGTCAACAGCATTTTCAGCCTTTTTTTACGTTGACGTCCCGGAAAAACGGACGTCAGCAGCACTGCGGCACCCAGCCAGCCTGGAGGAAGGTTTGGAAAAAAGACAGTCTATCGTTATATTCGCATGGATATATTGGTATTTGAAATGAAGAAATACATCACTGAGTCCCTTGTTGCTGGTGCTGTATATTGTATAGGCCTCCTCGTTAAAGATGCCAGGCCCGGCCACCAGTTCAAAGCAGTTGGATTCTACCTGATATCATCCGTTATTTTTGGACTGCTTTTCTCCTTAGTTATGAGGCTGATTCAAAAAAGGATCGGCAAGAAATCAGACAAGAAATGACTTACAACACCTACGGAAATGATTCGAATCCCAGTTTGCTCCTGATTCCAGGGCTGGGGGTATCTTATGAGATTTTCTTGCCTCTGATCGAAAACCTGAAAAATCGGTTCCATATCGTTGCTGTCGGGATTGATGGCTTCCTGATCGGGAAGGAATCTGCCTTCACTTCGGTTGACGATCAAGCCGGACAGATCATAACATACGTTCAGAGAAACCTGGGAGGCCACCTGGATGTCGCCTATGGGCTGTCGCTTGGCGGGAAAATCCTCTCACGCATAATGGAGCGCGGCGAGATTGATATCGACCACGCCATCCTTGACGCCGCACCGCTCCTGTCGCTCCCAAAATGGCTGGTGAATCCCCTTCGCTACTATCAGAGCCTCAATGTCTGGACTTGCTACCACTGGACCGGTTTCTGGAAGCGGGTTTTCCATTCACATTACTTCGACGTACTGCTGGATGAATGCCGAAAAGTGTGGCCTTATGGCAAGGGGAAGGCGGTTCGCGACGGATACAAGGATGTCTATACCAACAAATTGGAGTCCATTCAAGGGGCTGATATCCATTTTTGGTACGGAACCAAAGAGGCCTTCGTGGCCAAACCGCAGGCGAGACATCTGTGCTCCCTCCACCCCGACACTTACGTTGAGGTGTTCCCAGGAATGAACCATGGACAGTTCCTGATCGATCATCCGGAGGAGGTAGCGGAAAGGATAACCCGCATTCAACATATTTTGGGCTGATTATTATTGACGAAAGGATTTTTCGTTAGAAAAGCTGAAGAGTCTCAGTCAGAGGTGTCTATGGGCGCCCAACAAATAGAATGGCTAATTAACTGGTTTCATAAAGCCCTCCAGAAGGATCGATAATTATTCACCGTAGTCTACTAAACAAAACTTTCGGCAGCCTTTTCGGCTGCCGGTTTTGTTTAGTAGCGGGGCTTTGCCATCCTTCTACCCCTCCCCAAACCCCTCCCTCGGGGAGGGGCTTTGTTGGCCTGAAGGCCTCCGAACGTCCTTCTATTCTACGCTCACCGCGGCTCCCGGCCTTCGTCCTTCGGACCGGCCGCGGCGGTTCGCGCTGAAGCGCTCATTTCCATATTCCACCGGCATACCTGCTTCGTTCCCACAGTGTTGGGAAATTCCCCTGGGACCTGTAGAGGAAAACCGCTATATCTATACAGGTACCCCCTTTTTACCCCCTACTCGTCAAGGTTTTCCGGCCTAACCTCTACGGGTCGGCCATTTTTCGGCCTACCTGTAGAGAAAATGGCATAAAAACTCTACAGGTCCCCGGTTTAGAATCAGACCTTCTTCAACATACCTTGCCTTAGGCCGTTCGCGCTGAAGCACTCGACGGCCTTTACATCTATGGTTGTCCTATTTTTTTAGGACAGTCCCTATCCTTCTGTCATTATTTCCCGTCATAATTCCCTGACTTATTGGTTTTCATTACATTTATTAGGGCAATATTGGCCATTATTCCTAAATCAAGTCATTTCAGAATCGACAAAACAAAAGCAGGACCCAGAATCTCACGACTGTAGGCTTGCATAATATGATAATCAAAAGTCACAGATAAGGAAAACAGGGCTGGATATGGAGGAATCAGGCATTTTCATTATCTTCGCAGTATTATGAAAAAGATTATCAACGTCCTACTTATTGCAATTACCATTATGAGTTGCGGCAAAAACAAAACCTGGCAAGAAATAGCACCGACTGATATTGAGCTTAATCCCCTCCAGATGATAGACGAGGACTGGTTGGAAGTATCGGCCGGAAAGGAAGGCAACATGAACTTGATGACGATTTCCTGGGGCGGTATCGGTGAATTGTGGGGAAAGCCTGTATTCACTGTATATGTGTCCACAAGCCGGTATACGCATAAGTTCATGGAAGAAAACGACTACTTCACCATTACACATTTTCCTGCTTCATTCCGGGATAAGCTATCATATCTGGGCCGTATATCCGGACGTGATGAGGACAAAGTAGCTGGCGCTGGACTTACTGTTGAGTTTACGGAACTTGGCAATCCGATATATGCAGAAGCGGATCTTGCCATTGAATGCAAGAAACTCTATGGCCAACAGTTTGATCCTAATTTGATGCCAGCCGAACAACGTGCATGGTATGAGAGGACAGGCTTGGGTATTCACTATATGTACATCGGAGAGATTCTGCATGTCTGGAAGAAATAAAATATCATAAAGAAGATTCGAATCACAGCAATCAGAAAAGCCACATACCCAGACTTGATAGCCCAGTACGAGAACCCCATGGCCGCCATGCTACCGTGCATATGGATATACAACCGTGTGGGACTGTACATTCTGGGAATAGCCAAGCTGGAGGGGAATCCATACCGCGACTGGATAGAAGCCTATGGAGACGAGGCCTATACCCGGGAAGTGGACTATATGTTGGAGGTTATTGACGAATGGGCCGCCGAAAAAGATAAACAGACCCGGGACGCCATGACCGCCCAGTTCCTTACCTCTCTCCAGTTCGAGTATGACTTCTGGAATTACGGATACTACGGGGAATGACTTTCAACAACGACAGGGCTCTTGCGCAGTAAATCTCCTAAATAATAACGGATATCTACTAAAAAGATTAGGAGAATTAAAAATTATCGTTATATTTGCACCGTAACACCTTATGCAAATTAGACGATGAAGCAGAAACTTACTGCAAAAGAAGAAATGTTGATGAACATCTTCTGGGCTCATGAACCCCTGTTTATCAGAGATTTAATCAGCTACATACCAGATCCGAAGCCTCATTACAACACTGTGGCCACACTGGTTAAATTCCTGGAAGAAAAAGGATTCGTGGAGCGTGAGCCTATGGCCAACTCCTTCCGCTACAAGGTAAGAATCAGTGAGCGGCAGTACCACGGAGACACGGTGTCTGAGGTGGTGGCACGTTACTATGACAATTCTTACCTGAGCCTGGTGTCGCAGTTCGTAGAGGAGGATAAGATGGACCTTCAGGAACTTAAGGATCTGATCTCTATAATTGAAAAGAATAAGAAATGACGCCGTTCCTTTTATACATTGCAAGGGCCGGGCTGTATTTGGCAGTGTTCTTCGCCTTTTATCTCCTGGTGATGCGCCGGACAACATTTTTCCGGCTGAACCGGGTTTTGCTGCTGGCCGGGAGCTATCTCTGCCTGATACTGCCATTTATCCGGCTCAAGACGGCATCGGAGGCAGCAGGAATCGCCCACAGTACAGCTGTGACGATGAACGCTCAAGCCCTACCCTCCCCGGAAGTTTCGCCTTTCCCGTGGGGCGGAGTCATGCTCGGCATTTATCTGCTCGGCGCAGTTGTCACCTTGTCTCTATATGTGATTTCGGTATGGAGGATGGGGAGAATCATCAGAAGCGGCGCGGCCGAGAAGCGCGACGGGTGCACTCTCGTATTGTTGGATGGTAATGTTCCTTCGTTCAGTTGGGCCCGCAAAGTGGTTATGAGCAGGTGCGACCTGGAGCAGAATCCGGCCATATTCACTCACGAACTGATGCATGTGAGGCACCGCCACTCGGCGGACCTTGTCCTTTTCCTTCCACTTCAGGCTCTCTTTTGGTGGAACCCCCTGACTTGGATTGCACGTGAGGAACTGAGGTTGCTGCATGAATTCGAGGCCGATGAAGACGTTATTAAAAATGGCATCGATGTTACCCAATATCAATTACTTCTTGTGCGGAAAGCCGCGGGAGAAAAAAAATTCTCCCTGGCCAGCGGATTTCAGCACGCTAAACTTAAAAACAGAATCACCATGATGCTCAAATCAAATTCTTCCAGTTGGATGCGATGGTCGTATCTGGCCATCATCCCTATTCTGGCGTTATTTATGTTCGCCTGCAATCCGGCACGCAATTCCAAAAATCAGAAAGACGCCGCTGCCGTAACGGAAACTGAGCCCGCTCAAGAAGCCGTCCCTTTCCAGCTTGCCGAAGACAAACCATCCTTTAAAGGAGGAGATGCCAACGAATTCTCCCAATGGGTTTACAGCCAGATAAAGTATCCCGAGGAGGCCAAAAAGAACCAAATCCAGGGCCGCGTGCTAATTCAGTTTACCGTGGGATCCGATGGCGTGGTGCGCGATGTCGATGTGCTTCGCGGGGTCCACAAACTCCTTGATGCCGAAGCTGTCAGGGTGGTGTCGTCTTCTCCCAAGTGGGAACCGGGCCGGCAAGACGGCAAGGCCGTTCCAGTCAGATACACCTTCCCGGTCATCTTCATACTTCAATAGCTTTACTGAGGATTCTCTCGATGGTCGGCACAAAAGCGTTTTTGCGGCCCAGGCGCTCTTCGCTGTAGCATACGCCATCGCGAAGGCTGGCACCGTAAGCCTCTTCCGCCGTTTCACGGGCCCCTTCGCCGTAATACAGGATATAGGTACCCTCCGGCACTGAAGGTTTCAGTTCGGGAAGATCGAATCCGAAGTAACTGCTGATGAAATTCGTCTCATTGTTCGTCTTGCTGCATACGAAGGCTTCGCAGTCATAGCCCAGTTCACGCATGAGAGCGGCAGACGCCATCCCCCCAGTCCAGCTCGGCCATCCGGGTCCTGAATGCATTGTCGGAATGTGAACCAGACTTGTTGCACGAAACCAATACCGCCGCCAACAAAAGCGTGAAAGCGCCAGAGCGAATAATTATGTTAGAGTCCCACATTTACACCAGCTGTAACGGCCGGCAAAAAATCAATAGGACGAAGAAGCTCAAACGTCGGAGCAATGTAAATGCTGGTATTCCCAAATAGACGTAAGGCAATACCAGGAGTGAGACTGGTTCTCCAGTTCCAGTATGGTGTTTTTTTGATGATATCTCCATTCTCCTAACGGAGCATATCGACGATAGAAACCGTAGACAGGGATTTTCCTGACATGAGCCGGATATGCATCCCAAAACTCCATACCATAACCACTCCCTAAACCGAATACACTGTCGTTAAGACGAGCCCCTGCCGTGATTTCGTACGAACCGTGAAACACAGACACGAATGCTTTCGCTGAAAACTCGGGTGACCATCTGACCTTCTCAACATTCTGGGCATATATGGCAACCGTGACAAGGATAGCTGCTAAAGCACAAAGCGTTCTTTTCAAATTGAGCGAATAATGTTTAGTTAAACAACATTATCTAAACGATCAACATCGTCTAATCTTGCATCACGTCCAATTCTTTTTGAGTAAATCAAACGTAATGCTTTCGATTCTCAGGCGCAGCGTCCCCGAGGGAAACAGGCCCTGACCTATGGGATTGAAACGGAAATCGCTCACATCCTCGATCAGGTAGTTTTCCTGGTCAATCACCCACAGCAGGGCATAGCCGAAGTCCTTGTTCACATCGTCGTAGAATATTGTCTGGACAAGGGACGAGCCGGAAAGATCCATTCCCTGATATGCAAAGCCGTGCTGCCCGAGGAACTTCACATCGATCTTTTTGCCTGAGCAGGAGGTAATCGCCATCACTGCTGCCATAATGATGAATAATCTTTTGGTAATCACGCTTTTGAAGTTTTTTTTCTGGTAAATTTACATTTTTTTAAAACTTTGAAACCTATAAAATGATTATTAATTGAGATTATGGTCTTCGGCATCTCTATGATCAGCAACCTGGTGTTCTCCGCCCTACTGCTTCATCTGGGCTTCTCCCTGATGGTTTGGGCGGCTGTCCCCAAGGGTGGCAGATGGCTGTGGCTGTTTCCCGCTGCAATCGCCCTTCACGCCATTGTCGAAGAAACTATAGCGGCATCCAGATAAAGACCAGGGCATCCCAGAGGGCGTGGCTCACGATCAGGGCCGGCAGCATCTGCGGGCGCAGGCGATAGAGGAATCCCCATACGCAGCCGGCCACCAGAGCGGCCATCACCAGCATGAAGTTCAGGGACCAGACGTGCACCAGCGCATAGATTACCGCTGTCAGCAGGAACGCCTTGTCCTCATGCCATTTACGGCCGTCCAGCAGCTTCTCCATAGTCCGCTGCACATACCCCCGCCAGAAGAATTCCTCCGCAGGGCCTATCAAAAGAAGCAGCAAGGCGGCAATAACAGCAGGAGGCAGTCCATCCTTCATGGAATAGATGGAATCCACCTCCGGGCGGGCGAAGTCGAAGATCAGGGACGACACCCTGTCGCCAACCCAGAAAACGCCCCACAGAAATACCGCAATGATGGCACCTGCAAGAATCTGCAAGAACGGCTTCTCCACCTTCGGCAGTTTTTCGGGAGAGAAAAACACAGCCAGGCTTGTCAGGATCAGGGCCGATGCCGCCATGGTGAGCCAGAAATTGGTCAGCCCGGCAGTCCAGGGGCTGAACATATAGAACCAGAGCAGGGCTGCGACGGCAAGGGCCGCTATCAGGCGATTTTTCATATCAGGCCTGCAACGAGAAGGCCGATGGAGAGCAGCCCGGAGAAGACAAGCTGCATCTGCGCACTCCCCTGGTCAAGCCCCTTCATGGCATCCAGGCCCTTCTGCGTAAACTGGCCAGCCTGTGCGAAGTTCTTCCAGGCCGGAACGGCCGCTATCAGGCAGATCAGCGCAAGCGGATGAAGCCATCCCACACAGACGGAAACCACGATGCAGAGGAAAGGGAGCACCATATAAACCCTGTAGAGTATAGAGGAAACCCTTGCGCCGAGCAGCATTGCAAAGGTCTTGATGCCGGCGGCACCGTCAGTTTCTATATCCACGGTATTGTTGGCGTGAAGCACCGAAACGGTGATGATTCCCAGCGGGACCGACAGCACCAGCGCATCCCACACGATAGCCCCAGTGGCAGCGGCAGTAGACCCGAGGACGGTCAGTATGCCGAAGATGATGAATATGTCCAGATCTCCCAGCGCGTGATATTTCAAGAAGGAATACAGCACGGTGAGAAGGACTCCGGCCACGCCAACAAACAGCACCACAGGGCCGCTGAGCAGCACCACGCCTGCCCCGATAAGGCATCCGAGCACGAACAGGACGATGCTCATGCGAAGATATTCCTCCGGTCGGAAATGCCCGAACACCAGGTTCGGCACGGCATAGGCCTGTTCATTGTCGACTCCGCTGCGATAATCGGCCCAGTCGCTCAGCAGGTTGCCTGCCGAGTGAAGCACTATCACGCCCAGGACCGAAAGCAGAAAAACCAGCAGGCTGCGACATTCGAGGGGCACCAGGCCTTTGCTGAACAAATAAGCATAAGTCGCGATGACCGGCATGGATGAAACCGGGAAAGACCAGTATCGGGTGGCTGCCACCCATTCTTTGAAGCTGTGTTTAGACATAGTACAAAGATAAGCATTTCGTGGTTTTATTTCTCAAATAACTATTATCTTTGTGTCATGAATAAAAAAGTTGTTGTCGCCGGTGGCGGCGTGCTTGGAAGCCAGATTGCTTTTCAGGCAGCGTATTGCGGTTTCGATGTAACTATCTGGCTCCGCAGCCAGGGAAGCATAGGCCGCACCCAGCCCAAGATCGAGGGCCTCAAAAAATCTTATCTCGATGCCATCAAACTGATGGATTCCCCTTCTGCTGAAGCAAACTGGTGCCGCGGTATTGCCGATGCAGACTCCTTCGATGCAAAAAAGTGCGAAGAGCTTGTTGAAAAGGCCTTCTCCGGCCTGAAACTCGAGCTGGATCTTGCCAAAGCGGCCGCAGATGCAGATATCATCATCGAATCTGTCGCCGAAAACGTGAAAGACAAAATCGCCTTCTACACGGCCCTGGCCCCTCTGATGAGCGAAAAGACCATTCTTTGCACCAACTCGTCCACCTTGCTTCCCTCTACGTTCGCCAAATACACCGGGCGTCCGGAAAAGTACCTCTCCCTGCACTTTGCAAACGCCATCTGGAAGAACAACACTGCCGAGGTCATGGCCCAGAGCGAAACATCCAGGGAGGCCTTCGACGCCGTGATGGCCTTCGCGAACGACATACGCATGGTCGCACTGCCAGTCAATAAAGAGAAGAACGGCTACCTGCTCAATTCCATGCTTGTACCCTTCCTGCTTTCCGGACTCGACCTGTATGTGAACGGTGTCAGCGATCCTGCCAGCATCGACAAGGCGTGGAAATTCGGCACCGGTGCCCCCCGCGGCCCCTTCGAGATTTTCGACGTGGTGGGAATCAACACCGCCTACAATATTGTTCTCCAGTACCAGAAGGTGCCCGGACTCTTCAGCCCGCTGCTTAAGAAGATGATGATGCCCTACAATTTCAAGGGTATGATAGCAGTGTTCAAGAAAATGATAGACGAAGGCAAACTGGGAAGAAGTTCCGGAGAGGGTTTCTACAAGTATTAATGCATAATCACAATAACATGAAACGCCTTTTACTTACTATTGCACTCGTTTTTGTGGCGGTGACCGCTTTTTCCCAGAACAAGCTTCTCCGTCCCAGGATAGAAATTGCCGAACTCGAAAACGACGTAACGGTCGATGCCATAGAGATGGAGGTTTTCTACATGGATGACGAATCGCCCCGTATGTACTATCTGTCGCTTGGGCACATCGGTATAGGCACAGATATCGTACAGGTGGATTTTGACCCCGTTTTCGAGTTGTTCGTCCCCCTCGGAGGCACAATCCAGGAGGCAATAGCCAAAATGGAAGAGATCAAAACCTGGTTCAAGGAAGAAAGGCTCACCGAGCATGAACTCTCAGGGTTTTTCAGTCTTGCATACCCCGGCGGCGATCCTGTTTCCATAAAAGTTACTTCCAGAAGGCTCCTCGCTTCCAAGATACTGGAATTCAGCCTTCCCACCGGGACAGATGGCATAGTGCGTGCAACGCACATCGGCAAGGCCGAATTCGGCAGCCTGCTTTCATCAGTTAAGATTTACAAGAGGCTTCATCCCAAACAGCAGTAAGTGGGAAAGACCGTCACTTTCGGGGAAATCCTCCAGCGGTGGTCGCCTCGGGGGGCGAACCGCATTGGACAGACAGGCATGTGGGAGGGCCAGTTCGGCGGCTCCGAAGCCAATGTAGCCGTTTCCCTCGCCACCCTCGGCGATGAGGTAGGATACGTGTCCCGCATCCCTCAGAACGTAGTTGGAGATGCCTGCCTGCGCACGCTAAGGTACTACGGGATCGATGTTTCGGACGTGGTCCGCGGAGGCGGACGTCTGGGCACCTACTACTTTGAAAAGGCTGCCGACATGCGCAAGGCCCTCGTCGTTTACGACCGCGAAGGCTCCTCCTTCTGGTCCGCCGCGCCCGGCATGTTCCCCTGGAAAGACATCTTCGGCCGCACCGACACCTTTCACTGCTCGGGCATCACCTGCGCCGTATCCCGGTCTGCCGCGGACGCCACCTTCGAGGCGGTGCGCACGGCACGCGGGATGGGTCTCCGCATCACCTGCGACATCAACTACCGCCGCAACCTCTGGAAATACGAAGGGGCGGATGCCCACGGCACGCTGAACGCCCTGATGCAATTCAGCGACTACATCTTCGGCGACCAGGATGAGTGGGAGGTAGCCACGGGCGTACCCAAGATTCCGGAAGACGGGATGTTCGAGGACACACAGCTGGACATGGAGGCCTACGGGCGCTATTTCGAGCAGATGCACCGCCAGTTCCCTCATTGCGGGGAGATGATGCTGGGCCTTCGAAACCAGATATCCACAAGCCACCACACCCTTTCCGCCTTGCTCTGGTGCAAGGGCACCATCTTCCGGACCAGGATATTCGACATCAACGATATAATCGACTCCGTGGGCGTTGGGGACGCCTTTGTAGCAGCCTACATCCACGCCTCGCAGAAATGGCCGGGACAGCCCCAGCGCTGTCTTGATTTCAGCACCGCCGCAGCCATGATGAAGAACTCCATCGTGGGAGACTTCAACCTGGTGACGGAGGACGAGATTATCGTGCGGATGCCTTGACCCTCTTCTCCCCCAGCACGCACCAGCGCACTCCGGGGATACGGCGGATGAGTTCGTAAATCAGCGGAGACAGTGTGAAGACAGCCACCGCGAGTATGGCATACATGGCCACAGGCGGCAGCTGGGTATAAGTCTTCATCATGTATCCCAGGCTGGCAACCACCAGATAGTGAACTATATAGAGGCCGTAGCTGGAGCGGGTCATATAACCTGCAAAGGCTCCGGTGCGGTCGAACCTGGCCTTGAACCAGCCCATCATGGCCAGGCATGCCATCCAGCCGTAGAGACTGTTCAGCGGGCTCCCCAGATATGCCGGGGAGGTATTGTCCTGACCGAAGGTGGTGCCGACAAGCACTCCGCCAACCGCAACGGCGCAGCCGAGAAGCGGGGCCCATGCGCGGCTCAGGACATCCTGCACGCTGTCGTTCGCGAAGATAAAATAGCCCATCAGGAACGGAATCAGATAGAATAGCGGCTTATACAGGTTATACAGTCCGTCCAGGCTTTCCGGCCTGGGATTTTTGATGATCAGCTGCTCACCTGCCCAGAAAAGGACACCAAGGAGTATTGTCCAGACTATGCCGGCCTTGCCGCCGAATACTCTTCCGCACCAGTCGTGAAAGCGGTTCTTCCTGTCCAGAGGACGGATGATCAGAAGAACAAGCGAGAAAAGCCACAGGTCTTGTATGAACCAGAGAGGGCCTGTGCCGCTGATGGCCATCATAACATACCTGGCCACACCGGGCATCCCCTCGAAAGCACCGGTCCTGGCCGAAACCACCGTGTTGAAATAACCCACCATCCAGTGGAAAACGAACAGGCCTATCGTACCGGGGACCAGCAACTTGCGTGTGCGGGCGCCGGACCACTCCCTGCCGGAGTGCTTCTCCAGGGCATAACGTGCGCTGATGCCGGCCAGCATGAAGAGCAAAGGCATAAACCAGGGGTAAAGGATGTACATTACCACATCCTGATACTGGTGCCATTCCGGATAGGGGCCGAATCCGCCTATTCCGCCGAATACACCCTTGTTGTTATAGAAGTATATTACGTGGTAGAACAGCACAAGCAGCACCGTTACCCAACGCAGATTGTCCAGCCAGTTCTTTCTCATTTCGTAAGGCCCTCCATGGCCTGGTTGATTACACTCTGGAAGATTTCCGTCTTAAGCAATGCCATGCCTCTCTGGTCTCCCAGAACCAGCAGGGCATCGCCCGGTTTGATGTCGTATACTTTGCGGGCATCGCGCGGAATCACGATCTGCCCCTTGTCTCCCACCTTCACTACACCGAAGATGTATTTGCCGTCGTTTTCAGTCATAAAAGTTATACTTGTTAGAAATTTCCCACAAATATAACATTATATTCTGAATCTGCGACAGCCTTCATTCACTTTGTGTATTAAACCTTTTTTGCTATTTTTGCAATTAAGCGAAACTTTATTCACATGCTATACTACGCCAGAGGGTCAAAGAGCGACTGCATCAGCCCGGAAGAGGTGCGTGCGGCGCTTAAACAGGTGTTCGACAAGATGGGAACCCGCAAACGGGTGCTCGCCATTCCGCCGGATTTCACGAGGTTTAATTCTTACGCAGGGCCAATCACCGAAATGGTTTATGATTACTTCGGGGATGCCCTCACCGACGTGCTGCCCGCCCTGGGCACCCACTCCCCCATGACTCCTGAGCAGATTGCGACTATGTTCGGGCATGTGCCTGCAGACCGCTTCCGCGTGCACGACTGGCGCAACGACGTGGTGACTGTAGGCACCGTGCCGGCATCTTACGTGGAAGAAGTCTCTGAAGGCAAGGTGCACTATGACTGGCCCGCGCAAGTGAACAAACTCCTGCTGGACCCGTCGTTCGACCTGATCCTGTCCATAGGCCAGGTTGTTCCCCACGAGGTCATCGGCATGGCCAACTACACAAAGAACATTTTTGTGGGAGCCGGCGGCAGCGAGGGCATCAACAAGAGTCACTTCGTGGGCGCATCCTACGGCATGGAGCGCATAATGGGACGTGCAGGAGGGCCGGTGCGTGCCATACTGGAATATGCAAAGCAGCATTTCATCAGCCAACTGCCTATAGTTTACGTACTTACGGTGCTTGCAAAGAACGAATTCACCGGAAAGATGGACCTCAAGGGCCTCTTTATCGGGGATGATTTCGAGTGCTTCCAGAAGGCTGCAGACCTCTCGCTGGAGACCAACTTCATAATGGTGGAGAAGCCTATCAAAAAATGCGTTGTGTATCTGGATCCGGAAGAATTCAAAAGCACCTGGCTGGGCAACAAGGCTGTTTACCGCACACGCATGGCGCTTGCCGACGGGGCGGAACTCATTATCCTCGCCCCCGCCCTTAAGGAGTTCGGCGAAGACAAGACCATTGACCGCCTCATCCGGAAATACGGCTACAAGGGCACCCCGCACACGCTGAAGTGCACCGAGGAGAATGCGGACCTGCAGGAGAACCTGGGGGCATCCGCCCATCTCATCCACGGCTCATCCGAGGGCCGCTTTTCCATCACCTACTGCCCTGGTTCCGGCATGACCCGCGAGGAGATCGAGGGGGTGGGATTCGGCTACTGCAGCTACGATGATATGGTGGCCAGATACCCTGTCTCAAGCCTGAAAGACGGCTGGAACACCATGCCGGACGGTGAAGAGATCTACTACATATCCAACCCCGCCCTGGGCCTTTGGGCGCATCCCGACAGATTCAAGGACTGATGAAAATAATCGCAGATAATAAAATACCTTTTCTCCACGGGGCCCTGGAGCCTTACGCGGACGTGGTCTATCTCCCCGGAAAGGAAACGACGGCGGAAGTGGTAAAAGATGCGGATGCACTGATAACCCGAACCCGCACCATATGCAATGAAGCTCTTCTGGCCGGCTCCAGGGTGAAGGTGATTGCCACCGCCACCATAGGGTTCGATCACATCGACACCGCCTGGTGTGAGGCCAACGGCATCATCTGGCGGAACGCCCCGGGATGCAACAGCTGGAGCGTAAAGCAGTACATCACCGCCCTGCTGGTTACACTTGCCCGGAACCGCGGGCTGGACCTGTCCAAAATGACGCTTGGCGTGTTGGGTGTCGGCAACGTTGGCAGCAAGGTGGCGGAAGCCGCCTCCATCCTGGGGATGAAAGTGCTGCTGAACGATCCGCCGCGCGAACGACGCGAAGGGCCATCCGCTTTCGTTGACTTGGATTATCTGGTGGCCCACAGCGATATCATTACCCTCCACGTGCCTTTGCAGAAAGACGGACCCGATGCCACCTGGCACCTCTTTGACGAGGCCAGGCTGGCGCAGATGCGGCCGACGCAGATACTCATCAACTCTTCCCGCGGCCCGGTGGTGGACAACAGGGCGCTGAAGGCCGCGCTGGCCTCCGGGCATCTTGCCGGCGCCTGCCTGGATGTATGGGAAGGTGAACCGGATCTGGATCCGGAGCTGGTAAAGCTGCTGGATTTAAGCACTCCTCATATTGCGGGTTATTCCGCCGACGGCAAGGCAAACGGCACCACCGCGGCGGTACGGGTGGTTGCCGAAGTGCTTGGCCTGCCCCTGACGGACTGGAAGGCTACAGACATTCCAGATCCGCCGCAAACGCTTGATTTTGAAATAGATGCTGCCGGAAAGACGGCACAGGAAGTACTCACCGAAGCAGTGCTGCACACTTATGATATCAGCGCTGACAGCAATGCACTGCGTGCTGATCTGCGTGCATTCGAGAGACTCCGCGGGGACTATGCAGTGCGCCGCGAGTTTACCTCATTTACGGTGCACCTGCTTGGCGGCACCCCCGAAATGGCAGAGCGCCTCGCCCGGCTCGGATTCAGGCTATAGTTTTATTTGCATTTCTCTCGGCTCTCGCTTAACTTTGTACTCTATGCTCATCGTACTCGAAGGCTTGGATGGGGCCGGAAAATCCACCCAGGTGCAAAAACTCCGCGATTATCTCGGGCAGAAGTGCCCGAAGCTGGAATACATTCATTTCCCGCGCTACGAGGCACCCGTATACGGCGGGCTGATAAGCCGTTTCCTTCGCGGGGAATTCGGACCGATAGACCAGGTGCACCCACAGCTTGTGGCCCTGCTCTTTGCTGAAGACCGCCATGGCGCGGCTCCTCAGATCAGGAAGGCGATTGCCGACGGGGCCACTGTGCTGCTGGACCGATATGTATATTCCAACATTGCCTATCAGTGCGCAAAACTGCCTGATGAAAATGAAGCGGAGGCACTTCGGGAGTGGATCATCAATACCGAATTCGGTGAGTTCGACGAGCCGCGTCCGGACCTCAACATCTTCCTGAACGTCCCCATAGGATTCGTCGAGAAGAACATACAGTCTGAGCGCAAAGGCGCCGACCGGGCATACCTGCATCATGCGCAGGACATCCACGAAGCGGATATCGAGTTCCAGAAGCGCGTGCGGGCGATGTATCTGCGCCAAGCGGAGGTAGACAGGAGCCTGCAGGTGGTGGACTGCTCCGATGCCGATGGTGGAATGCTCCCTCCGGACGACATCTTCGCCAAAATCAGAACCCTGGTAGAAAGCGTGTTATGAATGGATTCAAAAGGATTTGCGCGGTTATCATAGGGATGGTCCTGCTCGTAGCAGGCATCCTCAAGATGATGGACCCGGTGGGCTCCGGCCTGGTGATGGAAGAGTATCTTAAGTTCTTCCATCTGGGCTTCCTGAAAGAAGCCTCCAGGTTCATAGCTTGCGCCCTTGCCCTGGTCGAGAGCCTGCTCGGCGCCGCCCTCATAGCGGGTGTATGGCGCAAGGTGATTGCCATCGCCAGCGGCAGTATGCTGGCCCTTTTCACCATTCTCACCATAATCCTCTACCTCGCAAAACCAGCGATGGACTGCGGCTGTTTCGGGGAGATCATCCATCTCAGCCATGCCCAGACTCTGCTGAAAAACCTGATCCTGGATGCCCTCTGGTGCCTGGCCTTCATTCCTGTCGGCAGTCTGGGCCTGCCCCAGCGTATCAAGTACGTAAGTTTTTCGCTTGCGGCGGTTTCACTGGTATTGTTCCTGCTGTTCAGCAGCCTTTCCATCCCCCTTCGGGACTATACGGACTTCAAGCCGGGTGTGGAGCTGGATGAACAGCCGCTCTTCTTCTACGATGCCAACTATGTGTATGCGGATTCGTTGGCATCAGGAGGAAATGTGCTGGTGGTATCTGCCTACGACAAATTGAAAAAAGAAGATACAGACCGCCTTGCCGAATTCGCCCGGATGGCTTCGGAAAACGGCTTTACAACGCTGCTCCTGATGGCCACCACGCCTGATGAGATGGCGGAGCAGGGGGTAAATCCCGCCCTTCTGGCCAGAACTTACTTTGCCGATCGCAAGGAACTCCTCACTCTGAACCGTTCCAACGGGGGCGCGACCTATATCTCCGACGGACAGATCATACGCAAATGGGCTTTCCGCAGTTTGCCCTCTTCCGACGAACTGGCCGGCATAAAAGAGAAAGCCCCGATGGATGTGCTGCTTGCGCGGCAGAATCGCACCAGGGCCCTGTTCCAGGGGTTCACCCTCTGTGTGTTTGCAGTATTGATGCTGCTTTAGTAAACCACCACCTGATAAGGCATGCGTGCAATGACCTGGGGCTCCGCCAGTTTCTGGAAGGCCTTCACATAGTCATGCTCAGTGGTCTGCCCGAAGGCGGCCATCAGGCTTTCCATGGTGGTGAGAGGCTTCGGATACTCCAGCACGCAGAACTCGCTTGCGCCGATGGATGAAGCAGCATAGCTGATGGCATCTTCCAGGGTCCCGATTTCATCTACCAGACCTATCTGAAGAGCATCCGTTCCGGCCCAGACCCGGCCCTGGCCGATTTCATCCACACGCTTCTTCTCCAGGTTCCGGCCTTCTGCAACGATGGTGGTGAACTTGTCGTAGATGGCCTCTATGCTGCGCAGCATGTAGTTGTATTCCGCCTGGTCGAAGGGACGGGTGAGGCGTGTCATGTCTGCATGCTTGTGGGTTTTTGCTGAGTAGACGCCCACGTGTGCCACGTTCTTCAAGGTCTTGCTGGCTTCGGGGATCATGCCGAACACACCGATCGAACCCGTGAGGGTCGTGGGATCGGAGAATATCTTGTCGCAGCCATTGGAGATCCAGTATCCGCCGGATGCTGCGAGTTCGCCATAAGAGGCGATGACGGGGACCTCCAGCAGATCGAGTTCATGTTTGATCTTTTCGGATGCCATCACGCTTCCGCCAGGGGAATTCACACGCAGCACCACCGCTTTGATGCCCTTGTCGGCACGGATCTGGTCGATGACCTTGATGAAGCGGTCTCCCGCAACATTGTTCAGCTCCTTGCCGTCTATGATCTCACCATTCGTGTAGAGAACGGCAATCTTGTCCTTTGCGCGGAAATTGGGCACTACCTTGGCATTGGCATAATCGGCGAAGGGGATGAATTTCACGTCTTTGAAGTCCTTTTCCACGGCGAGGGCTGCCAGGCGCTGCTTGAGGGAATCGCGGCTGAAAACGCCATCCACCAGCCCTGCGGCGAGAAAATCTTCGGGCAGGCAGAGCTCCAGGTTGTCTACCATTCTGTTAAGGGCATCGAAAGAGATACCCCGGCTTTCGGCTATGGTCTTGCCTATGGTTTCCCACATGGCGTTCACCATACGGTCGTACTGCTCCTTGTTCTCTTCGCTGGGAGAGTTGCGCACATACATTTCGCCTGCCGATTTATACTTGCCGTGACGGATGAGCTGCATGTTGAGCCCCGCTTTGTCCAGCAGGTCTTTGAGGTAGAAAGACTGGGCGCAGAGACCCACCATGGCAATGTTGCCTCCCTGATATTCAGACAGATATATCTTGTCGGCCACGGAGTTGAGGTAGAAGCTGCCGATGCCCGGAGCCTCGGTCCAGGCAATGACGGCCTTGCCGCTGCGGCGGAAATTATCCAGAGCTTTTCGAAGCTCTCCAATCGTGGAGATGCCCGTGGTGCTGCCGTCGGCTTTCAGGTAAATGTACTTGACGCCGGGGTCGGATGCAGCAATATTTATGGCCTGGACTGCCTTATAGATGCCGAGCGTAGTCTGCATCTGCCCCTGCATCATAGCCATGGGATCGGCAGGGAGTTCCTGCTCGGTGATGGTGACTTCAGACAGGTCTATGGCCAGGACGCCTGTCCTGGGGAGCACGGTGCTTCCTGAGGTTCCGGATGCGGCAGAACCGAAGATGCCTGCAAAAATGAAGAACACAATCAGGTTTACGATAAGGAGGCCGCAGATGACGGCCAGGAGCATTTTCCAAAACTGTTTCATGCGCAGTGAATTATCTTTTGTGCAAAGATAGCATTTTCCGAACTGAAACCCGATTATTTTTTTATCTTTGCAAAGAGACAAAACCAATCATTCAATATTATGGCAAACAAATACGCTGGAACCCAGACCGAGAAGAACCTCCAGGCCGCATTCGCCGGAGAGTCCCAGGCACGCAACAAGTACACCTATTTCGCATCCGCAGCCAAGAAAGAAGGCTTCGAGCAGATCGCAGCCCTGTTTTTGGAGACTGCCGATAACGAAAAAGAACACGCCAAGATGTGGTTCAAGGAACTCGAGGGCATAGGCGACACCGCCGCCAACCTTGCAGCCGCTGCAGAAGGCGAAAACTACGAATGGACCGACATGTACGAGGGCTTTGCCAAGACGGCCGAGGCCGAAGGCTTCAAGCCCCTTGCAGCCAAATTCCGTATGGTCGCCGCCATCGAAAAGAGGCACGAAGAGCGCTATCGTGCACTTCTTAAGAATGTCGAGACTGCACAGGTGTTCGAGAAATCCGAGGTCAAGGTGTGGGAATGCCGCAACTGCGGCCACATCGTGGTCGGCACAAAAGCTCCCGCCATGTGCCCCGTGTGTGCACATCCTCAGTCCTATTTCGAGGTTCACAAGGAGAACTACTAATGGCAGTTGTTGCAAGTAAAAGAGCGATCGGCATCGGGTTGACCGATGCCGTCGCTTTATTGTTCGTACTTGTGGTTCCGGCTTTGTCGCACATGACCGCCGTGCCGTTCTATCTGCTGGATCCCATGCGCCTGGCAGTGCTTGGAGCGCTTATTGCCAGCCGCAGCCGGGTCAACGGACTGGTACTTGGCGTGGCCCTGCCGCTGGTGTCGTTCGCCATTTCCGGGCATCCGGTGTTCCCGAAATGCCTTGTGATTGCCGCGGAGCTTAGCGTGAACGTTCTGCTCTTCGTCTGGCTGGAGAGGATGTTCTCCGGTCGCAGATTCGGAGTCGGCATCGCCGCATTCGCATCCATCCTGCTGAGCAAGGCCTTTTACTATGGGCTGAAAGCTCTGGTGCTTGGCGCCGGCCTGATGCAGATGGAACTGGTTTCCACCGCCCTTTGGGTCCAGCTGGTGGTGGCTGTGCTGATTTCCGCCGGCTTCGTCCTTTTTTGGCGTAGTGACCGTTTCCGGCAAACTGCTGATTCATAAGTATTTACACAAACAGGTGCTTAAAAATAAGCGACCTGTTTGTGTAAATGACTGACAATTAAAGACTTGCAAAAAACGGTCTCCTATTCCCAAAAGAATTCATTACCTTTGTATTATGATTCTGATGGGAGTTGTCAATCTGACGCCGGATTCTTTCCGCGAGGAAACGCGGGCGATGACGCCGGCGGCCATCAGGCGGCGTGTGAAGACGCTTCTGGGCCGAGGCTGCGGCATCATCGACTTCGGGGCCGTCTCCACCCGGCCTGGAGCGGCCGATGTGCCTGTCGAAACCGAATGGCAGCGCCTGGAACCGGCATTGGCTCTGGTTAAAACGGCCGTTTCAATCGACACTACCAATGCGGGAATCGTCCGGCGCGTATACGGGAGGATAGGGCGCTTCATAGTGAACGACATCTCCGCAGGAGAAGACGACCCGGCGATGCTACCCACCGTCGCGGAACTCGGACTCCCCTACATCGCCATGCACAAACGCGGCAACCCCCGCTCCATGGATGCCCTCGCCGATTATCCCCAGGGTGTTGTGAAGGCGGTGGATGAATACTTCGAGCAGTTTGCAGCCAAGGCTGAAAAATCAGGCATCACCGAATGGATTCTGGATCCGGGATTCGGGTTCGCAAAGACGGCGGAGCAGAACTGGGAATTGCTGGAAAACCTGCACTTATTCAAGCACTTCGGCCGGCCCATACTCGTGGGTGTCGCCGACAAGCGCTTCACCCGCACGCCCAATCCGTTCGCTCCCGGTCAGGATACCGGCTCCCAATACGCAGAACGCCTCGCCGTAGAGCGAGGCGCCGATATCCTGCGAATCCACTGATCAGTCTTCGAATGCCGAAGGGAGCACCTCGAAGGCGCCCTTGCTGCCTTCCAGAGGAATCTTGGCGAAAGCCATCACCACCAGCGCCAGAAGCAGCACCGCGGCAGCGAAACAGTACCAGTAGCCGGGGCCGAGCACATCCATCCAGGTCTCGGCATTCTCCAGCGAATCCACGTGCCCGATCATCAGGGCGAAAGTATTGTTCGTGAAGTGCATCAGCATGGTGAGCTTCAGCGAGCCGGTCTTATAGTAGACATATCCGAACAGGCATCCAAGCAGGAAAGCTGGAACAGCCTGCCAGGGGTTAAGATGGATGACTGCGAAGAACAGTGCCGAGAGTACGATGGCCCAGACCGGCTTGACGCCGCGTCCGAGAAGGCCGCGCTCAACCATTCCGCGGCAGAGCCACTCCTCGAAGAACGGGGCGAAGAGGCTCACGCAGATGAAGTTGATCCAGAAGTTGCCTGTCGTAAGACCCTTCAAAGCCTGCTCCAGCCACGCAGGCATGGGCGGCAGCAAGGAAGTGGACAGGTCACCTACTATCCCCGCGGCAAGGGTGGCCGCCATCACCATCAGCACGCAGGAAAGCCAGCCAAGAGGCGCCACATTGCCGTTGTCCAGCGCCAGGCCCTTGTATTCCATGCGGTTGCGGCGGCTCTGCCCTGCAGCCCACATCATAGGAGGGATGAACATGATAGGGTAGGAGATGAGGGTGGAGTACGCTGTCACGAAAGCAGCTGAATTCTCGCCCATGAAAAGAGACACGACCAGCACCACTCCGGAGCCTATCAGCGCACCCAGGAGAAACATCAGGACAAGGATGACGATATCCCCTCCCGAAGGAATGCACCAGGAGAACTTTCCAAGCACATCGAAGTTTCCGCGGCGCGCCATATCAATAAAGGGGTGAAGGATAAACTCCGTCGGCGACAAGCTGTGCGAACTTTGCGACTACGCCGGGACGGTCTTCCTTATATGTCACGCCGAACCAGCTCGAAGGAGTGGAGAGCACCTCGGTGGCAGCGCTGCCGTCCTTGATCATGCAGTCGATTGCGTAAGGGATGTAGAACTCCTTCTTCAACTCGCCGATATTTGCCTTCAGGAAGCCGTTGAAGATGGCCTCGCTCTTAGCAAAATAATCCGGGGTGAAACCCCACATGTTCATGGAGCAGAGGGCCTTGCCGTCCAGCACGATATGGGTGTCGCCATTCACGGAATTGTCGCCGTAGATCTTGCCGTCGGCCTCCTTGGCGATGTTCAGATGCTCCTCAACGCTGGTGAGCACGCCCTTCGCATCGTAGTGGCAGATGCCGCGGGAGACGCTGCCGCTCTCGGAGAGGGTCTTGTCCAGTTCGAAGCCGATTATGGCATACTGCCCGGTGGTGTTCTCATGGGCATGGCACCAGTCGGCGGCCACCTTGAAGGAATCCTTGCCATAGTAGTCATCGCCGTTGATGATGATGAAGGGTCCGTCTATCACATCTTTCGCCATGAGTACTGCATGCGCGGTGCCCCAGGGCTTCTGGCGCTCGGGGTTGAGGGTGAAGCCGGCAGGGATCTTGTCCAGTTCCTGGGTCACGAAAACGAACTCCAGAGGAGTGCCGTCCACGCACTTGACGTTGGAATACTTCTTGGCCACAAGAGCCTTCATGTCTTCGAGGAAATACTCGCGCACTATGTAAACAACCTTGCCGAATCCGGCTTTCACGGCGTCATAGATGGAATAATCGATGATGGTTTCTCCGGAGGGGCCGAGGCCGTCCATCTGCTTGAGTCCGCCGTAACGGCTGCCCATTCCGGCAGCAAGAACTAAGAGTGTAGGTTTCATGATCTTTTTTAGTTATTCTCTACAAATTTAATTATTTTTGTGACAATGTCGAAGGTCAGCAAAGATATATGGAACAGGGAGAAGGACGGGAACAACCACGAGAAGCGTTCCTTCCTCCGGTATTTCATCATTTCCACAGCAATCTGCATAGTTATCCTCTTTGTCAAGAAAGACAGTGTGATCCGCCTGATCGGCACCGGATTCACCATCCACTCTCAGAACAGGGAGATGCGCTACTACCAGAAGCAGATCAATGACCTGGACCGCCAGATCCGCGTACTCAGCAACGACCGCGACACCCTCGAAACCCTCGCCCGCGAGCAATATCTCTTCGCCGAGCCGGGGGATGATGTCTACCTGACGCGCTAGCGGGCGGCGCGGCGCTTGTACTGCTCGTATTTGGAGAGGACGTTCTCGACGTAGGCGATTGTTTCGTCGCCCTTGAACTTGCCGAATTTTATGGTATCTATCTCGAGGATGGAGTCGTCGTTCATCTCGGGGATCAACGCGACTATGTTGTCCCAGCTGGAGGAATCCACGCCGCGGATTGCGGCGAACTTTATGCAGTCCTGGATGCGCCCTACACCGGCGTTATAGGCGGCGAGGGCGAACTTCAGCCTTTCAACAGGATCGTCGGTGTGATTCCTGTAGGAATTGTGGATGCGCTTCAGATACAATGTTCCTACACGCACTCCTTCAATTGGATCGGAGATGTCACCCGCACCCAGCCATTCGGCGGTGGAGGGCATCATCTGCATGAGCCCTGTCGCGCCCCGGTGCGAACGGACATCGTTGTCGAAGCCGGATTCATGGTAGATAATAGCGGCGACCAGCCTCCAGTCGAGCCCGGCGGAATCGGAGTAAACCTTTATCAGGGAATCGTAAGGGCTGATTATGTAGTTGGCGCACATACCGCGCGGAAGGGTGTCGGTAACCACCGGCTCCACACGGGACAGCCTCAACTTCTTCGCATATCCGTCAGCGACGACCGACCCGGCAATCAGAATCAGGACGAGGATGATCATCGCAATGCTGTGGGGTTCTTTCCTTATCGCGCTCATCATCTCATGCTCTGTCTTGTGCGGCCATCCCTTCCGCCCCCTAAGCCGGCATCGGAAAAACCGCTGTCCATCCCGCCCGAAGCAGGCCTGCCTGAGGAAGTGCCTCCCTTTCCGGGCTGTGTGTAGAACGGCCAGAAGAGACCGAACTTAATAATCCTCTGGGTATTGATGTAATGATGTGCAGTGAAGTAATCCGCCGTGTCGAACCAACGCATGGCAGCATTCTCTATCTTGATGAAGATGCATGCACGTTTCCACTGGGCATTCACGAACAGGTCGATTATCGGACCGTTCTCATAGCGGACCTTGTTCTGGTTGTGGAAGACTCCCAGGGCCGGATTCCACGCAGGAGAATACCACGGCGTATTGTAAAGAACGTTCGCTCCGATCTGCATTTCCAGCACCCGCTGCTTCAGGGCGTCGCGCTGGACTATGAACTGTATGAAATACTTCCCGTTCAGAGCCAGCCTGGGGAGAGGCAGGACCTCTTCGTTGGAGGATACCTGGAACAGCACCTGGTTGTCCAGGTGCAGGAAATCCGCAATCACGAAATCCTTACGGATGCTGGCGGACAGCACACTCATAG
The DNA here is from genome assembly GCA_017527415.1 of Bacteroidales bacterium. Classification (GTDB taxonomy): domain Bacteria; phylum Bacteroidota; class Bacteroidia; order Bacteroidales; family UBA932; genus Cryptobacteroides. The sequence goes on along the minus strand of JAFXQA010000022.1, from coordinate 119,416 downwards.
CAGAAGCATTCTGACGGGCGATGGAAAGGGTGTCGTAGTAGACATTGTTCGCAAGCAGGCCGTAGTTCAGGCCGGCGGAGAACTTCCAATACGGGATGTCGATATTCCCTCCGATTTTGGTAACGGAAGCCTTTCCGAAGTTGTTGGCCCAACGGTAGTGGTTGGAATAGACGTTCTGCTGATAATAATCCGGATCGCTCAGCGTGGTGCTGAACGTGGCGCCGAACGCCACGGGGCTGGTACGTGCCCTGCGGAAAGGATAGAAACGGTAGTCCGCGTTCGCCCTGATATTGAAGTCGCCGGCATGGTACCCGGCAAAATACAGCTGCCCGCGGGCATTCCAGGTCATATTGCGGAACAGCCGGCCATTGGCACCCGCGTAGGCATAGACCGAATTCCCGCGGAAGCGGTTGCCGGTGGCGGTGCTGTCGAAGTATGTCTGCACCTTGTCGCCTATCCCCACATCCAGCTTGGCTACCGCTGCATCGGCAGACCATGGCTGCAGACGGATGAACACCTTGTTGTCCAGTTCGGAAAGCCCGAGAGAATCGTTGGAAGCGGTAGGATTGTAGTTGAAGACATTGTCGTACAGGGCGCGCCCTGCAGCATCGGAAGCGGATATGGCATCCGTGTAGTGCCTGCCGTATCTGGTCCATTCGGTGCTGTGCCCGATGAACGCGGTGGTGATGTCGTCGGTGGTGTCCGGAACGAAGGTGGAATCCCTGCGGGCCCTCCATTTATTGATGAACGTGAAGGGGATGCGGTACTGCTGGTTCAGGAACAGGGTCTTCTTCTTTATCTGCGAAGAAGCCTTGCCGAGTGCGACCTTCATCTCGCGGGCATCGATGGTGGTATCGCGCACATCGACTATGTCCACTATGCCTCCGTTCTCATTCTGGGTGATGTTGTTGGAGATGTATCCGGCATGCATCAGGTAGCGCTCGCCGATGAAGTTGGTTCCCAGCGCCAGGGTCTTGTTCTTCACGGTTTCGTTGTTCAGCATTCCCCCGCCTCCCCATCTCTCATACAGTATGGAGTAGTTCCAGGAAGGGAGGATGTTGTTGGTGGTGAAGATGTGGAGGTTGTCGGATTCCTTGGCGTCGTCCGCCATCAGGGTTCCCCAGTAGGCGAGCTCAGTGTAGGGAGTCTTGGTGTTGAACATCTGCATGTTCTTCGCACTCTGGGTCCAGGGTTCATACCAGGAGTAGAATTCCGGGCTCTCCCCTCCCCGGCGCTTGAAATAATTGTAGGGCTGTACCGCGGATCCCGCCACACCCAGCCAGGTGGCATTCACGTCTTCGCGCCGGAAGGCGTAATCGTAGAAATAGTGATTGTAGGTGGTGTCCGGCACCCGGGCCTTCACGTCGTGGAATTCGGGGTCCACGTTCCAGGTGACGATGCGCTTGTATTTCAGGGAATCCGGAATGGCGAAGGTCAGGAGCACCCTGGGGGTGTTTTCGCGTATGCTGTCGCGGACGGCCTGCTTTTCTTCCTTAATCGTCTTGATCGAGTCGGCCTCTGCCATCTTCCGCTTCACTTTCTGCTCGTAGTCGTATTTCTTGCGTTCCTCCTTGCTCAGGCCGTTGTACCAGGCAAGGAATGCCTCCCGTGCACGGATAGTTGAATCCCTGTAGTAGAGGGAGTCCAGCATGTGGCGGTCGGCCGAGTCCAGACGGGCTTGGAGGGTGTCGAGCGCAACCATGAGGCTGTCGTACGATTTTTTAAGGGAGTCGCTCACGATGCGGTGGGTGAGCGAATCGATGAGGGCTACGTAATACTTGTAACGGAAGGGATCCGTCTCCCGGAGGGAATCCGGCACAACCATGGTGTCCCTAGCAAAGATACGGGGGAGGGTGTCTTCTTCTTCGAAACTAAGGGTAATGCCCAGGGCCTTCAGCACGCTGTCCGGGAGGGATGCCGCGTCGAAGTTGCCCCTGCGGCGGAGTTTGTAGGCTCCGAGGGGATACTTGACGGTATCCTGGAAGGCCACCGGCGATTCAGCGAAGGAATATGTACTCTCCACGGGATCGGTGGTCGCGACCGTCGCCGCGATGGCGAGAGACACCATCGCAGCCGGGAACCACATTCTGGAGAGCATGGACATAACCTGCAAAGTTAACAATTATTTCACACGTACCGTATCCGCGGGATCCACGCGCGCTATGAAAAGCGACGGTATCATCAGCAAAAGCATAATTGCAGCGAACGCCGCCGCATCCACTGCAAGCACACCTGCCCAGTTCACGCTGACCGGCACGAAGGATACGAAGTAATTGTCCGGATTCAGGCGTATGAAGTGCGTGAGATGCTGCACGAGGCAGAAAAGGAGCGCCGCCGCATTACCTATCAGCATCCCCTTCAGCACGGTGCGGGCGGATACCCTGAGGAAAACTCCCGAAATGCCCCTGTCGCTCATCCCCAGCGCCTTCAGCGTACCTATAGTGGAGATGTTGCGGAAGAGCATGATGAGCAGCCCCGATATCATATTGAAACCAGCCACCAGCACCATCAGTATAAGGATGACCAGCACGTTGAAATCAATGAGGTCCAGCCAGTCGAACAGGTTGTAGTACTTGTCGGCAGCTGCGACTGCAAGAGTGGGATCATCCTCGCCGGAGGCCCGCCCGTAGGCGAATCCGGCTATCTCTACGGCCTTCGTTTTCTGTGAACGGCGGTCCCGGAAGCGGTCGGAGAGGGTGACTTCCAGTGCGGAGGCCTTCCCCTCTTCCCATCCGTTCACGCGACGTATGTCTTCGTATGACGCCAACACCACCGGATTGCCGGAATTGTCGGCGAGGCCGTCGTAGATGCTGCTGACGGTGAAGTTGCGCACCTGCACCCTCTCCCCTATGAAATAAGCTCTCAGCTTGTCTCCTTCCTTCAGCCGGAGGGTGCGGGCAAGGCTCCGGGGGATGGCTATCTGAAGGGATGCGCTGTCGCGCGACGGCACGGCCTTGAAAAGCACGCCCTGCAGTTCTCCGCCGTTCTGGACGATACCCGCGCGGTAGATGGCGGGAGAGACCGCCACCACGCCCTTGCGTTCAACCAGCCCGGCTATCAACGCCGAGTCTGCGCTTATGCAGACATCGCTGTTGTAGATATTTGCGGAGGGAGATGTGAGCTGGATATCCCCGGTCAGGGAAGATACTCCCCCGCGTATCTCCTTCCGGAATCCGGCGGATATGGCGAGGGACAGAATGATGATGAGGAAACTGACAGCGATGGAAATCACTGCCAGTCTTCCTTTGAAACGGAGTTTGGACGCTATGAAGCTACCAGATGTGGACACGCTCTTCTTCCGGACGGAACATGGGGTCTCCTTCCTTTATGCCGAAGGCCTCGAAGAAGGATTCAAAGTTGCGTATCGACACGTTCACCCTGTTTTCTGCGAGGGAATGGGGATCGGTGTTGGTGAGGCGTGCCTTCTCTTCGTCGGTAATGTTCTGGGCCCAGACGGTGGCATAACCGAGATAGAAGCGCTGAGCGGGGGTAAAGCCGTCGATAAGTTCGGTCTTCCTGCCCTTCAAGGCATTCTCCATAGCGGTGTAGGCGATGCTGAGTCCGCCGTGGTCGCCAATATTCTCGCCGAGGGTGAAATGGCCGTTGGCATGCACTCCGGGCAGTATCTCGACTGCATCGAACTGGGCTGCCAGGACCTCTGCCTTTGCACGGAACTTGGCATCGTCCTCATCGGTCCACCAGTTGGTCATATTGCCGTCTTTGTCGAAGAGGCGGCCCTGGTCGTCGAAGCCGTGGCTCATCTCGTGGCCTATGACCACGCCGATCGCGCCGTAGTTGACGGGCTCATCCGCATCCGGATTGAAGAACGGGGGCTGCAGGATGGCTGCAGGGAAACATATCTCGTTGGTGGTGGGATTGTAGTAGGCATTCACGGTCTGGGGAGTCATGCCCCACTCGGTCTTGTCCGTGGGTTTGCCGAGTTTGGAGAGATTGTCGGCCACATACCAGCGGCTTGCGGCGCGCAGGTTCTCGTAGTAACTCTTCTCGGGATCCACCTCGAGGGTGCTGTAGTCTTTCCACTTGTCGGGATATCCTATCTTGACGGTGAAGTTGCTGAGCTTCTCGTGGGCCTTGGCCTTGGTCTCGTCGCCCATCCAGTCGAGGCTGTCGATGTGCTCGCCGAGGGCGGCCTGGAGGTTTTTGACGAGCTTCAGCATCTTCTTCTTGGAAGATTCAGGGAAGTAGCGCTCCACATACATTTTGCCCACTGCCTCTCCGAGCACTCCGTTAGGCACTGCCATTGCCCTCTTCCAGCGGGGCTTGTGCTCCTGGATGCCGGCCATCTGGCGGGAATAGAAGTCAAAGTTGGCTGCATAGAAATCATCGCTCAGCGAGCCGCAGCCGCCGCTTACAAGATGGGCCAGCATGTAATCTTTAAGAACCTGCAGGTCTGTTGTTTCAACAAAGTTGCTGAATGCCTTGAAGAAGGAAGGCTCGCCTACTATGATCTTCTCCTGTGCAGGGATTCCTCCGGCCTCGAAGAAGGCGGCGAAATCGAATCCGGGATAGGCGGCTACGATCTGCGCGGTGCTCATTGGATTGTAGAGTTTGGTGTAGTCGCGTTCCTGCTCACGGGTCCAGGAATTCTGTGCAAGATAATCCTCGACCGCAACCGTATTGTCTGCCACCTCCTGGGCGTTCTCCACGCCTGCAAGGGCGAGAGTCTTGGCCAGGAAAATGCGATAGCCTTCCTTGAGAGCTGCATTTTCCGCCTTCACGTAATAGTCGCGGTCGCCTATGCCGAGGCCGCCCTGGCTGATATAGAGTATCTGGTTGTTGCTGTCCATCAGGTCAGCCTCGACGAACGCGCCGAAGAAACCGCCTTCACCTTCGAGGTGCTGCTTGGCAAGGGCTTCGGCAAACTCCTTCTTGCTGGAGATGGCCTTTATCTCTGCAATATACTTCTGGAGCGGAGCCGCGCCCTCGTTATTCAGACGGGTGGAATCCAGGCCCTGCTTGTAGAGATCGACTATTTTCTGCTCTACGGTGCCCTTTTTGGTCTCCATGGTGGCCATGGATGCGAAGAGGTCGTTCAGGCGGGTGACATTATTTTCCCGGAGCTGGTCGAATGAGCCGAAACGGGCATATTCGGCACCGAGGGGATTGGCTTCCTGCCAACCGTGAGTGGCATATTTATAAAAATCCTGACCGGGAGAGACGGAAGTGTCCAGATTGTTCAGGTCGATGGCGGGAACCTTTTCGGCGGCACCCTTGTTCTGGCAGGCTGCCAGCATCATCAGTGGAATCATAAACAAAACTAACTTTTTCATATCTACTTGTTTTTACGCTTGTTTCTTTCAATAATTGCGAGGTTGGACCTGGCTGTTTCATCCCCGGGATTCAACTTCAGCACCTTCCTGTAGTATTTGGCTGCCTTTTTATCGTCGCGCTTAGCGACCTGCCAGTAGGCGCCCATATTATTCAGGAAAAGCACGCTTTTCGGGTTTTCCTTCAGCATACGCTCTGAAAGAATGCGGAAGGATTCGTAGGAATTGGCGCTGCCTGTCCTGTAGAAAAGATAGCAGTATTCCTGAACCGCAGACTCAAAGTCTTCCCTGCTGACCTTCTCTCCTTTGAAGGTCCAGCCGGGGTGGGCGGAGGCATCGTAATCTATCAGGTCGAGCATAGCGGTGGCCGCCATGTCCGGGCTGTCTTTTTCGTAGATCGCCAGGGCTCCGATCTTGTCGAAGCGGTACACAAGGGCGTCCGGAGCGAGTTCTATCGCCCGGTCTATGCTTTTCTGGCTGATCCGGAACAGGGAATCGTTGAAAACGGGAACGGTGAAATAGTTGACATTCCGTCCCAGGGAGTCCTTCAGGGAGAGGACGGGTTTCTGCCCAAGGTATCTGGCGGCGTCAATCTTCTGAACCTCTTCCGTGCGGGATTTGGCGAGATAGTAGTTGAACCGGGCCTCAAGCATGTCGGTGTCGTCGGGATATGCTGCGGACCATCTGCCCAGGATATATTCCACTCCGACTCCGTCAGAGCCGACACTGCGGACCTGCCGGTCGTATTTTTCCTTGAACTGGGCTGCGGTCTGGGCCGCTGCACCCAGACTCAACATCGCCAGTATTATCGCCATCAGTCTTTTCATACGTCCATCTGGATCCTGCGGCTCTTCGGATACAGGTTATTGCACCTCGAGCCAAGGTTCTTGACAAATCCCAGGGGATGCGAGCGGTAGCATACCACCAGCATTCCAAGGGGGGCATCCGGCAGGAACAGCGTGTCCCTGTGCAGATATCTCAATGCCTGCTGCAAATCCAGTTCCACTCTTGGCTCACCGCCGGCAAAATCCTGCAGGCGGCTCTCCAGGGGCTTCAAGTCCGCTGTCCTGCATCTGGCCGAAAGTGCTTCTGATGTCTTCACGAGGGCGCCGGCCCACTGCCCCTCACCGGGCACTTCGCCCGCCTTCAGCAGACTGCCGCAGCGGGTAAGGCGCACGCCATACTGTGCAAATTCATCTTCCGCAGCGATGATCTCTCCCCCGAGTTCACTGGCTGCCCATTCGAGATTGCTGTCGTTCTCGCAGTCTTCATAGGTGCAGGTGGAGTATATGAGGATGCCGCCCTGCCTGAGGGCAGGCCAGGCGTCTGCGAGTATGCGTTTCTGGCGCGAGGCGCAGATGGCGGGCAGCTGCGGGGTCCATTCGGCCACCGCGCGGGGGTCTTTCCGGAACATTCCCTCGCCGCTGCAGGGAACATCGGCCACGATCACGTCGTAATAGCCCTTCATGGTGCGGCCTATGACAGAGGGGTCCACGCTGGTTACGATTACGTTGGGGTCCCCCCAGACGGCCACGTTGTCGGCGAGGACGGAAGCGCGGGACTTGATGACTTCGTTGGCTGTAAGTTCGAAGGCATCGCCGAGGGCTTCGCGGCAGGAGGTGGCGATGTCGGTGGTCTTGCCGCCGGGAGCGGCGCATAAATCCAGTACCCGCAGCGCGGCGGAAGGCATACTCCCTTCTCGAGCCGACCGCTTCGCGGCCCCTCCCAGCAGAGCTGGGCCCCTCCCACTACATCCATGGGCGGATATGGCGCCCGAAGGGAGCATACCTTCCGCCGTTGCAAGTGCCAGTTTCCTGAACAAGTGACCGACGAACATCGCGCTGCTGTCCTGCACGTAGTAGCAGCCGGCGTGGAAGAGGGGGTCGAGGGTGAAGTTGGGGCGTTCGGAAAGGATGCGGCCATAACGGTTCCACGGCACCGGAGCGCCGTCCGGACCGTCGCAGCCCTTGAAGGGATTGAGCCTAACCGATGTTACCGCAGAGTCCATCCACCACCTTGTCGAGAGCTTCCTGCAGCTTGTTCCCTATCATCATCTTCATCATAAGGTTCAGGTCGGCCAGCAGATCGATATGGAAATCCGTCCTGCCGGGGTCGTCGGCCTGGTCGAAATGAAACGAAACCATGAAGTGGAACGGGGCTCCGTTGTCCTGGAGCTCGATATAACTATAAGGTTCGCGACGCGTGACCTTCACCCCGATTGTGAAGCCCTGGACCGTGGCGGAAATGGTGTCGAAATCGGCGGTCACTCCCTCCTTCTTGTCTTCGGGAAGCATGGCAAGGAAAGACCGCATGTCGGTGAATGCCATGTAAAGCTCAGCCTGGGGACGGGGCACGATGCCGTGTTTGCTGCTGTATTGTGCGCTCATAAGAGTAATTTTGCTAAATTTGCAATCAGGCACAAAGATAGCAATTTTTACATGCACAGGATATACTTCGAAAAACGCTGCATAATCATCTGCGACCCGGAAGACCAGGCCCTCTCCGACCCCAACGCCGTAGAGTTCCATCTCGGGGAGAAAATCGACATCCACACCCTGGTGCTGATGTTCGAAAGCAGCGCCGAGCTGAGCCGTATTTATATCCCCGCTTCCAACACCAATAAAGTATATCACCGCCTGTGCGCGGAATTCAAGGAGGTGAATGCAGCCGGAGGGCTGGTGAGCAACCGCCGGGGCGACTACCTGCTCATAAAGCGGAACGGCCTCTGGGACCTGCCGAAGGGCCATCAGGAAGATGGGGAAGACATTAAGGTGACGGCCCTGCGCGAGGTTCAGGAGGAAACCGGAGTGGACAAGCTGGAGCTGCGCGGCCTTCTCTGTGTCACCGACCACTGCTATCTGCGGGACGGCATCTGGCATCTCAAGCATACCTGGTGGTACGACATGCTCTACACCGATCCTGTGGACCTCACTCCCCAGCGCGAAGAAGATATAACGAAGGCAAGCTGGGTGGCGAAATCGAGCCTTCCGCCCTTCCTTGCAGACACTTATCCTTCCATTCTGGAAGTATTCCGCGAGGCAAGGGTGTAAAAAGTGTTGCAAGACTGAAACTTTTACCATCGTTCAGGCGTATAATAAAAGCTATTATCTTCTGAACAATGAAATTATCGCAATTCAAATTCGACCTTCCGAAGGAGCGTATTGCAACCGAGCCTACACGCTGGAGGGATGAGTGCAAGTTGATGGTTCTCCACAGGAAGACGGGAGAAATCGAGCACAGGATTTTCAAGGATATCATAGATTATTTCGGAAAAGGAGACCTTTTCGTGCTTAACAACACCAAGGTCTTCCCGGCCAAGCTTCTTGGGAAAAAGGAGAAGACGGGAGCAGACATCATGGTTTTCCTGCTTCGCGAACTCAACAAGGAGCAGAAGCTCTGGGACGTGATAGTGGAGCCCGCACGCAAAATACGCATCGGCAACAAGTTGTATTTCGGAGAAGACGAGAGTATGGTGGCCGAAGTTATCGACAATACCACTTCCCGCGGCCGCACCCTGCGTTTCCTCTACGACGGGCCGTACGATGAATTCAAAGCGAATCTGTTCGCCCTTGGCAAGACACCGGTCCCCGAATGGGTGAAGGAAGATCCCACCCCCGAGGATGTGGAGAATTTCCAGACCATCTTCGCCGAGCACGAAGGTGCGGTTTCCGCTCCCGCGGCAGGCCTGCATTTCAGTCGCGAGCTCTTCAACCGCATGATCCTCAAGGATATAGAGAAAACGTTCATCACCGTTCACATGGGCATCGGGCACTTCCGCAAAGTAGACGTGGAAGACCTTTCGAAGCACCGGATGGACGGGGAACGCATGATTATCTCGGAAGAAGCTGCCCAGATGATCAATTCAACCAAGAGGGCGGGGCACAAGATCCTTGCGGTCGGTGTTACCGTTGCCCGTGCGCTGGAGACATATGTCACTACCACCAACGAGGTCAAGGCGAACGATATCTGGACCAACAAGTTCATCTTCCCTCCCTACTCCTATTCCATTCCGGATGCGTTCGTTTCGAATTTCCACCGTCCCGAATCGACCATGCTCATGTGCGTCGCAGCTTTCGGAGGTTACAAAAACGTAATGCACGCCTACGAGGTCGCCCTTGAGGAAGACTATCGCTTCGGCCCTTACGGAGATGCCTTATTGATAGTGGATTAGCATAGGGCAAACATGAATTTGAGTTTTTACCCCCGGTCTTACCCCCGGGGGTTTCTTTTTTTCTGTATATCTTGCCGGCATGGAAGACATGGTGAAGGAAAGAATCGGCGCCGCCGCGCTCGGAAGGATTTTCGGATATGAGCCCCTGTATGTATCCGGCATAATCTCCAGGCTTGGCTCAGCATCTTCGGTATTCGACCTCTCCGCCAGGGAGGCGGACGAGGTGCTGGGCCCGCACAGCAAATACAGGGGGAAGATCAACCGGGCCGCGTTCGAGGGGGCAGCGGAGGAACTGCACAGGCTGGAGAGCATGGGATGCCGTTTCATAGCCTGCACGGAGGAAAGCTTTCCTTCCCTGCTCCGGGACTGTCCGGACTGCCCTGCAGGTCTCTATTACAGGAGTTCTTCCTCTGCGGAAGAGCTGTTTTCCGACAGGCCGGCGATTGCAGTCGTGGGCACGCGGGACATTTCCCCTTACGGGAGGGAGTGGACAAGGAAAATCGTGGACGCATGCTCCCAGGCGCCCGCAAAACCTGTCATCGTCAGCGGCCTGGCCTTCGGGGTGGATATCACGGCGCATCTGGCTGCCCTGGACGGAGGCCTTGGCACCATCGCAGTGCTGCCATGCGGTATCGACGATCTCTATCCCGCTGCACACAGAATGGCGGCAGAAAGGATTGCATCCTCCCCCGGAAGCGCACTGGTAACCGACTATCCTCCGGGCACGTCTCCGGTTGCCTTCACTTTCGTGCGCAGGAACCGCATCATCGCCGGGCTTGCAGGATGCACGGTGCTGGTGGAATCGAAAGCTAGTGGAGGAGGGCTCATAACATGCAGGCTGGCAGACAGTTACGGGCGCGATGTCTTCGCCCTTCCGGGACGGGTGGACGACCCGCGTTCGGCAGGATGCAACGCCCTGATCCGCGCTCGCACTGCGGAGGCGATAACCGGTCTGGCGGGGCTCGGAGAACAACTCGGGCTGGGGCGATACGAGCTTCGCAGGAGAAAAGATTTCCGCAGCCTCGTGGAGGAGTTCTACCGCACACGTGCCGGCGCATCGGAGCTGGATTCCATCTGCAGCCTGGCAGACATGATAGCCCTCAGGCGCGGCATCGGCCTCGAAGAACTATGCTATCTCAGCGGAAAGCCATACAATGAAGTCGCCCGCATTGCAGTGCGGTTGGAATCTGACGGATTCATCTGCACGGACCTGACCGGGCGGTGTACCATCAATGCAAGAAAATCGTAACTTTGCAGAAATGGTGTTCATCGACACGCATACCCACTGCACCGACGAGGCTTTCCCGGGTGCAGAGCAGGACCTTTTCGTGGAAAGGGCCCTTGCCGCCGGAGTTTCCAGGATGCTGCTCGCAGACATCGATACCCATGAGCGGGATGCCATGTATGCAGCCGTGGGAAGGCATCCCGGCGTGCTCTACCCCATGCTGGGGCTGTACCCGGGGTCGGTAGACGGCAACTGGAGGGACGAGATCGACGCCCTGGAGGCATGGAAGGGGCGCGGAGCCGTCGCCATAGGGGAAATCGGCCTTGACTATCACTACGGGGCGGAGTTCAAAGAGGAGCAGAAAGAGGCGTTGCGGGTGCAGTTCGAACTGGCAGCAGCCTGGGATCTGCCCGTAAACATCCATCTGCGCGACGCCACGGAAGACTTTTTCAAAGTGCTGGACGACTGCCGGCACCTGGCTTTGAGGGGGAACCTGCACGCATTCAGCGGCAGCATAGAGACCTTCCGCCGCATCCGCCGTTACGGCGACTGGTCGGTCGGCATAGGCGGGGTCATCACGTTCAAGAACGCCTCCCTTCCGGAAACGGTGAAACAGATCCCGCTGGAGTGCATACTCCTGGAAACCGATTCCCCATACATGGCCCCCACACCCCTGCGGGGGACGCGCAATGAAAGCGCAAACATTCCCCTCATAGCCGCCAAGGTAGCGGAAGTGAAAGGGGTTGATATTGAAACGGTTGCAGCCGTCACTACTGCAAATGCCGAAAAACTGTTCGCACTATGAGCAACAAGGAAAAATCCGCCATCCTCCTCATCTATACGGGAGGCACCATCGGAATGAAAGAAAGCGGGCAAGGCCTGGTGCCGTTCGATTTCTCGCAGATACTCAGCGAAGTGCCTGAGCTGCAAAAGTTCACCTTCAAGATAGATTCTTATACCTTCGATCCGCTGATAGACTCTTCCGACGTGGAACCTGCCATGTGGAAGGAACTCTCCGTTCTGATTAAGGAAAAATACGATGACTACGACGGATTCGTGGTCCTGCACGGCACGGACACGATGGCATATTCCGCGTCGGCGCTGAGTTTCATGCTCGACGGCCTGGCCAAACCCGTCATCTTTACAGGTAGCCAGCTGCCTGTCGGCAGCCTTCGCACAGACGGAAAGGAAAACCTGGTATCAGCCATCGAGGTGGCTGCGGCAAAGGATGACCGCGGGCGGGCCATGGTGCCGGAGGTAGCCATCTATTTCAACTCCCAGCTGCTGCGCGGGAACAGGGCGACAAAGGTCAACGCCACGGCGTTCGACGCTTTCCGCTCTCCCAACTGCCCTCCTCTCGCGGAAGCGGGCATACGCATACGATACAACAAGGCGCTGATACGATATCCCTCTTCGGTTGTTCCGCTGGCCATACATACCAGGCTGGATACCCGCGTAGCCATTCTCAAAGTGCATCCCGGCATTACCGAGCAGGTGGCGCGTAACGTGCTGCTGGGAAGCGGCATACGAGCGGTCATCATAGAGACCTACGGCTCCGGCAACGCCATCTCCAAACCATGGTTCACCGATATCATCCGCGAGAGCGTCGGGAGCGGGAAGATCCTGCTCAACATCACCCAGTGCCTTGCCGGCGATGTGAACATGAACCTGTATGCCACAGGCAAAGCCCTCAAGGAAGCAGGGGTTGTGTCCGGCAGCGACATCACCACCGAAGGTGGGCTTGCAAAACTGTTTGTTTTGATGGGGGAATACGCTGATAATGAAAAAGTAAAGCGCCTTCTGGAGAAAAACCTCAAGGGGGAAATATCAAAATAAGTATTGGCAAATGAAATATTTTTGCTAAATTGCGTTGATTTTATGCATTTGAGAAATAATATCGATCAAATAAACATTATCAATTAAATCACTTAAAACAAGTTATGAAAAAGTTTTTCATGATTCTCGCAGCAATGGCCCTCATGGCTTTCACTGCCAACATTGCTTCTGCACAGGATGCCGCCGCTCCTGAGCAGGCTGCAACGGAAGAAGTAGCACAGGCTCCCGCCAACGATCTGGCAGCCCTTACCGCCGGTGCTCCCGAGGTTCCGCTCACCCAGGCCCTCAAGACCAAATTCATCGAAGGTGGTGCCGGATTCATGTCCCTCATCATCATCTGCCTTGTGATAGGTCTCGCCCTCTCTATAGAGCGTATCCTCTATCTTTCCTTCTCCAAGACCAACACCAAGAAGCTCATCGCCGAAGTAGAGAAGGCTCTTGAGGAAGGTGGAATCGAAAAGGCAAAGGAAGTATGCCGCAATACCCGCGGCCCTGTGGCAAGCATTTATTATCAGGGTCTGCTGCACTACGACCAGGGAATCGACGTGGTCGAGAAGAACATCGTCTCCTACGGCTCCGTGCAGAACAGCGAGCTTGAGAGCGGCCTGAGCTGGATCAGCCTCTTCATCGCAATCGCCCCTTCACTCGGATTCCTCGGAACCGTTATCGGTATGATCCAGGCATTCGACGCCATCCAGGCAGCAGGCGATATCAGCCCGAACGTTGTTGCAGGCGGTATGAAGGTCGCTCTTATCACCACTGTGGCGGGTCTTATCGTCGCTATGATCCTTCAGGTGTTCTACAACTACATCCTTGCTAAGATCGAGAGCATCACCATCGACATGGAAGACAGCTCCATCAGCCTCATCGATGTACTCACCAAATACGGAAAGAAATAATGAAAAGCTATAACAAGATATTCAAATGGGCGATGGTGATCCTCATCGTCGTCAGTGTGGTCCTCCTCGTGTTGGGCTTCACCGGCGGCTGGAAAGAGGGCAGCGTTGACACCCTGCTCGGCTGGACCTACTGCATGGTGGGCCTCGCACTTGCAGCCGTTGTCATCGTAGGCCTCGTGGTGGGCGCCATCAACGATCCCAAGAGCCTGGTCAAGCTAGGCCTCGGGCTCGTGGCGGTGGCCGTCATATGCTTCATCGCATACCTGATCGCCCCCGGCGCACCTGCAATGGGCATGCTGGAACAGCCTTCTCAGGCCACACTTAAACTTACCGATACGATTCTCTACCTGACATATTTCGCCGGCATCGTGGCAGTGCTTTCCATTGTTGTCGGAGAAATCCGTCTTGCAATCACGAACAAAAAAGGTTAACGGACTATGGCAAAGAAAACACCCGCGATCAATTCGAGTTCAACGGCCGACATAGCTTTCCTCCTGCTCTGCTACTTCCTCATGACCACAACCATGGGAACGCAGACCGGACTGAGCCGTCGTCTGCCTCCTATGCCCGACCCCAACCAGAAGGTAGAGGACCAGAAAGTTAATCGCCGCAATATCATCATTGTGAAGATTAACTCCGCCGACAGAATTTTGGCCGGTAGTGAACCCATAGACGTTAGCCAGCTCAAGGACAAGATCAAGATCTTCCTTACCAACCCCACCGACGATCCCAACCTTCCCGTCATGGAATCCACTGAGATCGCAGGTCTCGGCACCCGCAAGGTTTCGAAGGGCGTCATTTCCCTCCAGAACGACCGTGGTACCAGTTATCAGGCATACATCGCCGTGCAGAACGAGCTTGTGAAAGCCGTCAACGAACTCCGCGATGAGGCTGCGATGAGGGAATTCGGCAAGAAGTTCCTTGCTCTTGACGAAGATGGACAAAAAATCATCAAGGATCTCGTTCCTCAGCAGATCTCCGAGGCCGAGCCTAAGGATGTTGGTAAAAGAAGAAGATAGGAGGATTTAGCTATGTCAATGTTCAAGAAAGGCGAAAAGAAAGAAATGCCGGGAATCGCTTCCGGTTCGCTCTCCGATATCGTGTTCATGCTCCTGTTCTTCTTCATGGTGACGACCCAGATGAGGGAAACCGAAAACAAGGTCGTTGTCAAGATCCCCCAGGCATCGGAATCAGTGAAGCTTGAGCGCAAGGATCTCGCTTCCTACATCAACATCGGAACTCCTATCCGCAGCCTCCAGGCCCAGTATGGAACCGATGCACGTATCCAGCTCAACGACTCTTTCAAGACCGTGGATGATATCCGCGACTTCGTTGCTGCAGAGCGTGACTCAAAGAGCGAGAACGACCGTGCTTTCATGCAGATCTGCATCAGGGCGGACCAGGATGTACGTATGGGTATCATCACCGATGTTAAGCAGGAGTTGCGGCGCTGCTCCGCGCTTAAGATCATGTACTCAGCAAGGAAGGGCGAATAAACCCGCCCAGCTTCTATAGAGCAGCCCCCTTTATGAGGGCTGCTTTTTAAAATGCAATAAAAGGAATGTCTAAGGAAATACTGCGTATGAAGGTCAAGGACCTTCTTGCAAAAGCACCCGGGGAAGAGGTTCTCGCAAAAGGCTGGGTGCGCACAAAGCGAGGAAACAAGGAAATCGCGTTCATCGCACTGAACGATGGTTCCACCATTAATAATATACAGATCGTGGTCGACAAGACCGCGACGGATGCAGACCTTCTGGCCAAGGTGACCACGGGTGCCTGCATTTCCGTCCGGGGAAAGCTTGTCGAATCCATCGGCAGCGGCCAGGCGGTCGAGATCCAGGCTTCGGAAATCGAGGTTTACGGGGAATGCGATCCGGTGCGCTATCCTCTCCAGAAGAAGGATACCAGTTTCGAGTATCTTCGCACCGTGGCACATATGCGCCCCAGAACCAATACGTTCGGCGCAGTGCTGCGCCTGCGCAGCCAGATGGCCTTTGCCATCCATGAGTATTTCCATTCGAAAGGATTCGTTTATCTGCACACACCGCTCATTACCGCTGCGGATGCAGAGGGCGCCGGCAACATGTTCCAGGTAACCACTCTGGACCTCAACGCCCCTCTCCCCCGCGACAAGAAGGGTGGAATAGACTACAGCAAGGATTTCTTCGGCCGCAGGACTTCGCTCACCGTCAGCGGACAGCTTGAAGGCGAACTCGGGGCCACCGCGCTTGGTGAAATCTACACCTTCGGTCCCACTTTCCGGGCAGAGAATTCCAATACTCCCCGCCATCTGGCAGAGTTCTGGATGATAGAGCCTGAAATGGCCTTCTACGACATCCGGGACAACATGGCCCTTGCAGAAGACTTCATCAAGAGCCTGGTCAAGTACGCCCTCGACAACTGCTACGACGACCTCAAGTTCCTGAACGACCGTTACGACGGCGAGCTTCTGGACCGCCTGCAGGGTGTCGTGAATACAGAATTCAAGATCCTCACATACACCGAAGGTATCGAAATCCTCGAGAAGGCCGTGGCGGACGGACATAAGTTCGAGTATCCCGTCAGCTGGGGAGTGGACCTGCAGAGCGAGCACGAAAGGTATCTTGTGGAGCAGCACTTCGGCCGCCCCGTCATCCTCACGGATTATCCCAAGGACATCAAGGCCTTCTACATGAAACAGAATGAGGATGGGAAGACTGTGCGCGCAATGGACGTGCTCTTCCCGAAGATCGGCGAAATCATCGGCGGAAGCGAGCGTGAGGCCAGTTTCGAAAAGCTGAACGCCCGCATCGACGAGCTCGGGATGAGCCACCGTACCCTGGAATGGTATCTGGATACCCGCCGCTTCGGAAGCTGCCCCCACAGCGGCTTCGGCCTCGGCTTCGAAAGGCTGCTGCTCTTCGTGACCGGCATGCAGAATATCCGCGACGTCATACCCTTCCCGAGAACTCCGAAAAACGCAGAATTCTAGAATATGTTGGTGATAGGTATTGCCGGTGGTTCCGGCTCAGGAAAAACCACAGTGGTGAAGGCGATCAAAGACCGCCTCAAGGAAGATGTGGTGGTCATCCCGCAGGATGCCTACTACAAAGATTCCAGTAACCTTACGGACGAACAGAAGCGCAATCAGAATTTCGACCATCCGGATGCCATCGACTGGGAACTGCTCTGCAAACAGCTCAGCGAACTCAAAGAGGGCAAGACCGTGCAGCAGCCCGTGTATTCCTACATCAGCTGCTCGCGTTCCAAGACAGAAACCGTGAAGGTTGAACCTGCAGATGTCATTATCATCGAAGGCATCCTCATCTTCACCTGCAAGAAGCTTCGTGACCAGCTGGACATCAAACTGTTCGTGGATGCGGATGACGACGACCGGCTGATGCGCGTGATGGCACGCGACATCCGCGAACGCGGAAAGAACGTGGAGTGGGTGATCGAGCGCTACAGCCGCACGGTGAAGCCCATGTACCTGCAGTTCATCGAACCCAGCAAGAGATACGCCGACATAATCATCCCCCAGGGCGGACATAACAAGGTTGCCATCAACATGATAATGAACACTGTTGAGAAGGCCCTGCGCAGGAACAAGGCCAACGGTTAGACTAAGGCTATGCGCATCTCCAGAGACGACAGGGCCGGAATCTACATCACCGTGATCGTGCACCTGGTGGTGCTGATCGTGCTGATGGCGATCCAGCTTGGGGCGACCTGGAAGAAGGAAAGTTCTTTCGTTCTGGATTTCACCAAGATGGAGCAGATAGAGAAGCTCCAGAAGGAGCTGGAGTTGAAGCAGGCAATAAACGACAGGCTCAACGAGATGCTAGCCGGCGGATATGAGCCAATCCGCAACATAGCGGTGGACCGTTCCGAACTGAAGGACGACCGCCATTCGGCGGAAGATGCAAGGGAACTGTATGAGGAGGCCGAAAAGCTCAAGCAGGACCTGCAACGCCCCGCCGAGGAAGTGCAGGTGGAGCATGAGATCGTGGCGGCTCCCACGCCAAAGAAAGAGGAAGTGCGCAAAGAAGTCAAGTATAGCGGGCCTTCAGTACTTGAATATGAACTGGAAGGCCGCAAGGCCAGCAGACTTCCAATCCCCGCCTACCGCTGCATCGGCGCAGGGGAAGTAAGGATAATCATCACTGTAGACAAGCAGGGCACGGTAGTGGGCGCCAAGGTGGACGAGAGCTCGTCTTCTCCTGACGGATGCCTGCGCGCCTTTGCAGTGCGCGCCGCCAGGATGAGCAAGTTCAGTATGAGCACCACGGCACCCGACCGCCAGCAAGGATATATAATTTACCAGTTTGTAGCACAATAATAACACTTAAGCTAATATGAGAAAGTCAATTATGAGGCCGCTGATGGCCATTCTGCTCGCCGCTCCCCTGCTTACGGGCTGCCTGGCAGGCAAGTTTATGTGCAACTATGCACTCAAGCCTACTCCCCACGGAGTAGATGACATCGAACGCACCCGTCACAAAGCGGATTCCCTCTGCCCCGGCGTGATCGCCTGGTACGACAATCTGCACAATGCCGGCGTTTTCAAAGACACTACCATAATCGGAGAGGGCGGATTCAAGATTCACGCAGTCTACGCGCCTGCAAAGAATCCATCCAAGGCCGAAGGCACCGCGGTGGTCGTGCACGGCTATACCGACAATCACCTCGTGTTCCTTTATCTGGTCAAGATGTACCGGGACGAGTTCAACTACAACGTGATGGTGCCGGACCTGCAGTATCACGGCTATTCCGAAGGCCGCGCCGCCGGCATGGGATGGCTCGACCGCCTCGATGTGGAGCGCTGGGCTGCACTTGCCAATGATCTGTGGCACAACGACTTCATGGTCGTTCACGGAGTATCGATGGGCGCCGCCACCACTATGATGATGAGCGGTGACGAGTTGCCTGCCTATGTGAAGGCTTTCGTGGAGGACTGCGGCTATTCATCGGTTTGGGACCAGTTTGCCCACAACCTGAAGGATTCCTTCCATCTTCCCCCCTTCCCCATCCTCAATTCTGCATCCATAGTCTGCAAGAACCGCTATGGCTGGGGCTTCAAGGAAGCATCTTCCGTCAAGCAACTCGCCAAGTGCGAACGCCCCATGCTGTTCATCCACGGCGATGCCGACGATTTTGTGCCTTTCAGCCACCTGCAGAAGAACTATGATGCCAAGATTCACGGCTACAAGGAAATGTGGGTCGGCAAGGGCGCCGTCCATGCAAATTCCTATGCCAAACACCCCGAAGAATACACGGAGCACGTCCGCGCCTTCCTCGACAAGGTGAAAAGGATGTAAGTATTTGGGATTGCAGATAAATTGCTATATTTGCAGTCCCTTTCACCAGGTGAGATGTCCGAGTGGTTGAAGGAGCCTGCCTCGAAAACAGGTGTACGGCAACGTACCGGGGGTTCGAATCCCTCTCTCACCGCGCTATGCAATCATAATCAGGCGCCGCACAACAGTGCGGCGTTTTTGCGTGATGGTGTGGCCGTTGAAAGCTTGCTTTCATAAGGGCACGGCAGCACGCAAAAAGCGTGGCGCAGCCACGCACCTGTATTCTGATTGCTCTCGGTGTTCGAGGGAAAAGGCCGCACGCAGTGCGGGCTAATCCCTCCTATCCCCAACACTCCCTGAATCCCACAGCCCATCCGGAATCAGCGGCACACAATGCGCTGCTTTAACATTTGTAGCAGCGTTATACGCAATTACTTGATTATCAGCATTTTGCTAAAACAGCTCGTCCAAATCTGCCGACCTGTTTTAGCAATTGATTGAATATCATCGACTTAGCAAATACGGGCCAACCTCCACCGATCTCTCTAGGTCTTTCAGGGTTTTCAGGTGCTGTCGACGTCCGGAAAAAAAGGACGTCAAAAGCATTTTCGGCCTTATTTGACGTCGACGTCCGTAAAAACCGGACGTTAACAGCACCCAGGAAACCAAGAAGGGATATAAAAATTATCATTATCTTTGGGAAAACAGCAGCGAAACTACCATGAACACCCTCCTGATATCCATACTGTGCTTCGGCATAATCGCCGGGCGGAACGCGACCACCGACGGATACGTCTACCTTGGCCACAACGAAGACCAGTGGGGCGAGCAGATGCTCAATATCTACAACGTGCCGGCCACGAAAGACCGCGCAGCGTACCTCTGGTTCGAGTTTCCGGGGCAGGCGTCCGGCGACAGCTACGCCAACGAATACGGGGTCTGCATCTCATCCGACCAGTGCAAATCCCGCGAAGACCGGGCGCAGGGCAGCATAATCTACGAAGTGCGCACCACGGCCATCCAGAAAGCCCGCAGCGCCCGCGAGGCAGTGCACATAATAGGCTCGCTGGTAGAGAGATTCGGCTATGCAGATTCCGGCCGCTCGTATCTGGTTGCCGACCAGAAGGAAGGATGGGTGGTGGCCGTGGTGAAGGGCAGGCACTGGGTTGCTCAGCGCGTGCCGGACGACGAAATCGCCACCATCCCAAACTACTACACAATCGGGGAAATCAATCTGAAAGACACGGCTAACTTCTTGGGCAGCAAGGATATAATAAAATATGCGCGCAAGCGCGGATGGTATAAGCCGCGTCGTGACGGAGCCTTCAGCTTCCGCAAGGCCTATGCAGACCCAGGGACTCTTACCGACAGCCATAACATCAAGCGCCATACGCTCGCGCAGAACATGTTTTTCGGCAACACCGACCTGTATTCCTTCTCCCGCAAACCCAGGCAGAAGTTCCACCGCAGGCATCTCTCTCTGCTCCTAACTCAGGAGCCTATCTGCAACAAGAACACGGCCCTCACGACAATCTTCACGATGAATCCGGCCTTCCCTCCTAAGCGCGGTACGGTCATCTGGGTAGGATTACCGAACCAGGATGCGGCCAGCCAGAGCCAGTGGACGGTATTCACCAAATCCCCCGAATCCTGCCACCGTTACTCCACTGCCGATGAGGCTCTGGAGAAGCATTTCAGCGATGTGGGAGACTTCCGCAAGCGCTGGCCGGAGCACTTCTACTGGCACTACGTAGATCCCTCGACGGACATCGACGTCATTCCGCACGACTTCACCGTCTATGTGCCGAAACAGCCCAAATCCGAATCCGGCAGGGACGGCAGCAAGGTAGGAGACAGCTTCAACGACCATTTCCACGTGCTGGAAGACCCGGTGCGCGGCCTGCTGTATGCCTTCTGGACCCAGGGATCCTTCGAAACGGCAAACGACGAGCACGTGGTCTTCTCCCGCAGCGCGGATGGAGGACGGACCTGGACGGAGCCGAAGATAATCGCCGGTTCCCCTACCCTCGCCGACCCCAGACCGGTGGCGGCCTGGCAGCAGCCTATGCTGAGCAAGAGCGGACGCCTGTACTGCCTCTGGAACCAGGAAACCATCCTCAAAAAACACCTCTGCGGCATAATGCAGGGCAGGTATTCCGATGACTGTGGGGAGACCTGGTCCGCCCCGGAAACCATCCCCTTCCCAATCCGCTTCAAGGAGGATCCTGAAGATCCCGCAATACCCCCTGTCTGGTGCATGTGGCAGAGGCCGCTGCGCTTCGGGCAGGACGGGAGGTATCTTGCCGGATGCTCGCGCTACGACCGCATCGGCGTCAGCCGGGTGGAATTCTGGCAGTACGAGAATATAGACGAGGACCCAGAAGTGAGGGATATCCGCATCTCCTTCTTCAACACAGGGGATGAGGCGTTCGACGGCGAGAAGGTGGAGAATGACGTGGTCTACGTGGCCAGGGAGCCGCATTCAATAGAAGAAGCCTGCATCGTGGGCCTGCCGGACGGGCGCCTGTTCGCGGTGATGCGCTCGTCGCTGGGGCATCCGGTTTGGGCGGAGAGCGAAGATGACGGCCTCCACTGGAGCCGCCCGGAGATACTGCGCATGCGCGACGGCGGTCCTGCCATCCTCCAACCCCGTTCCCCCTGCCCCATCTACGACTACGCGGGGCCGGAAGCACGCAGCGGGCGCTACTTCCTGCTGGTGCACGACAGCTTCGATTTCAACGGAATGACTTCGTACCAGATGCGCGGGCCCATGTACCGTCTGGATGGGGCCTTCGTGCCGGGCGCCCACCAGCCGGTGTGGTTCAGCAACAAAGGAATCTTCTCGCCCAGGGATACTGGAAACTCCTTCTACACGAGCTATACTGCGCTGCGCGGAGAAGGAGTCCTGTGGTTCGGCGACCAGAAATACTATCTGTTCGGCAAGAAGATGCTATAACTGACTGTCCCTCAGGGAGAAAGTATCGCCTTGAGAGATGTCTCCCGTGTCCATTCCCTTCTTGAGCCAGCGCATACGCTGGGCGGCTGTTCCGTGAGTGAATGATTCTTCTACAGCATATCCCTGGGACTTTTTCTGCAGGTAGTCGTCGCCAATCACCGAGGCACAGTTTATGGCCTCTTCAAGATCGCCCCTTTCAATGGAACTGAACATTTCTTTCTCATAGTGTGCCCATACTCCGGCATAGAAATCCGCCTGGAGCTCGATGCGCACGCTCACCCTGTTGGCATCCGCCTTGCTCATCCGGGCCATCTGCTGGTGCGCCTGGCCAAGAGTGCCCAGCAGGTTCTGCACGTGATGTCCGACTTCATGGGCAATCACGTATGCATAGGCGAAGTCGCCGTCGGCACCCAACTTCTTTTTCATGGAAGAGAAGAAACTCAGATCTATGTAGAGTTTCTGGTCCGAAGAGCAGTAGAACGGGCCCATCGCAGCCTGGCCGGTGCCGCATCCTGTTGCCGTGGCATCTGTGTATAGCACGAGTGTAGGACTGCGGTATGCCCCGATTTTAGCCGCTTTGAAATAGGCCGTCCACACATCTTCGGTGCTGGCCAGGATCTGGCGGGAAAACTTGGCGAGAGCTTCTTCCTCGGCAGTGAATTCACGGGTCTGCGCCGTTTCGGTGCCAATTCCGCCGGAACTGGAAACATTCTGTATCACATCTCCCAGGTCCCCTCCCATGAGGAGGGTGATAAGTCCGACAATCAGTACGCCTCCGAGGCCAAGCCCGGTCGCTGCACCGCCGCTTAGCCGCCTGCGGTCTTCTACATTGCCGCTTTCGCGACGTCCGTTCATTTTCATAATTACATGGTTTTATGTATGCTGCGGGAGATATGCCCTCCCTTCCGCGTTGCTCCGCAACCCGTTCCGGGAAAATGCTACAGGGAGGGCATATCTCCTGCAGCCACCTGATATACGTTATCTATTGCCAAATATAAATGATAGAAAGCGCTGTCGCCAAGTTTTGAGTAACGGCCTACCAGCGCACGCACGGCAGTCATCATATAATCCTTTTCCGATGCCCATTCAGCGGCTGATTTCGGACGCAACCCGTCCCTTGACGCCGCAAAAGCGAGAAAACTTCTCTCGAGGCCCGCGCCATCGAGATAACGCTCCAATTTCCCGAAATCATCTATCTTCTGCAACTCTGCTTTGTGCGAATCGAAATAGGACGAAGCGAAGCGCATGGCGGTAGCCTTCCTGTTGCAGGCAAGGTAGAAGTCGGATGCGCGGGTAGTATCTATCGGAACGAACACGTCCGGCACGATTCCGCCGCCACCGTAGACCGTACGACCGCCTACCGTGTGATATTCCTCGCTTTTGTCTACCTTGACACTGTCTGCGCTCAGCATTTCGCCGTCGCGGTAGCGGTAGTACAGGTCATATGCATAATCCTCACCGCTGGAATAGGGTTTCTGTATGCAACGGCCGGAAGGAGTGTGGTAGCGCGCAACTGTGATCCGAAGACCGCTGCCGTCGTTGAAATAAAGGGGCTCCTGCACCAGGCCCTTGCCGAATGAACGGCGGCCGACTATAGTACCACGGTCATTATCCTGGATCGCTCCTGCGAATATTTCGCTGGAAGATGCCGAATTCTCATTGATCAGCACCACCAGTTCCACATCCTGGAGTTTGCCCCTTCCGGTGGCCTTGAAATCCTGGCGGGGCTGTGCACGCCCTTCCAGATAAACCACGCCGGCGCCTTTAGGCAGGAACATGTCCGCAAGAAGGAAAGACTGGTCGAAAAAGCCGCCGCCATTGTCTCGGAGGTCAAAGATCATGCGTTTCATTCCCTGGTCAAGAAGTCTGTCACTTGCATGCAGCACTTCTTCGTAGGTCGTCCTGGCGAACTTGCTCAAACGGAGGTATCCTGTCGTGTCGTTAACCATGAATGCGGCATCGAGGCTATTCATGGGGATCTTGCCGCGGGTAATCTCGAAAGGAACGGTTTCGCCGTCGCGCAGCACGGTGATGGTTACTTTCGACCCGGACGGACCGCGCATCTTGCGGACCATGCTGTCCTGGGGGAACTTGACTCCTGCTATATTCTTTTCGTCCACCTTGAGAATGCGGTCTCCGGGCTGCAAACCAATCTTTTCAGACGGGCCGCCGGGGATTACTTCCAGGACTATCGCCGTGTCGTTGGGCACGTTGAACTGTATGCCTATACCGTCGAAATTCCCGGCCAGTTCGGTTTCAGATTCCTCGAGGACTGCCGGAGGCATATATACGGAATGGGGATCAAGCGCACCCAACGCCGCAGTAATGGCAGCATCGGTGACGGCCTTGCGGTCCACCGTATCCACATAATGCTCGTCCAGCGACTGAAGCACGAGATTAAGCTTACGCCAGTCCCGGAGTTCGGTGCGCATCAGGTGTTTGTTCTCCTGGGCTTTCTGAAAGGTCAGGACGGCAAGGGCGCCGACGAGCACTCCCAGCAAGGCTATCAGGACTGATGAATACTGTCTCATTCCACGTCTATTTTTTCTACCTCGATTCCGGCACGGCGAAGCAGCTTGATGCCGTCGTCCAGACGGTATTCTTCACTGTAAACCACACGGGAGATGCCGGACTGGATGATCAGTTTGGAGCACTCGATGCATGGAGAAGCGGTAACGTAAAGGGTGGCTCCTGCCGATGAATTTCCGGATTTTGCAACCTTGGTAATGGCATTCGCCTCGGCGTGAAGCACATAAGGTTTTGTAACATCTCCATCTTCGCATTCGTTTTCAAAACCGGAGGGGGTGCCATTATAGCCATCCGAGATTATCATCTTGTCCTTCACCAGCAGGGCGCCGACCTGACGGCGCTTGCAGTATGAGTTCGTGGCCCATATCTTGGCCATCCTTATGTACTTGTCGTCGAATTTGTTCATTTGTTTCTCTGATACAGGTAACGTTTGATACTCTTTTTGGGGGTGCGTTCGAAGTCTTCGGGCATGACCTCTATCTTCTTGAGCTGAGCATAAGAGGGAAGCAGTTTGTTGAATTCAGGCAGGCTCTCCAGCAGCCGCTGCTCCAGCTGTTCGCGGTCGAGGCCATCGTTCTGCCCCTGCTGATAATCGGGATAGATCAGGGCCGTGAGGCCTCCGGCATCCTCTACCACCAGCGACTCCACCACATAGGATGCATTGTTGATGACTGCCTCAAGTTCCTCCGGATACACATTCTGGCCGTTGGTACCCAGGATCATGCACTTGGAACGACCGCGCAGATACAGATAACCGTCCGCATCCATCACTCCCATGTCTCCGGTTTTGAACCATCCGTCATTGGTGAAGCACTTTCGGGTCTCTTCCCTGTTCTTGTAGTATCCGAGGAAGACGTTCCCGCCCTTTATCTGAACTTCGCCCGGGATTCTGTGGGGGTTCGCGGAATCTATCCGTATTTCGCAGCCGGGGATGGCCTTGCCGCAGGAATTCCGGCGCGTGCGGGACCATTTCTCGTAAGTGATGATGGGGCCGCACTCTGTCATGCCGTAGCCGACGGTGAAGGGGAAATGTATCCTGCGCAGGAAATCCTCAACTTCCGGGTTGAACGCCGCCCCGCCAAGGATGACTTCCTCGAAACGGCCGCCGAAAGCGTTGATGAGCCCGTCGCGGATCTTCTTTTGAATGGCCTGTCCGAGCAGGGGCACGTACATCATGGTCCTGGTGCGGTCGGCAATGGGCTTCAGCTGGGTCTTGTAGACCTTCTCCATAATCAGGGGCACCGCGATGATGATGTCCGGGTGTATCTCCTGGAAGGCCTTCATTATGATCTTAGGGCTGGGAAGACGGGTGAGGAAGTGCACGTGCGCACCTATCACCATCTCGTACATGAGTTCGAACATAAGCCCGTACATGTGCGCGGAAGGCAGCATGGCCACAACTTCGGAGGCGCAGCTCATCTGCGGTTCGGCGGCAAATGCCAGATTGATGTTGGTATATAACGAGCGGTACGGCAACATCACACCCTTCGAAAAACCGGAGGTGCCGGAGGTGTAATTGATCAGCGCCAGCTCTTCCGGGCTGTCCTCATAATAATGGATGTCCCCGGGCTTGAATCCGTCCGGATACTTTTCGTTGAACGTCCTGGTAATATTTTCGCGAACCGCTGTCAGGGATTCATTCCTGGAATAGAGGAAGTTGAAGTTGTTCATGAGGACAACCACAGACAGGTTGGGCATTTCGGCTTCGGAAAGGCCCTCCCACTCGGTCTCGCCCACGAACAGCACCCTGGATTCGGAGTGGTTCACAAGGTAATGCACGTTGGCCGATTTGAATTCATGCAGGATGGGGACGGGCACCGCACCATAAGTGAGCGCAGCCAGGAAACATACCCCCCAGTTGGCCTGGTTACGTGAGCAAAGTGCCACCTTGTCTCCTTTTTGGAGGCCGCACTGCTCAAAGCAGATGTGAAGCATCGCAATACGTTCAGCCAGCTCGCGGTAAGTGACGGTCCTGCCCTGATAGTTCGAAAGGGCTTCCCTCTCCCAATGCTCCTTGAAACTTTTTTCAAAGAGTTTGTTTACGGATCTGTATTCAAGTTCAGTTGACATCCATCAATATGTTTTTGCCATCTGCAACCAGACAGAAGGCATCGTTATTCATATAAAACTTTGAGCTTCGGGGCATACTTTTCAGCATTCCGCTGCGGGCAGCGTCTTCCCATGCAGCTATATCATCGGCAGAGCCGAACAACGTCCATCCTTCCCAGAAGGCCACGCAGGAATCGTCCGCAATGCGAAAAAGCTCCCCAAAAATGGCGGGGATGTAACCCGGGAACGGGTTCTCCGCCAAAACGCCCTTGCGCCTGTGGCCGCTGCGCAGGAGCAGCAGTTCGCTGGATTCCCAGCGCACCAGGGCCAGTTCGAGCGGTGCCATATCTGCAAGCCAGGCTTCCGGGCTCTTGCCAAAGCGTTTCTTCAGCCCCGCAAGACGGCCCCTGTATTTCGAAAGATCCGCCCGTGCGTCCAGACATTCCTTCCAGCCCTCGGTGTACTGCTTATAATCCTTAAGTGGCAGGTCCACTATGAAATGTGCGGTATCCGGCAGCGCCGCGGCAAGCCTGCTGTTCCCTGCAGGCAGAGCGGAGATGAATTCGGCGAGATACTTCCGCTTGTCGCCGGTGAAAGCGCGGACCCTGATACCCTCGCGGCTCAAATCATTGAAGCACAGCGCCGTCCACTGGGCAGCGCCGCTCACGAACTTCACCATCTCCCGTCGGTCTACCTGAGCCTTGAGCAACTTGGCCGGCAGCCAGCGGCTGGCACTTTCATTCTTGAGGATGATGTTTCCCGCCGTGCCGTCTGCCAGGGATGAGGCCTCTTTGAAATCGGCCGCATCCAGCACGGACACTCCGGATTCGATGTGCATCAGAGCCTCGTCGATTGCAGCACGAGATGTACTGAGAAGAAGAGCCGCTCTTCTGGGAAGAAGTTCTGCTGTGTAAAGTGCGTTCAATTTAAGATCCTCTGCCTGCTGCAGGACCTTACGGACTACGGAAGATGTATCTGCGCCTGCACGCCCTGCATCCACGGCAAGCAGAGGGATCAGACCGGCACTGTAGTCGTAGGAAAGAACCATTTCCGAATCACCCAAGCGGCCGTAATCCAGCTGCCGGAACACCGAGGTGGAGTCCAAGAGGAACTCCAGCGCAGGTTCGAGGCGGCCGAAATGCATCACGGCAACCGCCCTGGAGGGGACCGTGCGCAGCAACGGAGCCTCTTCCGGGGCTGATACCCGGGCGCAGGAGACCAGCAATATTGCAGCTATCAGGGGTGCTCTTTTCATATAACTTACAAATATACGAAGTATTTTTTCTAATTTTGTATGCTAAATCAAACACTATTTCATGAAAAGAATTCTTACTATCATTCTTCTCTGCGCCGCAGCATTTTCCGCAGCTGCACAGGGAGAAGTCGCAAAGACCGGCCTGAACTTCGGCCCCCTCCCAGCCGTCGGCTATTCTTCTGACCTTGGATGGCACTACGGGGCTCTGTCGGACATTTATTGGTATGGTGACGGTTCCACTTATCCGGAATACATGTGGAAGGCGAATGTGGAGATTTCCAAGTATTCGAAGGGGAACACCGTGCTGCACAGCTTCTTCGACAGCAAGTACCTCCTTCCCGGTCTTCGCATTTCAGGTGCAATTTCCTGGTTCGGCAACAAGACCACCAGTTTCTATGGTTTCAACGGGGCAAATTCGGTTTATGTGCCTGCTCTCGACAGGATTACCGCAGACAACAACGACTATTCTTATCTGATCGAAGGCCAGGGCTTCTACCTGATGCGCCGCGACATCTTCCGCATCCAGACCTGCGTGCAGGGCGAGATCGGAGGCAACTGGGGCTGGGCCGGAGGCATAACCTACTGGAATATCAAGACCGGACATGCCGAGAACAAAGGACTTAACGGCACCACTACCGATGTTTCCCTTTACGACCTTTATGTAAACAACGGCATCATCCCGGATGCCGAGAAGTACGGCGGACAGCACCTCGAATTCAAGGCAGGCGTTGTCTACGACACCCGCGACCATGAGAACAATCCTACCCGCGGAACCAATCTCGAGGTCTACATGTTCGGATCGCCCGACATAATCTCAAAGCACAACAATTCCTACCTTAAACTGGCCGTGCACTTCAAACAGTTCTTCCCTGTAATTCAGGACAAACTCACCTTCGGAGCGCACCTCGCATTCCAGGGGCTGATCGCAGGAAATGCTCCTTATTACATGCTCCAGACCATCCAGAGCATCAACATGAAGCAGATCAATACCGAGGGCCTTGGCTCCACCTGCACCCTCCGAGGCACCATCAACAACCGCCTGCAGGGTAACAGCTACGCGTGGATGAACACGGAACTCCGCTGGAGCTTCGCCAAATTCCGCTGGATCAACCAGAACTGGACCCTTGCCACCAACCCGTTCTTCGACATGGGTATGATTGTAAAGCCTTACAACGCCGATGCCATGAAGTCTCTTGCCAGCGATATCACATCGGTGAATATCGTAACTGAGAAAAACGGCGGCCTTGGCAACTACCAGGCGAAAGATTTCTATAACGATGTCAAGCAGGGGCTCCACTGCAGCGCAGGTATCGGTCTGCACGTGATCATGAACCAGAATTTCAACATCAACTTTGAGTTCGGCAAATGCTTCGATCCCAACGACGGCACCGGACTCGGCATCAATATCGGACTCAACTACATCTTCTAATTATGAAAAGATTTGCCATTCTGCTGATCGCCCTTTGCTGCATCAGCTCGCTGGATTCCGACGCCGCCCGCAAGAAGGCGAAGCACGTCGTGATGATAGGCATCGACGGATGGGCCGCCGAAGGCATACGCCAGGCGGACATGTCCGAGCTTCCTAACATCAAGTTCCTGATGGACAACGGCAGCTGGACACTCACAAAACGTTCCGTAATGCCTTCCGCATCTGCAATCAACTGGGCTTCCATGTTCAACGGAGTGCCCACAGAGATGCATGGCTTCGACA
This sequence comes from Bacteroidales bacterium, assembly GCA_017527415.1. GTDB lineage: Bacteria > Bacteroidota > Bacteroidia > Bacteroidales > UBA932 > Cryptobacteroides. The sequence continues at coordinate 90,221 of JAFXQA010000022.1, read as the reverse complement.
AGTGGAACTCCACCAAGGGGACCATCCCTTCCACCTCGGACAATGGCCACGGCATCCCTCCCACCGTATTCACCGTGCTGCGTGAGCAGTTCCCCAATGCCGAGACCGGCATCGTCTTCGACTGGAACGGAATCGGCGCAGTCTGCGACACGAATGCAGTGAACTACTGGAAGTACATCGGCACTTACGGAAGCAATGATGTGCCTGTGGAAAAATACACTAAGCTGGGTGTGAACTATATCAAGGAAAAGAAGCCGTTCTTCTTTACCTTCTACTATGGTGTGCTGGACCATACCGGCCATTCCAAAGGCTGGTACGGCCCCGAATACATGCAGTGCCAGAGAGAGCTCGACAAGGGTGTGGGCATGCTCATCCAGGCTCTCAAGGATGCAGGCATCTTCGAAGACACGGTCATCATCATGTCTGCCGACCATGGCGGAAAGGGCAAGGGCCACGGCAAGTTCACCATGCTGGAGCTCGAAACCCCCTTCATCGTCTACGGAAAGAAAATCAAGGCCGGATATGAGATTACCGCACCCATGATGCAGTACGACACCCCGGCCATCATCCTCGACATCCTCGGGGCAAAGATTCCCGAAGACTGGCGAGGCAGACCCTACAAACAGATTTACAAGTAACTATTTCCCGTACGCTGCCGGAGCTACTCCAAAGTACTCTTTGAAAGCGCTGGAAAAATAGGAAGCGGAGGAGAAACCGCACTTCGCAGCGATTTCGCTGATGCTGGCGCTCCCCTCCTTCAGCATTTCCACAGCAAGATCCATCCTCATCTTTTTTATCAAATCAGATGGGGATGGACTGTTTTCTGCCTTGAGCTTGCGGTTAAGGTGCACGCGGCTCATGCCAAGGGCGTTTGCGACATCTTCGACACCGAAAACTGAATTGGTGTAGTTGTCTTTGACAATTGCGTAAACCCTGTCGTAGAATGTGCCTGTTCCGGGTGCCGTTATTACGGGTTTCGGAGCTGAGGACTTAGCGCCGGAAGGGGAAACCTTTCCTTCCGCGTTGCTCCGCAACCCGTTCCGGGAAAATGCTCCAGGAAGGGTTTCCCCTTCCGGCTGCGGTTCTGCAGGTTTCGGTTTTGAAACAACAGGTTCCAAAACAGGAGACGGGGCCGAGGCGGCATCAGCAACAGGTTTTTCTGCCGAAAAACGCTTGAAAACCCGCCATATCAGATGGGCAGACAACACAATTGTTATCAGAAGCATGGGCCAGGACCCATACCATGGGCGGGACGCAGGTTCCGGCTGGGGAGCCACCTCCTGTTCTTCAGCCAAAACAGGCTCGGCAAAAGCCTCGGCGATGGATTGAGGCACTTCGGACTGCTTTACAAATCCAGAGAAAGAAGTGTAGGAAAAAACGGTGCCTTCGGCGTCTTTTACCCATAGAACCCCCTCATTATCAAAGGATAAAGCAACAACATTGTTGCACGCAAGGTCTCCCTTTTCGACCGAATAATTGAATGCCTTGCCGTTTTTCCCAACCCGGACAAGCCCGCGGGCCGAAGTAGCAATCCACATTGAGCTGTCTGCAGGGCTGACAGCAGTGGCATTAACCGATTGTGTTTCTGATACCATGTTACAAAAATAAATCAAATTGGCAAGAAAACAAATAGAATCCCCGGAAAAGCCGGCATCTTTGGTATAGGCGCAACCTGGATGGACGGCCGTGGTAACGCGGCCCTCGAAGGGCGGGCGTAATAGCTAAATGGTTGATAGTGAGCCATTTGCTGAAACAGGTCGTTAAAATCAGCCGACCTGTTTTAGTAAAGCATTAATAATTAAGCACTTGCGTAAAACGCAGATTTCGGAGCGAAGCGACGGAGTCGGCCTCAGCCGACCCGATTCCTGTAGAGGCGTCAAACGAAAAATGCTGGCCGCAGCCAGCAATTCTCGTAGCCTCTACAGGAATCGAACCTGTATTTAAGGTTTAGGAAACCTCCGTTCTATCCGTTGAACTAAGAGGCCAAACCGAAGGACGTGCTTACTGCGCGTCCTTTACGATAATCTGACGTCCGCGGTAGTAGCCGCACTCAGGACATACCCTGTGATACATTACGGTTGCACCGCAGTTAGGGCAAGTTGCAAGGGTAGGAACAGGAGCGAAATCGTGAGTACGACGCTTGTCCCTGCGCTGCTTTGAAAGTTTGTGTTTCGGATGTGCCATTGTACTATATTTTATTATTTGTTATTTCAAAATGTCCTTCAGCGCTGCAAACGGGCTCCCGGCTGCGGGTGCCGCGCCTGCAGTTTCCTCCGAATTCAGATACCTCAGCGCCTCGGGATTGCACTCCCCTTCGGGATGAACCCTTCTCATCGGCAGGGAAATGCAGGTATAGTCATAGACGAACTGTGAGAGGTCCAGCTCCTGGGAGCCATCGGGAAGCATAACGATTTCCCTGTCCCCTGCATCGGCCGTCTCTGCATTCTCACCGAATTTGACGCTCAAGCAGAATCCCGTACTCACAGGCAGGCGGAGTTCTTCGAGACATCTGTCACAAAGCACTTTAACCCAGCCTGAAATCGTGGCGTCTACGCCGAAAAAGCGCGAGGCCTTTTCCACATAAACGTTCACTTCGAGATCCGCATCGAGAATCTCCGAATTACCGGAATTGCCAAAGAACTTTCCGTCGGCACGCCAGTTAAACCGGGTACCGCCTTGTGCCAATCCATGTAAGGGTATAACAAAGGGTTGCAAAGGTACAAATTTTTTTTCTATTATCAATCAGCGATATCACTATTTCTTTTGCGCGCCAGAGGGTCGAGCAAAATCTTGCGGATACGCATATAATGTGGCGTCACTTCTACAAGTTCATCCTCCTGGATATATTCCAGTGCCTCTTCCAGACTGAACTTGATGGCCGGAGGGAGAAGAATCTTCTCATCCGAACCGGCAGCACGGACGTTGGTAAGCTGCTTCGCTTTGCAGATATTTATATTAAGGTCGCGCTCGCGCGTATGTTCACCTACCACCTGGCCGGCGTAAATCTCCTCACCGGGCTCCACGAAGAAGCGACCGCGGTCCAGCAGTTTGTTCATTGAGTATGCCTTCGCCTCCCCAGTCTCCAGTGACACCAGCGAACCGTTGTTACGGTGCTCTATATCGCCCTTGAAAGGCTGATAATCCTTGAAGCGGTAAGCCACGATGGCTTCGCCCTGGGTAGCCGTCAGCAGATTGCTCCGGAGCCCCATCAGGCCGCGGGTAGGAATCTCGAACTCCAGCAGGGTACGGTCCCCGCGTGGCTCCATCCTGAGCAACGCGCCTTTGCGGCGGGTAGATATCTCGATTGCAGCGCCCACGAACTCTTCCGGGACCTCGATGCTCATCTCTTCGATAGGCTCGCAGCGCTGGCCGCCTATGGTCTTGTCCAGAACCTTCGGCTGGCCTACCTGAAGCTCGAAACCTTCACGGCGCATGGTCTCTATCAGCACTGAAAGATGCAGCACACCGCGCCCGTAGACCACGAAGGAATCTGCGCTCAGGCCTGGTTTCACGCGAAGTGCAAGATTCTTCTCCAGTTCCTTCTCCAGACGGTCCTTGATGTGGCGGGATGTCACGTATTTGCCGTCCTTGCCGAAGAAAGGAGAGTTGTTGATGGTGAATAGCATGCTCATCGTAGGCTCATCCACAGCGATGGGAGGCAGTGCCTCCGGATTCTCCAGATCGGCTATGGTATCCCCGATTTCGAAGCCCTCGATACCCACGACTGCGCAGATATCTCCGCAGCCGACGGCATCCACGTTGGTCTTACCCAGGCCCTCGAAGGTCATCAGCTGCTTGATCTTATGCTTCTGGACTATGTCGTAGCGCTTGCAGAGGCTGATCTGCTGCCCGGTGCGAAGCGACCCGCGGGTGATCTTGCCGACGGCGATGCGCCCGACGTAAGGAGAGTATTCCAGCGACGATATCAGCATCTGGGGCGTGCCTTCCACCACTGCGGGGGCGGGCACCTCCTCCAGAATGACATCCAGCAGAGGGGTGATGTCGGTGCCGGGGTTGTGCCAGTCCAGCGACATCCAGCCCTGCTTGGCGGAGCCGTAAACTGTCTTGAAATCCAGCTGCTCCTCGGTCGCATCCAGATTGAACATCAGGTCGAAGACCTCCTCCTGCACCTCGTCCGGACGGCAGTTGGGCTTATCTACCTTATTGATTACAACGATGGGCTTCTTGCCCATCTGGAGGGCCTTCTGCAGCACGAAACGCGTCTGTGGCATGCAGCCCTCGAAAGCGTCCACCAGCAGCAGCACGCCATCCGCCATATTGAGCACGCGCTCGACTTCACCGCCAAAATCACTGTGCCCCGGAGTATCTATAATATTGATTTTAACATCCTTATAGGTGACCGAAACGTTCTTGGCGAGGATGGTTATGCCGCGCTCGCGCTCCAGGTCGTTGTTGTCGAGGATGAGCTGCCCAAGGTTCTCCGGCTGACGCACCAGATTGGCCTGATAGATCATACGGTCTACCAGGGTGGTCTTGCTGTGGTCGACATGGGCGATGATCGCTATATTTCTGATTTCCTGCATCGTTCTACTAATTAACGCGCAAAGATACGTAAAAAATAAAAAAGCCAACCCTTTCGAGCTGGCTTTTCATTTGTAATTCGAACTTGAAATTACTGTTTCTCGATGATAACAGCACGGTTGAGTTCAGGAGTAGCAAACCTCTCGGTGCCATCCCACTCGACCACGGTGATGTTCTCACGGCTTACGCCGAGTTCATCAACGAGGTTGTAAACGGTCTGTGCACGCTGCTTGGAGAGCTGCTTGTTGCGAGCCTTGGAACCGGTGCCGGTATCGGCGCTACCATTGAGGGTGAACTTCACGTTCTCGCCACGGGCGATGATGTTCTTGATAGCATACTCGGCGTGTGCCTTCTCAGCCTTGGAGAGAGTGCTCTGGCCAATCTGGAAGTAAACCACGACGGGCTCATCGAAGAGACCATCAACATTGGTGCTGGCGGCCTTCTTAGCCTCGTCTACGAGCTGAGCAGCTTCGTTCTTGACATTGTCAGCTTCCTTCTTGGCATTGTCGGCGACCTTCTGTGCGTCGTCCTGTGCCTTCTTAGCAGCCTCGTTTGCGGCAGCAATAGCAGCAGCGGCAGCGGCGGCGGTGGTAGCGGTACGGGTCCAGGTGGACCTGCCGATATTCCACTGCAGACCAACCATCATGCTGAAGGGGAAGGAGAACATTGAAGCAACAGCTGCAATCTTACCCTTGGTGGTGCCGTCGGATACGACGGGAGTCATCTGGGTGGATTCTGCGGTCTTGGTGACGAGGATGGGGTTGTCAATGGTCAAATTAAGTTTGTCGTTGAGGGGATGGATCAGCATGGAGCCGAAACCAAGGACCCACTCACGGTTGGTGCCCTTAACGAGACCATTGTTGCAATACATCTCGAGGCCAGCGCGGAGGTAGGGAGCCCAGAACCACTTGCGGGTCTCGCTGTAACCGTAAACGCTGTTGGAGAAGTTCCACATGAGGTCAGCAGCAAGAACGTGCTGTCCCTGCTTGAAAACATTCTGAGTGAGGCCATAGTAACCTACGCGGGCACCCACACCGGGAGTAAACCACTTTCCGACATAGCCTTCGAGAGCGAGGCCGGGCATAGTCACTAAAGGAAACCTGGGAGCCTTGTTGGTCCAGTTCCAAATAGAATTTCCGCCGATGCCAACACCCCAGAACATGTTGTCGGTGAAAGCGTTGGTCTCATAGGGACCATACTTGTAGTTACCATTCTTATCGATATTGGTCTCCTGCGCGAAGGAGGCAACACTGATCAGAACAGCTGCTGCAATTGCAAAAAACTTTTTCATACTTTTTATTAGTTAACTAAAATTAAACTACAAACTAAACTGGCAAAACACGCCCAAGAGGGCACAATTGCGCTGCAAATATAGAAAGAATTCCGCAATAAACAAACATTATCAACAATTTATCCACATTTATATTATCGTAATTCCATCCTTTTTGAGCCAGCCTTCCCGCCCGTCGGAAAGTTTTACCCTGCACCAGTCCCCAACGCTGTCCAAAACCTCGACACAGGTACCTTCATGCAGGATAAACAGATCCTTAGTGTCCGCACCTGACGGAGCGCTCTTCACAGGCACCACCGGACGCATGACCACGGCGTCATCTGCACGGAGGTAATCCCGCCTCTGCCATGAGGCGAATATTATGGTGAATACCAGCAGGACAAGGGCCACTATTCCGCCAAAAAATCCCCACTTGCGGGCAGCAGATCCGCGAGAGAGAAGGAAAGTCAGAGCCAGTGCCAGCACTCCGGCCAGGAGCGCCAGCGAAATCCAGGCCCAAGTGTCTGAAGGCAAAGTCCAGCACAGTTTACGCATCCAACTCCTCAGGAAGAACTCCGGCACGGAATCAATCCTGTCCTGGGTAAGAGAGCGGGCGAATTCCAGATTGTAACGGGCATCGGCATAGGATGGATCCAGCTTCAGCGCTCGGGAATAATACAGGATGGATTCGGAGAGCATGCTCTGCCGGAAATACGAATCCCCAAGGTTGCAGTATAACTCCGGAGATGCTATCCCGACACTCTCTATTGCCCCCCATGCCTGCGAGGCATCCTGCCAGCGGCCATCGGAATAGGCAGCCACGCCTGCATTCCAGAGGGAATCGAGATATGCATCCGAGGCATGCCCGCCGAAAGGCACCAGCATCAGCAGAAGCACGAGAACCATTGCGCCGCCGGTGTTTTTTTTCTTTTTCATGGAAGAATCTATTGCAGATATCACAGAGACTGCATTCTCGTAATGGCTGTTCATGGCATCATGCCCGGCATCGGGCGCGTAGCGGGCATATTCGCAGGCATCCAGCAAGGCGGAGAAATCCGCCGCAAGGCCCTCGGAAACGCCGGATTCGACCAGACGCGCCGAGATATTCTCGCGGCTCATATCCCCGGCGTCCATGTTCAGCTTGTCCGACACGAAGCCCAGCAGGGTCTTGTGCAATTCCTCATAGAAGGCAGTATAGAGGTTCTTCTGGAGGAAATCTCCCGCCAGGGCCAGGCGTTTGCGGGCCATCTTGGTCGCGGCACGGTTACGGCTGCCAGCAACATCCGCACGGAGCGCTGCGCGCCTGCGGAGGATGAACCACAGGGCTGCCGCCGCCAGCAGCAAGAGCACGGCAAGGCCCCAGAACAGGGGCGACCACACGAAGAAGCGGCCGGCGCCGGAAAGGGAAGGCAACTTGCTGTAGATGAAACGGATGTCGCTTCCGAGATCCTTGACGTCCCGGCGGTTCTGCACCAGCTGCCCCCCGGCGGGCACAACACTATCCAGATCCGCCCCCCTGGCGACAGAGAGATGCAGCGGCCCGGAAGTCAGTGTCACATAACGCCCGGAGGCGATATCGTAGTAACTGTACTCCACCGGTCCGATCTCGAACTCACCGTGGCTGCGGGGAATGAAGGGATACTCGAACACGCGGCTGCGGCCGGCATCGGAGGATTTCATATCGTACTGTTCGAAATCGGGCGGGAAAGATACTTTGGGCGCCGTAAGCAGTGCCAGATTACCTGTGCCGGAGATGGTCACCTTAAGCGAAGCGGCGTCATGGGTCTTCAGCGAATCCTTTGTCAGTTCCGCCTTCATCTCGAACTTGCCCACACCGCCCCCGAACGAAGCCGGAGCGCCTGAGGGAAGGGCAGATATATGAAGCGTGACCGGCTGGGTGGCCACGCGCTTGCGCACCTGCCGGTAGCTGTCCTGGAAGAAACTGTCGAAAATGCTTCCGGAAGACGAAGATGCAGCCCTCACATTCACCAGACACACCAACTCGGCGGGATCAATCGTCACATCTCCCGCCTTCTGCGGGATCAGGTTCCAGCTGCGGAGTATCGCGGTATTGAAGATTTCCCCGCCCACGTTCTCACGCTTGAACTCAATGTTAGACGGAGCCGCCAGTTCCTGGCTCCAGAAACCATTGAAACTGGGAAAATGTGCATCTTCAAAGCCGGCGATGTTCACGCGCTGATAGAGTTTGAGGGTTGCAGAAATGCCTTCCCCAACCACAGCACGGGTCTTGTTTACTATCAGGCGCATGTAAATATCGTCCGACGAAACCGACCCTGCCGCCTGAGCGGCCCGGGCGCTGCTTCCGGATGAGGGAGACTGCTGCGCTGAACCGCTCCTGGACGCAGTGCCGGCCACGACTTCGATGGTTAAACTGCGGCTGCTCACTTTCTTTCCTTGCACGGTCGCCGTCGCGGCGGGAAGGGTGAAAGATCCTGTGCGCAAAGGCATCAGCACGTAAGTATATGAGTTGGTGACGCTTTTGGAACGCTTGCCGTTGACTATGCTGATCGATGTGGACGTGCCCTTCTGGGGCCCCCACACCAGGCGGAATCCGTCCCCCGGGGTCCACTCGAACTCGCTGGGGGTGTGTTCTCCCTCCACCGAGAAACTCACGTTGAACTGTTCGTCCGCCGCCACGAGGTTAGGCGCCTCCACTTTTACGCTCTGCGCATGGAGGCCAGGCGCCATGAGGATGGACACACATATTGCGATAAGTCTTTTCATACTACCAATTCTTCTCTTTCTGGCGCGACTGCAACACCGCCGCCTTCTGCTTGTTCACCTTGTCCTGGGTTTCCTTTTCCTTGGCCTGAACAGCCTGCAGCATCTGCTGGGCCTGCTGGGGAGATATCTGCGGCTGCTGGTCCTGTTGCTGCTGATCCTGATTCCTGTCCGGTTGCTGGTCCGGCTGGTTTTGCTGCTGCTGTTGATCCTGGTCCTGATTCTGATCCTGGTCCTGATTCTGATCGTTCTGGCCATTATCGCCGTTTTGACCCTGCTGTCCCTGCTGGTTCTGCAGCATCTTCTTGGCGTAGATATAGTTCTCCTTGGCATCCAGGTCCCCGGGATTACGAAGCAACGACTCCCGGAAGGCCTTCACGGCAGAGCCGTAATCCTTTTTCTGCAGGGCCACATCGCCCAGATTAAAATAATAGTCGGCCGCATGGACTCCCCCGGGCGCCACATCCTTTACAGTTTCCAGAGCCTTTCCGGCCTCTTCATAATTCTGCTGGCGATAAAGGGAAGATGCGAGATTGTACTCCCCTGCCACCGACAGGCTGTCCTTGACGACGGCACGCCGGTAATCTATCTCGGCATTCTTGTAATCTGCCTTGCGGAACTTGCGATTGCCCGCACGCACCTCTGCCCTGTCTACCTGCGCAGACAGTGGCAATGCGCTGAATATCAGCAATATACACAATAACTTCCTCATCAGAACATCCTCCTTTTCCAACGCCTTTCACCTATGAGCAGCTCTATTACCAGCAGCACAAGTGCCACGGCAAAGAAATACATGTACTGCTCGTCATACTCCTCGAACACCACCGAGTTGAAAGTCTCGGCTTCCAGACGCTTGAGGTCGTTTATGACCGGATTCAGGCCGAATTCCTCATTGCCTGCATGCACATAGGCGCCACCTCCCGCAGCGGCAACCTTCTGAAGAGTATCCTCGTCCAGGTGAGTGACCACGATGTTGCCGTCCTTGTCCTTCATCAATTCCCCATCCAGAGGGATAGGCTCCCCGCGAAGCGATCCCACACCTATCGTATATATCTTTATGCCGAGTTCCGCTGCCTGTTTTGCGGCTTCCACCGGGTCGTCTTCATGGTTCTCGCCGTCGGTAATCACTATTATGGCGCGGCTCTTCTCGCTCTGCGCGCTGAAACTGCGCGCCGCAGTCAGGATGGCATCGCCTATGGCCGTTCCCTGCACGGGCACAGATTCGGTGGAAATGCTCGAAAGGAACATCTTGGCCGAAACATAGTCGTTGGTAATGGGCAACTGCACGAAGGAACTCCCGGCAAAGATGATGAGGCCTATGCGGTCGTCCTGAAGCTTGTCGGTAATACGGGAAATCGCCAGTTTGGCCCGCTCCAGACGGTTGGGGGAATAATCCTTTGCCAGCATGGAGTTGGAAACGTCGAGGCATATCATGATTTCCGCCCCTTTTGTCTCCCTCTCCTGAAGTTTGGCTCCGATCTGGGGACGCGCCAGTCCTATCACGAAGAAGGCAAATGCCAGGTCGAAGAGAACCAGCCGCACCCAGCCTTTTGATGCCGACCAGGAAGGCATCAGCTGGCGGACCAGGCTCTCGTCCCCGAAGCGGCGGAGACGCGCCCTGCGCATCCAGCGCACAAGAGCGTAAATCAGGGGCATCAGCGGCACCAGAAGCAGCAGGAGCAGATATTGATGATTTGCAAATATCAGCATTACGGGAGTCTCCTTATGAATAAGCGCAATGCCAGTTCGAGCAGCAGGCATACCAGCGCCCAGACGGCATATTTGCCGAACAGTTCTTTATATACAGGGAAGCTGTCAATCGTAGTGCGCACCTTCTCCATCTGGTTGATTTCGGAATAGATTTCCGACAGTTTAGTATTGTCGGTGGCCCGGAAGTAGCGGCCTCCGGTTGTCTCCGCGATGGCCTTGAGCAGGCCCTCATCTATCTCCACAGGAACCTTTCGCACCTCGACACCCCAGGGAGTCATCACCGGATAGGGAGCTTCCCCACGAGTGCCAAGGCCTATCGTATAAACGCGGATGCCATAGGTTCTGGCTATCTCCGCGGCAGTCGCAGGAGCGATCTCTCCACGGTTGTTCACGCCGTCGGTGAGGAGGATAATCACCCGGCTCTTGGCATCTGAATCCTTCATCCGCGCCACTGCTGTCGCCAGGCCGTTGCCGATTGCAGTGCCGTCCTCGATGAGGTCCGTCTGCACGTCTTTCATCAGGTTGATGAGCGTAGCACGGTCGGTAGTCAGCGGGCACTGGGTGTAGCTCTCCCCCGCAAAAACCACGATTCCCATACGGTCCGAGGGCCGCTGGGCGATAAACTCTATGGCTATGTCCTTGGCAGCGCTGATGCGGTCCGGCTCAAAATCCCTCGCAAGCATGGATGTGGAAACGTCCATCGCCAGCACGATGTCGATTCCTTCCGTATCCACCTTTTCGGTTTCAGTAGATGAACGGGGCCGTGCCAGCGCCACGATGAGCAGGCAGAGGGCAGCGATGCGGAGGATGAAAGGCAGATGCCTGAGCCAGGCCAGCACGGAGGGGCCTCCCGAAAGCCATGGAGCCAGGATGGATGAGCGCATGTGCGGCCGCCTGCCGCCCAGTTCCAGCCACAGGTAATGGGCTACGAGCAGCACCGGCAGGGCCAGCAGCCAGAGGAGTTTGGGATACTCAAAGAACATCTTCCTTCGGCTCCTCCTCAAGCGCAAGCTGATAAGTATCGGTTACGAAACGGACCGCGACCGGAACTACTTTTGCGTTATAATCGTCCGGAGCGGAGTGCTTTGCGAACTTAACGAAATCAGCGATTTCGAACAGCTCCTTCGTTTCTCCGTATAGTTCCGGAGTGATGTCTTTTTCAGATTTCAAGGCGTCGAACAGCTCTGCCGTAGTCATCTCGGGAGCATCCACTCCGAAACGGGCCTCAATATAAGTCTTGAGGGTGTCGGTAACCCCGGAATAGAATGCTTTCTGCTTCTCAGGCACCCAGAACTTGTTGCCGCGGAACTTGTCGAGATTGCGGAGCGCAGTGATATGGGCGGGTTCTTTTATTTTTTCTTCCTTTTCCCTCCGGACGCGTGTCCTCCAGAAAGACAGGGCGACTGCAACAAAACCAAGCAGGAGGAAGGCCCACAGCACGTAGGGCAGCACCTCCTTGAATGTGACAGGATACTGTATCTGGCCCTTGATATCGTGAAGCACGAAAGTGGCGGTATCTACGGGCATGGATTTCACCTCCATTTCGACTCCGTCGAATACCAGGGTATCTATCTCGTTTCCGAGTTTTCTGCGCACAAGCACCGGCGGAAGCTCATATTTCCCTTCTTCAAACGGTGCAATCACCACGCTCCCGCGGATGTTCACCATCCCGCTTTTCCTAAAAAGTTTCAGGGTATCCAGCTTCCAGTTGCGGACGAGTGTCAGCGTGTCGTTCGAAGCCTGCGAGAAATCGGCAAGCCCGAGTTCCGTTCCGGTCTTTACGCTGTCCAGCGTGAAACCGTATTCCAACTGGTCCGCCACAAGTATGGAATCCCTTTTCTGGAGCCTGTCCAGGAAAGCGGGCCCCTTGGGAACCAGGTCCAGCAAGGCTATCAGTATGATACTCAGTATCTTCATCTCTTTGCAAACAAGGCCATCAGGCCCTTCACATAATCCGAGTCTGTGGAGATATCCACATGATCCACTTTATATCTGTTGAACAACTGCTCTTCGCTCCTGGCAAGGCCGGAGAACCACTGCGAATAAGCCCTCCTGGTAGCGGCACTGCTGGTATTCACCCATGCGGAACGCCCGGTTTCGCTGTCTTTCACATTGACGAGGCCTACCGGCGCCAGGCTGCGTTCGCGCGGATCGAAAACCTTGATGACGGAGAGGTCGTGCCTGCCCGCGGCCACCTTCAGGGCATCCTCGTAACGAGGCTTGCCGGCGGCGTCCACGTCCAGCATATCGCTCAGCAGGAAGGCGGTGCACTTTTTCTTGATGGCTCCGGTGAGGAACTGCAGCGCGGCTCCGATGTCGGTTCCGTCCGAACTCGGCTGAAGTTCCAGCATCTCCCTTATTATATGAAGGAGATGGCTGCGGCCCTTCTTCGGGGGGATGAACTTCTCCACATGGTCGCTGAAGAAGAGGGCCCCGACCTTGTCGTTATTGAGGATGGCGCTGAAGCTCAGCACTGCGGCGATCTCTGCCAGCAGCTCGCGCTTGGTGCGGGTCTGCGTGCCGAAAAGCCCCGACCGGCTCACGTCCACCAGCAGCACGACGGTCATCTCGCGCTCCTCTTCAAAGACCTTCACATAAGGACTGCGCATGCGGGCGGTAACGTTCCAGTCCATATTGCGCACGTCGTCCCCATACTGGTACTCGCGCACCTCGCTGAAAGCCATACCGCGACCCTTGAATGCGGAATGATACTCTCCCGCGAATATCTGGTGCGAGAGAGCCTTGGTACGGATTTCTATCTTCCGGACCTTCTTCAGCAGTTCTGTTGCATCCCGGGCCATTACGGCACTACCACTGCGTTGATAACCTGGGAGATAATCTCTTCGGCCGTCACATTCTCGGCTTCGGCTTCATAGGTGAGGCCGATACGGTGGCGGAGCACTTCGGGGCAGACCGCACGCACATCTTCCGGAATCACATAGCCCCTGCGCTTGATGAAGGCGTAGGCCTTGGCGGCGGCGCTCAGGGAGATGCTGGCACGAGGGGATCCCCCGTAGGAAATGAGGTCCTTGATACTCTTGAGGCCGTATTCTTCGGGCGTGCGGGTGGCGTAGACGATATCCACTATGTAGCGCTCGATTTTCTCGTCCATGTAGACTTCACGGACAATGTCGCGGGCGCGGATGATGTCTTCGGGGCTGACTACGGGATTCGGCTGGGGGAACTCGCCGCTGTTGTTCATGCGGATGATGAGTTTCTCCTCCTCTTTCTTGGGATAATCCACCACGACCTTCAGCATGAAGCGGTCTACCTGGGCCTCGGGCAGAGGATAGGTTCCCTCCTGCTCTATGGGGTTCTGGGTGGCCATCACCAGGAAGGGTTCAGGCAGCTTGTAGGTGCTGTCGCCGATGGTTACCTGCCTCTCCTGCATGGCTTCCAGAAGAGCGGACTGCACCTTTGCGGGAGCACGGTTGATTTCATCCGCCAGCACGAAGTTTGCGAAAACAGGGCCCTTGCGCACCTCGAAGGTCTCCTTCTTCTGCGAGTAGATGAGGGTGCCCACTACGTCGGCAGGGAGGAGGTCCGGAGTAAACTGGATGCGGTTGAACTTGGCGTTGACCGCCTTGCTGAGGGTGCTGATCGCCAGGGTTTTCGCGAGGCCCGGCACTCCTTCGAGGAGTATGTGCCCGTTTGCGAGAAGGGCTATCATAAGGTTTTCCACCAGATGCTTCTGGCCTACGATCACCTTGCCCATCTCGAGAGAAAGGATATCCACGAAGCCGCTTTCACGCTGGATGCGGTCGTTGAGTTCCTTGATATTTACACTTTCCATATATTTTAATAAATTTGCATTCTATGCGTTATTCCATCGTACTTTCATATGCCGGTACCGGCTTCTGCGGCTGGCAGCGCCAACCCTCCGACCCAAGCGTGCAGGAGTGCCTCGAAGATGCTCTCGGAAAGCTTCTTGGAGGCGAGGTTCCCGTAATCGGGGCGGGGCGTACGGACACAGGCGTGAACGCTATTGGTTACGTTGCGTGTTTCGACGGCCCCGAGGGCCTTGCGGCAGATGATTTTCGCTACAAATTAAATGCCATCCTGCCACGTTCGGTGGTGGTTTCTCAGGTATCACCCGCCACTCCGGATTTCCATGCGCGTTTCGACGCCCTGCGCAGGGAATACACCTACTTCCTGCATCGCTCGAAGGATCCTTTCGTGGAGGCATTTTCATATCAGTGCAGCTATCCGGATCTGGATTTCGATGCCATGAATTCGGCGGCCGCCATGCTGGTGGGGACGCATGATTTTTCCTGTTTCGAGAAGCTCGGCGCGGATAACAAAACTTCGGTCTGCACGGTGTTCGAAGCCTATTGGAAACCGTATCTGCCAACGCACGCTTCCGTCATGCAAGGCCTGCAGCCGCCGGAGTCATTCCTGCCTTCGCCAGAAAAAGGCTCAGGCAGGAAAGCTCCGGTCGGCATCCACAACGCCCGCGCACATGACGGAAGCCTCCCTGCCTCCGGCGGCCAGTATTGGTATTTCCGCATATCTGCCGACAGGTTTCTGCGGAATATGGTGCGGGCCATCGTGGGAACGCTGATCGAAGTCGGGCGCGGCAAACGCAGCCTCGACGACTTCGCCGGCCTCATCTTTGAGGGGGCTCTGCCCCCCAATACCCCCCGCAGCTCCCAGGCTACCGACATCGCCTGCAATGCAGGCTCCGTCCCGCCTTCCGCTGGGCGTTCTGAGGACCGCCATGAACCTTCCCTTCGTTCCCTGGCCGGCGAATCCGTCCCCGGCCACGCCCTTTTCCTATCGAAAGTGGAATACTGAACTTCTCAGGTGCTGCAGGTGTCCCGTAAAAACGGACACTTGCAGCGAAAAGTGGGGGTTTTTGACTCAGGTGTCCGAGAAAATGGGACACCTGCAGCACATCCCTCCAATTTGCCCGGGGAAAAAAATCAAGAGTCCGAAAAGGATTCAAGAAGTTCGCAAACCTTTTCATATGATTCGCCACAGACGCGAGCTATCTGGGCTGGATCCGCAGAGAACCTGAATCTGATTTGACGGAATAGTTCGCCCTTCTGCAAATCATCCAAATCTCCGATGGTATGCTTCCTGAATAAGGACACGAGCAAGTCTTGAAAAGCCACTCCAATAACCTGATCCTTGAATGCCGGAGCTTCTTTAACACGTTTGGCTTTGGACGAATTGTTAAGAAAAAACGTCATGCGGCTGGGAGTCCTGAATACTGATTCCACGAACTTGACAGGAACGTAGCATGAAGGATTCACATATCCATGCTCATTTACAGTGTAATCATCCGGCACCGAGAACCTGCTGCGGAGTATCTTCATCCTGGCCCGGGCACTCATATCCCCGATTCTGGTTCCTGTGACCTGGGTGGGATTGAAATAACAGGCACCGGTGCCCCAAGGATACTCGGAAGCGTGCAGGCAGATTTTTGCCGCAACGGAGTTCATCAGCACATAGGCGACACCCCTCTCGAATGATTCATCACCGATGACTATCTGTTGATAATCAACCGCATTATCCCGCAGCAATTCGCAGGAGCCATATTTTTTGCTGTAGTACTGTGAATATATTTTCTTGAACCTTGTGATAAATACTACAGCCAGATTCCTGTCGCATCCCAAAACGAAATGGACGTGATTGGACATCAAAATAAATGCGATTACAGGTAGGTTCATGGTCGACGCCAGAACAGCAACGATATTCATCGCTGCTTTGAAATCGTCATCGTCTTTGAACCAAATCTGGTCTGTCAGGTGGTCGGTAGTGACCAGCCAGAAAATCTTTCTCATAGACTCCTCCTTTCTTTCTCATCGTTCCTAAACCACCGCACTGTCCCAGCGCCAGCGGAATAAGAAAGCAATCATATGCAAAAATAGTCAATTTATTTGAAAAAGGAATAATTAATTATTACCTTTGTGAGAAAGCAACAATCATATGTCTAAATTGGTATTTGAAGAAAAGGGGGAAGAAATCCTCCGGAAAAAGGGCATTCGCAAAGCGGAGTTCGCCCGACGCATGGGAATACGCAAGCAGAATGTCAAAGCCCTCTTCAAAACAAAGAATCTGGACACGATCTTCCATGCTGCCAAAGTGATGGATGTTCCCTATGAGATGCTTGTAGGATATATCGAAGAACCAGATCTCAGCAAATACGGGTAGATGAGAAAACTGGCGACGCTGCAGGTGTCCCGTAAAAACGGAGACTTGCAGCGAAAAGTGGGGGTTTTTGACTCAGGTGTCCGAGAAAATGGGACACCTGCAGCAGTAAATCAAAAGTCGTAAAGGTTCAGGCCGGTGGCTGGGTCGAAGCGGCGCTGCGGGGTTCAGCGCTTTACCTTCTCGACGGTGTAGCCGAGTTTCTCAAGGGCTTTGGCGAGGGTGGCTTCGTCGGTCTTGGAAGGGTCGTAGGTGATGGTGACCAGCTTATCGTCGAGGGAGACGGAAAGGTCTTTGACGCCCTTTTCGAAGGAAATGTTTTCAGTAATCTTTTTGACGCAGTTATGGCAGCGGATGCTGGTCTTGAAGGTGACAGTGGCGGTCTTTTTCTTGGCTTTCTGGGACGTGGACCCGGCCACGTTCATAGAAGAGGCATCCGGATCGGAGCAGAGATTGCAAACAGAGGCAGATGCCGCGGGCGTAAAGGCCAGAGCGGCCGCGGCCAGAATCAGAGCAAAAACTATCTTTTTCATAATCAGTTGGTTTTCCAAATAGTTATCCTGAGCCCGGCATCTGCCCGGAAGCCCATCAGGGGCCCCCAGACGGCACTTGCATCGAAGTCCGGCGTGCCGGGAGCACCCAAAATTACGGATTTCTGGCGGAATCCGGTCAGGTTTTCCGCACCAATGTAAACATCCACTCCCTTGAATCGGCGGGTCACCTGGGCATAGAGCATGGGATAGACCGGAGTGCGTCCGCCCGGCATATCCATAAAATCGTACGCGCGGCAACTGCCGTTAAGCGCGGCGGTAAAATCGAATATCCAGCGGCTCAGATTGGTCTTGTACTGAAGGTTCAGCACCCCCTTGAAGCGGGAGGTCATCGGCCTTTCCACAAGCCCCCGGCCCGGCAAGGTCACGCGGGCATCGGTATAGCGGGCGGTCAGATTGACGGTGAACCTGCGGAATGGCTCCAGGAAAAGGTCCGCCTGGAAAGTGTCGGTATAAGACGGGGCGCCCGCGGAAGCATAGAAATCGATGCAGTTCAGATAAAGCTCATAATCGACTATCAGCTGCTGCCCGAAGGCGGTATGGAAGTAATCGAAACTAAGGTAGGCATTGTCCGGATCGGCCCCGAAAGGAAGATAGAAGGTGGCGCTTCCGCCCCAGGTCCAGGCATCTTCCAGAATGTGCCCGCCATAATCCCCGGTCCATGTTTTGCCGGTGGAGAAAACCCCGATATTGTCGGTCAGGGGCATGGCCGTACGGAGGCCGCGGCCACCGTTGAAACGCAACACCAGCGCCTCGAAAGGCTGGTACTTGAGCGTCGCCCTGGGCACGAAGCGCAGTTCCCGGTTGCCGGCAGGACCAGAGCTATGCCCGCCATAGGAATGCAGCCCCGCACCCGCCACGGCCGTGAACGTCTCATGCAGATGGAGGGTATACTCCCCATAAAGCGCAAGGTCCGAAAGCGGAGCAGTGCCCGCAAAAGCGGCCGGGCCCCTGTCCAGGTCCTCATCCAGATTATCGAAAAGGCCGCTTGCGCCTATAGTAAAGTCGTTATGCTCGTCCACTCGGTTGCGCCAGACCAGATTCAGGTAGGCAGAGCGCTGCCGCGCGAGGTAGGACGCATCCCCGAACCAGGCGCTCATCCCCTGGGAAGTATAATCCGCCACCAGCGCGACGCTGGAGCTCTGGTCCTCCCGCAGAGGCACTCCGATCTTAAGGTAGGCCCCCAGAAGGCGGTTGGAGATGTCGCTGCCCCAGGGCCGGCCGGCCGAATAGGAATTCCTGTCATAACCGGGCTGCCCGCCGGTGCGGTCGTCCATCACGGCATTCACGCCGAAGCGGACCTGGAAGCGGGGGTCGTACCAGAGCCAGCGGTTGGCAAGGTTCAGCTGGCGCACCATAGGATCGTCCATGAAACCATCCTCATTCATGTCGAAGGGGTGGAAATTGGCATCCGCATGCCCCAGGAGCACGGTGGAAAGCCTGTCCCCGAACTGGAGTGACGACACCACGTCCCCGCTCACCCGGGAGTCGCTCATGCCGGTGAGGCTGAGGAAGAGGGGTTTCTCGTCGGTGGTCTTGCGGTGCTCGAGATTGATCTGGCCGGTGACGGATTCCACGCCGCTGGTTACCGATGCAGCGCCCTTGGCGATCTGGATGCTCTCCAGCCACTGCCCGGGCATGTATGTGAGGCCGAAAGGAGCCGCTATCCCCCGCATCACCGGACGGGACTCGTCCAGCATCTGGGTATAGACTCCGCTGAGGCCGAGCAGACGGATCTGGCGGGCGCCAGTGACGGCATCGGAATATCCGACAGTCACGCTGGCGGAATTCTCGAAACCCTCCGCAACATTGCAGCAGGCCATTTTCTGGAGGCCGTCCGAAGAGATGACCTCCACCTTCATAGGCTTCAGTTTAGAAAGATAATTCCCGTGACGCCGACCGGAAAGAACGGCAGCATCGAGACTGTCTCTGCGCTCATCCTGCTCCTGGGCAGAGAGGTTGGTACCAGTTCCGAGGCACAGGATCAGGAGAACAATTAAGCGATTTATCTTCATTTTGGTGCAAAATAACAACATATTGTCGTTTTTTCAAAGAAAAAAGTCCGTAAAAATTCTTACATTTGCGCGATATAACATAACTAATGGGAATTATGCTCTTTACTTTACTCCAGGCCGATACACTTGCCAATGCAGTAGAGGCCGCTCCGGTTCCTCAGGAGATGACTTATTCGCTTATCGATATGGCCATGAAGGGTGGCTGGATCATGATTGTCCTGCTCATCCTCTCTGTAATAGCCATTTACATCTTCGGGAAGAAACTCGTGCAGATCAACCGTGCCGCAAAGGTGGACCGCAACTTCATCGACGACATCCGCGACTATATCCACGACGGCAAGACCAAGTCTGCCATCACCCTCTGCAGCAAGTACGACAATCCCACCGCACGCCTGGTGGAGAAGGGCCTCGAGCGCATCGGCAGGCCGCTGAGCGACATCCAGACCGCTGTAGAGAACACCGGCAACCTCGAAGTGGCACGCCTCGAGAAGGGTCTTCCCATCCTCGCGACCATCGCGGGAGGTGCACCTATGCTAGGATTCCTCGGAACCGTCATGGGTATGGTGAGGGCATTCTTCAATATGTCCAACGCCGGCAACAATATCGACATCACCCTCCTCTCCGGAGGTATCTATGAGGCAATGATCACCACCGTCGGCGGTCTGATCGTGGGTATCCTCGCATACTTCGGATACAACTACCTCAGCTCCCGCATTTCCGACGTGGTCTTCACCATCGAGAACTCCACCATCGGATTCATGGATGTGCTGAACGAACCCGAATCCGCCACCACCGTTAAAACAGAAGAGTAATGGCAATCAAGAGAACAACCAGGGCGGACGCTTCGTTCTCGATGTCGAGCATGACCGACATCGTGTTCCTGCTGCTCATTTTCTTCCTGGTGACGTCCACCCTCATCAATCCCAACGCCCTCAAGCTCCTGCTTCCCAAGAGCACGGGCCAGGTGAGCGCAAAGCCCACCGTGAGCGTCAGCATCAAGGACTGGGGAGAGGGCAACTACACCTACCACATCAACGGCAACGAGCTGGCCGAGAACAATCTTGCGCAGGTGGAAGACGATCTGGTAGGCCTTCTCCAGAACGAGGAGGATCCTACTTTCAGCATCTATTCCGATGAGAGCGTTCCCATCGGCGAGATAGTGCAGGTGATGAACATCGCCAAGCGCAATCACTACAAGGTTATACTCGCAACACAACCGGAATAGCTTATGAAAGAGTATATCCGCGAAAGGAAACGCACAGAAGACAGGTCGAAGGTAACCGGCATCACCCTCACGGTGCTGCTTCACGCCGCGGCCCTGTGCGTGGTGTCTTTCTCGGGACTTAAATACATCTATCCCCCGCCGGAGGAAAGCTCCTTCCTTGTAGACTACTCCGAAGACCAGGAGTTCGAGATGAAGACCTACTACGGACGCGAGCCCGTGGGTGAGGAGGTCGACCTGGAGAAGGACGTGGAGTTCGTGCAAAAGAGCGAATCCCCCAACGAGAGCCTTGCGGAGAACCTTACCCCGGCTGCAAAGCCGGATGCATTCGGCGACGTGGAAACCCCTGAACCTCCCAGGCCGGAAGAGCCCAAACTCGACCCCCGTGCCGCATTCCCCGGCATGGCAAAGAAAGATACAAACGTCACGGCTCCGCACAGCGCCCGTGAGGCATCCTCCGACTTCCGCGCCGGCCAGGCCACCGGGAATGCCGAGGGCGCCAAGACAGAAGGCGTCGCCAACGCCCACCTGGAGGGACGCAAGGTCAACAAGTCCACACTCATAAAGCCCAGCAACGATTTCCAGGAGAGCGGCAAGATAGTCATGAAGATATGGGTAGACAACTACGGCAACGTGAAGAAGGCGATAGTGGACGACGGCACCACCATTTCCAGCACCAGGCTCATCGCCGAAGCGCGAGCCGCAGCGATGAAGGCTCATTTCGATCAGAAGATAGATGCCCCTGCCATGCAGGAAGGCACGATTACATACATTTATACCTTACAATAATTCAAACGCACAGGTCTGCGACGTGAGTCGCGGATGTGCACAGATTCAAGACAATGACAGATTTCAGTAAAGATGGTCGCAAGCTCAGGCCGAGGAGGCAGGCTGCGTCACAAGGAAGGCCCGCGTACAGCACGTCGGACCGCCGCGAACGTACAGAACGTCCTGAAAACGGTGAACACCGCCAGTACGGCGAACGCAGGTCGTTCGGAGACAACCGCGGCGCACGCAACTATGGAGAACACAGGCCATACGGCGAACGCAAGACGTATGGCGAGCAAAAGACGTATGGCGAACGCCGCCAGGGCGAAGGCCGCCAGTACGGCAACAACGACCGCCATGCCCGTCCCGACCGGGCATCCCGCCCCTTCGGCGAGCGCAAGCCCTACGGGCAGAAACCCGCTTACGGCGCCAGGCGCAACACCGGCAGTTTCAACAAAGCATCCAACGAGGGCATCAACCGCATGATTGCGGCCAGCCCCAAGGCACAGATATCCGACTTCGATTCCGCGCCCAGCCAGGTCAAGGAAGAAATCCGCCTCAACAAGTTCATCGCCAATTCTGGAGTTTGCTCCCGCCGCGAGGCCGACACCATGATCCAGGCCGGCGTGGTTACGGTGAACGGAGAGGTGGTGACCGAACTCGGCACGAAAGTCAACATTCTCAAGGATGTGGTCAAATTCAACGGCGAGACGCTTCGCGGAGAGGCCAAGGTCTACATAGTGATGAACAAGCCGAAGGGCTTCGTCACTACCGCCTCGGACCCCCATGCAGACAAGACAGTGATGGATCTCCTCAAGAACTGCCCCAACCGCGTTTATCCTGTAGGCCGCCTGGACAAGGCCACCACCGGCGTGCTGATGTTCACCAACGACGGCGAGATATCCGAACGCCTCACCCATCCCTCTTATGACAAGAAAAAGATCTACCAGGTGGTGCTGAACAAGCCCCTTACCGAAGAAGACCGCCAGAAAATCCTCGCGGGCGTGGAACTCAGCGACGGTCCCATCGCCGCCGATGCCCTGGAGTTCATCGATCCCGAAGATAAACGCAAGCTTGGCATCGAGATCCACTCCGGCAAGAACCGGGTAGTGCGCCGCATTTTCGAGGCCGTCGGCTGCGAGGTCCGCACCCTGGACCGCGTATACTTCGCGGGTCTCACCAAAAAGGGCCTCAAGAAAGGCGAATGGCGTTATCTCACCGAAGGCGAAGTCAACATCCTTAAAATGGGGGCATACGTGTAATGGCGCATAAATCCGGTTTCGTAAACATCATAGGCAACCCCAACGTCGGCAAAAGCACGCTGATGAACCGCGTGGTGGGCGAAAAGCTGTGCATAGTCACAGCCAAGGCCCAGACTACCCGTCACCGCATCATGGGCATAGTGAACGGCGAAGACTTCCAGATAGTCTATTCCGACACTCCCGGCATCCTCAAGCCGGTCTACCGCCTGCAGCAGAACATGATGAACTTCGTGGATACCGCCATAGGCGACGCGGATGTCATCCTCTATGTGACAGACACAGTGGAGAAGCCGGACAAGAACACAGAGTACGTGGAGAAGCTTTCGCGCCTGCAGTGCCCGGTGATCATCGTCATCAACAAGATAGACATCAGCAGCCAGCAGAAGGTGCAGCAGCTCATGGCATGGTGGCAGGAAAGAGTGCCCGCCGCCACTGTCATCCCCGCATCCGCACAGGAGGGATTCAACATGGAAGCCATCATGGATGCAGTTGTGGAGCGCCTGCCGGAATCCCCCGCCTGGTACGACAAGGACACCTTCACCGACAGGAACCTGCGCTTCTTCGCCTCCGAAATCATCCGGGAGAAAATACTCCTCAACTATAAGGATGAGATTCCCTATAGCTGCCAGGTGGAGATAGAGAGTTTCAAGGAGGGAGAGGAGCGCTACGACATCGGCGCCATCATCTACGTGATGCGGGATTCCCAGAAGGGCATCCTGATAGGCAAGGGCGGAGCGGCCCTCAAGAAGACCGGCACGGCCGCCCGCATCGAGATGGAAGACTTCTTCCAGAAGAAAGTATTCCTGCAGCTGCTGGTGAAAGTGGATCCCGACTGGCGGGAAAGCCGGAAGGAACTCCGCAGGTTTGGTTATGAAGATTAACTGATTATGAGCGAAGACTACGAAGATATACAGAACGAGGAACTCGAAGAGCAGATAGACGAAGAAGTCGAACTGGTCGAGGATGAAGACGGGGAGAAGGCGGGCAAGTTCAACCGACTGCTCGAGAGCGACAGCCGTAAGTATAAACTTTCCGGCATGTTCAAGGACTGGTTCCTCGACTACTCTTCCTATGTAATCCTGGAGCGTGCCGTCCCACATATCGTTGACGGCCTGAAGCCCGTGCAGAGGCGCGTGCTCCATGCCATGTACCGCATGGACGACGGCAACTACACCAAAGTGGCGAACATAGTGGGCCAGGCCATGCAGTACCATCCGCACGGCGACCAATCCATCCTTGGAGCCCTCGTGCAGCTCGGGCAGAAAAACCTGACCGTTGACTGCCAGGGTAACTGGGGCAACATCCTCACCGGCGACTCAAACGCGGCGCCCCGATACATCGAGGCGCGCCTCTCGAAGTTCGCCAAGGAGGTTGTATTCGACCCGGACATCACCAACTGGATGAACTCCTACGACGGGCGCAACAAGGAGCCGATGGAACTCCCGGTGCGCTTCCCGCTGCTGCTCGCTCAGGGCACGGAGGGCATCGCCGTGGGTATGGCCTCCAAGATCCTCCCCCACAACTTCAACGAGCTCCTGGACGCCTCCGTGCGCATACTCGAAGGCAAGTCCTACGAACTCTATCCCGACTTCCCCACAGGCGGCTTTGCCGACTGCAGCAAGTATAACCAGGGCAGGCGCGGCGGCTCCGTCAAGGTGCGCGCCCGGATCGAAAAGCTCGACAAGAACACCGTGGCCATCACCGAAATCCCCTACGGCAAGACCACGCACATGCTCATAGACTCCATCCTGAAGGCCAAGGACAAGGGCAAGATAAAGATCAAGAAGATCGAGGACATGACCACAGACAAGGTGAACATCATCATCCATCTTCCCAACGACGTATCGCCGGACAAGACCATCGACGCGCTCTACGCCTTCACCGACTGCGAGGCCAACATCAACCCGAACGCCTGCGTGATCGTGGAGAACAAGCCCAAGTTCCTCAGCGTGCACGACATCCTCGAGTACGACACCTTCCACACCCGCGACCTTCTGGAGCAGCAGCTCCGCATCCGTCTGGCCGGCCTGGAAGACGACTGGCACTGGAGCAGCCTCGAACGCATCTTTTTCGAGGAGGGCGTGTATCATCTGCTCGAAGACAAAACCTTCCCCAGCTGGGAGGCACAGAAGGAGGCGATTCTCGCCAGGATGCAGGAATACCGCGCACAGGTCCGCAGGGACATCGTGATGGAAGATATCGACCGCCTGGTCGAAAAGCCCGTGCGCAAGATTTCCCGCTTCGATGTGAAAGCCATCGAAGACAAGATCGCCGGCCTGGAAGAGCAGATGGCCGCCGTGCAGGCCGACATCGACAACATCACCGGCTACACCATCGAATGGTTCAAAGGTCTCAAGAAAAAGTACGGAAAGGCCTTCCCGCGCCTCACCGAACTCACCGGATTCGAGACTATCGCCGCCACCAAGGTCATCAACAACAACGCCAAACTGTCTGCCAACCTGGCGGAAGGCTTCGTGGGAATCGGCCTCAAGCGCGACGACAACGGCACCTATATCTGCGACTGCTCCGACCTTTCCGAAATCATAGTCATAGGCAAGGACGGCAAGTACCGCATAACGAAAGTGGAAGACAAGGCTTTCTTCGGCAAGGACCTGCTCTATGTGGGCATCTTCAACCGCGGGGATGACCGCACAATCTATAACGTGATCTACCGCGAGGGCAAGACCAGCGTCTATTACGCCAAGCGTTTTGCCATCACCTCCATCACCCGCGACAAGGAATACGACATCACCACCGGGGCCGCCGGATCGCAGATAATGTGGTTCACCGCCAACCATAACGGCGAGGCGGAGACGGTGCGCATCGCCCTGCGCCCGAAACCGAAACTCAAGAAGACATCCCTCGAGTACGATTTCGCGCAGCTGGCCATCAAGAGCAAGACCGCGCGCGGCAACCTGGTGAGCAAGAATTCTATTGCCCGCATTACCCTGAAGAGCAAGGGAGTCAGCACCATTGCCGGCAAGGATATCTGGTACGATGCCGATATCCAGAAACTGAACGAGGATGGACGCGGACTGTACCTTGGGCAGTTCGAGGGTGACGACAAGGTGCTCTGCATCTTCAAGAACGGAACCTTCTACACCACCTCCTTCGATCTTGTGAACAAGTATCAGGGAGACGTGCTGCAGATACGGAAGCTCGACACGGGCCTCACTTTCACCTGCCTCTACTACGACGGCGCCGCCAAGACCTTCTATGTAAAGCGTTTCTCCTTCGTGGAGAGCGACAATTCGCCGATGCTGTTCATTTCCGATGCACCCAAGTCGTACCTGGTGGCACTGTCCGACGACAAGCACCCTCAATACAAGTGCACCTTCGGGGGCAAGTCCGCCCACAAGGAGCCTGAGTGCATAGATGCCGAAGAGTGGATAGGCAAGAAGGGCATCACCGCCAAGGGCAAGAAATGCCACGACCGGGAGCAGGTGAAGAAAGTGGAGTTCGTGGAGCCTCTTGTGAAGCCGGAGGATGAGGAGCCAGCTGCGCCTGCAGAACTGTCTGCGGAACCGATGGAAGTAATCCTGCCGGAGGAGGATGATCTTGCGCTTCCTACCGGGGAGATTGTTCTGCCTCCCATGGGCGAAGATGTACCGGAGCTGATTATCGAGGAGCCGACGTTGTTCTGATGGCGGTCTGGGCTCTCATAGGGTTCATGGGTTGCGGCAAGTCGTCGATCGGCCGCACCGCAGCCAAAATGCTTGGCGTTGGTGGCATGCCTCCTCAGGAGTTCGCTTCGCTCACCCCACCATCCCTTCGGGACGGTCCCCCCGCTTCCGTGCCGCGGGTGGCACGTCCTTCGGAGGCACACCACCACGCCAGCGCAGCATTTATCGATCTGGATGAGGAAATCGTCCGGCGGTGCGGCCAATCTATCCCGAAAATCTTTGCAGCCACCGGCGAAGCGGGTTTCCGCGCCATCGAACGCAAAACGCTGGAAGAATTGCTGACGGTAGGTGGGCTTCCCCTTGAGGGACGTGCCACCCGCGGCACGGAAGCGGGGGGACCATCGGCTATTGCCGATGGTGGGGTGAGCGAAGCGAACTCCCGAAAGGGGAAGGCCCACCTACCGTCAGACATACTGCTTTCATTGGGCGGCGGGACGTTGACCGATGAGGGGAGCCGGGAATTGGTGAAGAAGAATTGCAAATGCATCTATTTGAGGGCAAGTGTTGAGACGCTGGCAGCAAACCTGCGGGAGGTTGGGACTGAAGGGCGGCCGATGCTGGCAGGGGCGAATCCCGATGCCCCGGCAGACGCTCCCGACAGCCTTGAATCCCGCATCGCCGCAATGATGGCCGAACGCGGTCCCATCTACGAAAAAGCCGCCGACATCATCCTCGACATCGACGGCCTCAGCTACGAGCAGGCTGCCCGGCAGATCCTCAACTCATTTTCTCGATAAGGGCTTCGGGGGTCATGATTTTGGGGCCGTCGGCGCTTTGTCTGGCAAGAAAACTTCGGTCGGAGGTGACCACGATGTCGAATTCTTCGGAATCTGCCTGGGCGAACTGGGCATCGTCTTCGAAGTCTCCCGTGGGGTTCTTGAGGGCTTCGCGGATGGACAGGCCGTCGATCTGGGTAACGTTTACGAAAGACAGGATGTACAGCATCATCTGACTGAATTTTTTCATAGAAAAATTCTTTTCCCTAGATAGAATGTATTGTGCATCCAATATGCTCTGTGTAGTTAGATAACCTTCTATGTCGCCGTTATGAATTGCCTGAAAGATACATCGGGAAGCTTCTCGATGTTCACGATCATTGGAACTCAATACATCAATAGTGATGTTAGTATCCAAAAAAGCCCGGAGTTTATTCTTTAATGTATTTTTCATATAGATAAGCGTATTTAGGGTCATTATCCAGTTCTTCTTGGGTAGGCCTGGGCAAATCAAAGCATGCCAGGTTGAGGATTTCATCCGAGACCTTGAAGTCTTTCGGGAGTTTGGGGAATTCAAGGCCGACGGCCTTTTCGATAGTGTGCTCGAGGAAACTGTTCACCGAACGGTTCTCGCGTTTGGCAGCCCTTTTCACCCGGGCCAGCAATTCCGGACGCAGCCGGACTATGGTTTGGACTCTTTCCATAATAATATCACCTTTCTGCAAATATAGCAAAAAGGTGATATCAAACAATAGAAAATGATATCAAAAGCATTACTTTATCAGGCGCCGGAGCAGGCGGCAGGGGATGCGGCTGAAGACTATGTCGTAGCCATCATCGGTGCTGCGGGAGCCATCTTCATACAGCACTCCCACATCGCCGTTAGAGAACACCACCATGGTGGAATAAGCGGCGGGGCCCTCCTGCAAGGTCAGGACATCCCTCCAGGAAGTACCCTCGTCAGCACTTACCGCCAGGGTGAGCCCGCGACGGGCCTTCTCTTCCTTTATATATGAATGCAGCAGCAGGCCGCGCCAGGCAACTATATCTCCGTTGCAGGGATTGGCGTCAAGGCCCTCGGCAAGCCTCTCCTCTTCCCAGTGCCAGATGCCGTCGCTGCCCTTCACGGCGGTGTTCAGGCCGCGGGGGCCGTAGAACCACCGGCGGGAGCTGGACAGCAGCCGGCCATCCGGAAGCAGCACGAGCTTGGTTTCATCCGCCGGCGAGAAGAGTGGCTCGGGCTGAAGCGTCCAACTCTCTCCCCCATCCTTCGAATAGAACAGGTGCGGCTCGATCGGCCAGGGTACGGGCATAGGATCCGGATAATCCCTGGGCAGAACGTCGGCCGCCAGCAGGATATCTCCATCCGCATCCACAATCCCCTTGCCGGAGGTGACGAAAGCGCTGTGGATGGTTTCCGGGAAGGCCACCAGGCGCGGCTCGCTCCAGGTGATGCCACCGTCGTCACTGGTGCAGACGGTGGTGTGCTTGAGGCCGCGGCGGAAGCCTTTGGTGCCGTTTCCGCATGCGAACAGGCAGAGGATACGGCCGTCCGGGAGAGTGGTGAGCGATGCATCGCCATAGCCATAACCCAGCACGCGGGAGGTATCTCCACGGGCAATGAAGGACTGCGCACTCCAACTGCGGCCGCCGTCGGTGCTGCGTTTGCACGCGATGTCGATGCTGGTCTTGCGGTAGCCCAGGTCCGCCAGGTTCTCGTAGCGGCGGTCGATGGCTACCACTATGTTACCCTGCGCATCCAGGGTCATGGCCGGAATGCGGTAGAAGTGGCAGGAGTCGCTGCCCTCTTCAAAAACCACTGTACTGCGGATGGACGGCCGGCCACACGCAACAAGGAGGATGCACGCGGCGGAAAGCCAGGCGCACGCAGTCAGGGCCTTCATGAGTATGTTAGACGGACGCATTTGAATAGTCTGACGGCCATACCCCTACAGCAACTGCGGCAGGAACGAAGACACTATCAGGATGACCAGGCCACAGACCAGGATGGCGATGGTCTTGCGCGAGCATCCCTTCCACTCCTTGAGGATGATTCCCCAGACGTTGGAGAAGGTGACGTTCAGGGCCTGCAGGATGCACCAGCTGAAGGCCAGCAGCACCGGCGCGCCGGCGAGGAAGCCCTTTCCGAGGGAAAGGCCGAAGAACTGGCTGTACCAGAGCAGGCCGGCGAGGGCGCAGAAAAGGATGTTGTTGCCCCAGAGGCTGCCCTGTGCGTAGTCGCTCCAGGTCTTGTTACGGGTGTTCTGGTAGAAGCAGTACACCGCGTTGGTCAGGAATCCACCGAAGGTCACCAGCAGGGTGGCGGGCAGGGTCTTGAAGATATCTGCGGTGGATGCCCAAGCGAGGTCTTTGCCGAAGCCCAGGCCGATGGCGAAGCAGGCGCTCATGAATCCGGCCAAAAGGGCCACGAAGATACCCTTTCCGAAGTTGAAATCCTTCACCGCGTCCTTCGCATCCGCACCGGCCTCCTTGCTCTTGCGGGCGCCGGCGATGCCGATGACCGCAATGCCAATCAGGGTGATGACCACGCCGACCACGACAGGCATGGTCAGATCCCCGGTATTACCGGTGAAAACGGGGGTGAGGATGGTTCCGAGGCCCGCGCAGGTGCCGAGGGCGATGCTCTGGCCGAGGGCCACGCCCAGATAGCGCATCGAGAGACCAAAGGTGAGGCCGCCGACACCCCAGAGGATGCCGAAGAAGATGGTCTTGAGGCTTTCGGCGGGATGCGCCGCATACATTGCGAAGAGCGATTCCCCGGAAGGGACCGCCAGGAGGGCGCCCAGGAGCGGGAACAGCAACCAGGCGAAAACGCCCTGCACTATCCAGTAACTCTCCCAGCTCCACTTGCGTATCTTGTTGATGGGAACGTAGCTGCTCGACTGGCAGAATGCGCCGATGGCGATGATGATGAGGCCGATGATGATTTTCATATGGATTCTATTTTACTATTAACACGTTGGGCACAACCCGCTCGCCGTCGTGGTCGAAGCGCTGGTTGTCGTAGGGATGATTGACTACGCCGTCCTGGGCAGACCAGAGGGTGGAGGATCCGCCGCCGTCCAGGTTCATGGCCTCGTACAGCCCGAGGGACTCGCAGAGCACCTGGAGTTCTTCTATGCTCATGCCTTCTCCCTGCCCAGGGAAGCGCCCGTCCACCACGATGAAGTAGATCCAGCCGTCGGCCGTGTAGCCCATGAGGGTGCGGGGATGACGCCTGGCGTAGAAGTTCCGGAAGTGCCTGGAACCGTCGTTCTCATAGATCGGCACCCTTCCTTCTTCCATCAGTACGGGGCCGGAGACTATGGCCTCACGCCAGCCTTTCGCGGCTTTCGGGGTGCTCAGGGAGTCGATGGTCAGAATGTCCACCGTGCGGCCCTTCCTGTCCTTGATGCGGAACATTCCGTTGTTGCGGTAGATCCCGTCGGTAGTAACATCGCAACGCACCTTGCCCTCATCCTTAACAAAGGTTACCGGCATCAGGGTCTTCACGTTGAAATAGCTTCCGTTGATGGCGGCCAGGGCCTTGTTCTTCTCGCCGAACTTGCTGGTGATGGCCGCGTTGGAGCCGTCGGATTCCACTACCGATACGGCATGATCCTTCATGGGGAAACGAATCAGGGAAATATCTTGTACGCTGCTGAATACATTTACAGAAGCGTGGCCAAGTTCTACCTTGGAGCCGCTCACACTCTGCCATCCCCAGTCGGTAGATTTCAGGGTGGCAAGGGGCTTATGGTATTTTATCTTGCGCTGCGATGCGCGGACGATCGGGAGATAATGCTCCTTGAAGTCGAGCCACCTGTAATAAACACCCTGCACAGGTTCGAGCGGAAGTGTTGCTTCCTGCTCATTGACCAGCAGCTTGAAAAGTATATCTCCGGCAGCATCCCTGTAGAAAACAAACTGTGCAGAAGCTGCCATGGTGATAATATAATTGGGGAAGATCTCCAGGCTTTCCTCAAAAGAAGAGGTAGCACGGCCGTACCCGTTCGCATCCAGTATCACCAAAAGCGGTGCTATCCCTGAATCATGCCCAAAACACAGCCGGAGCTGAGTATTGCCGGATGCTATGTCGGCATTTGCACTTTCTATAATCTGCCCAAGGGTAAACGCAGCGTAATCCAGTCGCAGGCTCTCGGAAGCTTCATACCTTGCAACCTCGAGGAAATAATATGCGGAAAGGGCTTTCCATACCTGATGCATTTCATCATCGGTAAAGATTCCGTCAAAGTAATTCCTGTCCACGTCCAGACAGTAGCGGGTGTCGGACACGACCGCATGCAGATTATCGATGAATTTGAAAGGAGTGGTTTTCAGTATACTCTTTATTTCGTCCGGAGATGTGAAGAATCTCCCGCAAATCTCTTTCCAGGGAACAGTTTCGTCGAAATAAGTGCGGAAGGCTTTTTCGGCAGCCTTTCCAAACTTGAAGCCGTCCTGGATCATGAGTGGATTCTGCTTCAGGCTGGGCTGCAGCCAGGAGGCATACTTCGCGGAGGCATCGGCACTGAAATCTATATCCTTATCCACCGCCTGCAGGCCGGAAAGGCAGGACCACATGCTCATTATTACCCTGGGAGATTCTGTAGATACGGCCTCAACATGGGTAGGCCCCTCGAACACCTCGGGGAATCGTTCGAAGAGGCGTGCTGCGATGCTGCGATGCTGATTCTTCCCTATGTCGGTCAGATTCCCCTTGCAGAGCTTCACCTTTTTGTAGAAAGATTCATAGCGCTTTCGGAACGCCTTGCCCTCATCGGTAAGCACACCTGCCTCGGCCGCTTTGGCGAGCCATTCGTGCATGGCATCGTACTCGCTAGTGCAATATCTGGCGCCGTGCCTTGCGAACTGGCTGATATAGAAAGGTTTGTAACCCTCCGGCGAAGGGGTGGGAGCGGGCAGCGCATCGCCGTCGTAGACATAAAAAAGGCCTGCCTGTCTGGAGGGATTCTGTTCAATGACCTCCTTATAGTTCTGGGCAAAGCAGATGCCCACAGAGCAAAATCCAGCCAGTATTAAAGGAATCAGTGTTCTCTTTGTCATATAATATCCTCCCCTTTGCGCATGTCGCGGATGCGGAGCTGGGTGAAGGTATTGCCGGCAAAGTAGTTCTCCACGATGGCGTAGCAGACGTCCACAGGGTTGCCCTCCTTCACATAGTCGAAGTAGTCCGCAAGGTTGAATGCGATGGCCGGCACCTTGTGGTAGGGCTGGTCTTCCTGGATCAGGTCGAGCTTCATGTGCGCGCCGCCCGCACCCACCTTGCGGCCGTCACCGGCATCATACACGCCCTGGGTCATGAAAATGGGATTATGGTTGCCGGGGCCGAATGGCTGGAACTGCTTGAGAATGCGGAAGAACTTGGGAGTTATCTGCGAGAAGTTGAGCTCAGAATCTATCTCCACCACCGGAGTGAGCATGTCGGCCGTGATGTGCTCGCCCACGAATCTGTCCATGCGGGCAGCGAATTCCGGCAATTTGTCCTCGGTGAGGGTGAGGCCGGCGGCATAGGTGTGCCCGCCGAAGTTCTCCATAAGGTCCGCGCAGCTTTCAATGGCGGCATAGAGGTCGAACTTGCCGGCGCTGCGGGCAGATCCGGTGACGAATCCGTTACTGCTGGTGAGCACAACGGTGGGCTTGAAATAGGCCTCCACCAGGCGGGATGCCACTATACCCACAACGCCCTTGTTCCATTTGGGGTTATAGACTATGGTAACGTTCTCCCGCGCAAGGCACTTGCCGGACTCCACCATCTCCAGGGCCTCGGCCGTAATCTCACGGTCTACATTCTTGCGTTCGTTGTTATTGTTGTTGATCTTTTCGCCTACTATCATCGCCTTGCCCGTTTCGGTGGCGGTGAGCAGCTCTACGGCGAGACGGCCGGTCTCCATGCGCCCCGCTGCATTGATGCGAGGGCCTATCTTGAAGACTATGTCATCTACCGTAATATGCCCGGGCTCGAGCTTGGACAGGTTGATCATGGCAAGCAGGCCCTTGCGGGGGTTCTCGTTAAGCTGCCTGAGGCCGTAGTAGGCAAGGATGCGGTTCTCTCCGACCACCGTCACCAGGTCGGACGCAATGCTCACCACGAGAAGGTCCAGCAGGGGGATGAGGGTCTCGAACGGAATCTCGAACTTCTGTGCGTATGCCTGCACCAACTTGAATCCAACTCCGCAGCCGCAGAGGTCGTCGAAGGGATAGGAATCGTCCTCCCGCTTGGGATCCAGCACGGCGACGGCCTTCGGAAGCTCGAGTTCGGGGAGATGATGGTCGCAGATAATCACATCCACCCCGAGGCTCTTGGCGAGGTCCACTTTCTCGATGGCCTTGATGCCGCAGTCCAGGGTAATAATGAGGCCGAAACCGTTCTCGGCAGCCCATCTGATACCCTTTCCGGACACCCCGTAGCCTTCGTCGTAACGGTCGGGTATGTAGAAGTCCACCAGATCGGTATAACGCTTGATGAAGGAATAGACCAACGCCACGGCGGTGGTGCCGTCCACATCGTAGTCGCCGTAGACGAGGATTTTCTCGTTGCCGGTGATGGCCTGATGAAGACGCTCCACGGCCTTGTCCATATCTTTCATCAGGAAAGGGTCGTGAAGGTTTTCCAGGCTGGGACGGAAGAAAGCACGGGCCTGCTCGAAGGTCTCGACACCGCGCTTGACCAGCAGTTCTGCCAGCACACGGTCGATACCCACCTCCGCGGCAAGGCTGTTGACCTTGTCTGAAGGCGCGGGATCACTAACAACCCATTTGCTTTCCTTCATCATAGTTTACAAAGATAATTAAACTAATCCTTTTTTACAACCATAATTATTGATGATTGAGGGAGCGGCGGGGGCCTTCGGCGGTGCGCCAGTAGGCGGAGTCGAAATCTTCGGGATCGCGGGGGTTCAAATATGGGCCATCATGGTCCGGGCAGAATTCCATATAGGTTATGGGGAGGCCCATCTCCAGAAACATGGTCTCGTAAAAGGTTTGGACTTCCCGGACCTCAGCCGGCAGGGGTATGGTACTGCCCCTGAGGGACGTGCCACCCGCGGCACGGAAGCGGGGGGACCGTTCCGAAGGAATGGTGGGGTGAGCGAAGCGAACTCCCGAAGGGGCAGTACCATGCCCCTGACCGTCAGAGTACAAATCAGTAGTCTCCACAAGGATGGGAAGGCCGTTGACGGTAGCGACGGAGCGGGTGTATTCGAAGAGGAAGCGGCTGTCGGTCTTTAGATGGATGATGCCGCCTGGCCGCAGGAAATGGCGATACCTCTCCAGAAACATTGCAGAGGAAAGTCGTTTGTTTTCGCTGGCACGCAGCTGGGGATCGGAAAAGGTAAGCCAGATTTCGGAAACTTCATCCGGGCCGAAAAAGGCGGTGATGAACTCAATGCGGGTGCGAAGGAAAGCAACATTGCACAGCCCCTCTTCGGTTGCGGTCTTGGCGCCGCGCCATAAACGCGCCCCCTTGATGTCCACCCCAATATAGTTCTTGTCCGGATTGCGACGGGCCAGTTCGAGGGTGTACTCCCCCTTTCCGCAACCAAGTTCCAGGACGATGGGGCCTTCGTGCCCACCGAACATCTGCTCGATCCAGCGGCCCTTCACAGGATGGTCTGCAAGGTTGAAGTAGCCATCGGCCAGCACTTCTTCGGCGCTGGGCTGCAACAGGCAGTGGAAAGTCTCGTTCTCGGCGAATTTGCGCAGTTTACCGTGTCCCATCGTTTCGTTTGATGATTATTCCTAAGCCCCGGAAATCCTCCGGCGGGTTGATCGGAGTAACTTGAATTGTTACAGCAGACCTGTCAAGGTTTTCCCCGTTTTCTATACAGGTAGGGGTGTTTTTGGGGGTACCTGTAGAGATTTCCGCAATATTCTCTACAGGTAGGGGGTTTTTAGGGGGTACCTGTAGAGATATTGGGGTATTTCCCGACAGGTCGTCCGAAAAGCGAACGCCGCTGCGGTAGAGGGCGCGATGCTCCCCGGCCGGAAACCATACGGTCTCACGCAGGTCGGAAAAAGCGATTTCCAACTGCAATGGCCCTGACAGCGGTGCGGTGTAGAATGACAGGTCAAATGTGGATGCTTTCGCTTCGCCCGGACCAGTGGTGGAAATCGTGACAACTGCCGGAATGACGAATTCATACACCCCGCCCGGCGCCTCCTCAGCCCGAATGAACTGCTCCCACGACCCCGGCTTGCTGCACGCCACCGCCAGCAGTAGCAGTATTGCCGAGAACAAGCTGCGCGCCTCAGCGCGCACGGCGGAGGACGGGACGGAGCCGCTTGACGGCGATGTCGGTAGTCCGAGAGCCACGGGGGTCCTGGGGGCAGCGCCCCCACAAAGGGCTTGCCCCTGAGGGACGTGAGTGATGGCAGGGTGCGAAGGCGTCGCGAATGCCGCCGCGAGCTTTTGCCAGCGAGCATTTTTTTTGCGAGCTGGTGAAAGACTCCGGCGGCTGTCGGGAAAACCTGCCATCATGCTGGTGGATATCATTTCCGGCGGTTCTTGTTGCGCTTCTTCTTGCGCTTGGGAGCATCGAAACGAGAAATGCTGTCATCCCCGACCGCAGTCACAAACTCAGGCGCCGATGGTTCCGGCTCGCTCTTCAGCGACTCCGGCTTCACCCCGTTCCGGTTCATCTTGATAATCTCCCGCACGTCGGCCGCATCGAGGGCATAGAGATCGGCATCTGAATGCTTGTCGTACGAGAAATACATGACCTCCTTGAGGATATCCGTCTTACGCAGATAAGCAAATCCATCCTCAAATTCGAGAGGTTCCTGCACGCGGGGTATGCGGGACTGGGCATCCTGATACACAGCCACTTCATAGTTCAGGCAGCATTTCAGTTTGCCGCACTGCCCGGCCAGTTTCTGAGGGTTGAGCGAAAGATCCTGCACTCGCGCGGCGGATGTGGATATACTCTTGAAATTGGTGATGTACCTCGCGCAGCAAAGCTCACGGCCGCAGACTCCCAGACCGCCTATCAGGCCGGCCTCCTGGCGCGCGCCTATCTGCTTCATCTCTATGCGGATGCGGAACTCTTCGGCAAATACCTTGATCAGCTGGCGGAAATCCACACGGCCGTCGGCAATGTAGTAGAAAATCGCCTTGCTGCCGTCGCCCTGGAACTCCACGTCGCCTATCTTCATCTCCAGCCCCATCTCCGCGGCGATGCGGCGTGCCTGGATCATGGTATCCTGCTCGCGGGCAATGGCCTCCTGCCATTTCTCGATATCCGACTGCTTGGCCTTACGGTATATTTTCTTCAGCTCAACCGCCTCAGGATCGACGCCCTTGCACTTAAGCTGGCGGCCCACCAGAGGGCCCTCCAGCGTAACGATGCCAAGGTCGCAGCCGGTGGTGGCCTCAACGATCACCATATCCCCCAGCTTGACGTTCTGCCCGGAAGCATTGCGGTAGAAAGCCTTGCGGGTGTTCTTGAAACGCACCTCGAATATATCCTTGAAACTCTGGTCCGGGATGCCGGCCAGATAGTTGTGGTCGCGGAGCTTGCAGCAGCCCTCGCGGTATGTGAAATGAGACTCGCCGGAGGCCGGGTCGGTGGTAACCACGCAGCCACGGTTGCAGTCCATCCTTATTGATTCCTTATCCATATACTATATATTAACAAAGAACCTGTCCACCATGTCGGTGAAGAGGATCTTCTGGTTCACATTCCTTCCGATCAGGGCGGACGCCTTGTCGAGAGCCTCCAGCGCCTTGCGGGGGAAGGTTTTCTTGCAGGCGGCGGCCCAGGCGCGTGCTTCGGCATCGTCACCGGAGAGCGACTCCAGCCCCTGCTGCACCAGGAAAACGAGGCGCATCTTCTCGGCGGCATAGCGGCAGAAAGCCCGCATGGAATCGCGCGACGGCAGGGCGGCAAGCTGCTCCCCTGTCTCAAGCGCGGCGGAAAGGTCCCGTGCGATTATCGCATCCATCAGCGAAGAGAGAAGCCCGCCGTCATCGTAGCGCAACGTAACTTCCGCACTGCCTGAAGACTCCATCCGGAACAGCTGGCAGCGGGACAGAATCGTGGGCAGAAGCCGCTCGGGAGCGTGCGTCACCATCAGGAACAGCGTCTGCTGCGGGGGTTCTTCCAGTATCTTCAGCAGC
The DNA here is from genome assembly GCA_017527415.1 of Bacteroidales bacterium. Taxonomy (GTDB): domain Bacteria; phylum Bacteroidota; class Bacteroidia; order Bacteroidales; family UBA932; genus Cryptobacteroides. The sequence goes on along the minus strand of JAFXQA010000022.1, from coordinate 53,449 downwards.
TTGTTGGCCGCCACCGAGTTCATCTTTTCGGGAAGATAGATCAGCACGGTGGTGTATCCTCCTTCCAGCGAATAGCGGCCCAGCACCCCCAGGAGGAAGTTCGCCTCCTTGACGGAGATCACCGTATTCTTGCCTTCGAAACCCAGGGCCTCGTAGAGATCTCCCTCACTGAAACCGGGATTCTCCTGCACCAGCGACCGCCACTCTTTGGCATACTGCTCAGACACCGAATCTCCCGAAAGGATGAGGGGAAAAACGAAGTGGATATCGGGATGTATCATTTTGGCTACACGCGGATTACCCCCGTAGAGGTGCTCCAGGAACTTCATCCCGAGGGCCACGCCTCCGCCGCCGTCATCCTCGTGGAGGAGAAGGGCGTGGGGAACACGGCCGGAGTCGGCCATCCCGCAGAGGGTCTGCAGTAAATCGCTCATTTGGTACGTATGGCATTAAGATGGGCGATGCCGGCAAGTATCTCCTTTTCGGGGCAGTCCGGGAAGACGTCCAGAGCGTGCTCGGCTTCGCTGACATAGTCTTCAAGTTTCTTTTCGGCAAATTCAACACCGCCGTTCAAGAGCACGAAATCGCGGATGGTATCGCAGTTCGCGGGGTGCAGGGGGATCTCGTGAATCATCTGCCTCCACTTCTGCTCATCGGGCGAGTTGGAAAGCGCCCCCAAAAGGGGCAGGGTGATTTTCTGCTCCAGGAGATCGATACCTACAGGCTTGCCTGTTTTCTCGTCTCCGGCATAGTCCAGGATGTCGTCCCGGATCTGGAAAGCCAGGCCCAGAGCCTTGCCATAACGCCCGGCGCCCTGAATCATCTCCTCGGATGCCTGCACCGACTTCGCACCGCTCTCACAGGCCGTCACGAAAAGGCTTCCGGTCTTGCCGTAGATGATGCGGAGGTAGTCTTCCATCGTGGTGTCGGAGGTAAATGCCTTCTGCTGCTGAAGCATCTCCCCTTCAGAAAGATCCGTAAGGGTGCGGGTGAACGCATTCAGAGTCCACTTCATATCGGAGCAGTCTGAAAGCAGGCCGACAGCCCTGGCAAGCCAGAAATCGCCCACGAGCACCGCCGGAACGGCACCAAGGTACGACATCACGGTAGGCTTGCCGCGGCGCGTCATAGCCTCGTCGGCCACATCGTCGTGCAGGAGCGTAGCATTGTGAAGCACCTCCACCGCAGCGGCATACCGTATGCTCTCTTCCTTTAGCACCGGTCCTCCGCAAATGCGCGCGAAAAGCAGCGTCAGCCTCGGGCGAAGCATCTTGCCGGCATTCTCCAGCAAGCGGATATTAATCTCGTCCAGCATAGGGACATCGGAACCGAGAGTGCTGCGGATCAGTTTCTGCAATACATCCCAATCCTTTCCAAGGAAAGCTATGACCGAATTCCTGTCCATCAAAAAAGTTTTGCAAGTTCTTCGGGAGTGTCGGCGAACGATACCAGTGCGGCATCATCCGGCTCCAGCATCCCGTTTTCTACGAAATGGTCCAGCAGAGCCTTGAGCGGTTCGTAGAAGCCGTCGAGGTTGAGCACTGCGATGCGCCCGTGGAAACGGCCCAGCTTGGCCAGGACTATGGTTTCGAAGAATTCGTCCATGGTGCCGATGCCTCCGGGAAGGGCCACCGCAAGGCAGACACCTTCGCGCATCATTTCTTTGCGGATGCTCATGGTCGGGGCCCATCTTAGCTCGGTAAGGCCTTCATATTCAAGGCCTTTCATAAACTCGGGCAAAACCCCGAAACTTGGTGCGCCCAACTCTTTGGCAGTGTCGCACACCGCACCCATGGTTCCGCGGAAAGATCCCCCGGACACAATGCCATATCCAGCCAAACAAGCCGCACGGACTGATTCCCGCGCGGCCTGATTGTATTTGGGATCTATATTCTTGCTGGCGGAGCAAAAAAACACCGCCTTCTTTCCCGACATATCGTTCTTTAGAACAGGAAAGCTATGGAAGCCATCACGCCGCTGACCTTCTGGTTCTGGGCATATTCGATATAGTCACCGGGATTAGTGCTGGCAGTAGGCTTGTTCTCGCCGTTCTCGTCCTGGCCGTAAAGGCCGCCGAGGTTCCAGTAGTAGCGGACGGAAACCTGGAGGTGCTGGAGAATCTCGACACCTGCGCCCACACCGAAGCCATACTCAAGGCGATCCTTGATGTTGTCCCATTCAGCCTTGCTCTTGTCTTTGTCTGTATTGACGATACCTGCAAGGTCTACCTTGTTCTCGCCACTGATTCCGAGACCTACGAAAGGCTCTGCGAAAACATAGGGACGGACGACACCGGCGATGCCGATACCCCACTGAACCTGTACGGGGATCTCGAGGATGCCGGTCTTGGAGTCGGTCTTGAATGCGGCACCATCGGTCGTTGCATCCTTGAAGGAAGTACCTTTGACATTATAGATGACTGAAGGCTGAACTGCAAGTCCGAAAGGGAGGGGGAGTTTGAGGGTTGCACCCACATGGTACTGGGTAACCTCATCGATGTTTGCCCAAGCATCCTTATAGTTGCTCTGGGAAGAAGTGAGACCGGCGATGACACCGACCTGTGCAGAAGCGCTGAATGCCACGAAGGCAGCTGCGATCGCGATAACTAATTTTTTCATATTACAGTAAATTATTAAGTATTGCCTCTATTTCCTGTTTTGATACGAGACCCACGGTCTTGTCTGCGAGCTGGCCATCCTTGAAGAAGAGGATGGTTGGGATGCTGCGAACGCCGAATTTCTCGGCAATCTGCTCGTTGTCGTCCACGTTGCACTTGGCAACGGCGACGCGGCCGTCGTACTCGGCGGCGATGTCGTCCACGGTGGGGGAAAGCATACGGCAGGGACCGCACCATGAAGCCCAGAGATCAATCATTGCAACCGGCTGGGAAGCGATGACAGTCTCAAAGTTATTTTCGTCTAAAACAATCATACTCACAAAGATATAAAAAATTATAGAATTTGTTCCAAATTCCAGCTGAATGCACGAAGACCCAGATCGGGGGTCTGCGCATCCTTCGCCCGGAGGGCGTCCAGGAGAGGTGCCACCGTAGCATCCTCAACCATCAGCATAAGTGCATCGTTGTACTCCGGCCATGCATGGCTGTCGAGATGCGGGATTCCGCTCACGGAACCGCGCCCGCCCACGCCGTCGAAGCGTGTGAAACCGCGCTGGCCCAGGCTTTCAACCACGGCGACTATTTCATCGCCGTATGCCTGATTGTAAACTATGAACACCGCTTTCATATAATCTCGTATCTTTTAGATGCACGTTTCTCCTGCCGCGTTGCAAAGACGCAGTAAACTGCGGGTATTAAAACCAAAGTTACAAGCGTGGAAATGGTAAGTCCCCAGCAGACCACCATTCCGAGACCGTTCCACATTTCGGATCCTTCCCCGCGGCCGAGGGCCATGGGAAGCATACCCAGCACAGTGGTGAGGGTGGTCATCAGGATAGGGCGCAGACGGCTGCGGGCTGCGGTCACGGATGCCTCCAGCACGCTCATTCCCCTCTCGCGGCAGAGGATGGTGTAGTCGATGAGCACGATACCGTTCTTCACGACTATACCTATCAATATTATAATACCCACCATGCCCATCACGCTTAGGGCCGTATTCGTCACCCAGAGGCCGAGCAGCACGCCGACAGCGGCGAAAGGAAGACTGAACATGATCACGAAGGGACTCAGGAAGCTCTCGAACTGCGCGGCCATCACTATATACACCAGCAGGATCATCAGCACCATCAGCACTCCCATGTCGGAGAACATCTTCTGCTGATCCTCGTAGTCGCCGGAAATCACGCTGTAGAGATTGGAAGGCATGGGGGTCTGCTCAAGGATGTCGTTGGTCGCGGCCACGGCTTCGGAGAGGGCGACCTTGTTGCCCACCAGCGCGGTGACGGTAATGTAGCGCTGACGGTTGCGGCGTTCGATGGTAGGAGGGACCTCCGTTTCCACGATATTTCCGAGTTCCTTCAGGCGTATGGCCTTCCCGGCAGGATTGTACACTATGATGTTCTCCATGTCTTCTACGCTCGTACGGAATTCGGGAGCATAGCGGACGCGGATGTAATATTCGTCGCCGTCCTCGCGGTAGAACGACGCCACGCTGCCGCTCATGGCCGCGCTGAACGCGGAACCTGCGGTGGTGGAGTTGAGGCCGTTGAGGGCAAGTTTCTCACGGTCGAAATCGACCTGGAATTCCGGAGTATATTCGTCGCGGCTGAGGATCACCTGGGCGAACTCGGGGCGCTCCAGCATCTTGGCCTGGATGGCCTTGGCGGCCGCATCGGTCTCCTCGAAGTCGTATCCGTATATCTCAAGTGCAACGCTGGAAGCTCCTCCCATTCCGCCGCCGCCTTCCACTACGGTCGCCTTGCGGATTTCCGGATAATTCCGGAGGATGGCCCTAACGTGGTCGGCGATGTCGGCAGAAGAACGCTCACGCTCGCTCTTGGTGCCAATGTGCATGTTGTACGAGAGGATGTTCGTGCCGTTGCTGCGCATGGAACCGAGGAGATTGTCGGAATCCGCCTGGCCGAAGGTCATGTTGCAGACTTCGATTTCGGGGATTTCGCGCACCAGGTCGGCGTATATGTTGTTCGCAAGCTCGCCGGTCACGCTCTGGGCGGTGCCCACGGGAAGGGTGACATTGATCTGGAGACGGTCGGCATCGCTTCTGGGGAAGAATTCGGTCTTGATGCGCGGTGCGATGAATACCAGCACGGCCATCAGTATGCCGAAGGCACCGAAGATGACGGTCTTGCGGTGAGTGGTGGCCCATGCGATCAGGCGGGCATATCCCGCCGAGATCCCGTTCAGGGCCTTGTCGATGGGGGTAAAGAACCACTTGTAGAGCTTGCTCTCGCTCTTTTTGCCGCCAAGGAACTGGGCGCAGAGCATGGGCACCAGGGTAAGGGCTGCGGTAGTGGACACCACCATGATTATGGTGACTATCCAGCCGAGCTGCTGGAACATCACGCCGGTCATGCCCTTTATGAATGTAAGGGGCAGGAAGACGCAGAGCATGGTGAGGGTGGATGCGATTACCGAGATACCCACTTCGGAGGTGCCGTGGATGGCCGCCTCGGCGGGTTTCTCTCCCCTCTCGATATGGGTGGTAACGTTCTCCAGCACTACTATGGCATCGTCCACCACCATACCTATGGCAAGCGACAGCGAGGCCATCGACACGATGTTAAGGGTATTGCCCGTGGCGAAGAGGTACACCAGCGACGCAAGCAGGGCGATAGGGATGGAAAGTATGATGATGAAGGTCGTCTTCCAGCGTCCGAGGAAGATGAACACCACCAGCATGACCACCGCGAATGTGATGAGGATGGTCTCGATCAGGGAATGTATGGTGTCGACGATTTCCTCGGAAGAGTCGAAGATCTGGTTGATCTTGATGTCCGTAGGAAGCGTCTTCTTGATCTGCTCGAGCTGCTTGTGCACTCCGCGGCTCACGTTCACCGTATTGGCTCCGGCCTGCTTCTGAATCACGATTCGGGCTGCGCGGATACCGTCGGTGTAGGATTCCTGCTCACGTTCCTGGCTGCCGTCGCGAATAGTGGCGACATCGCGCAGCAGGACCGTCTGGCTGCCGTTGTAACCTACGACTATGTCCAGAAGTTCGGAGGGATCCTCAAACTCCTTCTGCACGCGCAGGGTATAGGTGTTGGAACCTATGTCGATGTTTCCGGAAGGCAGATTGCGGTTTTCGGCCGCGATTATCTGGGAGATTGCGGCCACGCTCAGGTGATAGGCCTCCAGCTTGCCGGGATCGCAGTAAACCTGGATCTCACGGGTGGGAGCGCCGTCGATACTCACCGTACCCACGCCTTTGATGCGGGCGAGCGGAGTCGCCACCTGCTCGTCGAGAATCTTGTCGAGTCCCGAGACGGATTCGGTGGCGGAGGCCGTGAACATCATGATGGGCATGTCATCGGCGCTGAACTTGAATATCACCGGCGTGGAGGCTCCTTCCGGAAGTGCGGAATTCACCATGTCGAGTTTGTCGCGCACGTTGTTGGTAGCCTCTTCGATGTCGGTGCCGTATTCGAATTCGAGGGTGAGGATGCTGACGTTCTCCTTGCTCTGGGAACTCAGTTTCTTAAGGTCCTCTACACTGTTGAGGGTGTTCTCGAGTATCTTCGTAAGGTTGGTTTCGATATCGGAGGCGTTGGCTCCCTGGTAGGAGCTCATCACCATGATGGTGTTGGCGTCGAACTCCGGGAAGAGAGCGATCGACGTATTCACCAGGGAATACAGACCGAGGATCACGAAGGCGACGAAAACCAGCGCCGTCGTGACCGGATTCTTAACTGCAGATTTGATTACGCTCATATCCTTACTCGATTACCTCTACCTGTGCGCCGTTCCGGAGGGCGCTGCCGCCCTTGACTACCACCTGTTCGCCTTCCTCGATTCCGGAAAGGATCTCATACTGTCCGTCGAAATGGCGGCCGAGCGTAACTTCCTTCTGCACCGCGACACCATTCTCTACCACGAAAACGTTTCGCTGGCCGGAGCCCTGCAGGCGCACCACTGCGGCATCGGGCACCACTATGCTGCGGTTGTGGCCGAAGGTCACGTTCACCTTGGCATACATTCCAGGGCGCAGTTGGCGGTCGGTGTTGGGCACCTGCACCTCCACGTTCACGGTGTGGGTCATGGGATCGATGGTGGGATAGATGCGCTTGATGGTGCCGTCGAAGGTCTTGCCGGGAAGGGCGTCCACGCTCAGCGTGACCTTATCCCCTTTCGAAACCTTGGTATAATCCCCTTCGGAGATACCCACAAGAATCTTGACGGGGGTTATCTGCTGCACGGTGAAGATGGGGCTGGCCATTCCGTACATGTCCCCGCGGTCGTAGTAGCGGGCGGTGACGACGCCGGTGATGGGCGAACGAAGGATGGTGTTCTCCACCAGATTGTCGTAGGTGCTCTTGCTGACCTTATAGTTGAGTTCGGCGGCCTCGTAGTCGCTCTGGGCAAGGCCTCCCTGCTCATAGAGCTGCTTGAGGCGCCCGAGCTCGGTTTCGGCGTTGGATAGGCGAAGTTTGGCCTGGTCGAGCTGGACGCGGTCCATCTCTGCAAGTATCTGTCCCTTACCCACATAGTCCCCTACCTCGACGTTGATCTTCTGGATGCGGCCGCCGCTCTGGGGGGCTATATTGTTGACGGCGAATGCCTGCACGGTGGCGGAATAGGTGCCGTCCTGCTTCACTTCCTGCTTTGCCGCGGGCTGGACCTTCACGGTCTGGGCCTTGGGCTGGGCGGCCTGCTGTGCCTGCTCCTGGGAATCCTTCTTCTGACCGCAGCCCGCCAGTATGAGGGCTGCAAGTGCGATTATGCTTATCTTCTTCATTTTGTTGTATTATCTGCTGTGTAGTCTGCTCCGATGGTGCTCTCGAGGCCGGCCTTGGCCACGAGGTAGTTGTAGATTGCCTGGCTGGCGGCAAGCTGGGCCTGGGTCAGGGCGAGCTGGGCGGCATCGAGATCCGTGAGGGTGCTGCGGCCGATCTCATAGGATTTGGCCGCGATGTCGTAGGCCTTCTGTGCGGATTCGAGGGCGTCCAGGGCCGATTCGTGGCTCTTGACGGCAGTTTCCATCGTGCTCAGGCTCTGGCGTATGGCGATGCGCAGCTGGCGTTCGGTGTTCTCTCGCTGGATGGCGAGCTGGCTCTTCTGCACCTTGGTCTGACGGAGGTCGTTCAGGCGCTGCCCGCCGGAGAAGATGGGAATGCTGAGGCTGAGGCCGACATAGGAGTAAGGGGTCCAGTGGTACTCCTCGAACTTGAAGTCGTTGGTCATTGCGTTCAGGCTGTAGGAGAAGGCCAGCGACAGGGTGGGAAGATAGGCGTACTGCTGCATCTTCACCGTGTTCGCGAGCTGGTCCGCCTGGATCTCGAGCTGGCGCAGGGTGCTGTTGCCGGAGAGGCTGAGCTCGCTTTCGTTCAGCACGGAGGACATCCCACCGGAATAGACCAGGAGGGAATCCTTGACGTCGATATCAGCCTCAAGGTCGATGCCCATGATGGCCTTCAACTGCCAGAGACTCAGGTAGATGGAGTTCTCGGAGTTGAAGAGGTTCGGCACTGCGTTGGCCACCGTGGTCTTGGCGCGGGCGAGGTCCAGTTCTGATGCCTTGGAAGCGTTGTACTTCTTCTGAGTGAGCTCGAGGTTCTGCACGGCGTTGTCGAAAACGCTCTTGTAGACGTGGTTCGCCTCCTTTGCGAGGAGCACTCCGTAATAGGCCTGCTTCACCTGGTTCACCATTTCGAGGCGGGAACTGCGGGCCTTCTCTACCGCCAGGTCCACACTTTCCCCGGAGATGGCGAGGCTCTGCCAGAGTTGGGCGTTGATGAGGGGCATGGTGGCCGTGATGCCTGCGTTGAAGGTGTTCCAGCGGCCTACCGCAATGCCTCCGTCGGAGGAGTCGTCGTCAGTGCTCGGTTTGGGGACATAGGGAACGAAGGGCACGCCGGTGCCTTTATAGAGCTCATTGATGTAGTACATTATGGGATCCAGGATGCCGGACATCATGGAAGACATTCCTCCTCCGCTGCTGTCGTCGTCATCATCGCCGCCTCCCATGTACATTACCTGCTTCTTGATGGTACGCTGGTAGGATGCGGATGCGCCTATCTGGGGGAAAAGCATGGCATAGCTTCCCTTCTTTGCGAATTCCGCTCGCTGCACCTCAAGGTCTGCAACCTTCACGGTGGGGCTCTCGTCCAGGGCTATCCGGATGGCCTGGTCCAAAGTGAGAACCGCCGGAGCCGAAGCCGTGTCCGCGGGAGCCACGAGGGCTGTTATGCCGAACAACAATAAACTAACCATATATAAAAAATTACGGCGCGAATTTATATAAAAATCACGCCATATACAAATAAAAACGGCAGCCGCATCCGGTTGCCGTTTTGTGAGGATTACTGGATTTGAACCAGTGACCTCTTGCCTGTCAAGCAAGCGCTCTAAACCAACTGAGCTAAACCCTCGAAAGGACTGCAAAGGTACACATTTTTTTTACACTAAAAAATTTTTTTGCGTATATTTGAAGGTTATGCGTAAAACTGTAACCATCATACTCCTTGCCCTGAGCAGCATCCCGGGCACCATGCTGCCCCTCGCTGCCCAGAACAACCCATATGCCATAGACGACGAATGCTACAAGTATTTCAAACAGGCGGAACTGCTTGTGGGCAAGGAAGGGTTCGAAGAGGTGAACAACGAGCTGTTGCGCACAGCCATTACCAAGGATGACAAGAAATCGCAGACGCTTTACTATGTAGAACGCCTCAAAAATGCATCCAGAAGCATTCCTTCCCATGTTTTTACCACGGAGAAACAGGACCAGACGATCCTTCAGTACATGGCAGACCTCAAGGAAGTCGCGGACAGGTTCGGATATCCCCAGTACTATTATTACGCTTACGAGATCACGCAGAATTACTTCTACAATCATAACAAGATTATCCGCACCATGGAACTGGTGCAGGAACTTCAGCAGGTAGCGACGCAGCGTAAGGATGCCTATGGGCTGTGGATGAGCCAGCGCTACATGGTGTCGCTGTATGTAGCCCAGAGCGACTATATCAGCGCCAAGTCCTATATCCAGAAGGCAATAAAGATATATGAAGAGTCCAAGGACCCGGTCATCCGCAGGCAAAGTCCATCCCGCCTCTACTGCGACCTTGCAGACACATATATTATCGGGTCCGACTCATTAAAGATCAATATCCATAAAGCAGTTAAGGCGGCGACCTTACATCTGGACTCTCTCCGGTGCACCTATTATCTTGCCAAGATAGCAGCATACGAGAAAGATGCCGCCAACTACAGGCGCTACAGGGACTACTGCCTGTCGGATCCCCAGATCGGCACCATAAGCGCAACCGCTCCCTTGATGTTCAAAACCCTGGACGCAATCATGGAGGGCCGTTTCGATGCCAATGTCATCAACAGCCTTTCCGTTGCCAGGGTGCGAGAGATCAAGTATCTCGCCAACGTGGCGGAAGTTTATGGGTACGAGGGACAGGGGTTTGAGATCGAACGCCTGCTTGTGCAGAAATTCGAGAGGCATATTGCAGAAGCGAACATGTCCAAAATCACCGAGCTGGATGCACGCCTTGGAAATGCCGAACTGCAGAAAGAACTCGCCACCAAGTCGGAAGAGGTACTGAATGTAACGCGCCTGGTGATGATACTCCTCACCATCCTCCTCATGGCTATCATCACCTTCCTCATCATCCACCTGCGCACACTCCGGAAGAAAAACAAGACTCTGCGGGAAGCCAACGAAAAAGCCGAGCTCGCGAACGCGGCCAAGACCCGTTTCGTGCAGAACATGAGCCACGAGGTGCGCACTCCGCTGAACGCCATCGTGGGATTCAGCCAGCTGCTGAGCCTGCCGGACGGCAGTTTCAGCCCGGAAGAAAAGGAGGAATTCTCCAACCATATCGTCAACAACACCAAGATGCTGACCATGCTGCTGGACGACATCCTCAACACCACCGCCATGGACAGCGGCAACTACCGCATCACATTCGAGGACGGCGAAGCAGGATTCATCTGCCAGTCCGCGATCAGCAGCGCCGAGCATCGTCTGCAGCCGGGCGTTACCATGACCTACGTGCCCCAGTTTGAGGGCCAGCACATGTTCCGCACCGATCCCCGCCGCGTGCAGCAGATACTCATAAACCTCCTTACCAATTCCTGCAAGCACACCACCAAAGGCGAGATCAAACTAGGATGCTCACTGAAAGAGAATCCCGGCGAGGTGACCTTCTGGGTAACGGATACCGGCCCCGGAATACCTCCGGACCAGGCGGAGGCCATCTTCAACCGCTTCACCAAGCTGAACGACTTCGTGCAGGGCACCGGCCTCGGCCTCAGCATATGCCGGGACATAGCCGGCAAGATGAACGGCCGCGTGTTCCTCGATACTTCCTATACCGGCGGAGCCCGTTTCGTGCTCGTCCTGCCCGATACTTTACCGCAACAAAACATTTAAAATATGACTCCCCTTTACGCTCAAGACCACGATTATTCCAAGTACAACGTTCTCGCGGTAGACGACATACCCCTGAACCTCCTGCTTGTCCAGAAGATGCTTTCCCGTTTCAACTTCCGCATGCGCACGGCCAGCGGAGGCCAGCAGGCACTGGATGCAGTTGCAGCTGAAAAGCCCGATCTTATCCTCCTGGACCTGATGATGCCCGGAGTGGATGGATTCGAGGTGCTGCGGCAGCTGCGCGCCAACCCTGAAACCGCCGGCATACGCATAGTGATACTCTCGGCCCTCAACTCCAACGAAGACATCGTGAAAGGCTTCAACGCCGGGGCCAACGACTTCATTATGAAGCCGATAATCATGGAGAAGCTTCTCACATGCGTAATCACACAGATTCAACTGGTAGCAAACGCTGAGAAATGATACAACTTGCCATTCATTGGAACGTAGACCCGGTGATATTCCATCTCCTGGGTCTCCAGGTGCGCTGGTACGGCCTGCTGTTCATATCCGGGTTTATCCTCGGATGGTATATATTCCGCTGGTACTGCCGCAGGGAGGGCGTTAAAGAAGAGATTCTCGATCCGCTGCTCTACACCCTGCTCATCTGCACAATCGTCGGCGCACGCCTCGGGCACTGCATTTTCTATCAGCCGGACTATTATTTCGGATCATGGCACGGATTCTGGGAAATATTCCAGCCATGGAAGGGAGGCCTCGCCAGCCACGGAGGAGCCATCGCCCTGCTGCTCGGAATGTGGTGGTTCTCAAACAAATACGGGAAAGCCCACGGTTTTGATTTCCTGTGGATCATGGACCGTCTCTGCATTACCGTGGCATTCGCCGGATGTTTCATCCGACTGGGCAACCTCTTCAATTCCGAGATTTACGGAAATGTAACATCCCTACCCTGGGGTATCATTTTCGAAAGAAACGGGGAGACTGAGCCAAAACATCCTACGCAGCTCTACGAGGCGCTGTCGTACCTTATTCTGGGGCTGTATCTCATCTGGCACTACTGGAAGAAACTGGACCGCAGCTACCGAGGCTTCTTCTTCGGAGCCTTCCTCGTGGGCTGCTTCGGCATGCGCTTCATTATAGAGTTCATCAAGGAACCTCAGGTGGAATTCGAAAACAACATGGCACTGGATATGGGCCAGTGGCTCAGCATACCGTTCGTGCTGGCGGGTATCGCCATCCTCATCTACGCCTGGCGAAAGAAAATCCCCGCCGCCGCCACTCCTCCCGCTCCCCCGGTCAAAAAGCCGAAGGACAGCAAACCGGTGGCACATTCCATAGCCGAATAAGTCTATGGCCCGGCTCCGGAGATACATCCTGCTTGCCGCCGTCCTGCTTGCCGGGGCGCTTCCGGCAGTGGCGCAGATTGTCAACCGCCTGAAGGTGGATGACGCCGTGTTCCAGCGCTACGCCTACGGGCGCATGCAGATGTATAACCCCGCGAATCTCGCGCTGGCCGACTCCATCTACCAGGCCGGCGTGCAGAGAGAGCGTTTCCGCTACAAGTGCCTTGGCCTTTCGCTCGAAATGCCGGTGCGCTTCGCCCAGGGCGATTATGCACGCATGGACGAGACCGTGGCAGAAATCAAGGAACTGGTGCGCGGGCATGCGGATGCACGCCCTTTCTACTTCTCAGTCATCCACGAATACTGCCAGTACCTCATCCATATCGGAAGGGCATCCGACGCCATGCTCGAGGCCCGGGACATGGGACGTCGTGCAGACAAGCTGAAAATGCCCCTTGGGGCGATGTACTCCCACCGCATCATCGGGCTCATCCAGAGCTACCGCACCAACTCCTACCTGGCCATACGCAATTTCGAGACTGCTGCTGGGTATTGTAAAGAAGCCCGCGCAGAGCAGGAACTGCCGAACCTGCTGATTCTGATTGCACAGGAGCAGATAAAGACCGGGGACTTCGCCGAGGCTGAAGCGAACTGCGTCAAGGCCGAGGCCTATCAAGAGTTTTTCCCGTCGCTTCGCATCAAAACACGCATGACGCGCGCGTACCTGTATAACGCCAAGGAAGATTGGCAGGATTTCTGGGCCTGCTACGACGCACTGATGGCCGACCCTCTCTACGAAATGCAGACAGAAAGCGATGAGCGCTGCGGCCTCGACGTGGTGTACCTCCGCTCCAGGGGTCTGTTCGCCGAAGCCCTGTCCAGGGCGGATTCGCTTGGCACCGCCCGCGAACGTCATGCCCAAAAACACGGTATTTATGCCGAGATGGGATCCTTCGGCCCTGCTTACGGCGAGCTTTCTTCCCTGATGAGCGAAAAAGACTCCATATATATAAAGGTACAGAACGAAGACTTGGCCATCCTTGACGCCGAGATGAACAACGCCCGGCTTCGCGCTGAGGCCGCCAGGCTGAAGGCGCAGAATCAGATGACCATACTGATAGGCTTCCTGGTGATGTTCGCCATCGCGTTTTTCGCCATACTGCTCAGCCAGTGGCAGCTGAGGCAGAACCTCGACGAGATGCGGGCAAAGAACAGCCAGGCGCTGGCCGCACGAAGGGCCTTCCAGAAGGCCATGGAGGCCAAAGAATCCGAAAACAACTACAAAATCAAGATACTGCAGAACCGAACCACCAACAAACTGACCGGCTATGAAGATATCCTCAATTTATAAGAATCATCGCAACGAACTGATTGCGCTTGCAATATTCCTTATCGGAGCCACGCTGGGCATGCTGGGGCTCATCCAGAGAGTGCCGCTCATCGTGGGGATCCTCGGCATAGTGATCCTGGCCTCCGGCCTGTTCTTCTTCTGCATCCAGTATACCTCGGAGAAGGTGTATAAGGATTACTACAAGGACAGCTACGAGATAGAGCACGAGACTATTGAAGACGAAATCCGCAAGTCGATGGTGTACCACCGCTATCAGGAGGCCGTGCTGGCCCGCTACGAAAGCGCCTGCCGCGACCTTGGCCTCGTGGATGAGCAGAAAGACTGGCTCCTGGACCTTCTCATGGCCGAGAAGGACAAAGTAGACGAAGACCTCCGCGCTCAGGGCGGAGGTCACATCTAGTTAATCTTCCGTAATTACAAGATTTTTTATCTCCCACGTGCCCGCACGGCCGTCGTCCATGGTGACTGTGACGGGATAGCCGGTGTTGGTGTGGGTGTAGCTGGTGGTCACGCGCTGTTCAGAGCCAACAGTTACCACATCGTAGTAAACTGGATAACCCGTGTTGTTAGTAGTGGTGGCAGTTCCATCAGCAGTAGTGAAGTAGAGTTGGGTAAAGTGATCCGGATAACTCGTGGACTCGAAAGCCACGCGGAAGTTGGACACAAGGTAATCCGAAGGAATCTCTGCCTGGGCCTTGATATAAATCCAGTTGATTCCCGGAGGATAGTTGATGTTTACAGGATCACTCCAGGTCTGTCCGCCATCCTTGCTGAACAGCATGTGGGCATCGTTCCTCATATTGGCACGGGCATCGGTATTCGCCGGGTCGGAGAAGTAGTTACCTGCGTGGTAGAAGGTGATCGTCGCCCCTGCCGAGCAGGAAAGGTCGATATCCTTGGAGGATATCTTCGCGTAACCTGCGAAGCGGCGGTTGTGGTAGTCCGTCTCCCACTTACCCTCACTCTCGTTCCAGCGGCTGGTAGGTGCCTCAATTGCACCCCAGGCAGACTGTGCTACGCCGAAGGACAAGCCCGTGCCCACATTATAGTAAGGATACCACAGGTGCCTGTAGCAGTTGCCTGCGCTGAACCAGGTGTACTGAAGGAATTGGGCTGTCTTATCATTCCCGGTATTCCAGGTTTCGCCATCGGATACTCTTTCTTGAACTATGGTGTAGTCCCCCATATTATTATTGAGGAAGGTCTCCTCATGGTGAATAGTGCCGGATTCAGCCTTGTTCGCCGTAACCTGGATCTCGTAATGCACGGCCTGTGTAGCTGCTGCATAACCGTTTCCGGCAGGTGCCGTTACGGAATAGGTGATGAGCACTTTGCCAGCCGACACGCCGTGAACGGTGCCGTTGGAAGAAACAGTGGCGATGCCGGTGTTGGCAGATGAGTATGTGACCACGGGTGATCCGGAATAACCGGTAGCAACGGTGTATTCACCTTCGGTCTGCACGTCGGAGCCGACTTTGACCACAAACGTGGGTTCAGTCTTCCATTTTACGGACAAGCCGCTGAGTTCGTCATTCGTGACAGTGACTTCGTAGGAAACCTCATCGGCGGCATCGTAGTTCCTGTAGGCATCAGCATTTGCATAAATTGTGGCAGTGCCCACGCCGACACCGGTAACCTCGCCGTTCTCATCCACAGTCGCGACGGAAGAATTGGAGGATGTGTACACGATGGGGGCACCGGCGTTGGATGTAGCCTTGTTGATGGCTTTCTGCCCAACCTTCAGCTGCATTCCATAGTAGCTGAAATACAGGACGCCCTGCTCCATCTCGTTTGCAAAGGTATCCCTGTTGGTGGAGTTGTTTCCATCATCCACAGGATAGTAGAAGTCATTTTCCGGGGCCGCCACTACCCACACCGTGGTGGCGCTTTCCTCCACCATGGTCTTGAAATAGCTGCGGAAGGTCTTGATGCCGTTAATGTCGGTAGGCGTTGCCGTATACTCGTCCCAGCTGATGGTCCTGCGGTAGTAGTAATTGTTCTTGGTACGGCCGGGAATCAGACTGGGGCCGTTCTCCACGGTAAGGGTCTCGTTCGCTCCGGACGCAAGCGGCTTGGGGTACATAGTGTTTTCTTCCTGCTCCAGATAGAAATACAGAGGGAAGCGCGCCACGGTAAGGCCGGCAGGCACGTTGAAGTCTACCCATACTTCCTCTCCCTTGACGGCGGGCACATAGTCCTGGGCATCAACCGAAAGGGAGAAAGGCCGGCGGAGGGTAAGGTTCACGGTACGTGTAAGGCCGTTGCCGTTCTTGAATACAATGGGCTGCTTCCATACTTCACCGGGCTTGAGGTTCTCGGGGTCTGCGCACCTGATTGTAACCTCGCGCCAGTCGCTGTAGACTCCGCCGTCAGCCACATTGCTGCCGGCAATGGTGATGTTGGAAGCGGAGGATACGATGTCGCTGCCGTTGGTGGCATCGCGGATTTCCGCGGTGATGCTGGCATTGTCATCGGTGGCGAAGTTTGTGCCGGTGCCGCTCTTTACATACATCTTGAACGAGGTCCCGAAGGTGATCAGGATATCCGTCTGGCTTACATACAGGCGGCTGTCGTCGTTGGCGATGTTGGTAAGCTCCTGGGCCATGGTGGAACCCTCGAAGTTATTGAGGGCGATGCTGTTGACGGCATCGTACACGGAAGTGCTGCCCTTTCCGTCCACACCCGTGATATTGAGGGTATAGCAGAAGTTTCGGAGGATGTTGTAATAGATGTTGTCTCCGGTACCCGTCATCGCATGCGTATCAGGATCTTCAAACAGGTCCTTGTACACGAAGTCTGCCTTGTAGTAATAAGTCCTCCATGTACCGCTCTCATTGAACTGTGCCTTGAGGATGATGAACGGGTTCTGGTCCGGACGGTATGAGCATTCGTAAAGGTAATCAGGTTCGGATGGATCTATCCACAGATCGTTGGCGTCCATGGTGTCGGTGCCGTCGGAAGAGTAATAGCTACTCCAGGAATTGTACTGGATCACCGGCGGCATGAAGCCGTAGTACATGTCCGTATTGGTAAGCCAGGAGTAAGGTGTTTCCTGCTCTGAGGCTTGCTCGTAATGGGCGTAGCGGTCAAAATTGATTACCTGTTCCTGGTTAACTGTAACGTAATCTTCCGTGTTGGAATTGAAAGGGACTATGGTGCCATATACCGGGGTGTTGAAAACCTTGAATCCAAGGATGCGGAAATTGGATACGCCATCTTCCACTTTCACCTTGACCTTGGCAAAGTTCCGGATCATCTTGATTCCGTGCATGTCCGTGGTTTCCAATATGGAAGTGAAGTGCCTGCGGCCCCAATATGCCAGGCCGCCGTTGCTGGTGACAAGGGTACGCACAAAGGTGCCCTCGTCCATGAGGTTCATCTCCATATTCTCGAACTCGGGAATGGCCTTGGTGGTGGCGATGAACTGGATATAGCGGTCACCGGAAGAGACGCTGGTGAGTTTGTCTACGTGGAACTTGGTAATGTAATTCTCGGCCTCTGAACCGCAGTTGAAGCCGGCCTCTTCTGCCGTAGGGTGTGACTGGGTGCCCGGCTTGGCCTTAACTATTTCGTAAAGGATATCACCTGCGCTGAATACGGCGAGGTACAGGAATTTTACTTTAGGAACCTCCTCGCCCATAGTGGCCGCCTTGGTGGAAACCCAGTCACCTTGATCCTGGGAGAAGGGAAGAATCAGACTGCCGTCAAGAGAAATCGTTCCGTCATCGTTCTTAGAACCGGCAGGCTCACGCAGGTTCTCTTTAACACACGACGGCGCAAGCAGCACCAGAGAGGCTATTATGCTAAGGTATGTGAATATCTTTTTCATAGGCTCTTATCTTATCAGTGTTGCATTTCCAGAGGCATCGTACTCGTAGAGATGTCCGTTAGGGTGATATACATTGGTAGTGGATGCGTCATCGCCCCAGTACCAGAGGTCGTAGACGAAACGCACGGACTGCTGCTCTCCGTTTCCGTCTTTCATAGTGATCTTTGTTCCGGAACTGGAAATATTCATAAGCCTTCCACTGCCGGACCAATAATCGGAGTTTGCCACATAAAGGTCCGGAATGGTGCCGTCCTGCTGCCTGGCCACAATGAAAGCCATCTCCGCTTCCGTGGGAATTCTCCACCGGCCGGCCGGATATCCTGTTTCCTGATAAACCGCGGCACGTGAGACTGCCTGGTCGAATGTAGGCAGGTTAGAGGTAAGCATTGCGTTAAGGGAAGATGAAACCAGGAACTTTGGCGCCACTATATTCTGGTCTTCCGCGTTCTGTGACGTGGTAAGTATCTTCAGCGGTTCCTGCCAGGCCTCATTCGCGCCTTGAGCCGTGCCGTTGTAATACAGGTAAGGATGTAGCGACCAGGAGGAGTTATAGACTTCTTCTGTGGTCTTGCGAGGGTCTCCGATACGATACACTTCCGTGTGCTCAGAGCCTCCGTATGTATAAGTGTAAGTATTATTACTTGTATTGAATGATGAAATGCGGACTTCGGTAGTATAGAAAGTGGACAAGCTTCCCGATGTAGCACCTGCGTATATGGTTGTACCGTATTCTCTTGACGGGTTAGGCATGGTAACAGCATTGCTGTTGTTGTAGGTAGACTTGGGATCCCTGTAATAATAATTGCCTCCCTGAGAGAACCTGGTGCCGAACGGGGAATTGGCAACACGTGCGAAATAACCGTTCACAAAAACATCTCCGGATTTGGCCTTACGGTAAAGACTGATGGAGGGATTCTGCTCAACCACCACATCCTGGGTGCACCCGTCCTCATTCGTGATGGTTGCATATATCGTAAGGGCACTGTACATGTTCTCCAGCGAATGGGCGAATGTTACATAACCAGGATTGGATTTGTCTACGGTGATGACCCCGGCATTTGTATTTACATCCTGACTATCCGCCGTAACGGTCCTGTTGACATTCTGTGTTGTCAGGGGATTGGCGTTTGCGTTCACGTAATACTCTATCCTGTTAATTCTCACGGAAGAGATAGGTGAACTGCTGACGTATGTAAAATAAACCTTGGGCTCATTGTTGATGACCTGCTCCGGGTGGTCTATTACCAGATACTTGTATGTAACCAGTTCTCCTGGGACCAGACCCTGGCCGGCAGAGGTGCCCTCGTTCATCCAGGGAAGGATCTCGTAGTCGCAGTCCGGTATGATGACTATGCTCTCCTTGTCCGCACCGCCCAGCGAAGCCACCCTTACGAAGGTGCGGTAGTACTTGTTTCGCTGGAGGTCCATAGTACCCACATTGGGATTCAGCTGGTACTTTCTGTACCTGTGATTGCTCTCGCCGCGGATTCTCCATGGAATACGGAACACAACAGAAGTAGCGTAGTCGCTGAGATCGCTCCATGAACAGGGGTAAGAGTAGAAAGGTACGTGAGTGTATGTGAAATCCTCGTGGCCGGTGATAAGTTCCGAAGGATCAAGCTCCGTAACGGCTCTGGAACCGTAAGTTATATAGTCCGACGTCTGAACATTGTATTCTCCGTCCACTTTTCCGCGTTTTACCGCATTGGACATGCTTATTCCTATGCCGGCGTCAAGTACCGGTTCCCAGATCTGGCCCGACTCATCTTCAAACTCGTCCGGAATAAGCAGGAAGAACTGGATCTTGGCGGCTGCACGGGATACCTTGATGCGTCCGCTGGCGGTACGGTCATCTCCCACTGTGGTGAGGGTTACGGTAGCGATCTCGTCGGCAGACATCACAAAGCTGCTCTGGACGGTCTGGGCGGTAAAGTCGTTTTCTACCACCAGTTCTTTAAGGGATGCAACATCCGTATGGCCACTGTAGCTCAGAGGAGCATTACACACTACAAACAGCTGACAGGTGCCGGAGACGGTGCTTCCAAACATCCTGTTGGCATCTGCATCAGTGAAAAATACCTTTACTTTATATACGGTGCTGTCTCCTTCTGCAACGGGTTCGGCGCCACGTCCAAGGGCCATGAATACGGCGTCGGAGTTCGTGGCACCGTTGGTGTAGAAGAAGCAGTCTACGCTTTTGACGAGATTCTCGTTATAGGCGTCTGCGCCGCGGCTGCTGGCCTTGGTGGCAAGAGAGGGGTTGAGGCCGCTTAAGGTAATCTCTATGCAGTTATCCGGAATCCCGGAAGAAGGCTGGGATTCCCTTCCGCATCCCGTCCAGAAAAGGAGCGGGAGCAGCAGGACCGTCATTACTTTGAATATGCTTTTCATCGTTCCTTTCATTTTAGTTTGCATTCTGCCAGATTGTCCATTCGGTAACGCCATCCATTTCGACCAGGTTGAGGGCGACAACTGCGTCACCGGTGGCGTCTATATAGTAGATTCTCAGTTTTGCGTGGCTGGTGACCGACGCTTCCGTGTTAATTGGCTTGATATAAATGTAGTTCATCACTTCCGGGTCTATGGCATTTCGTATGGATGCTACGCGGTTGCCGTGCTCGTCGAGGATGAAGTTGCCGTTCTCGTCACAGAAGCCGAATGCAGCGTCGCCAACCAGAGAAGCCTGCCAGGATGCGTATTTGCCGGCACCCAGCTGGAAGAAGAATTTGCCCATACGGTTGTTGATGTATACGTTGCCACCGGCATCTGCATAATCTATGAAGGAGGAGTCGTATGTAAGCGGCTGTATAACGTCGTTGACGTTGGCGTTGTAGTCAAACTCGAACTCCTTGAGGTCCCATGGCCTGGGAACCACGTCCAGTTCTATCTTGTCACCTGCGACGATGAGGTTCATGTCATATACACGGCCGCCTTCAAGGTCTGTGATGATTTCTCCGCTCAGGTGAGGGGCGTTGTCATCATTATAGTTTACAGTAGCTCCAGTAAGAGTTGAACTGGTGATTTCCCATTCTGTAGCAGAGTCATTCTGCCATTCACCCCACGCAGGATTGCTCCAACTGCTCCAGTTGCCCCAACTGTTCCATGCTGCAGTGAAGGTGTAATCTGACTCGTGGCTGGCATAGGTATTATATGCATTATTCCAGCTATTAGTCCTGTCTCTGTCCGATGTTACTCTTATTTCATCTGACTTGCGAGACCGTGTACGTGTGCGGGAGATTGTCCTGGTTTGCTTCTGTATAACCTGTCTTGTCTGGTTTACCGTAAGGTTTCCGGAAACATTTAGTTTATGATAATCAATGGTTACTGCAATACGGTCACCAGAAGCAGATTCCCTGGGGATTGCATAAAGGAAATATCCGGACATAAGGTCCTGTGCATTTTCTGTTATGCCGGTGTATGTTTCAAAATTGCTCTGCACGGTTGCGGCAGGCACATACTGAAGAGACTGGGAAAGGACGTTGCTGCTATTAAGCACATATTCCGGATTGGAGCCGCTGAAGCGGGCGGTGTTTATCCAGGTGGGGTTGTAAGAAACAGCATTGTCCAGCACCAGTGTGCCCTTCTGGTTGAAACCTTTAAGCGTTACCTCTTCTACAAGATATCGCTGGCCGCTCACGGAATAACGGGTATTAGTTGCTGTCTCAGTCGTGGTGCGGTAGCGGGTCTGTATAATAGTCTCTGTTTCAGTCTGGTTCTGAACGGCCCAGTAATACCTTACATAAACCCAATTTGAATAGTCATATCCGTCACTGCGGTAGTATGTTGAATTATTTCCAAAAAGGGTCTCCGGATCTCCTACATTAGATTTCGTTTCCCCATTTTCGGGATCGCCCGTGGCACCATTGGAGGAACTGACATTTCCTGCATCGGTCTGATTACGTACCTCTCCCGGAAGCGTACCCTTCACATTAAGGCAAACCTTTGCCACGGCGTGGCGGAAGTGGAAGTCAACGGTACCCTCGGGATCGTAGTCGTCCTTCTCCATATTCTTGTGAGGGTCGCCGGCGGTGTTGGTGCCCCAGAGGATGTCCCTCTGCTTCTCCAGTTCACTTACGGAGAGGTTCTGCGCCACGAAGTTATCATATTGTATGGTAGGGACCTTGCCGTCGTACTGCACCAGGCCATTCCATGTGTCCCATGGGGCATATGCAAAGAGGGTAAGGTTCTCGCCGTCGCTGGCGGGCCAGAATTCCGCCTTCCCCGAGTTGCTCCAAGTAGATGCGGAGTACTCGAATCTACGGTTGTTCAGAACCAGGCCAAATTTGTTATAGGCCGTTGAGTCCTTAGCGGAGGAGTATTCCTCTGTGCCCGTATAGAAAGCATAGACGCCGAATCCGCGGGACTGAAGTTCAGCATTGTCGATATCGGTAATGTCGCTTGCTGCCTTGGTCATAGGAGTCCAGCCCTCCGGTAGAGATGCCGTGGCTTTGACTTCCACATCGCTCTTGTGATAGATTTCAGGCCTCACGCGCGGGTGCTGCTCCTTCACGCAGGAAAGAGCGGCCAGGGCGAGTGAAAGCAATGCCAATGTTCTGAGAGTCTTCATAAGCGCTAATTGTCCATCAATATATCCTCACCTGCATCCAGCCAGTCTACCACGTCTGCGGTAACCTTGATCTGCTTGAGGTCCAGGGTAATATTATAGGTATATATCTTGCCGGCCTGCCACTCGTATACGTTGGTGGTTGTAAGGGGAGCGGACAGGGTGTTCCCGGTATAGGAATAATACTCGCTGCCGGGACCTTCATTCTTGCGGGTAACGTCGAAGTTTACCTCTATGGTTGCTCCGGTAAAGAAGGTGTGGGGGATCATGAGGAGGAATTCTTCCACGTCCCAGGTGTCGGTGTCGGCGTCATAACAGACCTCTGCGGTAACGCCGGAAGTATAGTTTGGACGTCTGGGAACCAGCGTACCTGTAGGCCAGGTGGGCGTAACTGTAGTGCGGCCGGTGGCGGTAGTGGTGCTGAAGTCCGGTACCGGGATGCACTGGCCGAACACCGCTACGTTCTTGAACACTATGTAATTGATCTTCAGGTCCACCTGGTCGTTGCCGCCGGTATCGAAACTCACACTCTTGACACGGATCTGGCTGAGGGCGTGGTGGAAGAAAAACTTCACCTTGCCATTGGCGTTGCCGGTGAGGCCCTGGCTGTTGTCATCTGCCCAGACGGCCTTGCTCTGCTCCAGGCAAAGGTCAGATACCATGAAGTCTACCTGGTCTCCGGAGTCTTCCGGAACCACATAGTAGAAACCCACCATGCCCTGGCGCTCGGACCTGTTGTCCAGGAAGGGCTCCACTATAGTGTCTTCAGTTGCAGAACCGGAGGTATTGAGTTTGTTCCAGGGGTAGTATGCTATGAAGGAAATCTTGTCCAGCTTGTTTCGGGGCCAGAAACGGGAGTTCGCGTAGTCGTAGGTGTAAGTTCCGCTGGTCTCGGTGATGCTCACGGGCTCGTTGTAGAACAGGTTGGGGGCGTTGTATGCGCCTGCGCCAGTCTGCCAGGTGCCTGCTGCTCCCTCATTCTGCGGATGGAAATAACCGAACACACCCATGCTGGTGCCGCTGTTGAGGTGCCTCTGCTGCCCGGTTGCGGTGACGTCTCCCACGAAGAAGGTGGGATCCGCCTTGGTGGCAGTATTGCGCGTGGTGTACCAGGAGAAATCAATGGGAACATCCTCCTTCAGCGTGTCCGTCACGATGGTTTCCACCTTGGCACAGCCAGCGCCAAGAATCAGGACAGCCATAAACGCTATGGATATGATATGGTTCTTCTTCATTACTCGGGTACTGAAATATTTTCTTTGCCAACGGACCAGTCGTCGCCGGATTCCACGATCTCTTCAAATTCGATGCGGTCCAGGCCTGCCGTAATCTTATAAATGTAGTGTTTGCCCGCTTCCCATGCAGTTACGCCATACTGCTCCGCAACAGGGCCGGTGTTCTTGAACAGTTTCACCGAGAACGAGTCGCCCGTGTAAACGATGGGATCCGGATGAGAGGGATCCGACGAAGCGAAGGTTATGTCGTAGTTGAGGGTGAAGGTCGCGTCGGAGTTGATGTCCTGAGGTATCACCAGCAGGCGGAGGAGGGTGGCCTCATGCACGTCGAGGTCGCTCTGGGAGATGTTGTACTCGGTGCCCACGCCGCTCCAGACGAACGGGATTCGGGAGGGATTCTCCAAGGTGCCGGTCTTCTTGATATGAGTGAGGGAAAGCGTGTTCAGTTTCGCACCGGTTCCTTCCGTGAGCTGAAATTCTACAAGGGCCAGCGCATGTTTGAACACAAGGTCGACCTCACCGTCGATAACCGTTCCATGGCCGCCAGCATCGTTCTTGTAGAGGTCTTTCTGAGGCACGGCGAACATCAGGTCCAACTGATTCGCGGGATCCTCGGCCTGAGTGAAAGCAGCCTTGGGAATGCCGTTGGTGTCGTTGTCGTAGGCAGTGGTGGTGCCGCTCTTGTAGAGGGTCAGGCCCGATGCATTCCTGGGGTAATAAGCCCAGAAGCTCAGGCGGTCGATGGCATCGCTCACGGCATTGGCCCCATGCTCGTTCGGCCAGTATTTCAGGGGGCTGTAGCTCCAGCTGCCGTCGCTCTGCTTGGTGACGGCCTGGTCGTACATGAAGTCGGGGATATTGCTGCCGGCCGTGGAATCTGCCGCCCATGTGGAATCGTCGTGATAGAATCCGAATACGCTGATGACCGCTCCCTCCGCGAAATCCGCGCCGGGGGCCACATAGCTGGTATCTGCCTTCGTGCCGGTAGGACGCTGGCCATAGGTGGAGAAGGATACGGGCACAGGAACGGCCTCAGGCGTCTCCGAGCTCACTTTCGCGCAGCCCGACAGAGCCCCGCCGACTGCGAGAATCCCCAGGATGTATTTCACTTTTTCCAACATGGTCGTTGTCTTTTTTTTTCTTTTCTTGGGACCCATCCGGGCGGTCAGGCCCGGGATGGGTAAAGCATTATGTTGTAAAGATAGTGATAATTTTAGAGATTGTAAGGAAGGCCGATTTCGGTATCGTTGACGGTGGTATCCTTCATCTCACCGGGATCAACTACGCCGTCGCCGTCCTCATCGACCCAAACCTGTTTGGTGACGGTGCCTTTAGTCCAGTCTTCAACAACTGCCTCGAGCTTCACGTCGTTCAGGCCGATAATCATCACGATATTGTACTTGGTGTTTTTCTTGATCTCAGCGAACTTGATACGTCCAAATACGGTCTGGGGAACCTGGGAGCACTTCACAGTGCCAAGCTTCTCATCATAGGTCCTGACGGTGTAGGTGAGGGTAACGTCCACGACGGGCTTGGTGCCGGGCATGAGGATGATAGGATTGCTCTCGTCCTTATAGACGTTGAGGGCCTTCTCAACTACGCCCTTGACGGTAAGATCGGTCCATGTAGTGAAGGTTGCGGGCTCTTTGAGGTAGTCGGCGAGTTCGCTGTTTTCAGTTGCGGAGGACTCATCTTCCGGAGTTGCAGGATCGTCAACCATGTTGGTGATGGTCTGGCTGAACTGGATCATAAGAGTTGTATCAGGTTTGTATACACCGGTATAGAGGTCAAGTTTACCCGTAATATCGTTTTTAGCGTACACGATTTTGTTGCCGTCGATGTCGGTAACATCAGTATCACCAATGCCGTCACCATCGGTATCATCCTTTTCGGGAGCGCTGGCAATGACAATCTTGGAGATGGTGATCTTGGTGCCATTGTTTGATCCGAAGCCGTTGGTAGGATCCAGGCTCACAGGATTTGCCTTGACAACAAGGCCGTTGGCAACGTATGCAGGATCGGAATAAGGATCAACAGGATCGGTGGTATAAACTACGCCCGTGTCTTCCTGGGAACCGCCAAGTTTGGCGAAGAGGTGCTGGAATACGAAGCGGATCTTGTCCGTGGTACGGGTGAGGTTGTTGTTGATGGTATAAGTTACAGGATCGGTGGAAGTATCCTTTGCTTTGTAACCCCACATGAGGTCAACATTGGCCGAGTCCTTTGAGAAGGTGTAGTGCACGAAGTCGTGAACATGCTTTGTGGTATCAGCAGGATCTGCAGGGTTGTCGAGTGCAACTGCCTTGCTGAATCCGGTCACGCCATAAATCTCGGCGGCGCCGGGATCTGCATAAGGAGCATAGGCGAAGAAGGAAACCTTCTGGTCGTCTGCAGCCTGTCCATTGGTAGGATTAGGCCAGTACTTGATAGGAGAGTAAACCCAGCTGGTAGTGGTAGTGTCGAAAGCAACCTTCTGGTTGTACATGAAGTCGTCAGTTGCACCGGCGATGGCGTCATCTTCAAATGCGTCAGTTCCGGTGTAGGTTGCGAATACGCCGAAGCCGTGCTGCTTGAGGGCGTCAAGGTTCATGTCGTCGGTGGGACCGGCCTTGGTGATGGTACGACCGCTATAGGCACCGAAGAAAACGGCATCCTGATCGGTCATTTTGACGAATGTCTCGTTCTTGGCGCAGGATGCGCTCATGACGATTGCTGCAATGGCAGCGAAGATGAAATACTTTTTCATATGTTATGATTGATTATATGCTAATTATTCAACATTCTTGGGAAGATCGACATTGGTGGTGCTGGAAACGGTCCAGTTGGCAACAGTGGCGTCAAGTTCGATGGAGGTGAGGCCAAGGAGGAGATTCAGGTTGTACTGCTTGCCCTGGACAAGGGTAAGAGCGCTGGTGAATTCCTTGGAAATCTTGTTCTCAACAACAGAAACACCGCCGTCCAGGTTCGCATCCTCAGTGCATACGTAGTAAACAATCTCCACGCCGGTGATGGTGGTAGGAGCGGCGCTGGGGATGAGCATGAGGTCGATGGTCTTGTCGAGCCCGTCTTCATCTACACCGGCAATACCGGGATATGCAGTAGGTGCTGCATCAACTGAGATAGCTGCAGGAAGAGGTGCAACGGTGAACATAGTATCGGAAGATGAAACATTCCATTCGCCGGTGTAAAGATTGAGCTTACCCTGGATACCTATCTCGGTGCCCACAAGCTTGACGCTCTTTACGACGACCTTGGTTCCATCAGAAGAAGGATTTACAGTAGAGGTAGTATCTTTCTGATCGACAACTTCCCTGATGTCGATGGCGACTTTTGCAAGGGCATGCTTGAAGAGGATTTCCACCTTTCCGTCAGTCTTCTGCTTGGTGAGATTCTGGAGGGGACCGCCGACAACACCGATGCTATCACCTTCTACATCAGCATACTTGGCTGCCATAACACCATAGAGGAGGTCGATCTGCTGTTCTGCAGAAGCGGGGACCTTGAAGGTGAGCTTCGCATCTTCCGCCATCTTGTTGCCGGTCATTGCGATGATACCCTCGGTAGCAGCGGCTGTAGCAGCGGTGTCCTTAACGGTACTCTCGGTTTCACCGTTGATGGCAAGATTCTCCACGAATGGAGCATAGGCAAGGAAGGTGAGTTTGTCGGTATCTGTGCTCTTTGCAGAAGCGCCGTGCTCGTTGGGCCAGTACTTCACAGGGCTGTAGGTCCACTTGGTGGAAGCCCAGGTAACCTGCTGGTTGTACATGAAGTTGGCCTTGGTGTTGCTGGCATAATTGGCAGCATCGGTGTAGTAACCGAACACGCCGAAGCCATAGGTGCTGGCCTTGAGGATGTCGGTGGTCAAGGTGCTGTAATCAGTAGCGGATACCGCCTTGGTGGCGTTGCTGGCATACACACCGAACGAAACAGCTTCGTCGGGGGTGATCTTAACGGTCTCAACCTTTGCGCAAGCGCAGAGGACGAGTGCTGCAGCGGCAGCGAGAATCATTGAATGTTTCATAATGCTTTGTTTGAATTTGTTTAACTTGTTTTTCTGTTTTTGGGACCCGTCCGGGCGGTCAGGCCCGGATGGGCAATCATTCACTTATTCCTTGTTCTTGGGAAGATCAACGGAAACGACATCGCCAGTCTCCCAGTCAGAGACCTCGGCCTCAAAGTTGACCTCGGAGATACCAAGGATCATCTTGATGGTGTTCTTGGTGCCTGCAGCGAAGCCGCTTGAGAAGGTGACATCCTTGCTGATGACATTCTCCACACGGCTGTAGGTCTTCTGAAGGTCGGCATCGTCGGTGGTAACATAGTAGGTAACCTTCACTTTGACGGTGGTGGAGGCATTCTTGGGGATCACGGTGAAGTACTTGCCGGCAACGATTACATCATGCTCGGAATCGGTAACGCCTGCGGGCTGGCTGGCAGCCGCGACATCGCCGCCGTCCTTCAGGTCGGCGTGGATGTTGGCACCGCTGACGGAAAGAGTAAGGGTGTCGGTCGAAGCGCCGGTTGCGGGTTCCCAAAGGGGAGTGTCGGCAGTAGTGTTGTTAAGGTTGAGGACAGCCTTGTCGGTCATGTCGGGAACGGACAGTTCAACACTTGCAATGGTGATCTTGACACCGTCCTGTGCGCTTCCGCCAGCTGCAACCTGACTGTAAGCGGCAACGGCCTTGAGGTTGATCTGAGCAAGAGCGTGCTTGAAGTAGAAGTGGATTGCAGTGCCGATGGCAGGCTTCTGGAGATCCAGGTAAGGCTTGCCGTTGGTGGGAGTGTTGGTTCCGCCTGCGACGTTGGTCCAGGTTGCGCCATTGGAAACAGCCCAGAGGAGGTCTACCTGTTTGTCGAGATTTTCGGAAATTTTATAAGTAACCTTGGGATCGCCAGTGGCATTGTTGGCAGTGAGGGCGATAATGCCTTCAGTGGTATCGGCAACAACACCGGTGGTGGCGGTAGCGGCTACGTGAGGAGCATAAGCGAAGAAGGAAACCTTGTCGGCCTGATATGCGGTTGCAGGCTGGGCGTCGGTATTGCCTGCCTGGATCTGGTTGGGCCAGTACTTGACAGGGCTGTAGGTCCAGGAGTCACCGCTCACCTTGGTGTTGTACATAAAGTTGGGAGTGGCACTTGCGGAGTAGCCACCGGTGGTCTGGTATGCGAACACACCGAAACCATGCTTCTTGAGGCTGTCGGTATTCTCTTCACCATAGGCACCGGCCTTGGTGAGGGCATTGCCTGAATAGGCGGAGAAATTGATGGGCTCGTCGATAACGGGCTTCTCGGTTTCAATCTTAGCGCATGCGCTGAGAACGAGTGCTGCAACAGCAGCGAGGGTCATGATCTTTTTCATAATGCTTTTAATTTTTATTTTTTTAATTTTTTTCGTTTTCTGTTTTGGGACCCACCCGGGCGGTCAGGCCCGGACGGGCAATATTATTATTAGGAATTGTTCTGAGGGAGATCAACTTCCTGATTTGCACCGGTGGTCCATGCGCCAACCTCGGTAACGGTGAAGCTGGTGTTGGTCAGGCCAAGCAGTGCAAGGACTTCGTAGGAAGTACCGCCTGCGAAGGTAATGCCAGCTGTGCTGGTCTTCCTGATCTTGTTCTGGACGGTGCTGTAACTTCCCTTAAGGGCTGCATCCTCGGTGATTACCCAGTAATTCGCGATGATGATGAAATCTCCGCTTGCAATGGTGCCGGGGATAATCATGGGAGAAGTGGTGGTGTTAAGGGCGGTTGCGGTCTCGGTGACGTTGAAACCGGTCTTGCCGTTCAGGGTGGTGGTGGAAGAGAAGGAAGACGTATTATAAGTAATATCGGTATCTCCGCTCTTGTTGCTCCAGCTTCCGTCGTTCAGGCTGAGGGTACCGGTCTTGGTACCGGCGGCCTTGACTTCGAGGCTCTCGAGGATGATCTTGGTGTTTGCATCAAGATTCGAGGTAGTAGGATCGACGGCGTCCACGACGGCCTGGACCTTCACGTTCAACTTGGCAAGTGCGTGGTTGAAAGTGAATGCGATCGTACCGGTGATGGTCTGCTTGGTCTGGTCCTTAACGGGAGTCGCCCAGAGAAGGTCGATCTGCTCTTCGGGTTTGGAAGGAACGGTGAAAGTGACGGTAGGAGCACCGGCGGCATCGTTGTTGGACACTGCGGTGATACCCTGGCCAGCTGCAGGAACGTTGGTGGTAGGAACACCGGTCGCTGCGGTGACGGCAATGCGGGGAGCATAAGCGAAGAAGCTCACCTTGTCGTTGACGGTGCCGGCCTCGACCTCGGTCGAGTTCTGTCCGTTAGGCCAGTACTTGAGAGGAGAGTATTCCCACTTTGCAGGATAGAGGGTGGTGTTGGCGCTATCGTTGTACTTAACCTGCTGGTTGTACATGAAGTTGGGCTTGTCGCTGGTTGTCCAGGCGTTGTTGAGGGTGTAGTAAGCGAACACGCCGAAACCATCTTCAGAGGTCTTCAGGCTGGCGGTAGTGATGTCGCCGTAGGTGGCCTTGGAGGCGGCGTTTCCGGCGTAGACACCGAATGCAACAGGCTCGTTTTCAACGACCTTTTCGGTTTCGAACTTTGCGCATGCGGTCAGCGCGAGTGCTGCAACTGCAGCGAGGATCATGATCTTTTTCATAATGCTTTTTGTTTTTATATTTTGTTACTTTCTTTCAATTTTGTTACATTGGTATCTCAACGGTTTCTCCTTCTTCCCAATCTTCTACAGTGGCGTCCATGCCGCTTGTCTTTCCTTCCGGAGGCACGACATCAGGAAGATCCGTGATGGCGGGCTCCTCCGCGCTTCCGAGTATCAGCCTGTATAGGGCGCGGTATCCGGGGTTGGGAGCGAGGAGTTTTATCTTGTCACCCGTATTGAATACATATTTTGCCGTAGTAGTATTGTCTATCAACAGGGCGCTGACGTTAAGGGTGGAGTCGCGCTTTGCACTCGGAGTTTCACCGTTCGGAAGCCCGAAAGTGGTGATCATTCCGTCCACGTGACCGATACGTCCGGGCGTGTCGTCCATCGAAAGTTTCCAATCGCTGATAATCTGGATGGCCTCTTCGTTGCCGGTCACCCCCTGGGTGATCTCGAATGACTTGGCCATACCGCTCGTCGATGCACGCACAGACTTCAGCAGGTCGGCCTTCTCGGCATAGATGGACACCCACATCTGGCTGACGATACTCTTCGGATAGACCGGGATGCGGACTGTGTAGTATTCTACGCGCTCCTGATAGTAGGTTATC
Source organism: Bacteroidales bacterium (assembly GCA_017527415.1). Lineage (GTDB taxonomy): Bacteria > Bacteroidota > Bacteroidia > Bacteroidales > UBA932 > Cryptobacteroides. The sequence continues at coordinate 22,895 of JAFXQA010000022.1, read as the reverse complement.
TCGTTTTCGTCGTCTCCAGCCTTGGTGCCGGCGTTGGAGGCCGCCATCATCTTCTTGAGGTAAGTATAGTAGTACTGGTAGTCCTCGGTCATCTTGGTAGTGATCTCGAATTCGTCGGAAACACCTGCGCAGATAACTTCAGGGTTCTCAACGACTTCTTCCTCAGGACCGCGGGTAACCCAAGAGGCAGAGGTGGGACGGAGAGTCGTTTCAGCCTCGGTGAAGCTGGTCATGTGCTCGAACTGCATCTTCCAGTACTCTTCGGGGCTCTGGGTGATCATGTACATCTTGTAGCGTCCGACAGGCAGCTGAACCTCGCAGGAGTCGACATTTGCCGTGGTCAGGGTGGTGTAATATTCACCATCGCGGAAGAAATACATGGTCACGCCGCTGGGCTTGACTCCTTCAGGGTAAGCGGTTACGCTCCAGATGCACTTCACGATAACCTTTACGGTAGAACGGTAGATGTTCTCGAGCGGACGGCGTTCACATCCGGCAAGCATTGCAAGTGCGGCAAGCACGATTATCCACAGTTTCTTTCTCATCTTGCGTTCCTCCTGTCTGTGTTGAAAATGTACTTGACGCTGATGCCGGCCTTGGTGGGTCCGAACCAGGTAAGCTTACCGTGATGCTGATAGATGAGGTGCTGGTCGGTGGAGTCACCCGCGTAATAGCGGTAGTGAGTTCCCATCCAGCCTGCGCCCACGTATGCGTCGAGCCTCCAGGCACGGCCGAGTTTCCATGCGTAGCCATATTCAAGGCCTACGGTCTGGAATTCACCCTGCCAGCCCTTGTGCTTGGGTTCAATATCATAGTATCCGGCGCCCAGGTCGATGCCAAGGAAGTGGCCGGAGAGGATATCCATAGGATCATTGGCATTGTGACGGCTCAGCCAGCGGCGTGCGCCGATGTCCCACTTGAGTATCTGCCATGCCTGGTCGTTGGCCTTGGTCAGCCACCAGGGGAAGGTGTACTCGGCGAAAGTGCTCCACTTGTTACCGATGGGGAACTCGACCGAGAAGTTGGGAGTAAAGCGGAATCCGTCCGCTATCCCGGCAAGGTCATAGACGACATTTGTCGAGACGGCAAAACGAGGATAGCGGGCGGGGAGAACCGGTGCTGCGGGAGCAACGGTTTCTGCGGGTTCCTCGACGGGCTCAATGATGGCGGGAATGACGACGCGGGTGGTATCGTTCACCTTGAGCGTGTCGCTGACCTCCAGAGTCTCGTCTTCAACAGTAATTTCTGCCGGCTCGGCAACGGGCACGGCCGGTTCTGCAGGCGCTTCATTGTAATCAACGGTTACGCGGGCATAGCGCAGACCGGGGAAGACCTCTTCGAAGAGGTGTTTCCACTCAGGAAGTGCACGCATCTTCGCCTCCTTCGCATCCTGTGAAGCGTTGGAAACGATAATGGAGAGAAGCTTGTCGCGGGATGCATCTGAGAGGGCAGGGTCGCTATCGACAGCGACACGGAGATCTTCCCAGGCCTCGCCGGCAGAATGTACTGTAATCTTTCCTGCAAGAGCAGGGTATTTTGATACTATATAATCGCGAAGGGCCTGGCCGCGCTGCATGGAGTAGCGGTTGTTGATGGCCTCGGGACCTTCGGGAGATGCGGTGGAAATGATGCTGATGCTTGCGATTTCGTCGATATCACGGCCAGAAATCATTCCGGCGATGCTTGCAAGAACGGCAGCATTGTTATGAGCCTCACTTTCGATAGCCGCAGAGCGAAGACCGAAAATCAGATTGTCGGCGTTGCTGGAAACAACCGACTGAGCTGCTGCAGCGCCTGCCTGCGCGGCAGAGGTAGCAGATGCTGTGGAAGAGGCAGAACCCTCTGCCACAGCGTTGGAGAACCGGATTTCCGCATAGCGGAGAGAGCGGAAGTAGTTTGCGTAGAGGTAACGCCAGGACTGCAGACCTGCAAGTTTCTTTTCCTTAGTATCGGCAGACTCATTGGAATCGATGATCTGAAGCATCGAAGCCTTGGCATCGCCGGAAAGGCGGGAATCAGCCTCGACTGAAGCACGAAGTGCATCCCAGGACTCTGCATTGGGATTGACGGAGATCTTGCCGGCAAGCCGAGGATAACGTCCGGTCAAGTATTTACGAAGAGCTTCGGCACGACGGGTGGAAAGGTTGAGATTGTATTTGAAGTTGCCCTCAGGAGAGGAGTAAGAAACAATCTCAAAACCATCGGAAACGCCCTTTCCAATGAGAGCGTCGATGTTTGCAAAAGCCTGAGTGTTAGACATATAGCTTGCATCGACGACGGCGTTGTCGAATCTATAATAGATACGCTCAGTGGACTCCTGCGCGCGAATAAAAAAAGTCTCGGCGAACATAACGACGACCGCCAAGGTAACCCTCACGGCTACCTTGGAGATCGAAGCAAAGATGTTCGTCAAAAATTTCATCAGTTGTATGATGCGAGGTAGTTTTTGTTCGTTGCTTTTGTTTTAAAACATTTTCCAAACAAAAACACTCGCTTATCGTTTCCGGGTGCAAAGATATGTCAAATATTTTTATTATCCAACAAAAATTTCAATTTTTTTTCATAAAAAATTTCGAATTCTTTCATTTTATCTTTTATTAAAAAATTTTAATAAGTAGGCATAGTTATTCAAAAAGCCTTAATATACATATACGTACGCGCGATTCACCCCTCCCCTATCTATATTTTATTGTAAAAAACCGTCCCAGGGGGCGTTAGGGGGCCAATTGTACCTTTTTTACAAATTATTCAAATTTTGTGAAAATAATTTGGATTTCGGAAAATTATGATTATTTTTGCAAAAAATACATTGTATATATATTATATGGCATATACCTTATTTATATTTTTACCAGTCGCTACGTGCCTCCTGTGGCTTGTGATCCACAGCATGCTGGCATCAAAGACAGAGACCTATCCGGAGTTCCTGTTCCTTTGCATTGTCTGCGCAGTGTATCTGTTCGCTGATGCATGCCACGCCACCCAGGCACAGGGCAGCCCGCTGGATACCGGATCCCTGATCGCCTCGCTGTTTGCCGGGCCTTGCATCATTCCATTGATTATAATGTATATGCAGAAGTTGCTGCACAATCAGCGCAGACACTGGTTATCAATGATGTGGATACTTGTGCCTACCGTGTTGTTCACCGGAGGAATCCTTCTGTATTTCCTTAACTTTGAAGCTCGCATAAACACGGCCCTCAATATTATTACAGGCCCTGTATTCCATTACACACTTGCACTGGAGCTGGTTGTATTGCTCATCTACATTATAAGGACATTGAGATACAACAGGATACTTCCCGGCAATCTCTTTTCCTTTTTGTTCAGAGGAAAACCTATAAGCCTTGTGCGCCTGCAGATCGATACTATAAGCCTTCCCTTGGGAGTAATGGTACTGCGAATACTCTTCAGCGACAACCTTTATACTGCAAAGCAGGGAATAGCAATAGCATCTGCTGCAGTGATAACCATTTCACTCTTCTTTTTTGCACTCAACGCACTGTTTGGAGTGCGTTCAATCATCTCCTGGAACGACTTCAGGTATCTTATTCGATTCAATTACAGCAAATCAGAAAAGCACGAAGCAATCGACATAATACTTAACGAACTTCTTGACGAGGCAGAAGATGACACTCTGAAAAGCATCCAGGAACGCCTCAGGGAGCATTTCGTAAACAACGAATGGCAACCCGGTGAGTATTCCGCCGATATTGCATCGCTGGCCGGGCAAAAAATTGCACTTGAGACAAATTCCCGGGAAGAAGGAAGCCTGCTGGCACAATTCCAAAGCCTGATGATGGATAAAAAAGTGTTCCTTCAGCCAAAACTATCTCTGGATGATGTTGCCGAGGAGCTGCATTCCAACAAGACCTATGTCTCCAAAATGGTGAACAACACATACAACATGGGATTCCCCGAGCTGGTCAACACCATGAGGATAGATTATGCAGAGCAGTATATACTGTCGCACCGCGAGGCCAAACAGAGTGAAGTCGCGCTTAACAGCGGCTTTATCAGCGCCTCCGCTTTCAATACAGTATTCAAGAAAGTTACAGGGGTAACGCCAAAGGTTTGGCTGGCTTCAGTGGACAATAAATAGATTTTATAACATTAGAATTTGCAACAGTACCCCCTTTCTACGTGGTTAAATCAAGGGTGATTCAATTTTTAAAAAGAAAGTTTTGGATTATTGAAATTAATTTTATACCTTTGCACCCAGTTAACCAATAGAGCCAACAAGATATGAACAAGGCCCGTCACATAACATTATTTGCCTTCGTTGCAATGCTTTCTATGCTTTCATGCGTGAAGATCGATGACGTACCGTCCATCCAGGGCAACGACATGCAGAAAATGAAATTCGATATAATGGTCACGCGCGACGGCAAGGTCATCAACCAGGCCCGTACCGGAAGAATGACCAAATCCATGGTAGAAACCGAGGACAACGTGGCTACGATGAATTCAGATATACCATTCGGGCTCATCGGTATAGATTATGAAAGTGGCCAGCTCGTTCTCGACAATGCCAGTGTAAAGAATGATGGCAGCGGTTACAGCGCATTGTTTGACAGCTATCTCTGGTCTGCATCCAACAAAATCACTTTCAGCGCCTACTACCCTTATGTTGAAGCCGTATCTTACGGCTCAGACCTCGAGAATTACTCCATTTCCTATGCCGTTAACGACACAGAAGCTGGCCCGCTTGTTTCCAAGACAGTGGAAAAAGCCGTAAGTCAGCTCAACATGATTCCGCTTGTGTTCCAGCACATTACCAATGATATAGGATTCAAAATCTGCGACGTAACCCCGGATGAACAGCTTCAGGGGCTGATACATATACGCAAAGTTACTGCTACCAACGTCGCACAGGCGGGTGTATTCATCAATGACGTGCTTAATAACTCGGGCACGTGGCACCGTCAGGCCTTCTATCGCAATGTGGTCGTATTTGAAGGCGATGCACCACTTGGTGTGGGCATGGAGAATGAGAAATTCGTCGGCTATGACTGCCTGGTAGACCACATGGTAGACAGCCATCGCTACTATTCCATCCCGGACGACATAGAAATAGGCAAACAGTGCGTGGAAGTAATATACGATGTTGAACCGTTTGATATAGGGGGTTTTCAGTATGGCGCCCTCAAAGACCAGGTAGCCAAATATATGCTTTACGGTCTTTTGCCGGACAACATCTTCGTATACGGCAAGCAATACACATTCCATCTAGGATTGGATCTCAGTAAAATATACAAGCAAGTATCGTTCTCTGCATCGGTAAGCGATTGGGAGACGGCAATTTACGAGAATAACGACGATTTTTGATGGTATTGACGCTGTATCTGTTCCTGCCGGTTGCGGTTTGTCTGTTCTGGGTGCTTGTCCATTGTCTGGTTGCTTCCAAAACAGACACTTTCCATGTTTTCGTACCGCTGTTCCTTGCCTGCGGACTGTATATTTTTGCGGAAGCATGCCACTCCCTTACCGATCACGGATCCACACTATTCGTCATAACCACCCTTATTGGAATGCTTGCGGGGCCCAGCATCGTCCCTTTGCTTATCACATATCTGCATTATCTGATGCATTTTGCAAAGAATAACAATCCCGTACGTCATATCTGGGTAATAATACCTACAGCATTGTTTTCCGGGGGGCTCCTGCTATTCATAATTGGGTTTGAAGCAGTATCCGGCGATGCTGTCCACAAGATGTTTCATCTGGTCACAGAGGACATTTACAGGGCGATCCTTGCGGCCGAACTCGTATACCTCCTGATGTTCGTGATCATGACTCTTAGGCAGAAACGGCTGATTCCCGGTTCCATCTTCAGCTTCCTGTTCAGGGGTAAGCGAATCGGCTTGTCGCGCCTGCAGTTGGGAGTAGGGATGATTCCCATGGTAGTCATGGCATCCAGGATAGGCTTTGGAGAAAACCTCTATGGCCAAGGCACCCTGATTGCCGTTATTTCGGCCACATTACTGCTGTTTTCAGCCTTCTTTTTCGGCTTCAACGCCCTGTTCGGCAACCAGCCGATAATCAGCATGGAGGACTTCAGGTATCTCCTGCGCTTCAACTATAACAAGGATAACAAGGCTGAGACGGTAGAAAGCATGATGAATGACCTGCTGGACGATGCAGAAGAAGAGGCCCTGAAGCGTATTCAGGAGAAAATAGGCGAGAATCTGCATATAGATGCATGGAGATCCGGAGAAACCTCCGACAAAACACCGGTACTTGCCAACAAGATATTCTCAGCAGTATCGAAATCCTGGGATGAAGACAGCCTTGCATCCAGATTCCAGCATCTGATGATGGACCAGCATTTGTTCCTGCAGCCGAAACTAAGCCTGGATGACGTGGCAGAAAGCCTGAATACCAACAAGACCTATGTATCCAAGATGGTAAACAATACCTATAACCTTGGATTCCCCGAATTGATAAATATCCTGCGAGTAGACTACGCAGAACAGTATATCATATCCCACCGCGAAGCGAGACAGGAAGAGATTGCCCAGGAATGCGGATTCCTGAGCGCTTCATCCTTCAACACCACCTTCAAGAAGGTGACGGGTATGACGCCAAAGGTTTGGATCGCGTCGATTGACAGACAAGCGAAAGAAGCGAAAGAAAAATGATAGATTTCTCCAAATATAACGTACTAGCGGTTGATGATGTACCGTTGAATCTTCTTCTTGTAGAGAAGATGCTGTCCAAATTCAACTTCCGCATACGCAAGGCGGCCAACGGTCGAATTGCGCTGGAAGAGATAGCAAAGGAAAAGCCGGATCTCATTTTGCTGGATCTCCTGATGCCGGAGGTAGACGGTTTCGAGGTGTTGCGCCAGGTGCGCGAAAACCCCGATACAGCGAGCATCAGAGTCGTTATTTTATCGGCATTGAACTCCACGGACGATATTGTGAAAGGTTACCAATATGGCGCTAACGACTTCATTACCAAGCCGATAATCATGGAAAAGCTGGTCAGTTGCGTAGCAACCCAGCTTCAGCTTTTGTAACATCAGTTTTTGAAACTACTCCACGGAAACGATAACGGAGCGGAGTATCGCCATCTGGTTGGTAATTAAATACTGCCAGGTGGCGTTCCCATCTAAAGCCCGTATCGCAGCCTTCTTCTGCCCGCCGGAAAGCGTGTCGTCCGAAAGAATTCTCAGCACGTCGTCGCGGTTGGCACGATCGTAACTCTTTCCGGCTTCGCGGGCGAGACCGGCCCAGTCTTCCCCGCAACTCTCCACAGTTATCCTGTCTTCCGGAACTCCAAGCTCTCCGGTCAGATACTGGCGGACACACTCCGCCCTGTTCTTCGCGAGAGTGGTGTTTGCATCTGGCAATCCTTCGGGTGAAGCGTAAGAACGAATTGTCAGAGGCTTATCGTTGTTTATAAGATTCTTTAATAAAGCGATTGTAGATCCGTTGGAGGCATATTCCGGCCGCACATAACGTATTCCGGCAGGGAACAGGATCTGGATTGAATTACCGCTGCTTTGCACCTGCTCGTCCTTTACCTCAAGTGATGCTTTAGGTGCCGGCTCTTCCGCCAACTTCTGATCCTCTGTCAAGCCCAACTCCGAGCGGGCATCTCCGAAAACTACCGTGACCTTAGCACTTCTTAAAGCGGGAAAAGCACTGCGCATCATCTCGTCCCAAGCCTCTCCGGCAAAAAGGTCCTGCAGTTTTTCCTCCCTGGTGGAAGCCTCTCCCTCGGTAACGATCTTCAGGGCTTCATCCTTCCAGGCTTTGCCACTGCGGCGAAGCCATCCGGCCACCCCGGCCCAATCTTCGGCGACGACTGTACTCTTGATCGCATCGTCTCCGAGGGAAGGGCAGAGTTCCTTTACCTTATTTATAATACAAGTGGCACGGTCCTGTGCAAGAGTCTTGTTCACCCAGTACGGCCCGTCGGGCGAAGAACCGGCACGAACCTCAACACCCACTATGCGGGAAGAGTCCGGCCCTGCCAGAAGGGCTTCCAGCTGGCTGAGATCTGCCTCGGCCTTTCCGAAACGGAACCTTACGGTCGTGCTCTCCCCTGCCGCCCATGATGCCGCGGTTCCTGCCATCAGCAGGAACGCAAACACCAATATTTTCCGTAACGCTACCATTGGATGTTACAAATATAGTATTTTCCCGTTACAAAAAAAAAGATTCCCTCTCACGAAGAAATCTTTTGGTCGGGGTGACATGACTCGAACATGCGACCCTCTGGTCCCAAACCAGATGCGCTACCAACTGCGCTACACCCCGAATGGACTGCAAAGATAGTAAAAATTGCTATATTTGCGTAGATTCTTTCGCTTCGCTCAGAAAGACAGAAGGCATGGTAGATAATTTAATTATACAAGCTAAAGGGATTACCAAATCGTTCGGAGACCTGCAGGTCCTTCGCGGAGTTGATTTCAACGCAGAAAAAGGCGAGGTAGTAGCCATTACCGGAGCATCCGGCGCAGGCAAAACCACTCTCCTTCAGATACTTGGAACACTTTCCACACCCGACGACGGAAGCCTTCTGATCGATGGATCCGATCCACTTGCCTTAAGCAGGCGGGAGCTATCCGCCTTCCGCGGGCGCAAGATAGGATTCGTCTTTCAGTTCCACCATCTCCTGCCGGAATTCACTGCCCTGGAGAACGTGATGATCCCGGCCCTGATTGCGGGACGCAGTTCAAAAGAGGCCGCCGAAGCTGCTGGAAGCCTGTTGGAAGAAGTAGGACTCGGGAGCCGCGCCGGTCATAAACCATCCGAACTCTCCGGGGGCGAAGCCCAGCGCGTAGCTATCGCCCGGGCCCTGATCAACCATCCTGCCGTTCTGTTCGCCGATGAGCCCACCGGCAACCTCGACTCCTCCACCAAAGAAGAAATCCACCGTCTGTTTTTCTCGCTTCGCGACCGTCTCGGCCAGACCATCGTCATCGTCACCCACGACCCTGCCCTTGCCGCCCTCTGCGACCGCTCCCTTACCATGAAAGACGGCCTGTTCGTTTAGTTTTGTTTTCTGGATATTATTCAATATCTTTGCACCACGATATTAGTCATATCCTATCGCTGTATTCGTTACGTGCGAAGTCCCGGCCCTGCGAATCAGCACCAAATGGTAAACGATAGATACGCTTTCGCGGGCAAAATCTAAAGAGGACCACAAGTCCTCTTTTTTTATTCTATCTGCACTGCGGTAATACAGTATTGTATCTTTATAAGACTCTTATGCTTAACTCCAACCAATAGTTTTATGACACCTATCCCTGGTAAAGCATGTCGCATGATAATCATCGACCTAAAACCCTGCTGATTTCTCCGCTTTTCCACCTTTTTAGTTGACACTTTTGTGGCGCAGGAAAGCACTGCATCCAGTTGAAGTACAGCCAATGTTGATAGATATGTTTTGCTGGCATGATATGCTGTTTCTGCAACAGACAAGCCCTTAACGTATATATAGTCTTTCAAGCATCTATTATATACCCTTCTATCAGGATGAATAATCCCCCATTGACGATAATAATCAATTATTATTTGCTTTCTCAGCAACACATCTTCTTTTGAATCTCCTTCAGTGACAAAGGCATTTTCTTCGTTTTTCATACTCTTTTTTCCTTCAATTTACTTGAAATATTTCAATTTAAGGTAGTCCTTAATGGGGGTAAAAAACCAAATTATATGTTTGCCTATAACATACTGCTTGATTAACAGGTTTTTGCTATTTTTGCGATAGATATGATTAATCAAAAGGCAATGGATCTTCAGGCCTATATAGAATCGGAGATTATTCCGCGGTATACCGCGTTCGACGAGGCGCACCGGGTAGATCATGCCCGGACGGTGATCGAGCAGAGCCTGAAACTCTCTGAACATTACGATGTTGACCGCAACATGGTCTACACGACTGCCGCTTACCATGATACCGGATTAATCGAGGGACGCGAACGCCATCACCTGATGTCCGGACGCATCATCCGCGAGGATCAGAACCTGCGCAAGTGGTTCAGCGAAGAGCAGATAGAAACGATGGCTCAGGCGGCGGAAGACCACCGCGCCTCATCCGACCACTCCCCGCGAAGCATATACGGGCGCATCGTAGCGGAAGCCGACCGTATCATCGACGGCGAAACCATAGTCCGCCGCACCATCCAGTACGGCCTCACGCACTATCCGGAGTTGGACCGCGAGGGACACTGGGAGCGCATGTGCGCACATCTCAAGGAAAAATACGATTACGGCGGATACCTCAAGCTCTGGATTCCCGAATCCCCCAACGCCTCCCGCCTGGAAGAATTCCGCCAGAATCTGCGGAAACCTGGCTGGCTCCGCGAGCTATTTGATCGTTACTTCTGATACATTCCACCCTTCCACATGGATTGTCGGCCTCGCAGGCGCATCGGCGCGTGCGATTTCCAGCGTAACCGTCTTGGAAGCACCGGGAAGCAGGGTAAAATAGTTATCAGAATAGAACGTATACGGCACCGGCAGGCCATCGTCGCCCAGCAGAAGCACCTCGTTGAAGAACGCGATCTTGCCCGATCCGTTCTTCAGCGTCACATCGAAATACAGATTCTCCGCATCCGAACGCTTCTTAAGCGAACTCTTAACCTTAGCGGCAGGCATCGACGCCAGCTTCTCGAATCCCGATGCGCAGGGCCCGGTCAGCGTACCCTCATGATAGCGGGCGGTTGACCGCCAGTAAAAGTTCTCGCTCAACACTTTGCCCTTGGCATCGCGCAGCTCCAGCGCCAGGAAATGCACCGGCGTCAGCTTGTCAGGCAGTCGCAGCGAAATGGCATCGCAGGCCACTCCATCCGCCTTGACGTTCACCCCGTGCACAGTCCAGGTTGCCAGGCTCCTGCTGTTCAGGTCGTACAGTTTCGCCACCACCGTCAGGTTCGAAAGCGCGATCAATCGGTCGTTAACCACCGAAACGGTATTCTTATCGTAATCGTACATCACATGCACCGGCTCCAACGCGTGCATGGTATGGAACAGCGACGCCGTGGGAATCAGGTACCAGTCCCACATGTGGTTCTTAATCATCGGGATAGGGCTGGCATGGCTCCAGAAGAGGGTTCCGGAGCAGAAGCGGTCGCCGTATCCAAGCTTGTTGTAATTCCACACATCCCAGATGGCCTTGGAGTTCATCGCGCTAAGCAGCTGTGTACGCCATCCATATTCTTTTATGGTTGAAGATTCCCCGTAGTTGTCTGCTAGGGCCTTCACCGTGGTGGTCACCTTGCCGAAACCGCTGCCGTCCAGGTAGTCCCACACATACTGGTTCATAGGCCATATCTCTTCCGGGCGCAGGAAGCGCTGCAGGGAGGTGTAGTGCGGCATGCCGGTGAAGCCGTATTCGGGGTTGAAACCGTTCACGCGGCTGCCGCGGGGGGAGGCCTTGTCCAGATAATGCAGCATCGGGTTCACCTGCACATAAGGGCTGCCGTCGTGGATGCCGTCGCATTCGCTCTGCTGCTGCCAGGGGCGCGTGCCGTCCAGTTTCTCTATGAGTTCGCGCGTGCCGCTCACCTCGGTGCTCTCGTTGGAGGCCACGTAGAATACCACGCAGGGGTGATTCCTTACCCTCTTGACGCTGGATTCCACATTGGCGAAATAGGTGGCCACATCGTGAGGATGCCGGGTATCGCCGGTCATGAAAAACTCCTCCCACACCATGAATCCGTACTCGTCGCAGAGCTGATGGAAATAGTCGCTTTCCACGATTCCGCCGCCCCAGAGGCGCAGAAGGTTGAATCCGCACTGCGCGCTCATCCGCAGCACCGCCGCCATCCGCTTGTCGCTGTCTTTCAGCATCGCCTCCGGAATCCAGTTGCTGCCGCGCACGAAGATGGGTTTGCCGTTCACCACGAAGAGCTTGCTCCCGTCCGGGGTATCGCGAGTGGCGACAACCTCGCGGATGCCGAAGGTGGTGGTGAGCTCGTCGCTCAGCTCATCATCGTCGAACACACTGATTTTCAGGGAGTAAAGCGGATGATCCCCCTTTCCTAGCGGCCACCAGAGCTGGGGGTTGTCGATGTGCAGGCTGCGGAATCCCTTAGGGGAGAATGTCACTTCCTGCACCTCCTCGCGGTAAAGCTCCACCGTCTTCTCGAAGCGTGCGACAGCTCTTCCGCCGGGTTCCGTTATCTCTCCCAGCACCCTGGCCTTATGCGTCTTGGGGCTGTCCACGTAGCGGCTGCCAACCTCAACGCTCACGGTCAGGTCGGCCGCGTCGTAGTCGGGATGCGCCAGGACGGCCTTAACGAAAGGATTCCGCACGGTCATGCCGCCGGTGGAGTAGAGGGAGATGCTGCGCCAGATACCGGTGTTTCGGTCGCGCACCGCATCCCAGAAGGTGAAATCCCAGCCCACGCTCATCAGCATCGTAGAATTCAGGCCTATGTTGCCGTCGCCGCCGTTGTTGTATTCACCGGGCGCGCCCCAGGTCTTCTTGCCGGGCCTGCCGGGGAAATCTACCGGATATACCAGCACCGCCAACGCATTGCGGCCGCCGATGTTCGCGAATTCGGTGATGTCGATGTCATCGTCGCGGAACATGCCGGTCAGGGTGCTGAACAGATGCCCGTTCACCCAGAACTCTGCGCGGTAGTTGATGCCTTCCGGATGCAGCCAGACCTTCTTGCCGGCGTAATCGGCGGGGATGTCGAACTCGGTACGGAACCAGTAGGTATAGTAGCCACGGCCAACCTCATTGATGTCCGGAATGAGACCTTTGGAGAGGCGGTTGTTATCGGAAAAGTAAGGGTCCGGGAGGATGCCGTTTTCCACCAGGTTCGTAAGCACGGTAGCGGGAACTCGGGCGTTGAGCCAGCCACTGTCGTTGAAGCCTGGCCGGGAGATGGCTTCGCCGCCGATGATCTGGCTGTTGCCGGCAGCTTTGCTGGCTGCGGCTTCATCCTGCCTGCACATGCGCCACTGCTGGCCTTCCGCCGTGTCGAAGTAGATGCGGTCTTTGAGCCGGGCGTTGTTAGGGGAAGGCGCCGCGCTGAGGGTGAAGGCCGCCAAAAGAAGGCCTGCGGTTAACAACAAACTCTGGAGAACGGTCTTTTTCATATTTTTGTTTTATTTTTGCAAGGTTAATGTCAGTGTTTTACAAATATAAGAAAATGAAAGCGAAATTCCTTGCAGCCTCCTTGCTGATTATTGCATCCTGCTCACCCAAAGCCGGATGGACTCCGGCCGAACTTGCTATAATTGCCAATCCCATTGCCGGCACCGCCACGGTTCTTGCCACCGGCCCCGCCGCCACAGATAGTGCCGTCTCCGGCACCGCCGCTGCATCGCCGGAGATTCTGCGTGTGCTGACCATAGAGGATGCGGCGGATTCGCTGATTCTGCGTACCCCCTGCGCGGACTTCACACCGGAGATGTTGACCTCGCCGGAGTATCAGGCTTTGGCCAAACTGATGGTTTCCACAGTCACCGATCCTTCGGAAGACGGCGTCGGCATCGCCGGTCCCCAGGTGGGGATTTCGCGCCGGATTGTGGCGGTCCAGCGCTTCGACAAGCCCGGAGAACCCTTCGAGGTGTATCCTAATGTGCGTATCGTCGGCCGGCGCGGCGAGCTTTGCTCCGGCCCCGAAGGCTGCCTCTCCGTGCCCGGGCGCCGCGGTAACGTATTGCGCTACAGGGATATAGACATACAGTACACCCTTATTCCCTCTTCCGCTTATGCAGATGGTGCCAGTGCCACTTCTAATGGCGCGCGTGTCTCCGGTGCCCTGCGCGACACTACCGAGCGTATCCAGGGCTTCACCGCCGTCATCTTCCAGCACGAATGCGACCACCTCGACGGCGTTCTTTACATAGATAAACTGGAACCCGGCCTCTAGCAGCCCCATGGCGGCTACAGGCCTGATTACCAGATAGTTAAATAGAAGTCTCCCCTCCAAAAACGAAGGGGAGACTTCTATTTATTACCCTGATTTACAGCGCTTTAGCCGCCATAAGCGTGGTTGAAGTGCGCAGCGACACAAAAACCAACTGGACTTATGCAATCCACACCAGCACGTGCCGGTCGAAGGTCATATACTCCAGATCGAATTCCTCTTCGAAGCCATCTTTATTGATAAATGTGGCCTCCAGTTCGCCCTCACCCTTCAGGCGGAAGGCGTCAATCTCGATCTGCTCGGCAAAATCGACCTTGTACTGGCTCATCTTTTTGTAGACCGCCTCTTTTGCGCACCAGTAAATGGCGAGCTGCTCGTTGCGGTGATCGTCGTCCAGGTCATCGATTTCCTCTTCCGAGAGGGCCTTCTTCTCTACCGCGGAGAAATCGCGGTCCAGGCTCTCGCAATCGATTCCCACATCGTCGAGGTCGTTCAGGATAACGGCCACGTACTTGTCGGTGTGGGTGATGGAGATATTGGTGGCGTTGTTTTCGATGTAGGGTTTGCCGTTATCGTGGTGGGAAAGATACACTTTCTCCTCGAACATGGCGTCCAGGAGGGCGCGCACGGCAAGTTTCTGCTTGCGCAGAGATTCGCTTTTAATGAATGAGATTTCTTCCAGTTCGTCGGAAGGTATGGAGGATAAAGCCTTAAGTTCTGCCTCGCTTTCTGTGATATGCCAAATTCCGAGACGCGAGTGCGCGTCGTCGTCGAGGTCTTTTGTAAGAAATAGTGCCATAAATAATTACAACATGCAAATATAATCAATTTTTAGATATCTAAAAAATATGTATCTTTGTGCTGCTTTAAGCGACTATACTCTTAATTCATCATGAAATATCTAACTAACGAGAAATTGGTCATCGTCGGAGCAGGTGGAATGATAGGCTCCAACATGGCCCAGTCCGTGCTTATGCTCGGTCTCACCCCCAACGTATGCCTCTACGATATCTACGAGCCCGGCCTGAAGGGCGTGCTCGGCGAGATCGACCACTGCGCGTTCGAAGGTGCAAATGTCACCGCAACCATCGACCCGAAAGAGGCGTTCACCGGTGCCAAATACATCATCTCATCCGGCGGCGCACCCCGCAAGGAAGGCATGACCCGCGAGGATCTGCTCAAGGGCAACTGCCAGATCGCAGCCGAGTTCGGCGACAATATCAAGAAGTACTGCCCCGACGTGAAGCACGTGGTGGTTATCTTCAATCCGGCAGATGTCACAGCTCTCACCGCCCTTATCCACTCCGGCCTGAAACCTGAGCAGCTCACCAGCCTCGCCGCCCTCGACAGCACCCGTCTGCAGGAAGCCCTCGCACAGGAATTCGGCGTGCAGCAGTGCAAAGTCACCGGTGCCCACACCTATGGCGGCCACGGTGAAGCAATGGCAGTGTTCGCTTCCCAGGTGAAGATCGACGGCAAGCCCCTTGCCGAAATGAATCTCAGCGAAGAGCGTTGGGCCGACATCAAGCTCCGCACCGTTCAGGGCGGCAGCAACATCATCAAGCTCCGCGGCCGTAGCTCCTTCCAGAGCCCTGCATATCAGGCAGTCAAGATGATCGAGGCTGCGATGGGCGGCGCCAAGTTTACCTGGCCTGCAGGCTGCTATGTGAACAACAAGGTGTTCCAGAACGTGATGATGGCAATGCCTACCACTATCGACAAGACCGGCGTTCACTTCACCGCTCCTAAGGGTACCGCAGAAGAAATGGCAGCCCTCAAGGCTTCCTACGATCACCTCTGCAAGATGCGCGACGAGATCGTCTCCCTCGGCATCGTTCCTCCGGTAGCCGAATGGAAGACGCTGAATCCGAATCTATAGCAGATAAGTAAACAAAAGCGGCGGCCCGACGGGTCGCCGCTTTTGTTATCCAATCACAGGCTAGATATTCTCCGGCTGCTGCACCGGCTTTTCTTTCGGCTGGCCTTTTCCATAGCCGGGCCTTCCCTTCCCATTATTCTGCTGGCGATTGCCCTGAGGGCGCACGCCGGGCTGCTGTCCCTTGCCACCACCGGTGAGATTGTGGATCTGGCGGGTGCGGAAGCTGTCTTCAGCGACATAAAGCTTGGCGGTCTTGGTCACACCGATAATCTTGATGAAGTCCTTCTGGTAATCTGCCAGAACATTGCGCTGGCCGCTCTTGGCCTTGTTGTAGGCATCGAGAGCATCCTTGATTTCGGCTTCGCTTTTTCCTTCCTTGACGGCCATCTTAAGGGCCTTAAGGGCGGCACGGAAGGTCTGGTTGTTATCCATCTGCTCCTTATGAGCCTTGTTGTAGACAGGCCAGAATTTCTCGGCCTCTTCGGGGGTAAGTTCAAGTTCTGCGGTCAAGTAGGCGATGTGTTCACTCTGAATGCGGTCCTTGGCATTCTGTCTGAATTTCTCCATGTCTTCCTTGGAGAAGTTCTTCCTTTCCGGGCGGCCCTGGGGCTCCTGTGCGCCGAGGGTCAGTGCAGCCATAAGTGCGAGGCTGGCGATCAAAAACTTTTTCATAGTTCTACTGATTTAAAATTAAGTAATCTTCTATCTGCGCAAGCGTGATGTCGGAGTCTATCAGATATTCGATTATCTCATCTTCCGATGCGGAGGGCATGGCCGTCCTGCTCAAGATCAGGTTACCGGCAAGAACCGCTGCGGCAAAACACGCTGCAAGCGCAAGGTACGGTGCGAATTTCTGGAAACGAGTCAGCTGCTTCTCCTGCGCAGGAATTGCCGAGAGTCTCGTGCGGAGATTCTCGAAGTAGCCGTCGGGCACCTTGTATTCAATTTTCTTACTCATACCGATTATTTAGATGTAAAACCGATTCAAAAGTTTAATCCGCCAGCTCGACGGAAGCCTTAATCTTTTCCGCGGCCTGATGATAAGATGCCTTCAAAGCGCCCACCGAAGTGCCTGTAATCCCGGATATCTCTTCATAAGGCAGCTCTTCGAAATAACGCATGCAGAAAACCGCGCGCTGCTTGTCCGGCAGCTTGGCCACCGCGACGGCCAACTTCCGCTGCGCCTCGTCACCGTCGAACCACGGGTCGTCGTCGATCACGCGCTCCGCCTCCGCATCGAGGGAAGCGAAGCGCAGCGCCGCCCGGACGCGTTGTTTCCGGAGGAAGCTGAGAGCCTCGTTGGTGGCGATGCGCCATAGCCAGGTTTGCACGGAAGCATCCCCCCGGAACCCGGGGAGTGCCTTCCACACCTTCACGAACACTTCTTGCAGGATGTCGTCGGCATCTTCGTGGGAGCCCACGATGGACCGCACGTGCCAGTACAACTGCTCGCTGTACTTCTCCACCAATTCCCGGAATTGTTGTTCGTACATATATATTATAGACGCACTAAGCTGTCAATAGATTATTGCAAGTGCTCCCGGTGTCCCGAAATCATGGACACCGGGAGCATTTTCATGGGGTTTTTGACGCAGGTGTCCGTAAAAAAGGGACACCTGCAACACCCCTGCGGGCTGGTAGCCGTTTACGGAGTTTTTTGAGTGAACTTGTGCGTGGCGGTAGCGTATGTAAACGGCTACCAGCCCGCAACAGCTATTTCCTTGAAATAGCCTTCTTCGCCGCCGCTGCGATATGAGCCGCATCCAGGCCGTAGGCCGCCATCAGTTCGGCGGGAGTGCCGCTCTGGCCGAACTTGTCGCCACCGTTGATGAACTCGATGGGTGCGGGCTTGCCGCCGGCAACCACGGAGGCGATGGCCTCGGACAGGCCGCCGAACGCATTGTGCTCCTCGGCAACCACCACGGCGCCGGTCTTGCCGACCGACTCCAGAATCGCGGCTGCATCCAGGGGCTTCACGGTAGCTACATTCAGCACCTCAGCGCTGATTCCCTCTGCCTCCAGGGCTTCGGCGGCCTGAAGGGCTTCCCATACGAGATGCCCGGTGGCCACCAGGGTCACGTCGGTACCGGGATTCAGATTATAAACCTTCCCTATCACGAACGGCTCGTCCGGATCGGTAAAGTTGGGCACGGAAGGGCGTCCGAACCTCAAGTACACAGGGCCCACCATACGGGCTGCGGCAAGCGTGGCCTGCACGGTCTGGTTGTAGTCGCATGGCACGAGAACGGTCATGCCGGGCAGGGCGCGCATCAGCGCAAGATCCTCCATAGTCTGGTGAGTGGCGCCATCTTCCCCGAGGGTAATACCTGCGTGGGAAGATGCGAGCTTGACGTTGGTGCCTCCGTAGGATACTTCCTGACGCACCTGGTCGTAGACGCGGCCTGTCACGAACTCGGCGAAGGAGCCGCAGAAGGGCACCTTGCCGGTGAGGGCGAGGCCTGCAGCAACGCCCACCATGTTGGCCTCGGCGATGCCGCACTCAATGAATCTTTCGGGGAATTCCTCAGCAAAGGCGTCCATCTTGAGGGAGCCCTTAAGGTCTGCAGCGAGGGCAACCACATCGGGGTTCTCACGCCCGGCCAACACGAGGCCTGCGCCAAATCCGCTGCGGGTATCTTTCTTTCCGGAATCTATATACTTCTTCATACTAGTAATCTCCTAAGGTTTCTTTGAGCTGGGTCATGGCCTGTGCGCACTGCTCCTCGCTGGGAGCCTTGCCATGCCACTTGTGGCTGCCGGCCATGAAGTCTACTCCGTGACCCATCTCGGTCTTGAAAAGTATCATCTTAGGCTTGCCGTTGGCTTTGCGTGCAAGCTGGAAGGCGTTCAGGATGGACTCGAAGTCGTGTCCGTCGGCCACGATCACGTCCCAGCCGAATGCGAGCCACTTCTCGTTGAGTTCCTCTATGCCGGAGACGGTCTCGATGGGGCCGTCGATCTGCATGCCGTTCCAGTCGGTCATGGCCACCAGGTTGTCCAGCTTGTGGTGGAGGGCGAACATCGCCGCCTCCCAGATCTGGCCTTCCTCGCTTTCACCGTCTCCGCAGAGCACGAACGCACGGTGGCCATCTCCGCTCAGCTTCTTGCCGAGGGCGATGCCGGCCGCCGCAGACAGACCCTGCCCGAGGGAGCCGGAGGGCTGGAAGATGCCCTTGATGTGCCCTACACTGGGATGACCCTGCAGGTCGCTGCCGAACTTGCGAAGCGTGCCCATCTTGGCAGGATCGAAGTAGCCTGCGCGGGCAAGGACGGAATAGTACACGGGGGCAAGATGCCCGGCGGAGAGGATGAACGCATCCTGGCCTTTCGCGTCGCGGGTCCAGGTAGCGGCGTCCTGCTCCATCTCATTGAAATAAAGGGCAGTAAGGATGTCGGTACTGCTCAGGGATCCTCCCGGATGGCCGGATTTGGCGGCCGTCACCATCCGCACGATGTCGCGGCGGACCTGGGAGGCGATGTCGGTTAGTTCCTGAATGTTCTTCTTCATATCGTAAATCAATAGATAATTCCAGATTTAGCGCTTTGCCTGCGCTCTGACGGCTTTGACGGCCACCTTCTGCATCAGCTTGGCCTCCTTGTCGGTCACTTCGTTATCCGTGCCGGCATTGCGGAAAGTGTTACCCTTGACGCTCACTCCCAGCACGGGCTTGATGAGGGCCTCGAACCACACGCAGGCGGTAAGATAGCGGCCGTACTTATAATCCATATGGAAGCCGTCGCGGGTCAGCTCCTTCTCTGTCTTGAGAGAAGTGCCGCGCATCAGCTGCACTGCCGGGCCGGATGGGATGACGACGGGGATGTTGTATGCCTTGCGGGCCTTGTCTACGCATATCTGGATGCTGTCGAACATGTACTGCTGGTCGTATGCGTAATTGGCAAAGCTGCGGTTGGTATAGCTGCTTGCATAAGCCCAGGTCTGATGCCAGACGATCGTAGCCTCCGGATTGGGGCAGTTCTTCCGAACTATTTCTATCAGCACGCCCAGCCAGGGGTCGTAGCTGTCCCAGCGCCCGCTTTTCGGAGAGCCCTGCTGGAGGGTGACGATGTCCCATCGTTCATCTCCAAGGCCGTCCATGAAGGAGCCCTGCTTGTATTTCTTGATGGTCTCCCATTTGTTGGCGGTAGATTTGAGGTAGACATATTCATGCCCCTTGTCCTTGAATTCGCGGCAGTGGCGCTCCAAGGTGCACCCGCCGATATAGAGGCGTCCGATGATCACGTTGTGGATGCCGGCTGCTTCCAGCAGATCCGGAAGATACTGGGTGGCATCGTCCGAGAAACTGTTGCCGATCGCAAGGATACGGAGGGTGTCGGGATGGTCCGGCAGGGGGTAGTTGGGATACTTTTCCTGCGCGGAAACGCTGAAGGCCAGGGCAATCCCGGCAAGCAGGATGAGGATTCTTTTCATATTTTCCTATATTTGTGGTAAAGTTAGCAAAAAGATGCCTGAAAAAGAAAAAATCCGCGAGATGTTCGACTCGATCGCGGCTGAATATGACCACTTCAATCACTTGACCTCCCTCGGAATGGACCGTGCTTGGCGCCGGAGGGCCCTGCGCTGGATAGACGGACCGCAGGTGCTGGATGTAGCTTGCGGCACAGGAGATTTCGCCATCGCGATTGCCCAGAAGCGGCACTGCGGCGTTGTGGCGGTAGATATCTCCGAAGGTATGCTGGCAGAGATGAAACGCAAGCTGGAGGCCGAAAAGCTGGAGAGACGCATCACCTGCGAGGTAGGCGACTGCGCGGCGCTGCGTTGGCGCGAGAGCAGTTTCGACAACGTGACCGTTGCATTCGGGGTGCGGAATTTCGAAGACCGCAAGGCCTGCATGGCCGAGATACTTCGAGTGCTACGGCCAGGCGGGCGCTTCGTGATGCTGGAACTCGGCATTCCTGGATGGAAGCCGGTTCGCAAGATTTACAACTGGTATTTCAAACGGGTCATGCCGCTGATCGGCGGGCGGATGTCGGGTAATTTCGATGCCTACCGCTACCTTCCGGCTTCGGTTGAAGCCTTCCCGGGGCGCAAGGAATGGTGTGCTTTTCTGAAAGCGTGCGGTTTTGAAGACGTCAAGCACCGGGCCTACAGCTTCGGCATCTGCCGGCTGTACGTCGCAACCAAGCCCTAGTCTTCGGCCAAACAGGAATCCATCACCTGTTTGATGAGGTCTTTGTCGAGATTCTGGCCGATGAAGACTATCTTCTGCATGCGGTCGCCGTAGGCAGGATCCCAGTCACGCTGGAGGGCGGCATCCTGAAGGAGCATCTCGGCAAGACGGTCCTTGGGCATTGCGGCGTACCAGAGACCGGCCTCACGAAGGGTTTTCTGGCTCCCGGCCTGCTCGAAGAGATAGCATTTGTCGATATCGGTCGTAAAATAGCAGAGGCCTTTGGCCCGGATGATATTGTTCGGCCACAGGCGCGCCACGGCATAATCGAACTTATTTAAGTCCAGCGCCGGACGCACATTATATACATAGGTGCCGATGTTGTACTCTTCCGCCTCCCCCTCATCTTCATCGTGGTGATGATGGTGATGATGGTCGTGATCGTCGTCATCATCATCGTCGTCGTCATGGTGGCCTTCTATTTCTGAAATCCAGGCGGCGCTGGTGGCAACTTTTTCGAAATCGAAGCTGTCGGTGCCGACAAGTTTGTCCAGGTCCACATCCCCATAATCGCATTCCATTATCTCTGCACCGGGATTCAGGCTCTTCACTATGGCACGCACCCGTCCAAGCTCCTCCGCACTGACCTCCGAGGCCTTGTTCAGCAACACCAGATTGCAGAACTCTATCTGCTCTATCACCAGGCGCTCCAGATCCTCTTCCCCGATATCCGGACGGCGGAGGGCATCGCCGCAGGCGAATTCATCCTTCATACGCAAGGCATCCACCACGGTCACGATGCAGTCCAGCCTGGGAGTAATGCGCTGCTTGGGGCCTATCTGGGGGAAGGACGTGATAGTCTGGGCGATAGGGCCGGGCTCACAGATGCCGCTGGCCTCGATGACTATATAGTCGAACTTGCCCATTCGGCAGAGGTCTGCCAGCTGGCTGACAAGGTCCATCTTGAGGGTGCAGCAGATGCATCCGTTCTGGAGAGCCACCAGACTGTCGTCCGATGCACCCACTATTCCGCCTTTCTGAATCAGGTCGGCATCTATGTTCACTTCGCCAAGGTCGTTTACGATGACGGCGAACTTTATTCCCTTTTTGTTGGTAAGGATGCGGTTCAGCAGAGTTGTCTTGCCGCTTCCGAGGTATCCGGTCACTAGGAGGACCGGGATCTGCTTTTCTTCGTAGCTGATTGTCATAATGTCAGGCCGCAGGTTGTTCAGCGGGCACTAGTATTTTCCCGCAAACATTGTTCCAGAAAGTCCATGAGCCGCCAGCTGAACCGTCGGTTAAGGTTTTTACCGGAGACCTGTAGAGTATTTCGGACTTTTTCTCTACGGGTAGGCCGAAAAATGGCCTACCTGTTGAGGTTTTACCGGATTCTCTCTACAGGTAGGGGGTAAAAATGGGGCACCTGTATAGAAAATGCGGTTTTTCTCTACAGGTAGTACACGGGGCGGCAGAGTCTTCAAAGATGAGCGCACCAGCGCGAACGGCGGAGGCCGTCCATGAGCCAGCAGGCGAACCGCCGGTCCCGGTCTGAGCAAAGCGAAGACATAAGGGACATAAGGCGGCAGGGTACTTTAGGGGCAGCGCCCCTAAAAAACATCTCCTTATCGAAACGAAAAGAGCCACCGCATTGCGATGGCTCTTGAAGTGGAGATAAGGAGATTCGAACTCCTGACTTCCTGCTTGCAAAGCAGGCGCTCTACCAGCTGAGCTATACCCCCGAGTAAGTAAAATGTTGATGCGAAGGTAGTTCGAAGCGAAGCGACCTCGCTATCAAGCGAGCGGCCGGGCCGGGTATTTGCGGCAGCAAATACGGAAAGGCAAAAAGGCCGGGGGAGTTTGAGGGGCTTGCCCCTCAACAAATAAAAGTAGTCCCTCGCGGAGTTGAACCGCGGACCTCCACATTATCAGTGTGGCGCTCTAACCAACTGAGCTAAGAGACTATATAATAATGGAAGAACAAATACAGGCGCACCTTGAACGCCTTGTTTACAGACCGCGAGCGTTAGCGTCGAGGAAT
>JAFXQA010000021.1 GCA_017527415.1 Bacteroidales bacterium | reverse complement strand
ATTTCCGGCACGTTGCTGATGCGCATAGGCTTATCGGTCAGCAGCACTGCGCTGAGGATCTGCAATGCTTCGTTCTTGGCACCTTGGGGAGTGATTGCTCCGCTGAGGCGATGCCCGCCTTCGACAATGAATGTTCCCATGTTATATGTGGTCTACTTCCGGATGGAGGTCAATATCGTATTTTTCTTTGACTTTTGCAAGTATTTGATTTTCAAGGGCCAGCACGTCTTCGGGGGATGCGCTGCCGCTGGCGTTCACTATCACCAGAGGCTGCTTCTCATACACCTGCGCGCCGCCCAGAATCTTGCCACGGAATCCGCATTGGTCGATAAGCCATGCAGCCGGAACCTTGACGGTCCCGTCCGGCAGGTCGAAGTGCGGAATGTCTGCGTGGGCGTTCTGCGGACGGGCAATGCCGGTATCCGGGCCACCTTTTTCGGGGCACGGAACCGGCCCTTTGCCCGGCGCGGATGGAGGACATTCCGCCGCAACAATGCGCTCGAAATGCTCGCGGGAGATGACGGGGTTTTTGAAGAAGGAGCCGGCGCTGCCGATCTGGGCGGGATCCGGGAGCTTGGCGTTGCGTATGCCGATGATGGCCTCGCGCACGTCCATAGGCGTAAGCGCCTGAAGGTCACGCCCTTCCAGCGCTGCCCTCACTCCGCCATAATCCAACTTCGGGCAGTACTTGCGCGTTACCCTGAACAGCACGGAAGTGATGATGTAGCGCCCGCGCTCGTGCTTGAAACGGGAATCGCGATAGCCGTATGCGCACTCGCCAACTTTGAAGACGGTCTTGGTCCAGTCTTTCGTATCCAGGCAGACGACTCCGGAGATTACGTCCTTCGCTTCGACCCCGTACGCGCCTATGTTCTGCACGGCCGAGGCGCCCACCTCGCCCGGGATCAGGGAGAGATTCTCCATCCCCCAGAGGCCGTTACCCGCCACATTCGCGATCAGGTCGTCGAAAACCACGCCCGAGCCCACCGTCAGCAGCACCTCGTCCAGCCCCATGTCCACATACTTTATGAACTTTATGTTGGAATGCAGGATGGTTCCGGGGAAGTCCTTGGTAAACAGCAGGTTGCTGCCGGCGCCCATTTGAAATACAGGCTGAGGCAGGGCCTTCAGGTCCAGGCTCTGCAACTCCTCCACGTTGTCGTACTCTATATACAACGCCGCCTTCACCTTCATCCGGAAGGTGTTCTGGTTCGACAGGTCGTAGTTTTCTATTCTTTTCATTCTATCAAAGTGTATCGTATGCCTTGATGGCTTCGGAAATGCGGTTTTCTACATCCCGGAGGCTATACAGCCCGTCGGCATTCGCCTTCAGTCCGCTTAGTTTGATCTTGACGGCGACGGGAGGCTGCTGATATGAGAGAACGGTATCGTTCCTCAGTTGGTCTGCAGATGCGTAAAGCATAAGGATGTCGGCATATTCCACGCCGTCGTAGTCCACAAAGGTCTCGAAAATGAGCTTGCAGCCGATGGGTGTGATCTTTTCGATGGAATTCGGCAGATCGGCGCGTTCCGCGTTCAGGGCCGCCAGAACGCTGCCCACGTTGGAATCATGCCCGCAAAGGAAGGTGAAGATGCGTTTCTCGTTCTGAATCTCGTCAAGAATCACCTGAAGGAGTGGATGAGCCACGTTGACGGCCACGGAAGGTGCCGAGAAGAGGACCTCCTGATACCATTCCTTGATGGAGGTGAGGCTCACCCAGTTGTCGAACGTGAGGGTATGTCCGAATGCAGCTTTATTGAGGTCGGGCTCTTCATAATACTGCAGGGAGAGAGCATCCGAAACCGTGCAGGCCATCTTGAGCCCGCCGCTCATGGAAGGTTCTGCGTTGAGGGAGAAACTAACCGACGAGGGGAACTGGCTGAAGGATGACGTGTCCGGGTATGCCGGGGAGTTCTTGATATCTATCACGTTTTCCATCAGCGCATATTCTTTCGCAATACCGGCATTGAGATCTCCGAATTTACTCTGGATTTCGCTCTGTGCCTTGGCAATGAAGCCGTCAGATATCTTGGTAATCTGTGGATTGAACACCGGGTCCATCTTGTCGAACTGGACATTCATTTCAACCCTGGGGGATTTCCCTGGAAGAAGTGCGTTTGCAAAACTGTTGGCCGTAGCCTGGCAGCGCTGCTTGCCGTTGGCATAGAAGCGGAAAGCATAATTGTCGGGGGAGTATTTGGACAGGAAATCCTTCTTTGTCAGCCATTCTTTGAAAAAACCGCCCATGATGGTTTCCAGTCTTTCTCCCTTGGCCGTAAGCGTGCTGGGAGACCCCGTCCATGCGAACCATTGATAATTGCTATTCGTCAGCCTGGTAAGGACGGAACTCTTGCTCACCAGGGGAGAGCGGATATTGTGCCGGCTCAGCACCACCATTTGGTCGAGGGTGTATTTCCCGTCAAAACCATCCGGTCTCGAAATCCACTCCGTATCAGGCTGTAGTTCCGGGATATTCCTTTCCGGCTGGCAGGCAAACAATATAAGAACAGATACTCCAATAATAAAAAACTTGGATAAGCTCGTTTTTGTTCCCATTTTCTTCATTATTTCGTAATAAACTTCATTTAATTTAGCCTTTGTTCCGGAAATCAGTCATTTTCGGGAACAAACAACAAATCTGCAAAGAATTCCGGGCGGTGGTAGTCCGGTTTTTCGGTGGCGATGGGCGCCCAGGTCACGAAGTGGGGCACGTTCAGTCCGTCGCCGCACTTGTAGAAGTTCGCCCGGGCCTGGAGGCCGCGAAGGCTGCACGGGGAGCCCTCGGCTGTGTGCCCGCCCTCGCCCAAGCCGTGCCACAGCGCCTTAAGCGGGATGAACACTTTCAGCGTCCATGGCCCCTTGGCCTGCCTCTCGTCAAAGGGGACGAATCCGCAGGAGGCATCGGCCTGCACCAACTCATAAACAGAAGCCGGCGCGGGTTCTGGGTCGAAACGCCCGGTCCTCCACGAAACGCAGAGGTTCCCTATCGCATTCCACTCGAAATTGTAGTAGTGGGGATCATCGGCCGAAGGCTTGAAGAAGAACTCCACGCAGGAATCCTCGTAAACCTCGCCCCCGGGCAAGCCCTGCCTGGCGCGAATGGTCTGCTCGTCCACCGTCCACTCCAGATGGATTCCGGCATCGTCGTATCCGATGCGGAATTCCACCGAAGGTTTATAGGGCCAGGCAGGCCAGTTGAGGCAGTCGAGCCGCTGCGGCTCCGATAATCCGCCGAAAGGGACCTTAAGCATCTGTCTTTACGGTTGAGGCCAGGCAAAGCTCGTCCATCTGCACCTGGTCGATGAGCGAAGGAGCGTCTATCATCACGTCGCGGCCCTGATTGTTCTTGGGGAAGGCGATGTAGTCGCGGATGGTCTCCTGGCCGCCGAAGAGGGCGCAGGTGCGGTCGAATCCGAACGCGAGGCCCCCGTGAGGCGGTGCGCCGAACTTGAAGGCGTTGATGATGAAGCCGAACTTGTAGTCGGCCTCTTCCTTGCCTATGCCGAGCACCTCGAACATGCGCTCCTGCACTGCCGCCTCGTGGATACGGATGGAGCCGCCGCCGAGTTCGTTGCCGTTCAGCACGAAGTCGTAGGCGTTTGCGCAGACGCGCTCCAGGTCTTCCTTCTTATCGGAATTGAACCATTCCATATGCTCGGGCTTGGGGGCGGTGAAGGGGTGATGCATCGCATAGAAGCGGCCGTCTTCCTCGCTCCATTCCAGCAGAGGGAAGTCCACGATCCAGAGGGGTGCGAACTCGTCCGGCTTGCGAAGACCGAGGCGCCCGCCCATCTCCAGGCGGAGCACGCCGAGCTGGGTCTGGGTCTTGCGCTTCTCGCCACAGAGCACCAGCACCAGGTCACCGATTTTGGCCTCTACGGCAGCAGCAATCGCCTTGAGATCCTCTTCGGAGAAGAACTTGTCTACGGAAGATTTCACCGTTCCGTCCGGGTTCAGCTTGATGTAAACCAGGCCCTTGGCACCCACCTGCGGGCGCTTCACCCATTCGGTGAGCTCGTCAAGCTGCTTGCGGGTGTATTCCGCGGCACCGGGAACTGCGATCGCGCCCACATAAGGCACGCCGTCGAATACTCCAAAGCCGTGTCCCTGCGCGAGGGAGGTGATCTCGTGAATGGTCATTCCGAAGCGGATATCCGGCTTGTCGGAACCGTAGTTGTCCATCGCATCGTACCAACTCATCCGGGGGATGGGGTTGGCGATTTCCACGTTCAGCACGTTCTTGAACAGGGTGCGCATCATCCCCTCGAACATATTCAGCACGTCCTCCTGCTCCACGAAGCTCATCTCGCAGTCGATCTGCGTGAACTCAGGCTGACGGTCGGCGCGAAGGTCTTCATCGCGGAAGCAGCGCACGATCTGGAAATAGCGGTCGTAGCCCGCCACCATCAGCAGCTGCTTGAAGGTCTGGGGGCTCTGCGGCAGGGCATAGAACTGCCCCGGGTTCATTCGGGAGGGAACCACGAAGTCTCGGGCGCCCTCGGGAGTGCTCTTAATGAGATATGGGGTTTCAATCTCCAGGAATCCCTTGGAATCCAGATAGTTGCGCACCTCGTGCGCGATGCGGTGCCTCAGCTCCAGCGCCTTCTTCAGGGGGTTCCTGCGGAGGTCGAGGTAGCGGTATTTGGCACGCAGGTCCTCGCCGCCGTCGCTCTGGTCCTCGATGGTGAAGGGAGGAGTCAGGCTCTTGTTGAGGATATTTATGGTGTTCACGCGGATCTCGATGTCGCCGGTGGGCATCTTGGCATTCTTGCTGGAACGCTCCACCACCTCGCCCTTCACCTGGATCACGAATTCGCGTCCCAGGCCGGTCGCGGTCTCCACCAGTTCTGCGGGGGCGTCAGCCTCCACCACGAGCTGGGTGATTCCGTAGCGGTCCCTTAAATCTATGAATGTCATTCCGCCGAGTTTACGTGAGCGCTGCACCCACCCGGCGAGGGTCACAGCCTTTCCAACATCACTAATGCGGAGTTCTCCGCAGGTTGCAGTTCTGTACATTGTATGTTTAGTTAATCTGTTTCACAAGTTTTCCCGCCAACTCCACGAAGGCCACCCCGTCGGGGCGGGAGGAGAGGGCTGCGGGTGTGCCGTCGTCGCCGTTCTCGCGTATGCTCTGCACCAGGGGGATGCGCCCGAGAAGCGGAACGCCGAGGGCGGAGGCCATCTTCGCACCGCCGTCGCGGCCGAAGATGTAGTATTTCTCGTCCGGATGCTCCTCCGGGGTGAACCAGGCCATGTTTTCAATCAGGCCATAGACCGGTTTGGCGATGGATTCCAGGCGGAACATGTTCACGCCCTTCTCCACGTCTGCCAGCGCCACCGTCTGAGGCGTGGTCACGATCACCGCCCCCTCGATGCCGATTTCCTGCACCAGGGAGATGTGGATGTCGCCGGTGCCGGGGGGCATGTCTATCAGCAGATAGTCCAGCGGGCCCCAGTTGACCTGGAGCACCAGCTGCTTGAGGGCGTTCGATGCCATCGGGCCGCGCCACACCAGGGCCTGCCCCTTCTCGGCGAAGTAGCCGATGCTCATCCACTTTACCCCGTATTTTTCCAGGGGGACGATGTAGTCCTTGCCGTTGATGTTCTCCGCCTCCGGGCGGTATCCTTCCGTTCCCGTCATCACGGGGATGGATGGGCCGTACACATCGGCGTCGGCAAGCCCGACCTTGTACCCCAGCCTCGCCAGGGCCACCGCCAGGTTCACCGCGACGGTGGACTTGCCCACGCCGCCCTTTCCGGAGGCTATGCCGATTATGTGCTTCACGCTCAGCAGCGTCTCCTTGGTGAATTCGGTGCCGGTTTTGCGTGCCGGAGCCTCGATCTCTACCTCCCGGACTTCGGACTTTATGCCGTTCCCGAGATGCCTGATGAGGGTGGCCCGGGTGGCCCCCACGATGTATTTGCGCAGCGGATCGCGCTGCTTGGGGAAGCCCAGGGTGACGACCACCGAGCCGTCCCCGATTTCTATCCCCTGCACCATCCCGAGGTCCACTATGTCGCGGTCCTCCTTGGCAGGATGATGAACCTCGCGCAGGTATTCTTTTATCTCTTCAGCTGTCATTTCGCAAATTCAAGTTCCTTGATGATATTGTGGGCCTCACCCCATTTCTCCACCATCCAGAGCACGTAGCGGATGTCCACGTTGATGCAGCGCTGGAGGTCGGGTTCGAACATCACGTCGCTGCTCATACTCTCCCAGTTGCCGTCGAAGGCCAGGCCGATGAGGTTGCCGTCAGCATCGAGCACGGGGCTGCCGGAGTTGCCTCCGGTGATGTCGTTGTTGGAGAGGAAGCAGGTGTGCAACTGCCCGTCCTTGTCGGCATAGCGGCCGAAGTCTTTATTCACAAGCAGGTCGTGCACCTTGGCAGGCACGCGGAACTCATAGTCGTCCGGATTTTCCTTTTCGAGAATGCCGTTGGCAGTGCACCAGTACCAGTAACTGACGCCGTCCTTGGGGGAGTAGGGCTTCACGGTGCCGTATGTCAGGCGCATGGTGAAGTTGGCATCCGGATAGCTGGCTTTGCCCTTGTTCCACTCGAGCAGCGCTGCGGCAAAGTCCTTGGTGGCTTTCTGATATTCCTCGAACCCGCTATCGTCTTTAAATGCATTGGTCATCGTGTTGCGTAGGGCTTCATACAAGTCCTTAGGCCCATCGGTGTTGCCTTCTTCGAACAGCCAGTCTATGTATTTGTCGGAATTCTCCTTGGTAAGGTCCCAGCCGTTGACCTGGATCTTGTCTTCGGGGCGCACTTTGTCGAGGTAGAACGCCATGACGGCCTTTGCGATCTTGCGGTCAACTTCCTTGTTGTAGTCTTTTTCGCTGAAGCGACGGCTGCCGGAGACCTTCGACAGAAGTTCGATATTCCCGATCGTCTCGGTGAGGAGGATAAGGTTACGGGATGATTCTTTCTTGTCCTGGATGTATTTGTCGATGTTCCCGATGGCGGAACCCCAGGCCTCGCTGCGGGATTTCTTCTTGTTTATCCACTTGGTGAGGGCCTCTTCCTTGGCGGTCTCGCGGCCGATGATATTAAGTTTGCGGAAGGCCAGGTCTTCTCCCTGCCACTTCTTCCAGCCGTTGGCGCTGCCGGCGAACTTGTCGGCATACTGCAGGCGCACCACCGGGTCTGCCATCATCTCATCCCACATAACCTTCTGGCGCACGGTGCGGGCTTCAACGCGGAGATTGTTGATCTCCACCATATCCTGCAGCTGGGCTGCGGTCTGGAAGCGCTGTGTGCGTCCGGGGTAGCCCATGATGAAGGTGAAATCCCCTTCCTGCACGCCCTTGAGGGATATCTTGAGGGATTTGGCCGGAGTGTAGGGCTTGTTGTCCTTGGAATATTCTGCGGGCTCGTTGTCGGCGCCGGCATAGATGCGGAAAAGAGAGAAGTCGCAGGTGTGACGGGGCCACATCCAGTTGTCGGTCTCGCCGCCGAACTTACCCATCGATGCGGGTGGGGCGCCCACAAAACGGATATCCTTAAAGACTTGATAAACAATCAGATACCAGACATTGTTGTTGTAGAAGGATGTCACCTTTGCGGTGCATCCGGGATTCGCTTTGACTGCGGCATCTTCGATCTCTTTGCGCTGGGTGTCGAATGCACCTCCTTCGAGCTTGGCCAGCTTGTCGGTCACGTCCGTCATGTATTTCATGAATGTAACTTTGAGGCCGGGAACGGGGATTTCCTCGTCCAGACTCTTTGCAAAGAATCCATCCTCCAGATAGTTCTTTTCGGGGGTGGAGAGGCGCTGGATGCTGCTGTAGCCGCAGTGGTGGTTGGTGGAAACCAGGCCCTGCCGCGAGATGACCTCGCCGGTGCATCCTCCGCCGAACTGCACTATCGCGTCCTTGAGCGAAGCGTGGTTTATGTTGTAGATGTCTTCGGCGGTCAGGCGGCAACCGATGTTGCGCATTGCGTCTTCGTTGAACTTCTGCAGCATGGGCAGCAGCCACATGCCCTCGTCGGCGCTGGCGGCAACGGCGGCCACCATGCAGGCTATTGAAATCAATAACTTTTTCATCGTGTAGGTTTTTAACCTACAAATATAGCAAAGAATTGCCGATATTAAAATAGGGAAGGTTCGAGAGCTGCGGGGTGGAAGGATTTCCGGTGCTCGGGAGTATAGCCTAGGCGGCGGATGGCCTCGATATGCTCGGGGGTAGGATAGCCCATGTTACGCTCCCAGCCATAGCCAGGATACTCCAGCGCCAGGGCCTTCATGCGGTCGTCTCTATAGGTTTTTGCGAGCACGGATGCCGCCGCTATGGATGCGAAAGTCGCATCCCCGTGGACGATGGTTTTATAAGCCTCCCGGCCGAAGCCCTCGAAGGGTCTGAACTTGTTGCCGTCGATTAAAAGGAAGTCCGGTTTTACGGCCAGACCGAGCACTGCGCGCTGCATGCCGGTAACGGATGCCCAGAGGATGTTGAGGCGGTCGATTTCTTCCGCTTCCACAGCCGTAACTTTCCACGCAACAGCCTCACGTTCAATCATTTCCCGGAGCTCATAGCGGGCCTTCTCGCTCATCTGTTTGGAGTCGTTCAGAAGGGGGTGCCGGAAGTCCTGAGGGAGGATGACCGCCGCGGCGTAGACCGGCCCGGCGAGGGGCCCGCGACCTGCTTCATCGCAGCCCGCCTCGAGGCGTCCTTCCTGCAAGAAAGGTAGTAAGTGGGGAACCTGTGGCATCAGCCACAAAGTTAGTCATTTTTGGCGGACTGGCGTTCCAGCATCCCTATCATCTGTTTCTGGGCCTCCACCGTCTGCTGAAGCGCCTGGACGAGCTCTTTCTGACGACGGATTTCTTCGTCCTTGGCTGTAAGCCTGTCTTCGTATTCGTTCACCGTCTGGCGGAGTATCTCCTTGTGCTGCGTTTCTTCCTTCAGAAGGTCGCCGCAGTACTCCGGAAACAGGGCTTCCATTACTTCCAGCAGGGAAATACCGGTCGCTCTGCAGAATTTGAGCACGCTCCCGGTAACGACCTCGGTCTTGCCGTTTTCCAGATTGACGAGAGTCCCTCTGGCGACCCCCATCATGTCCGCCATTTCAGACTGGGAAACTCGCATTTGTTTCTGGATTTTCTTGAAATAAGAGTCTTCTGCCATTGTGCCAAAACTTTGTTCGAGACAAAAGTATCTCTCATAATAATGAGTAAAAATATAGTACCGCGGCACAAATGTATATCATCACTATACAAAATACCCCCGCAAACATAAATTTTCAGTTTTTACCCACGCCTCCTACCTACTGAAGTGTTGCAAATACTGCACAAACCGGCTATGTTTGCTGAACAAAAATGAACGCTTATGAAGACAATTGAAACCGCTTATTCAGAGTTCTCCCGGATGCTGCTGTGCGACCGCATCTACGAAGACACCACCGTCACTTTCCCCGACATCTGCGCCTCCCTGCACGTGGCTCCGTCCGACCTTAACGAAATTCTTATCAAAGAAATCGGAATGAATGGCCCGGAAATTTTGCAATCCTTTCAAAAGTTATTAACTTTGCAGGCTATCCCGCATACGCGCGAAAATTTTAATAACTAGATACACAATGAAAGATTACTCAACCAAAGACATCCGCAATGTGGTTCTCCTGGGCAGTTCCAAGTCCGGCAAGACCACACTCTCTGAAGCCATGCTCTTCGAAGGCAAGGTCATCGACCGCCGTGGCACCGTGGAAGACAAGAACACCGTCTCCGACAACACCGAGTTCGAGCAGACCAACCAGAAGTCCGTTTTCGCTTCCGCTCTCTATGCAGAGTTCAAGAACACCAAGTTCAACATCATCGACGCTCCCGGCTCCGACGACTTCATCGGCGGCGCAGTCGAGGCATTTAAGGTCTGCGAGACCGGAATCCTCCTCGTGAACGGCACGCAGGGCGTTGAGGTGGGCACCGAAATCTTCGCCCGCCAGGCAGCCAAATACAATGTTCCGCTCCTTCTCGCAGTCAACCAGCTCGACCACGAGAAAGCCAACTGGGACCAGACCCACGACAGCATCAAGTCTGCATTCGGAAGCAAGGCTGCATTCGTGCAGTTCCCCGTGAACCCCGGTGCAGGCTTCGAGGGTTTCATCGACGTGGTAGACATGAAGTACTATCACGCCCAGGACGCCAACGGCAAGTTCGAGGTTGCAGAAATCCCCGCACAGTATGCAGATGAGGCCGAGGAACTCCGCATGGCCCTCATGGAGAAGGCTGCAGAGGCTGACGACGAGCTCATGATGAAGTATCTCGACGAGCTTACCCTCAGCGAGGAAGAGTTCGCTACCGGTCTCAAGCTCGGCATCGCCAAGGGAGAGATCATGCCCGTCTTCTGCCTCTCCGCAAAGAAGGACATCGGCGTCAACAAACTGATGGACTTCTGCGTCAAGGCAACCCACAGCCCCGAGGGTACCACCAACAAGACCATCTCCGGCAAGGAGGTTGCCTGCAAGGAGGCCGCTCCCACCAGCATCTTCATTTTCAAGACCAGCGTTGAGCAGCACCTCGGTGACGTTTCCTACTTCAAGGTGATGAGCGGTGTTCTCAAGGAAGGTGCAGACCTCACCAACCCCGAGAACGGCAACGGTGAGCGCCTCTCCGCCATCTATGCCGTCGCAGGTTCCAAGAAGGAGAAGGTTCCCGTGCTTCGCGCCGGCGATATCGGCTGCGTCATGAAACTGAAGGCCGGCAAGACCGACGTCACCCTGGCAGAAGCCGGATGCGAGGCCTACGAGCACATCCAGTTCCCTGAGCCCAAGTACCGCTGCGCCATCAAGCCCGCCGACAAGAACGATGAG
Organism: Bacteroidales bacterium; assembly: GCA_017527415.1. Lineage (GTDB taxonomy): Bacteria > Bacteroidota > Bacteroidia > Bacteroidales > UBA932 > Cryptobacteroides. The sequence continues at coordinate 569 of JAFXQA010000021.1, read as the reverse complement.
GCTAAGATGGGCGATGCCCTCAACAAGATTGCAGCACAGGATCCCACCGCCATCGTGGAGTACTCCAAGGAGCTCCGCCAGACCATCCTCAGCGGCCAGGGCGAGCAGCACATTAACTTCGTGAAGTGGCGCCTGAACAACGAGTTCAAGCTCAACGTCGAGCTCTACGCTCCGAAGGTTCCTTACCGCGAGACCATCACCAAGATCGCTTGCGCACAGTACCGTCACAAGAAGCAGTCCGGCGGCGCTGGCCAGTTCGGTGAGGTTCACCTCCTCGTCTGCCCTGCAGAGGGAGACCTCAACACCAAGTTCGTCATCAACGGCAAGGAGCAGCAGCTCAACATCAAGACTCAGGATATCACCGAGCTCGAGTGGGGCGGCAAGCTGGAATTCTACAACTGCGTCGTCGGCGGCGCCATCGACCTCGGCTTCATGCCCGCCATCCTCAAGGGTATCAAGGAGCGCATGGTCGAAGGCCCTCTCACCGGTTCCTACGCCCGCGACATCCGCGTGTTCGTATACGACGGTAAGATGCACCCCGTGGACTCCAAGGAAATCGCCTTCATCAT
>JAFXQA010000020.1 GCA_017527415.1 Bacteroidales bacterium | reverse complement strand
TCCGAGAATACATCCGGTATTACAATAACGACAGAATCAAACTGAGGCTAAAAGGAAAGAGCCCGGTGCAATACCGAGCTCTGTTCCAATCGAAGGCCTCGTAAATAACGTTAAACCGTCCAACTTTTGGGGGTCACATCACTTCACGACCGCCTGGTATTTGCAAAAAAAAACAATAATGGTATTTTTTCAAAGATCCATATTATGTAATATTGGCAGTTAAATAGAGTATCCTATGCGCATATTCTTCGCAAATACTAAGCTAAAGTTGCATATATATGCAATTTTATATATTTTTGCTGTGTAATTAATATACAGTATGCTGAATCGTATAGACATAAGGCAATTCAGGAAGGCTCGTCATATAACGCAGTCTGGGCTTGGCCTGCTTTGCGGCATGGATAAATCACAGATTTCGCGTATGGAGAATGGCTATCTTGGAAGCCCTGAGACAGTATCAAGAGTGTTGACTGCACTCGGTTATGAGCTCCGTGTCGAAGTGATCGATAACAGGCGGGGGGTGTCAGGAATATCTGATATGCTTGCGCTGTACAAGTATTATAATGCGAAGCGTCTTGGCATTGTAAAACTGGGGCTATTCGGCAGTTATGCCAGAGGTGAACAAACTGAGAATAGCGACGTGGATGTCTGTATTTCTCTTGATAGCCCATCGCTATATAAGTATGCGGCTATAAGGTCGGAGCTTGAATCGTTGTTCAGAAAAAAAGTGGATTTAGTCCCTCTCAGTGCGGGAATGACGCAAGAGTTTAAGAACGAAATGGATAAGGATGTGGTTTATGTGTAGTGATTATAATAGGATAAAATCCCTTCTGGAAACCGCTATTCGCGAGATGGATCTGATAATGACCATGTCTGCACCCATAGAGAAACCTAATGATTTCGGGACTTCTTTGAATGGTATGACGATCTTTCGAGCCTGCAGTATGAGTCTTCAGTATATCACGGAGTCGTTTGTGAAAATCAGAAACCTTTCCGGAATGAAATTGTTTTCGGCATATAAGTCAGTTCCTTGGAAAGATGTCTTTGGTATGCGCAACTTCCTGTCACATCAATATGTCGAGGTTGATGCTGAAGGTATTTTTTCGACAATCAAGAATGACATCCCTATTTTACGGGAGGTAACAACTACTATGCTGAAGGACCTTGAATCAGGAAAGATAGAGATTAATAAGGGTTAAAAGTTGTATATTTATTAAACAATTATCTATATGTCAGCGTTCTCAGCCATAGTCGAGCAAATATCCTCCGCAATATGGGGATGGCCCATGATTATCCTCCTGCTGGGGACGCATCTGTTCCTGACAGTTCGCTTGCGCTTCCCGCAGCTGAAGATCGGTACGGCGATACGCCTGTCATTTACAAAAGATAAAGATGCCAATGGGGATGTGTCGCAGTTCGGGGCGCTGGCTACTGCGCTGGCGGCAACCATCGGAACAGGGAATATAGTTGGTGTGGCCACGGCTGTGGCATTGGGTGGCCCGGGGGCTGTGCTATGGTGCTGGATCACAGGCGTTTTCGGCATCGCGACAAAATACTCAGAAGGCCTTCTGGCCGTCAAATACAGGGTTATGACGAAGGACGGGCGCATGCTCGGTGGTCCGATGTTCGCGCTCGAGCGCGGGCTGCACGCCAAATGGCTGGCGGTCATCTTCGCGGTCTTCACTGCTATCGCCGCTTTCGGCATAGGCAACACCGTGCAGGCCAATTCGATCTCCATGCTCCTCGGGCAGAGTTATGGCATCTCCCGCTGGTGGATAGGAGCCATCCTCGCCGGCCTCGTGCTGCTGGTCATCGTGTTCGGGGTCAGGGGGATAGCCAACGTGTGTTCGGCCCTCGTGCCCATCATGGCCGGTTTCTACGTGATAGGCTGCCTCATCCTTCTGGGGATGAACTGGAGCCATCTTGGAGAAGCTCTACGGCTGATCGTTTCCGGCGCTTTCACCTCTAAGGCGGCTGGAGGCGGATTCGTGGGCTCCACCGTTCTGCTGGCCTGCCGATACGGTATCGCCCGAGGCCTTTTCTCCAACGAATCCGGCCTTGGTTCGGCACCCATCGTGGCCGCTGCGGCCAAAACCCGCAATCCAGTTCGGCAGGCGCTGGTTTCATCTACCGGAACCTTTTGGGACACCGTGGTGGTGTGTGCGCTGACCGGCCTCGTGCTGGTGAGCAGCGTGGTGGCGCATCCGGACATCGACTGCACACAGGGCGCTGCCCTCACCCATGCCGCTTTCTCCAAACTGCCGGTAATCGGGCCGCTGATCCTCTCGGTGGGCATCGTGACCTTCGCATTCTCGACCATTCTGGGCTGGTCGTACTACGGCGAGCGTGCAATCGAATACCTCGCAGGCGGCAAAGGGCGGACTGCACGTCTTTTGGTTAAAATCTACCGAATTGTTTGGATTGTCGCCGTTTTCGCCGGTTCCGTAGTCAGTCTTTCGCTGGTCTGGAACCTGGCGGATATCGCCAATGCGCTCATGGCCATCCCGAACCTGCTCGCCGTGCTGCTCCTTAGCGGTGTAATCGCCGCCGAAACACGCAAATACCTCTGGTCCGGCCGCCTCGACGCCGAAGACCCCGACGAACCGCAGGTTCTGTAAACAGATTATTCCTTTATGAACGGCTGGATGAACTCGACGACGCGGTCCATCCAAGTGTAACTTCCGGTGCCGGGAGAGGCGGTGCGCTGGAAGCAGTGCTTACGGGTGGCGAGGGTGTGGAGTTCGCACTGGATGCCCATCGCCCGCATCTTCTCCCAGGCCTTTACGGAATTCATCGAAGCCCATCCGTCGGCATCGCCGTGGATGAAGAGCATCGGGGCGGTGTCCAGGTCGAAACTGAACTCAGGCACCAGCACGGCGGAGTCATCGTTGCCGCCGGTATAGTTATAATCGTCTATTCCGTCCGTCAGCGCATAAGCCGGGTAGATACCTATGCCCCACTGCACCTTGCAGGAGACCTTGTCTATCTTGTCTATGGGGTAGTAGCTCTTGTGGCGGGAGGATGTGACCCCCATGAGGGTTAGATGGCCTCCGGCCGATGAACCCATGATGCCGATGCGGTCCGGATCCAGTCCGTGGGAAGGGGCCTCGCTGCGAACTACGCGGATCGCCCTCTGCAGGTCCTGCCAGGCTGTGGTGTGCTTGGCCAGTGGTGCGGCCGGGCGGGGAGTCCGGTACTTGAGGGTTACTACGGTGATTCCCAGGGAATTGAGGTATCTGCGGATGGGCGCAACTTCGAAGTCGTCCGGATTGTTGCCTGTGTAGCTTCCTCCGGAATAGATTATCTGTATTGCGTGAGTCTGCAGCTGATGGGGGAAGTGCCATTCGATGTAGGGCTCGTACTGGTTTTCCTGACGGTCCGGCATCTTGCCTTCCGGCCAGATGGCTTCTTTCTTGTAGCCTGCGCGGTCCTCATCGGAAGGGAAGCGGTCCATAATCTTCTCTTCGGGCTTCACGGGGCCGAGGTAGCCCATCTGGGTCATAAATTCCACAGCCCTCTCGAAGCCGAACGCTCCGTGAGGCTTGTTGGGGTAGAGGTGGAGTTCGGCAGGAACCTTGCGTTTACGCAACTCCCGGTAAACCAGCGTGGAACCGTTGGGGGAGTAGGGGTCCTTGCCTCCGTGGTGAAGGCTGACGGGGCAGGTGTGGGCGTCGAACTTGAAGACTTTGCTTATGGTAACATCTTTACCATATCCTTCGCGGGGCGCCGGGATGCCTTTTTCGTCGGCATCGGAAGTGACGTATGCAGGTGCGTTGGCGACAGCCCAGTTGATGTGGCATGGAACGGCATCCAGCTTATCTATCGGTTCGTATGCTGGAGTTTCCGAACTGGTGGCCAGCAGCAGGGTGAGGTGCCCGCCTGCAGACATCCCTATCGCTCCTATCTTTTCCGGGTCGAAACCACGCTTTTTGGCTTCGCTGCGGACCATACGCACAGCCCTCTGGCCATCCTCCCAGGCCGTCTGGTAGTAGGGAATACCCTTCGGTCGGGTGGTGCGGTATACGAAATTGACGCATTGCACGCCCAGCTTGGTGAATTCCTCATGCCACATCTTGATCAGCCCCATATCGCAGCAGTTGTAGTAACCGCCGCCGGAAATCAGGATCATGCAGGCCCCGTTGGGATTGGAAGGCTTCTCGAACCACTCCAGGTACGGGAAACGGTACTCGTCCGGGTTGAAGCCGTCTGCCTTTGAGACATCCGTCATGGCGGCAATCTGATGGGCCTGGGTATCAGGCATCTTTCCGGCAGGCCAAATATACTCGCGTTCCCACGCACCAAGCTGAAGGGAAACTAAAAGAAGGATAAGGGAGAGAATCTTTTTCATATTCCAAATATAAACAAATTTTGTGGATTGACACTTATTTAGTAACTTGCAGGACTAACCGACCACGCTAATGACCAAAAACCAAGAGGTGAAGGTGATAGAGATCAAGAAGAGCATCTTCGCCGACAATGACCTTGATGCGGACAATCTCCGCAAAGATTTGAAAGACAAGGGAGTATTCCTCCTTAATCTGATGTCGTCCCCCGGGAGCGGCAAGACCACCACTCTTATTCGCACACTGAATCTGATAAAAGATAAACTGCGTGTGGCGGTGATGGAGGCAGATATCGACTCCGATGTGGATGCCGTGAAGATCAAGGAAGCCACAGGCATCGAATCCATCCAGCTCCATACTGGCGGGATGTGTCATCTGGATGCGGAAATGACCCGCCAGGGCCTGGACAACGTGCCGTTGGACAGCCTGGATCTGGTAATATTGGAGAACGTCGGCAATCTGGTCTGCCCGGCCGAGTTCGACACCGGGAGTTGTCGCAATGCCATGATTCTCTCCGTGCCTGAAGGTCACGACAAGCCTCTCAAATATCCCCTTATGTTCTCGGTCTGCGACCTTGTGCTCGTGAACAAGACCGACGTGATGCCATACTTCGATTTCGATCTTGCGAAGTGTGAGGAGTATGTGCATATGCGCAATCCCAAAGCCACCGTCATCCCCATTTGCGCCAAAACCGGCGAAGGGGTTGAGAAATTTGCCGGGTGGCTCCTTAATGAAGTGAGTAATTGGAAAAAGAGCTGATATATGCCTGAAATGTCCACCAAGTTCGTCCCCAAGCATTTTGGCGACAAGAACCCCAATCCTAAACTTATCAAATTCGTCCGCCACGTCACCGACCGCGTTCCCGGCAAGATCAAGATGACGACCGAAGCTCCCGAGTACTGGGGCCTCGCCTGCATCTTTGAAGACGAAATGGACGCCGCCACCCGCGAAGCATCGCTGGATCTTCTGCTGGCCATGCTGCCGGGCAGCCCCTTCAAGGTGCGCAAGCACTGGACATACGCCCAGCTGCACACGCTGAACGCGGAAAAGCATTTTACCCCGGACGATGCCAGCCTCGACGAACTGCTGGACAAACTGGCCTATTTCGGCATGCTCGAATACGACTACGGCGACCATTACACCAACGGGCAGGGCCCCGATCCCGGCACCACCTTCAACAGGGAAGACCGTATCTATTGGGTGCCGATGTTCGTGCCAGGCAGCGCCGAGTATACCAATATGAACACCGACCTGATGGACAAGCATCCCGAACTCGCGATGTTCTTCGAGCGGATGACCTTCCTCCCTCTGGAGAAGATCACCCCGATGGTGCCCATGGGCGGCAGCGGCATAGGAATGCATGTGATACCCGTGGAGAAGGCCATCAGCATGGAAAACCAGTCGGTCAGCATCGAGCACATCTCCTACTGGCTCAAGAAATACGAAGGCCACATCGGCGTGGGCATCTGCTCCTGCCGCTACGGCCGCAAGAAGTTGGATGAGGGCTGTGCGGACGACTACCGCGACTGGTGCATAGGCGTGGGCGATATGGCGGATTACCTCCGTGAGACCGGCCGCGGCCACGATATTACCTACGACGAGGCGATGGCCATCCTAAAGAAAGCGGAAGACCACGGCTTCGTGCATCAGATTACCAATATCGACGGCGAGGGCAAGATCTTCGCCATCTGCAACTGCAACGTAAAGATCTGCAATGCGCTCCGCACCTCGCAGCTCTTCAACACTCCCAACATGAGCCGCAGCGCCTATGTGGCCAAGGTGGATCCCAAGAACTGCGTGGCCTGCGGCAGATGCGTGGAGTACTGCCCGGCCGGTGCCGTCAAGCTCGGCCAGAAACTCTGCACCAAGCACGGAGAGCAGACCTATCCCAAGCAGGAGCTGCCGGATGCCAGCTGGTGGGGCCCCGAAAAGTGGAACGAAGACTATAGGGACCGCAACCGCATTAACTGCTATCCTACCGGCACCGCTCCCTGCAAGACCGCCTGCCCCGCGCACATCGCCGTACAGGGCTATCTCAAGAAGGCGGCCGAGGGTAAGTATACCGAGGCACTGGAGCTTATCAAGCGCGAGAATCCGTTCCCTGCCGTATGCGGACGCATCTGCAACCGCCGTTGCGAGGATGCCTGCACCCGCGGCACCATCGACAGGCCCATTGCCATCGATGCGGTGAAGAAGTTCATTGCGGAGCAGGACCTGAACTCCGAGACTCGTTTCGTGCCCGAGGTAAACATCTGCTCCAACGTGCAGGATCGCTGGGAAGAGAAGATCGCGGTCATCGGCGGCGGCCCCGCAGGCCTTTCCTGCGCCTATTATCTGGCCACCATGGGATACAAACCCACCGTGTTCGAGCGCAACGAGGAGCCGGGCGGAATGCTCCGTTACGGCATACCTTCATATAAACTGGAGAAGGACGTGATAAAGGCGGAGATAGACATTATGCGCGAGATCGGTGTGGATATCCGCTGCGGCGTTGAGGTGGGTAAGGATGTGACTATCGCCAGCCTGAGGGAAGAAGGCTACAAGGGTTTCTACGTAGCTATCGGCTGCCAGGGCGGGCGCCTTCCCGGAATCCCCGGCGAGGCTCTTCCCGGCACAACCACTGCCATCGATTTCCTTCACGATGCCAACTGCGGCAAGGTAAAGGTGAGCGGCAAGGTGGTCGTGGTCGGAGGCGGCAATGTTGCTATTGACGCGGCCCGCGTGGCAAAGCGCAGCGGTGCGTCCGAGGTGACCATGCTGTCGCTGGAGACCGAGGACATCATGCCCGCATCCCTCGAAGAGCGCACCGAGGCCCGCGAGGACGGAGTGGTGCTGAATCCCGGCTGGGGCCCGAAGGAGGTCCTGGGGGATGGCAAGGTTTCCGGAATCGTGTTCAAGAAGTGCACATCCGTATTCAACGCCGAGCACAAGTTCGCTCCGGAATACGATGAGAATGAATTGATTACGCTGGATGCCGACATGGTGATCTTCGCCATAGGCCAGACCGTAATACTGAAAGACCTGCTCGCAGGCACCAAGGTGGAGTTTTTCCGCGGGGTGTACCCGGTGGCGGACAAGCTGACCTATCAGACGGCGGATCCCGATATCTTCGTGGGTGGCGACTGCTTCACCGGCCCCAAGTTCGCGATCGACGCGATTGCCGCCGGAAAGGAGGCAGCCGAAAGCCTGCACCGCTATGTGCAGCACGGCCACATGACCATAGGACGCAACAGGCGCGATTTTATAGAGCTCGACAAGAGCGACATCCTCGTGGAGAGCTACGACAACGGCTCCCGACAGGATCCCGGCGTGAAACCGGCCGCGAACGCATTCACCGAATATCACGGCACCCTCACCGAAGAGCAGGTGCGCAAGGAAACCGCTCGCTGCCTGAGCTGCGGCGCATCGGTGGTGGACGAGAACCGCTGCATTGGCTGCGGCATCTGCACCACCAAGTGTGGATTCGATGCCATACACCTGTTCCGGGTGCATCCCGAGGCCAGCCATCTGCGCACCTCCGAAGACAAGTTCGGCGGCATCCTGCCATATATGATCAAGCGCACTGGAAAAATCCTGTTCAGTAAAAAGAAATAGCCCGTGCACGAACTTGGAATCGTTTTTTATATCATCAAGGACGTCAAAAAGGCGGCCGAAGAAAACGGCGTCACCCACGTGAATGCCGTCGTGATGGATATAGGAGAAGTTTCCACCATAGTGCCGGACTACCTTACCGATTGCTGGCGCTGGGCTGTGACCAAGGAGCCGATGCTGGAGGGCTGCGAACTCCGCATCAATACCATTCCGGCGGTCACGCACTGCGATGCGTGCGGCGAAGAATACGAAACCGTCCGCTACGGAAAGACCTGCCCCCACTGCGGGAGTGGCGAAACCTGGCTGCTCCGGGGTAATGAAGTAGAAATCAAACAAATAGAAGTATGAGTTGTTATATTATTCCACTTGCGCAGGCTGCGCTGACCAGCGTCTGCCGCAAGGCCGGTTGGAAGACCGGATTCATCGGCCGCAACCTGGCATCTCTCGAAATGATGCTCTGGGGCGGTTCCGTAATGCTGGTCGTAGATCACGCAATCAATGGGGAACTGTTCGCGTGGACACCGATGGAGATGCTTAAAGTCGGAGTCCCGATGAGCCTGGTCATAACTCTGGTTTGGCTTGGCTACGCAATGATTAAGGAATACAGATCGAAACGTTTTGTTACTAACCAATAATTTTTACTATGTTTTTCCAAGTTTACGGGGCTAATGCCCTTTCTCAGTGGGGGATGCTGTTAGTGGTCCTTCTGGGCCTCATCCTCTTCAATGAATTCGCCCGTCGCACCAAGCTGGGCGGCATCATCACTTTCCTTGCCATTCCTGTTGCTCTTACCGCCTATTTCGTAGCCATCTGGCTGGGTGTGCGCAGCGGAGCTCAGTGGGCACTTGAGAATCAGACCCATATCTACATGCAGGGCTGGTTCCACTATGCCAAGCTGTATGCCGCGACCGCAGGGTGCATCGGTTTCATGATGATCAAGTACAAATGGGGCGTAGGTGCAAAGCACTGGTTCAAACCCTTCCCCTTCATCATCGTGGGTATCAACATCCTCATCGCCTGCGTTTCCGACTTCGAGAGCGCGGTGATGGGCTGGAACAAATGGTGGCTCACCTCCGAAGGCGTCTGGCAGTACGGTGGCTGGCACAATGTGATGAACGGCGTCGCCGGTCTTATCAACATCATGTGCATGACCGCATGGTGGAACGTCTATCCTTCCAAGGATAAGAAGGATATGATCTGGGCCGACATGACCTGGGTCTACATCGTGATCTACGATATCTGGAACTTCGCCTACACCTACAATTGCCTGCCTACCCACAGCTGGTACTGCGGTATCGCACTGCTTCTCGCTCCTACCGTGGCAGCTCTCTGCTGGAACCGTGGCGGCTGGATCCAGAACCGTGCAAACACCCTCGCAATCTGGTGCATGTTCGCACAGGTGTTCCCTCTCTTCCAGGAGACCTTCAAGAATGGTCAGCAGTGGTTCAGCTGGGCAACTCTGCCTGTGCTTTATCCCGAGGGAGTGAATACCATCAGCAAGCTCTATGAGGTTGCCGGCGGCGAAGCGGCAGTAGTCGGAACCACAGTGGATCCTTCCGTGGTGGCAGCCAATCCCACTATGATGACCGTCATCAGCGCGCTTGCACTCGTGACCAACGTCATCGCCATCTGCTACATCATCGCAGTGTCCAAGAAGCGCCACATCAATCCTTACAAGGAAGACGTGTTCGTGGATCAGAAGTACTACAAGGACGCTATGGCCCGCGCCGACGTGGCTTAACGGTAGAGTTCTCCCAGTACGGCCAAAGACCGTATATTGAGGGGAATTTCCAAATGAACTGAAAGATAGCGCAACAGCGATTCGGCTATTGCGCTTCTTTTTGTGCCTGAGAGAGGATAGAGCATAAACTGCTCGAAACCGGTAGAAAGCAGGTCGCTTATGGCCTGCAGATTCTCCCCGGCAAAGGAGGCCAGGGACTCGAACGAAGGAGAAAAGCCCAGCACGTCGGCGAGTTCCATCAGCCAGCGCAGATGGTAGTTTGCAAAATCGCCCTCCAGCGCATCCAGGGTGAGGATACTGCGCTCGCACCAGTCGTAGAGGCCTTCTTCCGCCCCGTCCTGCACTGCTCTCCAAAGCACCTCGCTCATAAACAGGGTGATGGCGTTTTTGTCGAAGCTGGAGCGTATCCCGTTAAGGGGATGCGCGGCCGAAATCCCACGGAGTCTCCAGAGCTCGGATTTGCGGTTCTCAAGAACCTCCGCATCCAGGATGCTGAACGGCAGGAAGAGTGCCCGCGAGCCGCCCTTTCTGACGGTGACTATGAAACTCCTCCGTCCCAGCCGGCGGCAAAGACAGTGAAGCACCAGGGAGTTGTCCCCGAGCTTGGTGGAGTTCAGCACAATCAGTCGTTCGGAATCGTTCATCGTGCACAAAGATAGTGTATAATAAAGAATTTTGCTATCTTTGAAATTCCAGAAACAATTATATAGTTCATAATATGAAGAAGGTTCTTCTGGCAGTGTTCGCTGCCCTCCTCTGCATTATCGCTATTGCGAATGAAACACCCCGCTGGCTGCGCCAGAACGCCATTTCTCCCGATGGAAGCACAGTTGCGTTCGTCTATCAGGGGGATATATGGATCGTCCCTGCCGCCGGTGGAGAAGCTGTCAGGCTCACGACCAACCCCGCCCACGATACTGAGCCCCGATGGACCCCGGATGGCAAATATGTCATCTTCGCATCCTATCGCGAAGGCCAGAAAGATATCTGGGCAGTAAGCATAGATGGCGGACGGCCGAAGCGCCTGACCGACTACGGCGGGGCACAGACTCCCTATGCGGTCAGCAAGGATGGGAAGATTATCTTCGGTGCTTATTATCAGGAACTTGCAAGTTCCAGCGCCTTCCCTGGAGCGAACAATCTCTATAGTCTCGACTTCGCCGAAGCTTATGCGGCCGAGTCCGGCAAACTCCCTGTGCCTCAGCGCATCGCAAGCGTGAAAGTCGGCTCGGCCGACATCTCCGCCGACGGCACTATTCTCTATGAAGACTATGTCTCTCCGGAAGACCCTTACCGCAAGCACCATACTTCCTCGGCGGCACACAATATCTGGAAATTCCAGAACGGCAGCTACACCAGGCTCACATCTTTCATCGGCGAGGACAAGTGCCCGGTGTTCGCCCCCGATGGCATTCATTACTATTATCTTAGCGAGCAAAGCGAGACCCCGGTTCAGCCCAATGGTTGGGCGGGAGATGCAAATGTCTGGAAATCAGATATCAACGGTGGAGCCCCCGTGCGCATAACCTCTTTCACCAAGAACCCGGTACGCTACCTCAGCATCAGTGGGAACGGCACCCTCTGCTACTCCTGGAACGGGGATCTCTACACCCAGAAGGAAGGGCAGCAGCCGGTCAAGCTCGCCATCTCAGTCAAAAAGGATAAGAATGAGCGTGAGCACACCTACCGCATCACCAGCAACGGCATTCGCGGCTTTGCCGCATCCCCCAACGGAAAGGAAATCGCCGTGGTTTCCAGAGGAGACGTTTTCGTGACCCCTCTTGAACTTGGGGATACCCGACGCATTACCGACACTCCCGAGCAGGAGCGCTGGGTGGCTTTCGGCAAGGACGGCCGCAGCATATTCTATGACTCCGAGCGTAATGGAGAATGGGCCATCTACAAGCGTGAGCTTACGGACAAAAAAGACCAGATGTTCACCTTCACCACCCGCACCAAGGAGCAGCGCATCACCCCTGAAGGGCAGGTCTGCTTCCAGCCAAGCGTGTCGCCGGACGGCAAGTGGGTGGCTTACCTGCGCAACCGCACCGGCCTGGTCGTCTGCAGCACCGACGGAGGCAAGGAGAAGGTGCTGATTCCCGAAGGGGTCAACTACTCCTATTCCGATGGCGACCTCCAGTTCGAGTGGAGCCCGGACAGCCGCTATCTCCTTTCGAGCTACCAGGGCGAGCAGCGCATGTATAACGATGATATCTGCCTGATTGATGTGGAGTCCGGAGAGATTACCGACCTTACCCTGAGCGGTTATTCTGACGGCAGTTTCAAGTGGGCCATGGGAGGCAAGGCGATGACCTGGGAGAGCGACAAGGCCGGCTACCGCAGCCATGGCAGCTGGGGCGCCGAGGGCGATATCTATATCATGTTCTTCGACGATGAGGCATTCCTGAAGTTCACCCGTGGCGAGGATATGGAAAAGATAGAGAACCTGCTCAAGAGTGAAAAGCAGGCTGCCAAGGACAAGAAGAAGGATGAGAAGGAAAAGAAAGACAGCACCGCTTCCAAAAAACCCGAGAAGATTAAACTGGAGCTTGACCGCCGTTTCGACCGTGTGGTGAGGCTTACCCGCAACTCCGGCCACATAGGCGATTATCTCCTGACTCCCGACGGAAAGAAACTCTATTATACAGTGCAGCTCGAGAAGAACCACGACCTGGTGTGCGTAGACCGCACCGATGGCAGCATCAAAGTGGTGAAGAAGAGTTTCACAGGCCGCTTGATCCCTTCTGCCGACGGCAAGAGCGTATTCGTGGTTGGCGGCAACAGCGTGGTAAAGGCTGATCCCAAGAACTTCAGCACCAAAAATGTCAGCTTCAGCGGCGAATATGAATACGATTCAGTCAAGGAACGCGCATATATCTTCGACCATTGCTGGAGACAGGTTAAACAGAAGTGGTATGTGGCCGACATGCACGGGGTTGACTGGGATGCCGTATGCGAGAATTACCGCCAGTTCCTTCCTTATGTTACCGACAACTGGGCCTTCCGCGAGATCCTTTCCGAGATGCTCGGTGAGTTGAACGGTTCTCACACGGGCGGCCGCTACGGCGGGTCTGCCGGAGGTGTCGGGCACCTCGGAGTGATATTCGATGAGGATTACACCGGCAAAGGCTTGAAGATCAAGGAATTCCTGCCTTACAGCAATCTGCAGCGCATAGTTCCCGAAATGAACGAAGGCGATCTTGTGATTGCCGTGGATGGCAAGGACGTGGAGGCAGGTACTCCCTGGTACCGGGCCCTCGCCCGCAAGAACGGCAAACGCATCCTTCTGACTGTAAAGACCGGAGGCAAGGAGAAAGATATCATCATCACTCCTTCCGGCAATGACACTGAAGGATACTACCAGCGCTGGGTGCGCAACAACGAGAAGCGCGTCGAGCAGCTGTCCGGCGGCCGTGTAGGCTATGTGCATGTGCGCGGCATGAATTCCGCCAGCTTCCGTGAGGTTTATTCAAAAGCCCTTGGGAAGTACAGGACTTGCGATGCCCTGATAGTTGACACCCGCAATAATGGCGGCGGCTGGCTGCACAACGATCTGGCCACATTCCTCGACGGCAAGATGTACACCAAGCGCGAGGCACGCGGTGTCTATATGGCGCCGGAGCCTTACGACAAGTGGGTAAAGCCTTCCTGCGTGGTCGTCTGCGAGGCCAACTACTCCGATGCCTGCGGATTCCCTTACTGCTACAGGGCCCTTGGCACCGGTAAGATTATCGGCGCCCCGGTTCCCGGCACTGCAACTTCGGTATGGTGGGAGAACCAGGTGGATCCTTCTCTGGTGTTCGGTATCCCTCAGATCGGCTCCTGGAGCGTGTCCAACGGCCGCTACCTTGAGAACCTGCAGCTCGAACCGGATATCGTCGTATATAACGATCCCGAAAGCGTTGCCCGCGGCGAAGACAAGCAGCTTGAAGCTGCCGTTGCCGAGATGCTGAAAGAAATAGGCAAGTAGTTACCTTATCCCGTATTTCCGGAGAATCTTGACCAGTGGCTTGCGGACGCTTTCGGCCCAGATGTAGTAGCCGAAATCGGACGGATGGGTGCCGTCACCGGTGGTTTCGTGGTCGGGGGTGGCAGCGTTGGAGGTCTTGATATAATACACATCCTTATAGCGCTTTACCGCCACGGCCATAATGCTGTCGGCCACGGCCATCTTCTCAGCTTCGTTTTTCTCCTTGGCTGTGTCGAAGTTGCGGTTCTCGCGATAGATGGTGCGGATGAAAATCATCGGCACACCGGGGTGGGTGGCCTGTATGCCCTCGATGAAGCCTAAAGTGCGCTTGCGGATCTCATTGGGAGAAGGATTGGAGAAGGTGTCGAAGAAGAAGGCATCCGCTTCGGCATCCTTAAGGGCATTCAGGAACTGCGGCTGCATCTTGGCATCGCCGCTCACACCCAGGCTGTTGAACTGGAAACCGGTCATACGGGTAAGGAATCCGGGAAGGGTGTTGCCGGCTCGGACGGAACCGTGTCCGTGGGTGAAACTGGAACCGTAGAGGACGATATTATATTTGAAAGGCTTTTCGCCGGGCTCCAGAATGCATCCTTCTGGAACTCCGACCTGGGCGGACTTCACCACGGAGAATGTGGGGAAGTACACCAGGCATTCCTTCGTTCCCGGGGCCATATTATCTACCAGTTTGCATTCCTTGTATTCGTTGTTGCCGGAAGGTACCGCCGCAGCTCCTGCCCATACCCATTTCCCGTCCTTCTTTATATAAAGGTCGAAACCTCTCTCGCCGCGGTTGCCGCTGCGCCCGCCTTCCAGGTTTGCGCGCATCTTGATTGTAGGCGCGTCTGTGCGGAACGACGCTATAATGCCACCGGACATATTCAGCAGGTTGATATCCTTCTCCACCCATCCGCCGTACTTGGTGAAGTCCATACGTTTGTACGGGTCGGGAGTGTCGGGGAAGACTTTGCCGACGATCGTGAGATCCGTGGCCTCGACGAACTTGAATTCCTGCGCTCCGGCAGGCAGAACCGCCATCATGGCAACCAGAATGATAAGAATGCGTTTCATAATATCAATTTTTAAATCGAGCCGGCCATAAGCAGTGCGACCCCGGCGAGCATCAGCACAAGCACTCCGGCCTTCTGCGCGATGCGCTTTTCTTTGAACAAGGATGCGCCCAGGGCGAATGTGACAACGACCGAACTGCGGCGGATAAGCGAGATGACCGACAGCATTGATCCATCCTCCTTGAGGGAGAAGAAATAAAGCATATCGGCGGCAGTGATGAGGATAGCGATGAGCGCCAGTGTCCAATCCCATTTGAAGGATTCCCGTATGCCGCGGCTGTAGCGCAGAAGAATGATCAGCGCCAGGATCAGGGTAATGTAGATATTCGTCCAGCTCTGCACGAACAGGGGTTGCATCCCGGCCATTATGTGCTTGTCCCACAGCGCGCTGGCTACTCCGGAAAAGACCGAAAGCAGCAGCGCCCAGAATCCTTTGTTGCCCTTGAAGGAGAAGCCTTCCCGCTCGCTGTTCACACTCAGCAGCCATAGCGCCAGCAGCACTGCGGCTACCCCGAGCCACTGAACCCAGTTCAAGCGCTCCCCGAACAGCAATATGGAAAAGAGCACCACGAACATAGGGCGGGAAGTCTTGAAGGTGCTGACAGTGGTTATTGGAAGAAGTTGGAGGGCGATCATGCCGCTGACCCACGAGGCGGTGACAAGCACTGCCTTGAAGATCAGGCGGAGATGATCCGGCCCGTTACCCCAACTGAGGAAAGGGCTCACGAAAAGAGCGCTCAGCGCAGTAGCTGCCAGAAGGATCCAGTAGACGCCATTCCGCTTCAATGCGGCTTTCTTGGCGACATCATAGACGCCAAGAAGTGCTGCAGAAGCCAATGCCATCCAAAGCCACATAACTATTAGAACTTCCGAATTCAAAGGTAAAGAAAAAAGCTTATATTTGTATATGCTCATTTTAGGATATGATTTAGGAAGTTCTTCTGTGAAGGCCAGTCTGGTCTGTGCGGAAAGCGGAAAATGCGTCGCCACAGCTTTTTATCCCAAGAATGAAGCCCCTATCCTCTCCCGTCAGCCCGGCTGGGCCGAGCAGGATCCGGATGCCTGGTGGGGGTATCTCAAGGCCGCCACGAAGGAAGTCCTGGCGGGCATGGGCAAAGCATCTATCGCCGCCATCGGCATCTCCTACCAGATGCACGGTCTCGTCTGCGTCGGTAAGGACCTCAAGCCCCTGCGCCCTGCCATCATCTGGTGCGACTCCCGCGCCGTCCCGTATGGGCAGAAGGCATTCGAGGGGCTGGGATCCGGCTGGTGCCTGGAGCATCTGCTTAACTCTCCCGGCAATTTCACCGCCGCCAAACTTGCCTGGGTGAAGGAGAACGAGCCGGAGGTCTTCGGCAAGATCCATAAGATAATGCTTCCGGGGGACTATATCGCCCTGCGCCTGACCGGGGATGCCTGCACTACCGTAAGCGGCCTTTCGGAAGGGATGATGTGGGATTTCTCCCAGAACCGCCCCGCCTGGGAACTGCTTGATTATTACGGTTTTGATGCCGGTATCCTCCCAGAAATCCGCCCTACTTTCGGGGAGCAGGGGAGGCTGATTCCCGCCGTTGCCGCGGAGTTGGGCCTGCCTGCAGGCATCCCCGTTACATACCGCGCAGGCGACCAGCCGAACAACGCCCTCAGCCTGAATGTGCTGAACCCCGGGGAGATCGCCGCCACCGCCGGCACTTCCGGTGTGGTTTATGGTGTGCTGGGGGAGGTGAATTTTGATCCTCAGTCCCGCGTCAATACCTTCGCACATGTGAATCACTCCGCCACCGATCCCCGTCTGGGAGTGCTCCTCTGCATCAATGGCACCGGAATACTCAATTCCTGGATGCGCCGCAACGTGGCCTTCGACGGCATGACCTACCCAGGGATGAACGCCCTCGCCAAGGAATCGCCCATCGGCAGCCGCGGAATCAGCATACTGCCCTTCGGAAACGGCGCCGAACGAATGCTGGGGAACGCTGCGCCCGGGTGCAGTTTTCACGGCATCGACTTCAACCGCCACGGCCGTGGGGACCTGCTCCGCGCAGCCCAGGAGGGAATAGTCTTTTCGTTCCAGTACGGCATCGAGGTGATGCAGGCTATGGGTATGAAGATAGACCGCATCCACGCAGGCAACGCAAACATGTTCCTTTCAGAGATATTCCGGGAAACCCTGGCCTCCGTTTCCGGCGCCACCATAGAACTTTACGACACCGACGGATCTGTCGGCGCAGCCCGCGGTGCCGGCCTCGGCGCAGGCATCTATGCCGGCCCTGCTGAAGCCTTCGCCTCTCTGGAACGTC
Organism: Bacteroidales bacterium; assembly: GCA_017527415.1. Taxonomy (GTDB): domain Bacteria; phylum Bacteroidota; class Bacteroidia; order Bacteroidales; family UBA932; genus Cryptobacteroides. Next base: position 12,060 of record JAFXQA010000020.1, on the reverse strand, counting down.
TCGCCCTGGTAGAACCCGCCGCCGACCGCAGGCCATATCTTGAAGCATATCAAACTTGGAAACAACATATTTAATAACCATGAAACAATACTACCCGACAATCGGCAAAATCCCCTTCGAGGGGCCCGCAAGCAAGAATCCCCTTGCATTCCATTACTATGAACCCGAGCGCTTGGTGCTCGGCAAACCCATGAAGGAATGGCTGCGTTTCGCAATGGCGTGGTGGCATACCCTTGGCCAGGCCTCCGGCGACCAGTTCGGTGGCCAGACCCGCAGCTACGAGTGGGACAAGGCATCCGACCCGATGCAGCGTGCCAAGGACAAGATGGATGCAGGTTTCGAGATCATGAGCAAACTCGGCATCGGTTTCTTCTGCTTCCACGATATCGACCTGATCGAAGATACCGACGATATCGCCCTCTACGAGGCCAGGATGAAGGAAATCACCGATTATGCGCTGGCCAAGATGAAGGAGACCGGTATCAAGCTTCTCTGGGGCACTGCGAACGTGTTCGGCCACAAGCGCTATATGAACGGTGCCGCCACCAACCCCGACTTCAATGTTGTCGCCCGCGCTGCCGTGCAGGTGAAGAACGCCCTGGATGCCACCATCAAGCTCGGTGGCGAGAACTATGTATTCTGGGGAGGACGCGAGGGCTATATGAGCCTTCTCAATACTCAGATGCAGAGGGAAAAAGACCATCTGGCCAAGTTCCTGAAGGCCGCCCGCGACTATGCCAGAGGCAAGGGATTCAAGGGCACATTCCTCATCGAACCCAAGCCTATGGAACCTACCAAGCACCAGTATGACGTTGATACCGAGACTGTTATCGGCTTCCTCCGCGCCAACGGGCTGGACAAGGACTTCAAGGTGAATATCGAGGTCAACCACGCCACGCTTGCCGGCCATACCTTCGAGCACGAGCTGGCGGTTGCGGTAGATAACGGCTTGCTCGGCTCCATCGATGCCAACCGAGGCGATGCGCAGAACGGCTGGGATACCGACCAGTTCCCTGTGGATGAATTCGAACTCACCCAGGCGATGCTTCAGATAGTGCGTAACGGCGGTCTCGCTCCCGGCGGATCCAACTTCGACGCCAAGCTGCGCCGCAATTCCACCGACCCCGAAGACATCTTTATCGCCCATATCAGCGCGATGGATGCAATGGCCCACGGTCTGCTGAATGCCGCGGAAATCGTGGAGAAGAGTCCCATCCCTGCAATGGTCAAGGAGCGCTATGCTTCGTTCGATTCCGGTCTCGGAAAGGATTTCGAAGACGGCAAGGTCGGCCTGGAAGCCCTTGTGGACTACGCCAAGGCAAACGGCGAACCCAAACAGATCTCCGGCAAGCAAGAGCTGTATGAGACGCTGGTGAATCTATATTCTATTTAGGCTGGAGGGAATCAGCGGGTTCCCCTCCAGAGTTTATTCATGTCTTCCAGGGTCTTTCCCTTGGTTTCAGGCACAAGGCGCCAGACGAACACGGCGGCGATGATGCAAATCACCCCGTAGAGGGCGTATGCGAAGAAATGCCCGAAACTGTCGCCCATTGCGCCCAGGCGCATGTTGTACATCGGCACGAAGGTGCTGGAAACAATGAAATTGAATATCCACTGAGCGGCTACTGCCCATGCGGTTGCCTGGCTGCGTATGGTGTTTGGGAAAAGTTCGGAAATATACACCCAGCAGATGGGGCCCCAGCTGAACATGAAGCAGGCGCTGTAGACCATGATGCTGAGCACAGGCACCAGGGCAGGCAGTGTGATTACGTTGGAAAGTGCTACTCCGGCGGCGCCGACAGCCATGCCAAGTGAACCGGTAATAAGCAAGGGCTTGCGGCCCAGTTTCTCCACAGTGAAAACGGCTACCAGGGTGAATGAAATGTTGATTACTCCCATTATCACCGTGAACAGCATATTGTTGCTTACACCCATGGATTCAAAGATTCTCGGGGCGAAATAGAGCACAGCGTTGATGCCTATTATCTGCTGGAACACGCTGAGCATGCAACCAATGAAGATTACCAGCCATCCATAGCTGAAAAGTTTCTCCGTCTTCTCCACCGTTGTGGTCTTGATTTCGGCGAGAATTTCGCGGGCCCTGGCTTCTCCGTTTATGTTGCTCAAAACCGTGAGGGCCTTTTCGTCCTGACCGTTGAGGGCGAGATAACGCGGCGTCTCCGGCACGAGGAGTATAAGAAGGGCAAAGGCTGCGGCGGGCACTGCCTCGCTCACGAACATCAGCCTCCAGCCAATGCTGTTGGTCCATTCCACCACCGCCGGGTCGTTCGCGTGCGAGCGGATGATCAGGAAATTAACGAAATACACCACGAGCTGTCCGAAGATGATAGCGAACTGGTTCCAAGACACAAGCGTGCCGCGCTTGTTGGCGGGGGATACTTCTGCTATGTACATAGGACACAGCGCCGAAGCCATACCTACGCCTATCCCACCCAGTATCCGGTAGAAATTGAATGCTATCATCAGCCCCTTCGTGGCAATCCCTTTCTGGAAAAAAAGGAATTCCGGATGATAGGACCCCAGAGCAGAAAGCAGGAACAGGATGCCGGCAACGAACAGCGAGCGCTTTCGCCCGAGGCGGGATGCCAGAAGGCCCGAAATGAGGGCGCCGATCACGCATCCGATCAACGCGGAAGATGTGGTGAATCCGTGAAGGGTGTCGGAATATGAGAAATCACCGGCAGTCTGGAAAAAGGCCTGCAGGCCCCGTTCTGCACCGGAAATAACGGCTGTGTCGTATCCAAAGAGGAGGCCGCCGATAACGGCAACCAGCACTATGCCGGTAAGGTAGGCCCGGCTGCCTGTCTGTCTGTATGTGGTCATAGAATGATTTTTCAATCATACAAAGTTACACTTTTTTGTATATTTGTAACTATGAAAAACCACATGATCGCTCTGGCGGCCATTGCACTTCTGGCCGTCACCCTTCCAGCGCAGGCTGGAAAAGCCAACAGAAAAGTAAAGAAGTTCAGCCATGAAACCGTCGAGATCCCGGCGGTAACTCCCAGAGTCATAGCGGTGGAAACCGCCGGCACACAGTTGCTGCTGCAGGTAGACAAAAAAGGAACGGTACGCACCGTGCATTACGGCGCCCACGCGGGTAATCCGGACGCTTTCCTGAAATTCAGCACCGGCACTTCCGTTCCCGAGTCCTATCCGGCCGCAGGTGGCAGATTCAATGGCCTGGATGCACTCCATGTGAAGTATGCTGACGGCACTCAGAATACGGAACTGTATTATGTGTCGCACGAAACGACGGCCAAAAACGGCATCACCACCACAACTGTCCACACAAAGGACTATGTAACCTCGCTGGAAGTAGACCTGGTATACGATGCCCACCAGACAGAAGACGTTATCCTGATGCACAGTGTAATCCGCAACTCCGGAAAGAAGCCGATAGAACTTCGGAATTATGCCTCCGCCTCCCTGAACCTGACGGCGGATGATTATCTGCTGACGCACTTCTACGGCGGCTGGGCCAGGGAAATGCAGGTAGACCAGACTCTTCTCACCCACGACCTCAAGGTGATAGAAACCCGTCGTGGCACCCAGGCCACCCAGAGCAATAATCCCTCCTTCCTCTTGACTCTCGGTAAGAATTTCAGCGAGACAGACGGTGAGGTGGTGGCGGGCGCCCTCGCATGGAGCGGCAACTTCCGCATCAGCTTCGAGATAGACCAGACCGACCGCCTGAACATAGTTTCCGGCATCAATCCCTATGCATCCGCATATCCCCTTAAGGCAGGGGAGAGTTTTATTACTCCGGAGATGATTTACACCTGGAGCCGAGAAGGTGCCGGCGGAGCGTCCCGCAACCTCCATCGCTGGGCCCGTAAATACGCGGTATGGAATGGCGGAAAGGTCAATCCCACGCTTCTAAACAGCTGGGAGGGTGCGTATTTCACCTTCACTACCGAGACTCTGCTCCGGATGATCGACGATGCGGCTTCGATGGGCCTTGAAATGTTCGTGCTGGACGACGGCTGGTTCGCCAAGGACCATCCCCGCAATTCCGACAAGGCCGGCCTCGGCGACTGGGAACTCAACGATGCCAAGATTCCGGAAGGGATAGATTATGTAGCCTCCTACGCCCATTCCAAGGGACTCAAGTTCGGCATCTGGATAGAGCCCGAGATGGTGAACCCCGATTCCAACCTGGCCCAGGCGCACCCCGAATGGGTGGTGCAGAGCCCCGGACGCGAGATCTATCAGGCCCGCAATCAGTGGCTGCTGGATCTTACCAACCCGGAAGTGCAGGACTTCGTGTTCGGGGTGTTCGACCGCACCATGAGCCTCTCTTCCAACATAGATTACATAAAATGGGACAGCAACCGGAACGTGATGTCGTTCGGCAGCCCCTATCTGGGGGATGAGCAGGACCGCTTCTTCGTAGAGTATGTGCAGGGATTATATAAGGTATGCGAGAGGATGAGGGAGAAGTATCCGGACGTGATAGTGCAGTGCTGCTCCTCTGGCGGAAGCCGCGTGGATTACGGCTCCATGCGCTGGTTCAACGAAGTGTGGACAAGCGACAACACCGATGCAATCACCAGAATCGGCATTCAGTATGGCACTTCGATGATTTACCCCGCCTGCGTGATGGCTTCGCATGTTTCGGCCGTGCCCAACCATCAGACCGGCAACGTCACCTCTCTCAAATTCCGCTTCGACGTGGCAGCCGCCGGAAGGTTGGGTATGGAACTCCAGCCCAGGAACCTGTCGGCCGAGGAACGCGCCGTCGCAGACCGCTGCATCACCTCCTACAAAGGCTACAGGGATATTGTCTTCAACGGGGACCTGTACCGTCTGGGATCGCCCTATGACAGTGATTTCTACGGACTTATGTATGTGTCTGAGGACAAGAGCCGGGCGGTGGTATTCACTTACTGCCTGCGCTATCAGAACCGCGCAGTCGGCTCGCATGTTTTCCGCCTCCAGGGGCTGGATCCGTCCAGGAAATATAAGGTGACCGAGCAGAACGTGGACAGCAGCTGCTGGGTGGGAAACGGCCAGACCTTCTCCGGAGCATTCCTCCAGGAAGGCGGATTCAATCCCAAACTGCTGAAGACGAATACCAGCGCGGTGTTTATTCTCGAGGCTGAATAGGCAGGATTTCCATACACATCCTGCCGTTGTGATAGGGGCATTTCCAGAAGCCGGCGCGGTCGTCGCGGGTGTTGGGATGCCCCTCGGCGTCTATGCTCCAGTACCATTCGCCGTCCGGTGCGATCAGATTTGCCTTGATATATTCCCAGCAGCGGATGGCCCGGTCTAGCCAGATGCCGTCCGGCGCATTTGCCGGCGAGGGGGCGGGCAAGTGCGCCTGGTTGAGACATCCGACTACTGTTTCTGCCTGAACCCACCAATGGCGGTCGGTGTCGTGATCTTCGTAGATCATGCTGCCATCCGGCTGCAGGCCTTCGAGCGAAGCGGCGGCGATACGCCGGCAGCACTCGCGGACGTGTGCGAGCAGGACAGGATCTTCCAACAGTTCCGCGGTCTCGCAAAGCAGCCACGAACATTCGATGTCGTGCCCGTACGATACGGTATCCGACTGGGAATTCCAGTCCTCGTCGAAAAACAGGCCCAGATGCCCGTCGGGCCGCACAATCCTGTTGATAAAAATCTCGCACAACTCCACCAGCCTGCGGCGCAGCGTGTCGTCTTTCCAGACCCGGTACAGGCCGGTATAGCCTTCCAGTATGTGCAGGTGGGTGTTCATGGTCTTGGCATCATTGCGGTCCTTTTCGGAGAGCCGCATATCCTCTATCGGCTGCCAGTCCCGAGTGCAGGCTTCGATGTATCCGCCCTTGACGGAATCCAGACTGTGGTCTTCGATGCTGCGCCATAGTTTTATGGCAAGCTCCAGCGCTTCTTCCTCGCCGGTGGCGCGGAAATACTCTGCGCAGCCGTAAACCGCGAAGGCTATGGCATAGAACTGCTTTTTGGTGTCCAGAGGGGTGCCGTCGGCGTTCAGGCTCCAGTAGATGCCGCCGAACTCCCGGTCGAAGAACTTGTCCCGTATCTGCGAGAAAGCGTTGCGGGCAGCATCCAGATACTCAGCCCGGCCCAGTATGCGGTAGGCCGAAGAAAAAGTCCACAATATCCTTGCGTTTAGGATGCCGCCTCTCGGCGCATCCGGAATCAATCGCCCGTTGCCGTCCATCTGCCCGAAAAAGCCTCCGGCGGGATCCTGGATCCGTTCGATCCAGAAAGGAAGAATATCGTTTTCGAGTTCGGCACGCACTTCAGCGGCCAGCTTTTCGGGTGCTTTCATATCTGCAAATTTATATATATTTGCATAACCAACGTCACTTTTATGGTTAAAACCCGTTATCTTCCGATATTCTTCCTTGTTTTGCTTTTGGTGCAATCCTGTGTCACCGAAGATCAGGACTGGATGTTTTATGGCAGAGGTCCTTTTAGATTGTCTGTCGAAATTAGTTCAGACAGGCCAGTTGCCGAAATCACCTACAGTGTCAAGCGCGATATCGACCTTATGGACCCATCCGCAAATCCTGTTCTTGAGCAAAAGATGCTGGTCCGTTCCGGAGAAGACGGTATCGGCCGCGCAAAACTCGACCTCGGCAGGCTTGACCCCGGTTTTTATCAGATTACTGTCTGCGATACGATGGTATTCAATATCGGAGTCAATCCTGAACGTATCCAGAGCCCTGCCGATGCTCCGGAAGATTTTGATGCTTTCTGGCAGACAACCCTTGCGGAACTGGATGAAGTGCCTTTGGAGGTAAAATGGACACTGCTCCCCGAGCACTCTTCTACCAAGCGGGAATGCTACCGTGTGGAAATGCCTTCGCTGGGAGGAGCCGCTATGGGTGGCATCATCTTCATCCCTACTGCGGAAGGGCGTTATCCGGTGAGACTGAGTTTTATGGGCTATGGGGCTGAAGTTTATTACGAAGATCCCGACTGGAATTCCGACCGCATCGACTATTGCGTCAGCGTCCGGGACCAGGGCATCTTCAAGGCCGGCAACAGCAACTGGATAGAGCGCGGGCTGAGCTCCAGGGAGGAATTCTATTATCGCGGGGCGTTCTGCGACGTGGTGCGTGCAGTGGAGTTCGCCGCCTCTCTTCCCAAGGCCGACACCACCCGCATCTTCGGCTGCGGCGACAGCCAGGGTGGCGCATTCTCGTGGATATCCGCCAGCCTGACCAACAAGATGCGCGCAATCGTGCCCGGAGTGCCATTCCTTAGTGATTATCCCGATTATGCAAGGATAGTCCGCTGGCCGATGCACGAAGTTTTCCGGTATGCCGATGAAAACGGAATGGACCGCGCTGCCATTATGGATATGCTGCGCTACTTCGATGTCAAGAATTTTACCGGAAAGATACGCTGCCCTGTTCTGATGGGCTTCGGTTTGCAGGATCCGACCTGCCCGCCGCATACCAATTTTGCCGGATATAACAACGTCAGCTCCGATAAATCGTTCCTGTGCGTGCCGACGTGCGGCCACGCCATCTGGGCAGAACCGGAATTCATCAAGGCCCGTGACGATTTTTTCAGACAATTCTAGAATAACGATATGAGAAAGATTTCAGTGTGTTTCGCCCTTTCTGCAATGACTGTTCTAATGTCTCTCTCCTGCGCAAAAATTCCCGGAAACGCCGGGGATAAACTGCTCTGCTGCCTCAAGGCTTCCGCAGATGCCGGCAAGATTATGTACGGGCATCAGGATGACCTCTGCTACGGCCATGCCTGGTGCGTCGAGGACCCGGCGAACGATCCTCTGGAACGTTCCGATGTGAAGGAAGTCTGCGGAAAATATCCCGCTGTACTTGGCCTGGAGCTTGGCGAAATCGAGCTCGGTGGCGAAAAGAGCCTGGATGCGGTGCCATTCGAACTCATCCGCCGATCTGCGCTTAAGCAGGTGGAAAGGGGAGGAGTGGTCACATTCTCCTGGCATCCCCGCAATCCCCTGACCGGGGACAGCGCCTGGGACGTGAGTTCCGATAAGGTGGTGGCATCCATCCTTGAGGGTGGTGAGAACCACGCCAAGTTCGAAGGCTGGCTGCAGATTCTCGGAGATTTCTTCGACACCCTGCGCGATGTCGACGGCAAACTCATCCCGTTCATTTTCCGCCCCTGGCACGAGCACACCGGGAGCTGGTTCTGGTGGGGACGCGACCTGTGCTCGACGAAGCAGTATGTCGCGCTTTGGAGGCTTACCTACGATTATATGGTGAATGAGCGCGGATTCGACAATATCCTGTGGTGCTACTCTCCCGATATGACAGTGGACGCCGGAGGATATATGGAGCGTTATCCCGGCGACGATATCATCGATATCCTCGGCCTGGATGGATATACCTATACCGACTTCGAAGGGGGAATGGAGGCATCCTGCAAGCATTTCCAGGGGCTGATGGCCAAGACCTTGAAATATCTCACCAAACTGGGCAGGAAGCGTGGAAAAGTGATAGCCCTGACCGAAACCGGACTTGAAGGATTCGATTATCCTACCTGGTGGACGGAGGTGCTCTATCCGGTAATAAAGGATTATCCCATCGCCTATGTGCTTACCTGGCGCAACGCCTGGGACAAGCCCGGGCATTTCTTCGGCCCCTGGAAGGGTTTCAAATACGAAAACGACTTCAAAAAGTTTGCAGAACTCGAACAGATAGTATTGCTGTAGATTATGGATTTCAAGCAGAGAGAAGCACTGCTCCGTGCGCGCCACGAGGAGCTTTTGAGAAGGATCAATGTTCCCATTTCAGATAACGGGATTTACGAAAGATACGAGTTCCCGGTGGTGACCGCAGAACACGCGCCGCTGGAATGGCGCTACGATTTCGATCCGGCGAGCAACCCCTACCTTATGGAGCGTTTCGGCATCCACGCCGCTTTCAACGCGGGCGCCATCAAGATAAAGAACCGCTATTACCTGGTAGTGCGAGTGGAGGGCGCCGACCGCAAATCTTTCTTCGCAGTCGCAGAGAGCATCCGCGGTACACACGGCTTCCGTTTCTGGGACCGTCCGATATCGATGCCGGAGTACGGAGAACCCGCCACCAATGTTTATGATATGCGACTGACCGCCCACGAGGATGGTTGGATCTACGGTATCTTCTGTGTGGAACGCAAGGATCCTGATGCGCCGGAAGGAGATCTATCTTCTGCCGTTGCGGCAGCCGGAGTCGCCCGCACCAAGGATTTGCGCACCTGGGAGCGTCTGCCGGATATCCAGGCCGGGAGCCAGCAGCGCAACGTGGTGCTTCATCCTGAGTTCGTAGACGGGAAATATGCCCTCTACACCCGCCCGCAGGACGGATTCATCGACGCTGGCAGCGGCGGTGGAATAGGCTGGGCGCTGGTAGATACGATGGATGGCGCTGTCATCCGCGACGAGAAGATCATCAATACCCGCCGCTATCATACCATCAAAGAAAGCAAGAATGGCGAGGGCCCCGCCCCCATCAAGACTCCCAAAGGCTGGCTGCATCTGGCCCACGGAGTGCGCGGATGCGCATCCGGCCTGCGCTACGTCCTTTACATGTATATGACGGCCCTGGACGATCCTTCGCGGGTAATAGACGAACCTGCCGGTTTCTTTATGGCTCCTCAGGGAGAGGAATACATAGGGGACGTGATGAACGTACTCTTCTCCAACGGCTGGATTGCAGACGAAGACGGCACCGTCTACATCTACTATGCATCCAGCGACACCCGCATGCACGTGGCGGTTTCCAGTATAGACCGCCTGACGGACTATTGCCTGAATACGGCTCCGGACGGATTCCGCACCGGACTGACCGTGGAGCGCCTGAACAAATTGATCGATAAAAACCTCGGCCGCAAATGAGTACCATCCGCACATCCTTCAAAGAGAAGGTGGGATACGGGTTCGGGGATATGTCTTCCTCGATGTTCTGGAAGATATTCTCATACTATCTGCCCTTCTTCTATAGCAACATTTTCGGCCTTAGGCTGGACCAGGTTGCCCTGCTGCTGGTAATCACCCGTATCTGGGATGCGGTCAGCGATCCTATGATGGGAATCCTTGCAGACCGCACCCGCACCCGATGGGGGAAGTACCGCCCGTATCTTCTTTTTATGGCCCTGCCTTTTGCCCTTTGCGGGGTTCTTTTGTTCACCACTCCTGATGCCGGCCCTACTTTCAAACTGGTCTGGGCCTATGTGACCTACATTCTGATGATGACGGTCTATACCGGCATCAACGTGCCATACGGGGCAATGCTGGGGGTTATGACGGACGACTCGGACACCAAAACCGTGTTCAGTTCCTTCCGCATGTTCTTCGCTTATGCGGGTAGTTTCATCGCCCTGTTCTGCTGGGAGCCGCTTTGCAATGCCCTTGGAGGATACGACACTTCCGCAGGCTGGCAGCACGCAATGTTCGTAATTGCCACCGCCTGTTTCGTGCTGTTCCTTCTCTGCTTTGGAATGACGCGCGAAAAGCTGCATACCGTGAGCACCGCATCGGTCGGAAGCGACCTGAAGAGCCTGATTCGGAATGCACCCTGGTGGATACTCATCGGCGCAGCCCTCTGCTCGAACCTCTTCTGCACGGTCCGGGGCAGCACCGTGGCCTATTTCTTCAGCGATGTGATAGGCAGCGATGTGCATCTGAATCTCGGCAGCTGGAGTTTTCTGTTCTATGCAGGACTCTTTCTCTCCATAGGGGAGGTCTGCAATATGATAGGGGTGGCTCTGGCGGTTCCGCTGGCTGCAAGCCTCGGCAAAAAGACCACCTATATGCTCTCATTTGCTTCGCTGATAGTGCTGAGCATAGTTTTCTTCTACATCCCCGTCAGCGGCTCCGGATACTGGTGGATGCTTGTGCTGCAGGGGCTGATCAGCATCTGCACGGGAGTGCTTTTCCCTATGGTCTGGAGTATGTATGCAGATGTGAGCGACTATGCCGAGAACCGGGACGGGTCCGCTTCCACCGGGCTGATTTTCTCGTCTTCTTCGATGGCTCAGAAGTTCGGGGGTGCGTTCGGCGGCGCTGCCGTGATGTGGCTGCTGGCTGCGTTCGGCTACGACACTACCGCTGGCGCGGTGCAAACCCCGGAGGCCTTGAACGGCCTGAAGCTGCTCATGAGCTGGATTCCCGCCGCAGTGGCTGCACTGGCAGTGGTGGTGGTTTCGTTCTACCCTCTTACCCGCAGCCGTATGGAGGCTATTCAGAAGGAGTTGGCAGGCAAACGGGGACTGTCCTGAGCACAGGAGCAGCACTCATATCCTGAGGGTTCGTGCCGGGTTCGTCCTGTGGGATGCTCTGGCCTATGAGGGCGAAGAGTTGCTGCCAGTATATCGGGAACTCGCCTTCGGAGTTTTTGAAATTCATGGGTTTGGCGTCGAAAAGATATCCTCCGTCGGAGGTGCGGTAGCTGTCGCGCACCAGTTCGGAGCAGTACATCGCCTCGTTGTCCGGGCTGAACCATACGTCGTACGGACGGCCGATGAACTTCTTGGCATTTTCTACATACTGTGCCGCTTTCCTGCTGTCTTTCAGGCGCTTGATGATATATGTGGGCTGGGAGCCGTCTTTCAGGGTAAAGTCTTTGAACATAGTGTCCAGGGGGTGACGGTCCACCCCGTGCCTGATGGTGGCGTCTATTATCCAGGTTGTGTCTTTGCCAACTTCCAGTATTGCTACGTGAATCAGGTTGAGGGCGTCTTTGCTGCCCGTGGCGGCGCTGATAGCCCCGTCTATCTCGGACTCATCCAGGCTGTAATCCGCTGGAATTCCGACAAACACAAGGTCCCCGGTCTTGATGCCGGCCTTGCAACTTGCCAGTAAAACGGCTGCGACAATTAATAATATCTTTCTCATACTGCAAATATAGCAAACTGCCAGCGCACCTGTAAAGAAAAGCCGCATTTTCTCTACAGGTCGGTCATTTTTGATGTGACCCCCAAAAGTTGGACGGTTTAACGTTATTTACGAGGCCTTCGATTGGAACAGAGCTCGGTATTGCACCGGGCTCTTTCCTTTTAGCCTCAGTTTGATTCTGTCGTTATTGTAATACCGGATGTATTCTCGGA
>JAFXQA010000019.1 GCA_017527415.1 Bacteroidales bacterium | reverse complement strand
GTGATGGTAGTTGACCAGGACCTGTGCGGTAACGTTGTAGTTGTCGTTACGGGTCTCGGAGAGCTTGTTGGTGGCGTAGGAAGTGCCACCGCCCTCGAGCCATCCGCCGAATGCATCGGGATCGTCCATCAAGGTGTAGTAGGTGGCGAGCTTGAACTGCTTCTGCTTGGTGTAGTTGATGAACGGAGAGATGACGCCCTGGATGCTGAGTTCCTTTATGGGCTTATACTCGATCGTTCCCTTTCCGCCGATCTGCGTGCTCCAGGAAGTAGAACGGCCACCGTTCAGCAGAAGTCCGTAAGGGTTGGCTCCGGACTTGCCTTCCGCAATGCGTCCGTCCCCCCACATCGCCGCATAGACGGCGGGAGTCTTGCGCATGTCGCTGAAGGGACCATAAACGGTGCTGCGGCTCTTGCCACGGCGGACGTTGATATCGAGGGAAGCGTTCAACTTATCCTTTATGATGGTGAAGTCGTTGTTGGTGCGGAGCATGTAGCGCTGGAATCCGCGTCCTTCATATAGGCCGTCTACCTCGTCATAGGAAAGGGAAACCTTGGTACGGACCAGGTCGTTGCCTCCAGATACCGAAACCTGATGGGTCTGGCGGGGAGCGGACTTCTTCATCATCAGGCCGCGCCAGTCGGTGATAGGATAGTGGTTGGGATCGGTTTTATTGTATTTCACCCAGTTCTTGATCTGGTCGGCAGAATAGAGCTGGAAGAAGCCGGCGGTGTTGTTATCGTTGTAGAGAAGTTCGTTGGACATCTCCAGGAAACGGGTGACACCGACCATGTCGGGCTCGGCGGTAGGAATCTCCAGGCCGAACTCTCCGGTGTAGGTCATGCTGAGGTCGGAACGGTCACCGCGCTTGGTGGTGATGAGGATGACGCCTGCGGCAGCCTTGGAACCGTAGATGGAGGCCGCGGCAGCATCCTTCAATACAGAGATGCTCTGCACGTCGGAAGGATTCACATAGTCCATACTGCTCACCTGCACTCCGTCCACGATGATGAGAGGATCGGAGGTGCCGATGGTGGTGATACCGCGGACACGGATGCTACCAGCGGATGCACCCGGAGCAGAGTTGTCGCGGGTGACCATAACGCCGGAAAGGGCGCCCTGGAGAGCGGTGGAGAGGGTCGTGGTCTTCTTGGCCTCGATGTCCTCGCCGCGCACGGAAGCGACGGAACCGGTGAGGTCCTTGCGCTTGACAGTGCCGTAACCGATGACGACCACCTCGTCGAGCAGTTTGGTGTCGGGGTTCAAGGACACCTCGATATGGCTCCTGTTGCCAGGGACCACGTCTTCGTCGAGAAAACCGATGAACGACACCGTGAGGGTTGCCCCGTGGGGGACTTCAAGCGAGAAATCGCCATCCAGCCCGGTCGTAGTGCCCGTTGTCGTTCCTTTGATCAGGACGGCTGCGCCCATGAGGGGTTCACCATTCTCGTCTACGACGACACCGGACACCTTGGAGGTCTGCTGCGCGAATGCCGGCATGCAGACCAGAATGGCGGCAAGCAGACTTACTGCCATCCGGGAGATAATTCCCATGAATGAATGTTGGTGTTGCATAAATAGTTGAATTATTTGATAGATATTACATTGACTTTGAGCCAGCCACCGGCCTTATGAGAGGCTGCGACTGCGATTTCGAGACCGGGGACGTTGCCCTTCGCTGTATCCACGAGGCCAAGGGCCCAGGTATATTTGCCGGGTTTAAGCCCCTCGAGGGGCACTTCGGTAAGGCAAATATCCGGAGTGCCTTTAATCCATTTGGAAAGATCGCTGTGGGTATCCACCACGGTACGGACCGGGTTGCCCGCCTCATCGAGCAGGGACACCGCGACTTTATATTTCTGATTCCACTGGGGGATGTTGGTGGGGCAGTATCCCCATCCTATGTTGTTCCAACGTGAGCGCACGACCACAGACTCGCCGCGGCGGGCCTTGACGGGGGCGGATACAAGATCGGGGTAAAGCCTGTATCCGCCTTCGGCGACAAAACGTTTCACTAGGTCGAAAGAAGTTCCGAACCACGAACGGACCTCGTCATTGATGCGAAGGTCCATCATGTTCACATGGGTTTCGCGGGCATGGTCGAATTCTCCCCTGCGAACATCCTCGGAATGGCCCTCACGATAGCGGCCGGAGGGGTCGTTCCAGTAGCGGTGATGCGCGGCCGTAATCCATCCTCCTTCAAGGATAATGGGAAGTTTGAAGCGCCAGCGCTCGGCGTAGGCGGTCTCCCACCCGTTGTAGTAACCGAACATGCCGAATGCGTCGTGACGAAGGCTGTATCCACGGGCGATGGCGAGGTCCAGGAGCATTTCCGTTTCCGGGGCGACGTCTCCCCAGCTGGTCTTGTTGGGGTCCGCCACCTGGCGGTGGTAGTGGATAAGCAGGGGAACTCGGCTGAACGCCCTGGAGTACAGGGCAGTAATCCAGTCGAATACCTTTACCTTGTTGGCAGGATCTTTATAGGCTGTTGCGTGAGATTCTCCCCACTTGCCAAGTCCGAAAGCATCCACGAATTCGACCCTGTCGGGGTCGTTGAAATCCTCGGCGAGAGCCTCGATGAAGCGTGTGTATTTCTCCTGGAAAACAGGGTCGTCGGAGAAAGGAGTCTTATGCTTGCCGTTGCCCGATGTGAAGTACTCCGCTCCAGCCTCCATTACATAAAGAGGAGTGTTCTGGCCCTGGTCCCTACCATCCACCACGATGCGGAAGGCGAATCGCATTCCTCGGTCTGCCACGGTCTTCAGAAGGCGGTAAATACGTGTGGAAGGATCTCTCCAGAGATACTTTCCTTCCTCCGGCTCGAGGGATGACCAGCTGGTGCGCACGTAAGCAGTGCCAGCATAGTCGGAAACCCTGACGGTCGTGCCTTCGGACGTGGGCATCGCATCGTAGTTCTGCTTTGTCCAGAAATCGTCGTCCCAGCTGCGGCCGAGGTACATCACCCAGCCGGTGAGGGGATTGCGATAGACGCTGACGGTATCCGGCTCGAAGCGGACTTCCTGCTGCGCGGATGCTACCCCCGCGAACAGGAGTGACATCAATATGATTATTGTTGTTCTGCGTATCATCATTTTATGGTGACAGGGTTCAGGCGGGCCCAACCCTCTTTGGTTAATCTGTTGCTTTCGACCGCCATCCGGATGCCCGGCTCGTTCCCCCGGGTTGTATCCACAAGGCCAACGGCCCATTTGTAGTCCCCTGCCGGAACTCCGGTCAGTTCGATCTGAGTTTTATAGGATGTTGGCTTACCGTTGAGCCATGTGGAGAGGTCTGTATCTTCCGCAACAAAGACTTTCACAGGGCGGTCGGTTGCACTCAAGAGTGCGAATGCGACCTTGTAGCGCTGGTTCCACTGGGGGATGTTGGTGGGGCAGTATCCCCATCCGAGATTGAGCCAGCGGTGCGAAAGGGTTACCTTGGCACCGGACTTGGCGCTTTCGGGAACGGAGACCTGGTCGGGATAGAGGCGGTATCCTCCCTTCCCGATAAAGTCCTGCATCAGGTTGAAGCATTTGCCGAACCAGGATGCTGTCTCGTCGCCCACGCGCAAATCCATAAGGTTCACGCGCGCCTCCGCGGAAGCATCGTACTCGCCCTGACGCACATCTTCGGGATGGCCTTCGCGATAGGCGTTGGACGGATCGATCCAGTAACGGTGAGTGCCTCCTGTGATCCATCCGCCTTCCATGGCGACAGGGCGCTTGAAGTTCCAGGCCTTCACGAAAGCTTTCTCCCAGCTCTTGTAGTAGCCTGTCATTCCGAATGCGTCGTGGCGAAGGCTGTAGCCTTTGGCGATGGCGCTTTCGAGCATAGGTTCGGTGTCAGAAGGAACTGTGTCTGTCCAGCTGTTCTGGTTGGGGTCTCCCACGAGGCGGTGGTAGTTTACGAACAGGGGGATGTTGGTAAAGTTTTCGGCGTAGAGAGAAGTGAACCACTCGAACACTTCACGCTTGTGACTGTTATCCTGGAAAATAAGGGCGTGAGCCTCTCCCCATTTTCCGAGGGAGAAGCCATCGATGAAGTCAACCTTGGCAGGATCGTTGAAATCCTTGGCGAATTCCTGTATGAACTTGGTGAACTTTGCCTGGAAAACCGGATCTTCGGGATAGGGCGTTTTGTGGGTGCCGCCGCCTTCGGTGTAATACTTGGCTCCGGCGTTAATGACATACATGGGAGTGTTCTGTCCCTGGTCCCTGCCGTCTATGACTATGCGGAAAGCAAGACGCATCCCACGATCGGTGCAACTCTTGAAAAGTTTGTAGATACGCGAATCCGGATTTCTCCAGGCGTAATTGCCTTCGCTGGGTTCAAGCATAGCCCAGTTAGTTCTGAGATAGGCGATTCCGGCATAATCGGAAACCTTGACGGTATTGCCTTCGGATGTCTTGATGGTATCGTAACCCTGGGATGTCCAGAAGTTCTCGTCCCAGCTGCGGCCCAGATACATCACCCAGCCGTTGAGCGGGTTGTTGATGAACGATGTGCGGTCCGGCACTATCTTCACCGTCACGTTCTCTACACTGCTTTCATCTCCCGAACCGGGGCCTGGCTCTTTGCCACAGGCTGCCAGCAGAGTGGCAGCGAGAAGGAGGGCTATCGTACGTATAGTGGTCATTTCCGTGCTATTGCGTGGTTTTTCTATTTGCAAAGGTGGAGAAAACAAACCACTTCCACTTCCGCCTGTTATACGGAAATGGTTTCATTTTGTACGGACGGACAAAAATTAACCCCTATGCTCGGAAGGAGTCTTGTCAAAGCGCCTCCGGAAGCAGACGCTGAAATACTTGGGGTTCGAGAATCCGGTTCGGTATGCTATTTCGGAAATGGTAAGGTCGGAATCCTTGAGGAGCTGGGCGGCGCGGCGCAGGCGTATGTCGAGTATGAACTCTTTGACAGGCATCCCGGTCAAGTTCTTTATCTTCTGGTACAGGACCGTGCGGCCAATGCCCATATCGGATACGAACTCATCTACATCATAATCCGAATTGTCCATATTCTCCTCTATATAAGACATGGCGCGCGCGAGAAGTTCCGTATCGGCGTCGGGAACTTCTTCCTTGCCGGGATCGACTATAAACTGCTTGCTATAGTGGCGGCGGTATTCATCTTCCGTACGGATAAGCACTTCTATCTGGCTCAGGAGATGGGCCATGTCAAAAGGTTTCTCCATGAACAGGTTGGCTCCCGCATCAAGGGCTGATGCTTTCTCCTGAGTGCTTCCGGAGAGTGCTATAATGGGCACGTGTGCCGTCTTCTCGTCCGAGCGAAGGATGCGACACACCTGGTACCCGTCCATCTGGCTCATTTTGAGGTCGGTAATCACTACCTGGGGCATATTCTTCCTTACCTTCTGGACCCCGGAGACTCCGTCATCCGCGCTATATACATTGTATTTCCGGCTCAGGTGCATTTCCAGATAACGGCGCAAATCGTCGTTATCGTCGATTATCACCACGGAATGGGATTTCCTCGCCTTCCTGCCATGAGGTTCATCCTTGTCTTTCAGGTCCGACAAGAGATCATTGATTTCTCCGGCAGTGAATTTGAACTGGGGTTCAACAGTAGCGTCTTCTGCCTTGCCCGGCTTCATTGGCAACTGCACGGAAAAATCAACCGTACCTCCGGCAGAGTCGACTTTTATGGATCCGTCCAGAGCTTCCACAAGCTCTTTCACTATCGCCAGACCGAGTCCCGTGCTGGATTCGAAATCAGAACCACGGCCGCTGCCGTGCTCGAAAGCCTCGAATATCCGTGAACTGATATCCGGATTCAAATCGTCCCCGGTGTTGATGACGGACACTTTCACGTTTGCCCCGTCCCCCCGGAAATCCATCCATATCTCACCACCATCCGGAGTGTACTTGACCGCATTCGACAGGAGGTTGGTGAAAATCTTCTCAACCATATCGTGGTCGAACTGCGTATGCCATACTTCCGGTTCAGCAGCAAAATGCATCTTGAAATCCTTGCGCTCCGCATATGGGTGAAAGAGGTCGAACAGATTCTTCAGGAAGGACACCATCTCACCAGGCTTTGAGTCGGGAGCTATCTTCTGGCTCTCAATCTGACGGAACATCAGCAGTTGGCTGATCATACGCTGGATGCGGCTGACGTTCTGTTCTATCATAGAGGCATAGGTCTCGGCCTCTGACCCCGCCATTACCTGCTTCCGCAACTGTTTAAGAGGATCCACCACAAGGGACAGCGGTGTCTTGAGGTCGTGGGAGATATTTGTGAAGAAATTGATCCTCGCCTTTGTGAGTTTCTGCTGATTGTCGAAAAGCTTGCGGTCGATGGAATAGCGAATCACCATATATACTATCCCTGCAATCAGCAGCACATAGAGCAGTTTTGCCCACCATGTCAGGAATGGCGACGGCGATATGGCAAACTCCAAGGCAGAGACATCGTCTCCCCACACGCCATCGCTGTTCGCGGCTTTGACCTCAAAACGATAGCGCCCCGGAGTCAGGTCGAAGAAATGGATTTCAGTCTGGCGAGGTGGTATATCCGACCATGCATCAGAGATGCCGATCATCCTGTAGGCAAAGTGATTGTTCTCGCTATTATGATAGCTGTCCGC
>JAFXQA010000018.1 GCA_017527415.1 Bacteroidales bacterium | reverse complement strand
GAGATGATGGGCCCTAATGATTTTGGTTCTGACAGTCAGGATTTTACCGCAATAGTGACGGTACACAAGTCTCCCACCGACACCATTTATTTCCAGGTGGATGATACCACTCGGCTGTTCCCTACAAACTACTATGGCACCTACACGGGGCTGGAACGCATTGTGTGCGGAATCACTGTTTTCAAAGAGATTGTGCCGAATTATGGCTATCGGACATCGGTCGACTGGTTCGACCAATTGGACAAAGGCACTTTCACCACCAGCAAGCCTGCCGGAAGCAACGATGGCCTGGACATCATCTCAGACTGGATGACTTCCTGCGAGGACGGCTTCCTCACCTTGCACTACAGCACCTGGTGGGGAGACGGTTCCGTGCAGCACAGATTCACTGTCGTGGCCGGGCAGAATCCTTCCGACCCGTATGAGTTGCTGCTGGTGCACGATGCCCGTGAAGACTCGAAGACATCTAAAGGCGATTCTATCATCTATTTTGACATAAACTCCCTCCCGGATACGGGGGATTCATATAAAACGCTGACTTTAAAGTGGACGGATAGTGGAGGCAAGGCTGCTGAAAAGGAGTTCCGCTTCAAGACAAGGAGACCTTAGCGAGGCGGAACTGTTGAACCTGGTCCGCAGCGGCGATGCCTCCGGGATGCGTGCTTTCTATGAACGTTACGTGGGGTTTCTGACTGCGGTCTGCTCCCGCTATGTGCCCGACCGGGCGGCAGTCAAGGATATTCTCCAGGAGGTTTTCGTGAAGGCGTTCGACCGCATCGGGAGTTTCGAGTACCGGGGAGAGGGGAGCGTGAAGGCGTGGATGCACAGGATAGTCGTGAATGATTCGCTGAAGTTCCTCCGCGCGAACGGGAAAATGAAGTATGTGGACGATCTGCCGGATGTGGAGGATGAGCAGATGGATAGCCTGCCGGATGTGCCGGTGGCGGTGTTGGCGGAGATGATAAAAAGCCTTCCGGATGGATACCGCACGGTTTTCAACCTTTTCGTTTTCGAGAAGAAAAGCCACCGGGAGATTGCGGAATTGCTGGGCATAAAAGAAGATTCGTCGGCGTCGCAGTTTTTCAGGGCGAGGGCGATGCTGGCAAAGAAGATAAAAGAGTACGTAAAAAAGAATGAGTAGCAAGAGGGATTGGACAGAGGATCTTCCGGAGCTCTTTGAGGGTTATACGGAAGCTGCCCCGGAGGGGCTCTGGGAAGCGGTTGAGGCCGGTTCCGGGCCTGCTGCCGGGCGGCGTCGCATAGCCGGATGGTGGTATGCGGGGGGTGCCCTGCTTGCCGCCGCTGCTGTCGTCGCCGCTGTCATCCTCATCCGCCCTGCCGCCGATCCATCGGTTGTTAATGTTGAAGTTGGCGATCTGGTGGCTCAGGAGTCTGTCGGATCTGATACTGTCTCACCGGTGGAGGAGGCCGCCCAATTGGCTCCCGCCAGTCCGGACGCTAGTTCCTCTTTCTACCCGTCCGCCACGCCTGTCCCCTCCCAGCCAGAGACATCCCAACAATCAAAGATAGCCGGGGACCCCGTAGGCTGGGCCCCTCCCGTTACAGTGGAAACAACGGCAAAACCGGTCGGGCAGACACCGGGGGCCCCTAAATCCGTGTCTGGAGAACCGGAAACCAAAGAAAAGAAGGAAACGTCAACGGATCAGCCGAAAACAACAGTGGTGCCGCTGGAACGCGAACCACTGAAGCCATTCAAACCGAGACAGCGGCATAAGATTCGTGTGCAGGCGGGAGTCTTCGGCAGCGGACTGATGGCCCAGAACGTCGTTCAAAGCGGGCAGGCAGCCACACATGTAGCCTCGATGCTGGGTTCTGCACCGGCTATCCAGACAAAATCCATATCCGGTGGTCCTACCACCTTCGACCCTTCCATCATCGGCAGGAACAAACCCGCCATCACCCAAAACAACCACCGCCAATCGGCACGCCTGGGCGTTGGCGTGAAGGTCAACTTCCTGCCGCACTGGGGAGTAGAAAGCGGACTGACCTTCACGACCCTGAATTCCACCTTCGAAACAACCCGTGGCAACAGCACCCAAATCGCTGAGCATGAACTGCACTATCTTGGAATCCCGCTCTACCTACATTTCAACGCCCTTCAATGGCGTGGAGTAGGCGTCTATCTTGCCGCAGGGCCGATGTATGAATTCACGAATGAGACGTCGGAAAGCTTCAGCACAAGGCTGAACGGCAGGCTTATCAGTTCCGCAACGGACAATACCCTGCAGAAAGACCATCGCTGGTCCGTGAACATAGATGCAGGCCTGCAACTGGAGTTTATGGAGAACAATGCTATCTACATCCAGCCCGGATTCTCTTACCACTTCCCGCAGCAACAGGTGCCTACAAACCTGCAGAGCTACTACACCGAGCGCCCTGCTTCTTTCAACTTGACGATAGGCTACCGCCTGCTTCTCTAGGCGAACGACAGTAAAAAAACGCTACCTTTGCAGAACTCAAACCAAGCATCAATATGAAAATCGGAATCTGTTCAGACCACGCTGGCGTGGAATACAAGGCAAAACTGATATCTTATCTTCTGGGCAAAGGATACGAAGTGGTGAATTTCGGCACCGACAGCACGGAGAGCTGTGATTATCCCGACTTCGCGCATCCCCTGGCATCTGCCGTGGAAAACGGTGAATGCAATCTCGGCATTGCCATCTGCGGCACCGGCAACGGAATGGCCATCACCCTCAATCATCACAAGGGAATACGCGCCGGGCTGGCCTGGAACACGGCAGTGGGCGCGCTCGTGAAGGAGCATAACAATGCCAACGTGCTGGTGCTTCCCGCGCGGTTCATCTCCTACCGCATGGCGGTAAGCATCGTCCGCACCTGGCTGCAGACCTCCTTCGCCGGAGGCCGCCACCAGCGCCGCATCGACAAGATTCCCGTCTGAATGGAATAAGCAGCCTTTCCCTACAGCTTGCTGCAGGCGGCTTCGATCCTGGATTTGAATTCTTCCTTGCCTATCAGCACGACTATGTCGGCGATGCCGAGGCCGCTGCCGGAGCCGGTGAGGGCCAGGCGGATGCAGTTCATCACCTTGCCCATAGGCCACTCGTTGGAGCGGATGTATTCTTCCAGAGCGCTTTCCAGATGCTCTTTGTCCCAAGCACCGTCATAGGCCAGGATGAACTCTGCCACCTTCATCGCCAACTCCACGTTTTCGGGCTTCCAGAACTTGGCCGCATCTTTCTCGGCATACTCTGAAGGGGCTTTGAACAGATACCAGGCGATGTCCCAGAAGTCTGCCACGAAGGTGGCGCGCTCCTTGATGAGGTGCACGACCTTCACCAGGTGGTCGAAGTCATCTGTAACACCGTTCGAGGCCAGCACAGGCATGAAAAGCCGGGCTAGTTCCTCGTCGCTCTTCATCCTTAAATACTCCTTATTGAACCATTTTGCCTTGTCGGGATTGAATTTTGCTCCGGCTTTCTGCACTTTGTCCATCGAGAAGGCCTGAACAAGTTCGTCCATCGAGAAGATCTCCTGCTCGGTTCCGGGGTTCCAGCCCAGAAGGGCCAGCATGTTCACGAAAGCCTCCGGGAAGTAGCCGTCCTCGCGATATCCGCGGGTAACCTCTCCGGCCTCGTTCACCCAGCGCAGGGGGAACACCGGGAAGCCGAGTTTGTCGCCGTCGCGCTTGCTTAGCTTGCCGTTTCCGACTGGCTTGAGCAGCAGGGAAAGATGCGCGAAGCGAGGCTGGGTGTCGGTCCATCCAAAGGCGCGATACAACAAATAATGCAGAGGCAGCGACGGCAGCCACTCTTCGCCGCGGATGACCTCGGTGATTTCCATCAGATGGTCGTCCACTATGTTTGCAAGGTGGTATGTGGGCAGTTCATCGGCACGCTTCCACAGCACCTTGTCGTCCAGGGTGCGGGTATTTACCTCGATGTGCCCGCGGATCAGATCGTCCATCTCCACCACTTCGTCTTCCGGCATCTTGAAACGCACGGTCCAGTCGGTGGTTTCGGCGAGCAGGCGCTCTACCTCGGCGGCAGGAAGAGTGAGGGAGTTCTTCAACGACTTCCTGCTCTCATAATTGTATATGAAAGTCTGCCCGGCGGCCTCTGCTTCGGCACGTTTTGCTGCGAGCTCTTCGCCTGAATCGAAGGCATAGTATGCGTAGCCGGCGGCTACCAGTTGTTCGGCATATTTGCGGTAGATGCCGCGGCGCTGGCTCTGGCGGTAAGGCGCATGCGGATGCCTCTCCGAAGGGGTTTCCACCACCTTGCCGTCGGCATCCACTCCTTCGTCGGGGATGATGCCGCACCAGCGCAGGGCCTCGATTATATAGGCTTCCGCTCCGGGCACGAAACGGTTGGAGTCGGTGTCCTCTATGCGAAGAATAAAGTCTCCGCCGTTCTGCTTGGCATACAGATAGTTATACAGTGCGGTGCGCACGCCTCCCATGTGCAGGGGGCCTGTGGGGGAGGGAGCGAATCTTACGCGTGTCTTTCTCATTGTTCTTTCTTTTGAGGTTTGCGGCGTATGGCCGGTTCATTCTCGAGAGGACTGATATCCTGCCCTTCTTCTACAAGAAGGACCGGTTTGGCATCGTAGCGGAAGCTGCGCTCACCGCCTTTGCCGGTGTATCCGATATGGGAGCTCACATCGGCTGGAAGCGAGATGCCATCGCCGCTGGAGACCTCATCGCGGTCGTACACGTAATCCTTGCTGATGGTGATGTAGTTGTCGGCATCGCTCAGGCCTGGGCCTATTACATCGTTGAAACGAAGGCCGACCACGATTGAAGTGATGTGGATGGAATCACCCGCTTCGGGGGATTCATCGTAAATCAGGCCGCGCTTGAAGTTGTTGCCGCCTCCGGTATACTCGTCGATCAGGTTGTTGAGTTCCTTCATCTCGTCCATGGTGAGGCCCTGGTCGTTCTTGCCTACTGTAGTGTTCACCAGCACGTTCTTGGCGCTCTTGAGGTCGAAATCGTTGAGCAGGGGGGACTCGAAAGCCTGTTTGACAGCCTTGTGGATGCGGTCTGCACCGCTTCCGCAGCCATAACCCATGAGGGCCATGCCGCTGTCCTTCATCATGGTCTTCACATCTTCGAAGTCCACGTTTATGTAGCCCTTCTTCTGTATGATCTCCACTATGCCGCGGACTGCGGTCGCCAACACCTCGTCTGCCTTGGGGAAGGCGTCGTGGATAAGCTGGTCGCCGTAGTAATCATAGAGCCGCTCGTTGTTGATTATGATGAGGCTGTCCACGTTCTTCTCGAGTTCGTGAATGCCGTCCAGCGCGCGGGAAAGGGCCTTCTTCCCTTCGTTGAGGAAGGGGATGGTGACAACGGCAACCGTGAGTATGCCGCGGTCCTTGGCCATCTTGGCGATGACCGGGGTCGCTCCCGTGCCGGTGCCGCCGCCCATGCCGGCAGTGATGAACAGCATCTGGGTGCCGCTGTCCAGCACCTTGCCGGCAATCTCGTCCTGGCTCTCGAGTGCAGCGTTGCGTCCTTTGGTGGGGTTGGTGCCGGCTCCGAGGCCATGCCCGAGCTGTATCTTTGTAGGGACGGGACTCGCATGCAGGTGCATCGAGTCTGTGTTGCATACTATGAAGCTGCAACCCTCTATGCCCTGTTCATACATGTAGGACACGGCATTGCATCCGCCTCCGCCTACTCCGAGTACTTTGATGGTCGCCACCGTGGGCTTCCAGTCCTGGGGGGTGATGAGATCTTCTTCCATATCAGTTTTCCTCCATTTTATCGTATAATCCTCCAACGAAATCTTCGCCGGCTTTCAGGCTCTTCTTTGTCCATCTTACCAGGAAATTCTCTCTAGCGGGACGGGGCTCCGGCTTCGTCTTTATTCTTTTCTTCTCTTTATTAACTACCGGATCCACCTGGTCGAAAACCGTCTCTTCTGCGGGTCCACTTTCCGCTTCCGGGGCTGCTTTTGGCACGGAGACCTCCTCGATGCAGTTCAGGTGCCTGTCTTCGCGGGCGTAGAGAAGCATTCCGATAGTAGAAGCCGCGTCGGTTTCGCCAATACCTGCATAGCCGCTGAAAGAGAACTTCTTCGCACGCGGGAATCCGATGCGGACGTTGTAGCCGGACATCTCCTTGATGAGATTGGCGCAGCCCGCAAGGTTCGCGCATCCGCCGGTGAGCACCACGCCGTTGCGCAGGCGGTCGGCATAGCCGCTCTCCTGGATGAGGTATAGGACGGCATCCACAATCTCGCGCACGCGGGCGGTTATTATTTCGGAAAGGTACTTCACGGGGAGCTGCTGGTCGGTGCCGTTCTCCTCGTCGACTATCTGCAGGATCTTGTCGCTCATGGTCTGGAGTTTGTCCGGCATGCAGGCGCCGAAACCGAGTTTGATGTTTTCTGCAAGCTTTTCGGTAAAGCCGCACTCAAGTTTGATGTCGTTGGTGATGCTGCGGCCGCCGAAAGGAATGGCGTGATAGTAGCGCAGGATGCTTCCCTGATATATTGTGATGGAAGTTACTCCGGCACCCATTTCGATGAGGGCCACGCCGTTCTCTTTCTCTTCGGAAGAGAGCACTGCATTCGCCGTGAGGGGTGGCAGGAAGTACTTCCTTGCCAGCGCCACGTCCGCCTTGTTGAGCATAATGTCGATGTTGCGGGAGGCTTTCTTCACTCCGATGAATATCTTGAAGTTGCCCTGAAGTACCGCGCTGGGCATGCCAACCACGTCTCCTTCGGTGCAGTTGATGGAGTCGTCCGTGCTGAACGATTGTGCTGATGCACCGTAGATCTCCTGCTTCTCCATGTCGGCCAGAGGATATGAATCCAGGGCCATATCTTTGATGCAGTCTATTTCTTCCTGGGTAATGCACGCTTCGGCATCGCTGCGGTCCAGGCTCGCGCTCGCGATTTCCTGGCTCACGCCGTAGCGGGGCACTCCGATCACCACCTGGGTGATCTTGATGCCGAGTTCGTCTTCCGCCTCCTTGACGGCCTCCTTGAGGGGGACGGATGCCTTCGTTGGATTGAAGATGCAGCCGTAGCGTACACCGTCGGAGGGCCTTTCCTTGTAGTAGATTATCTCGGCATTGTCGCCGGTGATGCGGGCCACCGACAAGGCGAGTTTCGCGGTGCCCAGATCTACTGTTGCTATGTAACGGTCTTCCATATTATATTGATTTATTTTCTGCAGATAATCTGTCCTTTATACTTCAGGTTCACACTGGTGTAGAGGTCCTCTTCCACAGAGGGCTTGATCTTCCTGTAGTACTCGTTTATTTTCGTGAACTTTTCCGGGATGGCTTCAGGCTTTCCCAGGATGAAGCGCTCCCTGCCTTCCAGGGGAACCACTACAAGGTCCCCGTTGGCCTCTACCTTTATCATCTCCACCTTCCTGTCCCACTTGTTCTTCCTCATCCACTCAAGCATCGAGAGCACGCTCCCGGTCCATAGCCGACCTTCCTCCGTTGCCGGCTGGCCCTTGTAGCCTACCGGTTCGTGGAGGGGAAGGTAACCCTTTACGATGGGGAAGGCCTTCCCGCAGTCGCCCTGGATGGGGAAGATGAATCCCCGGTCATCGATGTAGAAGGCGTGGTCGGCGGTTTCCATCCTGGCTACGGGTTCGCGCTGAACGATGCTTATGTGCAGCACGCTGTCCGAGGTCCAGGCCTGGCTGGAAAGGATGGCGCTGCGGGAATCCAGCACTTTTTCTATTTCATGGAGCTTTATGCTGTCTACCCTCATGCCCGTGAACACCGGGCATTCTTTCTTGAGGTATCCGCGCACGTCATCTTCCGAAACGAAGTTGAGGGTATCCTTGAAGCTGATTTCAACCTTCTTGCAGGTGGTGAGATGCCTGCGCTCGCGCGCAGCCGTGAGAACCAGCGCGGTAACGCACAGGAACAGGGCCAGCGAAAGGGCGAACAGCAGATATCTTACAGCCTTTTTCATTTGCGGGAGGAGAGCAATGCCTTTATGGGTTCGATATAGCGGTCGATGTTGCCGGCCCCGAAGCTTACCAGCACATCCACCGGTTCTTTTTCGAGGTAGGGCATCAGTTCTTCTTTGGTAATCAGCACCTTTTCAGGCGCGGTCACTTCCTTGAAGATGATTTCGGAAGTAACTCCGGGGATGGGCTCCTCGCGGGCGGGATAGATATCGAGGAGGATCAGTTTGTCCAACGCGCTCAGCGCCTTTGCGAATTCGGGGGCAAAGTCGCGCGTGCGGGTGTAGAGGTGCGGCTGGAATATGCCGGTCAACTTCCTGCCGGGGAATATCTCCCGTATTGAAGAGATGGCCGTGGCAAGTTCCGCCGGATGATGGGCATAATCGTCGATGTAGGTGAGCCCAGGCACATTTATGTGCTCGTCCAGGCGGCGTACCGCGCCCTGGAAACTGCCTATTGCCTTGCGGATGGCGTGCTCTCCAACACCGTGGCACAGGCAGACAGCCGCTGCCGCCACGCTGTTTTCTACATTCACCCAGCCGAGGGTGCCTACGCGGATGTCGGGGATTACTCCTCCGGGGTGATGCAGGTCGTAGCTGAAGTGCCCCAGGGCATCTGCCCGAAGGTTCTCCGCATGGAAGTCCGCGCGCTTGTCGTTGAAATGATAAGTCAGTATCCGGGCGGGAGTGTCGGCCGCACTGACCGGCAAGCCGTATTTCAGGATAAGGGTATTCTTGACCTGGGACGCGAACTGGCGGAAAGCCTCCTGCACGTGGGCAAGGTCTCCGTAAATGTCGAGGTGGTCGGCATCCATCGCCGTGATGACGGCTATGTCCGGGTGCAGCTGGAGGAAACTCCTGTCGAACTCGTCGGCCTCCGCTACTACAACGTCATTCTCACTCATCAGCAGGTTGGTGCCGTAGTTCTTGGATATGCCGCCCAGGAAGGCGTTGCAGCCCTCGCCGCATTCAGTGAGTATGTGGGCGATCAGGGTGGATGTGGTGGTCTTTCCATGAGTGCCGGATACCGCCAGGCAGGTCTGCCCGCTGGTTATCTCGCCCAGCATGCGGCTGCGCTTGATCACTCGGTAGCCGTTGTCCCTCACATACTGAAGCTCCTTCAGGCTGTCAGGAATGGCGGGGGTGTAGACCACGAGGGTTTCATCTACATTTTTGGGGATGCAGTCCACGTTGTCGTCGTAGTGGACGGAGATGCCTTCCTTCTCCAGCTCATGGGTGAGGTCGGATGGGGTGCGGTCGTAACCTCCCACGCAATAGCCCCTGAATTTGTAGTAACGGGCTATGGCGCTCATCCCTATGCCGCCTATTCCTATGAAGTATATGTTCTTCCAGGCCATTGTTACACCAGTTTGTATATTTCTTCAGCAATGGTCCCCGCAGCATCGAGGCGGGCGAGGGGAGCTACGTTATTCTCTATTTCGGCTATCTTTTTCGGATCGCCGGCGAGTTCGAGTGCGGTTGCGAGCAGTTTGTCTTCTGCCTCTGCGTCCTTTACAATCAGGGCGGCGCCCTTGTTCACAAGGGCCATTGCGTTATGGGTCTGATGGTCTTCCGCCACATTGGGGGAGGGTACGAAGACGGCGGCCCGCCGCACCGCGCATATCTCCGAGATTGAGGATGCCCCGCTGCGGGAGATGACTACGTCGGCCGCGGCATAGGCGAGGTCCATGCGCGCGATGAAGTCCGAATACCGTATGCCGGGGAGATTCCTTCCGGCCATGAAAATGTCGATACCCTTCTTGTATATCTTTCCGCACTGCCAGATTACTTCTACATCCTCCCCGCCCGGGCATCCGTCCGAAATCCATTTCTTCATGGCATTGTTCAGGGTGCCGCTGCCCAGGCTTCCGCCTACTATCAGCAGATGTTTCTTTCCCGGGGTGAGGCTGTAGAATTCCAGCGCTTCAGCCTTGTCGGCTTCAGTGAATGGGTGGAACTCCTTGCGTATGGGGTTGCCGCTGAAAACTATTTTTTCTGCGGGGAAGAAACGCTCCATGCCGTCGTAGGCTACACATATGCTCTGAACTTTACCCGCCAGCATCTTGTTGGTAAGTCCGGCAAAGCCGTTCTGCTCCTGGATGAGGCAGGGGACTCCCTTTGCCGCAGCCTTGCGGAGAAGGGGTGCACTCGCGAACCCGCCCACACCTATTGCGATGTCAGGCTTGAACTCTTTTATCAGCCGGGCGGCCATCCTCTCGCTCTTAAGCATCAGGAAAGGGACTTTGATGTCGTTTATGATGTTTCTGAAGCTGAGTTGGCGCTGAAGGCCCTTGATGGGCAGGCCGACTATCCTGTAACCGGCTGCAGGCACCTTTTCCATCTCCATCTTGCCTTCTGCTCCAACGAAGAGGATTTCGGTTTCGGGATTGAGTTCCTTGAGCTTGTCTGCGATGCTGATGGCCGGGAAGATGTGGCCTCCCGTGCCGCCGCCGCTTATTATGGCGCGTATTTTCTTATAATCCATAGTCTTCGTCATTAAGTTCATCTTCTTTAATGTTGCCGCTCTCGAAGTCGTCGAGGTCGGAAAGGTCGTGCTCGATAGCGGTGACTTCCTGGGTGCGGTCCACCAGAGGATCTGCGTTCATGGTTTCCTTCTCAATGCGCTTTGAAGCTATCTTGCTGATGGAAAGTATCACTCCGAAGGCGATGCAGAAGCACAGGAAGGCGGATGCCCCGTGGCTCACCAGCGGCAGCGTCTGGCCCGTCATAGGGCCGATATCCACGTTTACGCAAATGTGCAGGAAGGCCTGTCCGCAGATCAGCAGCGAGAGCCCCGCCACTGAGAGTTTCGCATAGAGATCCTTGCCGCAGTTTCGAACTATTATGATGCTGCGGGCAAGGAGAGACAGGTAGAGGAAGAGGATGACCATCCCTCCCAGTATGCCGTATTCCTCTATTATGAAACTGTACATGTAGTCTTCCGAAATGTCCGGCACCACGTAACGCTGGGTGCTCTGGCCGGGCCCTTTGCCGATGAATCCTCCCTGATGGACGGCAATCTTGGCGCTGTATGGCTGACGTATCTCGTCGAGGGCCTGATAGTAGTCCACGCTGCCCACCCGGGATTTCATTACGATGGCCTCGTAGTCTTCCTTGTCGAACACTCGGGAGATGCCGGTGCCGATTCGTTTCATCAGTTTTCCGTCCGATATCTTATATATGCCCACGCATATGCCCAGGGCCGCGATTCCCGCCAGCAGCAGTATGCCGAGGTCCTTCGTGGAATCGCCGCTTATCAGTATGACCAGGAACATTATGCCTCCGGTGAAAAGAGCCGCGGAGTTGCTGCCGGGAAGCAGCAGCAGGGTGGTCAGCAGGAAGGGAACGTAGATGTATAATATCTTCTGGTACACCGGAGTATCGTTGAGGAGTTTAAGGCTCTTTTTCTTGTATGCATCTATCGCCCAGGCGAGGTAAAGCACCATGGCTACCTTCACAACCTCGTTCACGTGCAGCTGCAGGGGGCCTACCTGTATGATACGGCGTGCGCCGTTGATTTCTATGGAGCGCACGAAACCCAGGTCCAGGCCTGAGATCAGAAGCGCAAGAAGGCCGAGGGACAATATGAATCCGAGACTGGACATCTTGCGGAAGAAGTTCAGGCTTGGGATAAAGTAGCAGGCAAGGATGAGCCCGAGACCCAGAAGGACTATCTTGAGGTGGTCCCAGACGAGATCCAGGCGGCTCTGGCCCGGGCCGAGCAGGCGGGATGTGGACGAGAAGATGCACAGGATGCTGAACATGATCAGCACCAGCACGATGATCCAGACCACCTTGTCTCCCTCGGTGTTCTCGAAAAAGTTCCAGAATGTCTTTTTCCTGCCTGCCATCTCTTAGAGTCTTCTTACTGCTTCCTTGAATTTCTCCCCGCGGTCTTCGTAGTTGTCGAAAAGGTCGAAACTGGCGCAGCACGGGCTGAGGAGAACCACGTCTCCCTCCTGTGCAAACGCTGCCGATGCCTTTACGGCTTCGTCGGCGCTGAGGGTGTCTACAATCCTGTCGTTTCCCACGAGCTGCTCGAATGCGGCGTGTATCTTACTGTTGTCCACACCCATGCACACTATGGCCTTTACTTTATCTTTCACAAGGTCACTCAGCACGCTGTAGTCGTTGCCCTTGTCCTTGCCGCCCACGATCCACACCACAGGCCTGGTCTGGCATTCGAGTGCGTACCAGGCAGCATCCACGTTGGTGGCCTTGGAATCGTTGATGTAGAGGACGCCTCCCACGCTCAGCACGGGCTCAAGCCTGTGCTCCACCGCCTTGAAGGTCTTGAGGCTGTTGCGGATGACTTCGTTGTCGATGCCGGCCGCCTTGGCTGCGAGGGCGGCTGCCATGGAATTGTATATGTTGTGCTTTCCGCCGAGCGCGAGTTCCTTGAGGTAAATCTCGCTCTCGCTCTGCTCATAGCGCACGACTATCCTGTCGTCCCTCAGGAATGCGCCCTGTTTCACTTCCGTCTTCTGGGTGAAAGGCAGCATCTTGGCCTGGAGGACTATCTTGTTGAGATGGTCGATGGTTATTTCGTCGTCGGAGTCGAAGATGAAGCAGTCTTCCGGGCGCAGGTTCTGGGTAATACGGAATTTGGCGCGGATGTAGTTCTCGAAATTGTAGTCGTAACGGTCGAGATGATCCGGGGTGATATTGGTGATGATGGCGATGTCCGGGCGGAAATCGTAGCAGTTGTCCAGCTGGAAGCTGCTGATTTCCAGCACGTAGTAGTCGTGCTTCTCGGTTGCCACCTGCATGGCGTAACTCTTGCCGATGTTGCCGCCGAGGCCCACGTTCAGGCCTGCGTTCTGCAGAAGGTAGTATATGATGCTGGTTGTGGTGGTCTTGCCGTTGGATCCGGTAATGCATACCTTCTTCGCGCTGTCGTAGCGGGCGGCGAACTCAATCTCGGAGATGATGTGGGTTCCCTGTTCGGCCAGCTTCTTCACGAGCGGTGCCGAGGAAGGGATGCCCGGGCTCTTGACCACCTCGTCGGCGTTCAATACCAGCGATTCCGTGTGCCCTCCCTGCTCGAAGGGAATGTCCCACTCGCGCAGCGTCTTGATATATTCTTCTTTAATGCTGCCGTTGTCGGAAAGGAATACGTCGAATCCTTTAACCTTAGCGAGCACGGCCGCTCCAACTCCGCTCTCGGCCCCGCCGAGAATAACCATTCTGTTCATATAATTCGTCTCCTATCTGATCTTAAGCAATGCCAATGTACTGACAGCCAATATTATCCCTATTATCCAGAAGCGCGTTACGATGCGCGGCTCCGGCATATTCTTCTTCTGATAATGATGGTGCAGGGGAGCCATCAGGAACACGCGCCTGCCTTCGCCATATTTGCGGCGGGTGTATTTGAACCAGTATTTCTGGATCAGCACGCTCACGCTCTCCATAAAGAAGATACCGCAAAGCAGGGGCAGGAGCAGCTCCTTGCGGATGAGCACGGAACTCACTCCTATGATGCCGCCTATGGTGAGGCTCCCCGTGTCGCCCATGAACACCTGGGCGGGGAAGGTATTGTACCAGAGGAACCCTATCAGCGCCCCGACCAGGGCCGCCATGAAGATGGCTATCTCACCGGTGCCGGGGAGATACATGATGTTGAGGTATCCTGCGTTAATGACGTTGCCTCCCAGATAGGCCAGCAGTCCGATGACGACCGCCACGATGGCGGAAGTTCCCGCTGAGAGACCGTCGAGACCGTCGGTGAGGTTGACTCCGTTGGAGCATGCCAGGATGACGATGATGATCATCACCATGTAGATGCCCCAGGAGCAGTACACCCCGAGCTGCCCGTGGAATGGGGACAGCCAGGAATAGTCGAATTCGTGGGCTTTGACGAAGGGGATGGTGGTCACGAGCTGGTCGGTAGGAATATCCTTGCTGATGCAGACGGTGAGCGCTATCAGCAGGCCGAGAGCGAACTGCAGCACGAGCTTGCCCTTCTCGGAAAGTCCTTCCTTATTGTGTTTGAATACCTTTATATAATCGTCGGTGAACCCGATGCCTCCGCACCAGAGGGTGGTGAGCACGAGCAGCTGGATGTAGATGTTGCCCAGGTCGCAGACCAGCAGCACGCTCACAAGCAGGGAGATGACTATGATAATGCCACCCATGGTAGGGGTCCCCTTCTTTTCCATCTGGCCGGCCAGGCCGAGATCCCGGATGCTCTCGCCTATCTGCTTGCGCTGGAGCCAGCGGATGATGCGCCCTCCCGCGAAGAAGGCAATCAGCATGCTGATCACGATTGCAGCCATGGCCCTGAAGGTCAGGAAGTTCACAAGCCCCATTCCGGGGAAGTCGATATCCTTGAGATGTGTAAAGATATGGTATAGCATTACTTAATCAGTTCAAATATTCCGTTAACTATTTCTCTTTCGTCGAAGTGGTGTTTCGTCGTTCCTATAATCTGGTAGGTCTCATGCCCTTTGCCTGCAATCAGTATGGTGGAAGAGGGTTTTGCCAGGGTAATGGCTGCTTTTATGGCCTCCCTGCGGTCGGTGATGCAGACAGCCTTGAGAAGGCCTGCCTTGCTGAAACCGGTCTTGATCTCTTCGATGATGGCATCGGGGTCCTCCGTGCGGCAGTTGTCCGAGGTGACGAAGATGCGGTCGGCCATTTTTTCGGCTATCGCCGCCATCTCCGGGCGTTTGCTGCGGTCGCGGTCGCCGCCGCATCCGAACAGGCACACGAGCTCCCTTTCCGGGCAGATATCGCGAAGCGTCTGGAGCACGTTTTCCAGGGCGTCGGGCGTGTGCGCATAATCTATGACGACGGCGAGGTCGCGCGGTCCGCGCAGGGTTTCCAGCCTTCCTGGAGCGGAATCCAGCTTGCTGATGGCAAGAAGGGCTTCCTCCGCAGGAGTGCCGAGGGCGAGGGCGGTGCAGTAGATGGCGAGTATGTTGTATGCGTTGTGCCTGCCGGTGAGTTTGGTCCATGCCTCGATGCCGTCGATGCGCAGGAGCATCCCCTCGAAGCTTTCTTCCAGAATCTTGCAGCGATGGTCGGCAACGCCGCGGCATGAGTATGTCATCAGCTTTGCCGCGCAGTTCTGGACCATCACGGAGCCGTTCCTGTCGTCGGCGTTGATGATTGCCACTGCATCCTTGCGGAGAGAGTCGAAGAAGAGTTTCTTGCACCGGAGATACTCAGCGAAGGTCTTGTGATAGTCGAGATGGTCGTGGGTGAGATTGGAGAAGATTCCTACCCTGAATTCCAGGCCGGCGGTGCGGTCCTGCTCTATGCCTATGGAACTCACCTCCATGAAGCAGTACTGGCATCCGGCCTCCACCATCTCCGCCATCAGGGAATTGATGGTGATGGGATCGGCGGTGGTGTTGGCGGTCTCGCTGCGGCGTGTGCCCACATAGTTGGCAATGGTGGACAGCAGCCCGCATTCATATCCCAGCCCGCGGAAAAGATTGTAGAGGAGGGTGACCGTAGTGGTCTTGCCGTTGGTGCCGGTGATGCCCACAAGCTGGAGTTTCCCGGAAGGGTGGCCGTAGAAGTTGTCTGCACAGAGGGCAAGGCCCCTGCGGTCGGCATCTACAACCGCCACGGCGCCCTTTGCGAGGGCGTCCTCTATGTATGCGTGGCCGTCGGCGCTGCATCCTTTCACTGCGATGAAGAGCGCTCCGGGGCAAGCCTTGCGGGAATCGCTCGTGATGGAGCTGATTTCCGTGGCGGCGTTGCCATGGAGAATGGTTGCACCCGTGTTCCGTATTATCTTCTCTAGTTTCATTTCCTTGGCAGTTTATTCATGAACCTGGGATCGTTGTTGTATACGTAGTCTACCAGGGTCTTTACCGTCGCGGCCGGAATGCCGCCGCCCTGGTAGCGGTAGTTCGTGTAGGTGGGGTCGGAGAACACCGAGCAGACAACACTGTACTGGGGATCCTCCGCAGGGAAGTATCCTACGAAAGTGCCCTGGTACTTGCGGCGTCCGGATGCATCGGTGTAGCCGGAACCGGGGAAGGTGCCGAAGGAAGTGCCGGTCTTTCCTGCCACAGTGCACTTGGCTTTCTTGAGCACTTTTGCCGTTCCTTCTTCGGTGACGGAAAGAAGGGCGCGCGTCATAGTATCGGCGATGGCTTTGCTGCAGATGGATGCGTTCAGTACGCTCGGGCCGCGCTTGTCGGTAACGGATCCTGCCTTCTCAATGTCTTCCACCAGATAGGGTTTCACCATCCTGCCTTTGTTTGCAATGGCGTTGTAGAAGGTGAGGATGTGCAGGGGGGTGAGCTCCGTGACGTAGCCGAATCCCATGTTGCCGAGTGTGGTGTTGGACCAGACGTTTTTGTTCTTCGGATCGGGAATGTTCGGAGTGAGCAGGCCCTCAAGGTCGAAGTCGAAACTGTCGCCCAGGCCGTAGGAGTAGACTTTCTCCACGTACTGGCGGGGGTTCCTGGCATAGTTCTGAACCGCCAAAGTGCCGAACACGTAGTTGGAAGATATCTTGAAGCCGTCCCTGACGCTGATTTCGCGGGTCTTGTGCTCGCGTTCCCAGTCGGCGATGTGGATATCCTGCTTCATCTTCGTATCCTTTACCCAACCGTGATTCGTGGGCAGGGTTTCGTCCAGGCTCTTCACGTATCCGTCTGAGAGGACGCTCAGGAGGGTCACGGTCTTGAATACCGAACCCGGCTCGAAGCGGCGGCCGATGGCGAAGTTGGTGATCTCCTCGAAGTTGCCTGCCCTGTTAGGGTCGCGGGAGAGATTGACCATCGCCCGGATGGCTCCGGTCTTCACCTCCATCAGCACGAGGCATGCGCCGTTGAGCGTTGTCATGGAGTCTATCTGCTCGTGGAGTGCCCTGTCGGCCACGTCCTGGTAGTCTATGTTGATGGTGGTGCGGAGGTCCTGTCCGTCGATAGCGCGCACATAGCTGCTGTCGTAGTTGCGCACCCGCCCGCGGTCGCTAAGGCGGAGATATTCACGCCCGTCCTTGCCGTGGAGAATGGCATCGTAGCGCCCCTCGAGGCCGGGGTTGCCCTTGATTTCCTCCTCCGGAAGGCCCTTGTTGTCGCGCACGAAGCCTATGGTCCGGCGGGCTAGTTTGCCGTAGGGGTACTTGCGTATGTTTCGGGTCTCGACTATCATGCCGCCCTTGTTCGCACCTTCCCTGAAGAGGGGCAGGCCCTTGATTTTCAGCATGGTGCTGCGGTCCACGCCTTTCGCTATGCTGAGGTATTTCCTGTTGGCTGCGCGGCCTTCCTTAATCTGGCCGAACATCTTGTCGGCGCTGGTGCCGGGGACGAGTCCTGCCAGGCCGTTTGCAAGTTCGCGGGCCTTGGCAAGCCATTCATCCTCCTTCATTTTGGCCTTGTCCCTGTTCTTCATCTTGGCGTAGTCCGCCTTCATCACGCTGCAGTCCATGTGGATGTCGTACACGGGATAGGACATGGCCAGCAGGCGGCCGTTGCAGTCGATGATGTTGCCTCGCACGGGCTCCACGGTGCGCTTGACTATTCCGGGGGTGAGTGCGCTTGCGATCTTCTGCTCGGGTTTCCATATGAGCTGGAAGTAGACGAGCTTGGCGAACACGACCACCGATATTATCAGCAGCAGGGTATAGAAGACGTAGAGGACCATTCCTATCTTGTCCCTCTTCGGCTTCTCCGTCTGCTGCGGAAGCTGGCGTATGTTCCTGTCGTCCGTCATTCTATCGTGATAGCCTGTTTTTTAGGTTCTTTTACTTTGGACCCCATGGCCTGGAGGCGCTTCTCTACCTCGCTGCGTCTGCTCATGGATGCCACTTCAAAGGTCTTGTCGGCATAGACGATCTCCATCTCCTTGATCCTGGCCTTGTTCCTTTCTACTTTGCTGAGGGCGTTCTCCGCCATCAGGCTTTCGAAGATGAGTATCCAGAAAAGAAGGAAGGTGTAGGCGATGTGGATGAAGTATCTTCCGGCATTGAGGCGCAGGAGCAGGTTCCCCGTAATGATTGCGGAGAATCCGTTCTTGAGCACCTCCCAGATATCGGAGACTTTCCATTTGCGCTTCTGTTCCATGCCTATATCTTTTCTGCCACGCGCAGTTTGGCGCTGCGGGCGCGGGTATTGGTCGATATTTCTTCTTCGGATGGCAGCACCGGCTTGCCGCCCAGAGGCTTCAGAGGGGCGCTGCTGCGTCCGTAGATGTCTTTTTCCACCGTTCCTTCGGTGTTGCCGCTGCGGAAGAAGTTCTTCACCATGCGGTCTTCGAGGGAGTGGTATGTGATTACCACCAGCCTGCCTCCCTTTTTCAGGGATGAGGCGGCGCCGGAGAGGAACTTCTCCAACGCACGCATCTCCTGATTCACCTCTATGCGCAGGGCCTGATAGACCTTGGCGAGGAATTTATGCTCGGCGAAAGACGGCAGGGCTGCTGCAATGGCATTGTCGAGGTCGTCCGTGGTGAGGATGGGCGCTGCGGTGCGGGCCTTCACGATGAGTTCGGACACTTTCCGTGCGCTTTCTACTTCGCCATAGACTTTAAGGATCTTTTCCAACTCGTTTTGCGTATACGAATTGACAATGTCCGCTGCAGTCTTGTCGCCCTGCACGTTCATTCGCATATCGAGCGGGGCGCTATAGCGGAAAGAGAAGCCCCTTTCCGCCGTATCGAACTGGTGCGACGACACTCCCAGGTCGGCCAGGATGCCGTCGAGCCCCTCCGGATGGTGAAGGAGGGTGTAGTTGTGTATGAATCTGAAATTATTGTGTATCAGGAAGAAACGCGGGTCTGCCGGAGCGTTCGCGGCGGCATCGGCATCGCGGTCGAAGGCAATCAGGCTGCCTTTGGGGCTGAGTCGGGTGAGTATCCCTGCGCTGTGGCCGCCGCCGCCGAAGGTGGCGTCTGCATAGCAGCCGTCAGGGTTTGTTATCAATGCGGAAATGCTCTCTTGGAGCAGGACCGGGTTATGGTACACGCTCATTGCAGTTCTCCTTCCTATTTGTCGGAAAGGCTTTCTGCAATGGCAATGTATTCGTCGTTCGGGATTCTACGCTTCTCAAATTCTTCTTTGGCCCAGATCTCGATCTTGAAGTCATTGCCGGAGAAAACCACTTCTTTGGTTACACCGATGGCATCGAGAAGTTTGCGAGACACGGTGATGCGCCCGAGTTTGGCGTCGGGCTCCACAACGTCGCGGTCGCGCATATATTCTCTCCAGAATATTGCGTGCTGTCTGTTGAAGAAATTGAGCTTGCTCTTTACCTCTGCACTGGTGTTCTCCCACTCTTCCATGGTGTACATCTGCAGGCAGGGCTCGAAAAGATCTTTCTTAATGACAAACCTCATGTCGCTTCCCGGCGGTAATACACCCTTGAGCGGCGCAGGAAAGACCATTCTACCCTTGTCGTCGATCTTGGAAGTGTATTCTCCGATAAAAGTGACCATAATTCGTATACGCAATGGTGCAAAGGTAGTAAAAATTCTTCCACTTTATTACATTCTTTTACAATTTTTTCCACAAAGTTATCAACAACGATAAGTTAAACGGCTCAATCGTTTAATCCCTTGCATTCTACGCAGGTTTTTCTTTACTTGCCGGTGCTATGAAGATGAAAGATATTTGTGCGACCGAACGTCCTCGGGAGAAGATGCTTGGAAAGGGGCCCGCCGCCCTGAGCGAGGCGGAACTGCTGGCGGTGCTGCTGCGAAGCGGCAACAAGGAAATAGGAGTGGTGGATCTGGCCAACCGGCTTTTGGTGCTTGCAGAGGGAAGCCTTGTAAAGCTGTTCACAATGAACTATGCAGACATGAAGTCCGTTTCAGGCATAGGGCCGGAAAAGGCCTGCTCGGTAATGGCGGCCTGTGAACTGGGAAGGAGGTTTCTGGAAGAGGAGGCCCGCGTCTGCAAAACGCCGCTCACTACGGCGCGCCGGGTCTTCGAACTGATGATCCCTTCGATGAAGGGGATGGGTCACGAGGAGTTCTGGGTGTTGTTCCTGAACAAGAGCAACCGGCTTTTGGGAAAAGAGCGCCTGTCCTCGGGAGGGATGGACACTACGGTGATCGACAACCGGATGGTGATGCAGGCCTGCCTGCAGCGAGGCGCCACGTCAATCCTTCTTGTCCACAACCATCCCTCCGGGGATCCAAAGCCCTCCCACGCGGATATCAGCAAAACAGAAGCCCTGCGCAAGGCCTGTTCGGCATTTGGCGTAGGGCTTCTGGATCATGTGATCGTCAGCGACGACTGTTTCTGGTCGTTCGCCGACGACAGGTTGTACGGAGCGTAGCTCACTCGGCTTTTCCGTTGCTGCCAAGAACGTTGACGATCTTGTGCATGTAGAGCTTCTTCATCTCGTCGCGGGCGGGGCCGAGGTACTTGCGAGGGTCGAATTCGCCGGGTTTCTCATCGAATACCTTGCGGATGGCCGCGGTCATTGCAAGACGGCTGTCGGAGTCGATGTTGATCTTGCAGACAGCGCTCTTGGAGGCCTCGCGGAGCTGCTCTTCGGGAATACCCACTGCATCGGGAAGCTTTCCGCCATGCTCGTTGATGATGTCTACATACTCCTGGGGAACGGAGCTGGATCCGTGGAGGACGATGGGGAATCCGGGGAGCTTCTTCTCGATCTCGTGGAGAACGTTGAATGCAAGCGGCGGAGGAACCAGACGGCCGGTCTTCGGGTCGCGGGTGCACTGCTCGGGCTTGAACTTGTATGCTCCGTGGCTGGTGCCGATGGAGATTGCGAGAGAGTCGCAACCGGTGCGGGTGGCAAAGTCAATGACCTCTTCGGGGCGGGTGTAGTGGGATTCCTCTGCGGAAACCTCATCTTCCACGCCTGCGAGAACGCCGAGTTCCGCTTCGACGGTCACATCGTACTTGTGTGCATACTCGACCACCTTCTTGGTGAGGGCGATGTTCTCTTCGTAGGGAAGGGAAGATGCATCGATCATAACGGAGCTGAAGCCCATGTCGACGCAGCTCTTGCAGAGCTCGAAGCTGTCGCCGTGGTCCAGATGGAGAACGATCTGGGGATGCTCCCAGCCGAGTTCCTTGGCATATTCCACAGCACCTTCTGCCATGTAGCGGAGAAGGGTCTGGTTGGCGTAGTTGCGCGCACCCTTGGAAACCTGGAGGATGACCGGGCTCTTGGTCTCTGCAGAGGCCTGGATGATAGCCTGGAGCTGCTCCATGTTGTTGAAGTTGAATGCGGGGATGGCGTAACCGCCGGCAACGGCCTTCTTGAACATCTCGCGGGTGTTCACAAGGCCAAGATCTTTGTAATTAACCATAGTTATGAGATAATAAATAGATTTCTAACCAAAAGCGACGCAAATTTAGTAAATTTGCCTGACATTTCATATAACTTTTTGTGCATAAATGAGTCAGCGCATCCTTTTTATCCACGGACTTGCTTCTTCGGGCAAATACAAGATGGCAGACCAGCTCCGCATTCTTCTGAAAGGGGCCGAAGTGCTCTCTCCGGACGTGCCTTTCGACCCGGAGGAAGCCATTCCTTTCCTCCGGAACTTATGCGATGAATTCCAGCCGGACCTGCTCGTCGGTCATTCGCTGGGAGGCTTCCTGACACAGAAACTCCGCGGCTGGCGCAAGGCCCTGGTGAACGCCCCCTTCTATTGCGCGGATTATCTTCGCACCATGATAGGGGAGATGCAGTGGCTGAGCCCCAGGGCGGATGGCGACAAAACCTTTATGATAACAGAAGGCATCTGCGACAAATACGAAGAACTCCAGCAATATGAGTTCGATGGTCTCACCCAGGAAGAAAAGGACCGCACGATCGCCTTTTTCGCAGAGAACGACACCGTGGTGCGCCACGCCGACATCTTCGCGCAGCGCTACGGTAAACCCGGCATAAGCTACCCCGGGGGCCATCAACCCGTATTCCCGGAGATGAAACAATACATCGTGCCGGCAATCAAAGCTTTCTGTGGCTGGCAATGAGATATCTGGTTAACGATAGCACGGATGCATGCCGCAACATGGCCTTCGACGAGTTCACTCTCGAAAGCCTGCCTCTCGACGAGCCGGTGTTCTATCTCTGGCGGAACGCTCCGTCCGTTATTATCGGACTGAACCAGAGTGCGTACGCCGAGGTGAACCTGCCGTATCTTCAGGCGCACGGAATAGCTCTTGCCCGTCGTGTGACAGGGGGTGGCGCTGTCTATCACGATCTGCAGAACCTTAATTATACCATTGTCGGAAAGTCCCGCGACCTGAACGCAGA
Source organism: Bacteroidales bacterium (assembly GCA_017527415.1). GTDB lineage: Bacteria > Bacteroidota > Bacteroidia > Bacteroidales > UBA932 > Cryptobacteroides. Next base: position 30,495 of record JAFXQA010000018.1, on the reverse strand, counting down.
TTATCCGGACTATCTCCATCTCATGGTGAATGCCCTGAGGCAACTCGGCGTAGCTGCAGAGCTGTCGGGGCGCAACGACATAATGGTGGACGGCCGCAAGTGCTCGGGATATGCCAAGCGCGTTTGGAAAGACCGCCTGATGGTGCACGGCACCCTGATGTTCGATGTGGACCTGTCCGTGCTGCAGGATGTGCTGAGCGTGCCCGGAAGCAAGATGGCCGCATCCGGTGTGGCATCCGTCAGGAGCAAGGTGGCAAACCTGAAGGACTATCTGCCCGCGTTCAAAGACGTGCTTGCATTGAAAGATGCCCTGCACAGAATTCTTGCCGGCGCCGACGAGGAGGTAATCCTCACGGACTCGCAGCAGGCTGAGATAGAAAGGATTGCAAACGAAAAGTTCCGCACCTGGGACTGGCTGTACGGGAGGTCTCCCGAGGCCCAGTTCCGCGCGTCGAAAAAGTTTGCCTGCGGCACCGTGGAGGTGAACTGGTCGGTTCGTCACGGCCTTCTGGAGGATGTCCGCTTTGGAGGAGACTTTCTGGGTAACCTCTCCGCCGAAGGTCTGGCAGGCGGCCTTAACGGCCTGCGTTTTGATGGGCAGGTCATCCTCGCCGCTCTCCGGACAGAGAATGTTTCAGATTATTTCGACGGACTTGTCGCAGAAGATATCCTGGGGCTGATGATGTAATATCCGGCCTTTTTTCTTATCTTGCGTCCTTGTTGGTTAATTAGTGTTATTATGCTGAAATTCAAGAACCCCGAGAGAATTGCCACTCTGGAGACTCCATTCTGGTATTACGATATGGACCTATTCCGCCGTACCGTGGACGCTGTAGTTGCAGCCTCCCGCAAATACGACATCAAAGTCCATTACTCCATCAAGGCAAATACCGAAAAACGGCTCGTGGAAATAATCAAGGACCGTGGTCTCGGCATCGATTGCGTAAGCGGTAACGAAGTCAAGTGGAGCATTGTCAATGGAGTAGACCCTTCCGGGATAGTGTTTGCCGGAGTTGGCAAGAACGACGCCGAGATAGTGTATGCCATGAAAGTAGGCATAGGGTCGTTCAACTGTGAATCTCTCGAAGAACTCGGAATCATAGAATCGCTTGCGGCTAAGGAAGGGCTGACAGCCAACGTTTCGCTTCGCATAAACCCGGAAGTGGATGCCAAGACCCACAAGTTTATCACTACAGGCCTGGAGATGGACAAGTTCGGCATTCCCAAACGGTTTATGCAGAAGGCGGCGGAGATGCTTCGCGGATGCCCCCACCTGCGTTTCAAGGGGCTGCATTTCCATATCGGCTCGCAGATTACGGATGTGGAGAACGTGTTCGCCAACGAATGCCGCAGTGCAAAGGCCATCATTGATTTCTTCGAATCGGAAGGGATGAAGGTCGAGAATGTCGACCTCGGCGGCGGCCTTGGCATAGACTATTATAATCCTGACAGCCATGAGATCCCGGAATTCGACCTCTGGTTCCGGACCTTGAGGGAGAATCTTTCCCTGCGGGCAGACCAGCATCTTCACGTAGAACCGGGACGTGCGATAGTGGGGCAGTGCGTGTCGCTGATATCGCGCGTGATATTGGTAAAGGAAGGGGAGAAGAAGAACTTCGTGATACTCGATACCGGCATGAACGACCTCCTGAGGCCCGCTTTGTACGGGGCATATCACAAGATCGAGAATCTGGATGGAAAGGGCCGCGAACTGCGCCTTTATGATATTGCCGGACCGGTTTGCGAAAGCGCAGACGTGCTGGCCGAAGACCGGGTGCTCCCGGAAACGCGGCGTGGCGATTTGATTGCAATCCGCAGCACGGGCGCTTATGGCAGCGTGATGAGTTCCTCATACAACATGAGGACTCCAGCCTATTCGGTTTTTTCGGATTAAGCCGGCAACCGGTCCCGGTCCGGGCAGGTTGAAAAAATGTGGATAACTTTCGGCCTTTTTCTTGTGAGAGAAAGATTATTGACTTATATTTGTATCCCGATTGCTCTAATCGGGATTTTTTATGTCCACAACGCTACGCAATGCAAGCCTTCAATATGTCGGCCTGCAAGAAGACACAAGCATATATGAACTGCACGCTCCGCAGTTCAGCAACAGATACTTCATTATCAGTGGGGCCGGGACCCGTCGCCTGATGGCTTTCCCCGAAGTCGTTGGCTTCGATTCCTACTCAGCAATGCTCCCCGAAACTGTCGCCGCCCTCCGTTACCTCTTCCCCTCTGGTTCGGAGGGCGACGTCGATATACTCACCATCCTCCGCGGAGGTTTGAACTATCCTGTGGAGGAGGCATGCCACAAGGTGGGTATCCGCGTACGCGACATACACTTCCTTTCCTGCGAACGCATCATAGAAGAACATGTCATCACGGGGCTCGACATCAAGTACGAGAAGCTTCGCATCACCCGGGACCGTACGCTGGTCATCGGAGATATCATCGCCACGGGCGATACCCTCCGCATGTGCCTTGACCAGGTGGTGGACCGCTTCCGCCGCAAGGGGGGCAGTATCCGAAAGATCATCTTTTTCACCATCGGAGGCACGCGCGCGATTCCTCTCATGGAAAGGATGGCCGAGCGCATCAGTGCCTACTTCCCCGAATTCGAGGGGTTCGAGTGTTTCTTCTATGAGGGCATCTTCTCTGTATACAGGGATAAGGGTGTGAGCGGCATCAACGTGCCGGATATCGACTTCGGATGGAACGACGGCATCGTATCTCCGGAGTTCCGCCGTTACATAATGGAGCATCAGGACGCCCTGTTCGAAAAATGCATCATCTACGACGGCGGAGCCCGCCGCTACGAGATCCCCGTGCATTTCGAAGAGGTGTTCGAATATTGGCACGGCATCCTGGAAAGGGCGGACCAGATAGACTTGAAGGCCCTGATAGCCGAGAAGCTCGGATACGACGGCCCGCTGGACTATGCCGTATGGCTGCTGGTAACCAGCCTGGGCACCCTCCCGCAGGAAGGGCTCCGCGAGCTCTGGGAGCAGGAGCAGGCCCTGTGCCGGCGTTCCGGGGAACTCTCACTGAAGGAGATAGCCCAACGCAGAATCAACGAAATTACCTTTATATCCAAAAATTATGAGTAAACAAAAGTTCGACGTGGACTACACCTCCAAGGCGGTAGACCGGGCAGGGCGCAAAAGCACCCTCAGTATGTTCATGGTGATGCTTGGCTTCACTTTCTTCAGCGCAAGTATGTGGGTGGGACAGAATCTCGCCGCAGGCTTGAATTTCAGCGGATTCGTATGGGCACTGCTTCTCGGCGGTCTCATCCTGGCAGCTTACACCGGTGCACTTGGATGGATCGGTGCGGAGAGCGGCCTTTCCCTCGATATGCTCGCCCGCCGCAGTTTCGGCCAGAAGGGCAGCTGGCTTCCCAGCGCGATGATCAGCTTTACCCAGATCGGATGGTTCGGTGTCGGCCTTGCAATGTTCGCGATTCCTGTGGCCAAAGAACTCCTCGGACTTGAAGTTACTCCCGACTACATGCCCTGGCAGGGATATCTGCTCGTGCTGATTGCAGGTATCCTTATGACCGGAAGCGCATATTACGGAATCAAGAGCCTTACTATCATCAGTTACATTGCTGTTCCTGCAGTTGCAATACTTGGCACCGTGGCAATGATCATGGCAGTCAACAAAGGCGACCTTGGCCTTGTGGAGCAGTTCAACCAGGGCACCAAGAGCCTGGGCATCATCGCCGGCGCGGGCCTGGTCGTGGGAAGTTTCGTCTCCGGAGGCACCGCAACCCCCAACTTCACCCGTTTCGCAAGGAGCGGCAAGGTTGGCCTATGGACTACGGTCATCGCCTTCTTCATCGGCAACAGCCTCATGTTCTGCTTCGGCGCTGTCTCCAGTATCTATGTGGGTGGCAATGATATCTTCGAGGTAATGCTTAACCTGAACCTCTTCTATCTTGCAGTTCTCGTGCTCGGCCTTAATATCTGGACCACGAACGACAATGCCCTCTACACCGGCGGTCTCGGCCTCAGCAACATCTTCGGCCTCAGCAAGAAGGCGATGGTGCTTATCTCCGGTCTCATCGGCACAGTCGCTGCCGTATGGCTCTACTGGAACTTCTGCGGCTGGCTGAATGTGCTCAACTGCACCCTTCCTCCCGTTGGTATTATCCTCATCCTCAGCTACTTCCTGAACCGTAAGGCTTATCTTGAGGATACCGTTCCAGTTAAGACCGTCAACTGGTTCGCGGTTGCCGGCGTGGTGCTCGGCGCTGTTGTTGCCAACCTCGTGAAGTGGGGTTTCCCAGCAATCAACGGCATGGCTGTCGCCGCCATCTGCTACCTTTGCGGCAGGGTGGTTTGCAAAAAATAAAGCCCGTTCCCAGTAACGGATTAATTATTAGTTGGTTAGATAAACAGGGATGCTGAAAATCAAGCATCCCTGTTTACTTAATATATTGATTACCAGTTTTTTACCGGGAACGTCGTTTGCAACGGAACAGGCAGCATCTGCGCTTCTGTTTCTGAGCCTGCTGGAGCGCCAGGGCTTCCTGCTCCCTGCGGGCAAGTTCTTCCAGAACTTTGTAGCCTTCGGGGAATATGCCGGTATGGCCGTTTGCATAGCGAATCATCAGGATTGCGTTCTCGGGAAGCATGTAGGTCTGGCCTTCCGGATCGGCGAAATACTTGAATTGCACGCCGTCCGAATCGATGCTTGTTACGATTGCTATGATGTCGCTTCCGTCCACGCAGGTGATTATGTCCTGGGCCTTGGCCGAGAAAGCCGCCGCAAGGGCAATCAATATGGATAATACGATTCTTTTCATCTTATTTATGCTGTTACGCATCTGCAAATATACAAAGAATGTATATATTTGTAAAGATGAACAAGGCAGTCCGTCACGCGCAAATTGCAGACATTCCCCGGATCATGACCGTCCTTGGGGCGGCCAAGGGAATAATGCGTGCGTCCGGAAACATGGGCCAGTGGGTGAACGGATATCCTTCGGAAGACGTGATTGCGGATGATATCGTCAGCGGGTATGGGTTCGTCGTGGAGGATGGTGATCTTGTGGAAGCTTACTTTGCCTTCATCCCGTCCCCGGAACCTACCTATGCAAGGATTTACGATGGTGCCTGGATGGATGATGAACGGCCCTATCATGTGGTTCACCGCATCGGCAGCACGCCGGATTCCCATGGGGTTTTCGAGACGATAATGGCATTCTGCTTTTCGCATGACCCGAATATCCGCATCGATACCCACAGGGACAACCGCATCATGCAGCACTGCATCCTGAAAGCCGGATTCAGCTATTGCGGCATCATCTATCTTGCTTCCGGAGACGAGCGTCTGGCATATCAAAAGATCATATAGAGTGTTGGAAATGAAAAGATCAGTATTGTTTTTGGCCATCATCATCCTGGCATCCTGTGCTACGGTTAAGCCGGAGACGTATTTTACTATGGACGAGATGCCGGACTTGGTGAAGTGCCTTCCGGCTCCTCCTGCACCCGGCACGCCGGAGTTCGGGTACGATTCTCTCCGCTATTTCTGGGGCAGGGAGCAGCGCAGGGACCCGGTACGCGCGGCAATTGCAGACAGGGATGCCGGATGGCAGATAGACACTATAATCGCCATATTCAGCGAGCCCTTCGGCATGAGGATCTCACCCGACAGGACACCTGAGATATGGCAACTCCTTTACGGCGGTATAAAGACCATGGAGCAGATACGTGTCCGCCCAAAAGCATACTTCCACCGCCAGCGGCCTTTCGAGTACTTTGGTGACCATGTGCTCACCCTATGGGAAGAGGATGAACTCCGTGGTGAGGGCTCGTATCCTTCAGGTCATACCATCCGGGGCTGGGCCATGGCCCTGATGCTGGCGGAGATCAATCCCGATGCGGCCGAGGCCATCTACGCCAAGGGCTGGGAATATGGAGAAAGCCGCGTGATAGTTGGCGCCCACTGGCAGAGCGACGTAGATAACAGCCGTGCCGCCGCCAGCATCGCGTACGCCAAGCTCCAGACAAGCAAAGAATTCCGAAGACAGATAAAACGGGCGAAAAAGGAATACGAAAGAATGAGATAATGCATTGTTTGTCAGATTGTTATTACATTTACGCGGTGTATTATAAATCTGACCAATCAAGCTCATGCGGTTTTCCGTGAGCGCGGTTTCGATATAGGACATACGCAGTCACCGATAATCCCATTGTTCGTCCGAGATATAGAAAAGTGCCTCACGGCAGTCAAAATGGCCTTGGATGAAGGCGTGTTCGTCACTCCGGTAATTCCTCCGGCAGTTCCGGAGAATTCGGTAATTATCCGTTTTGCCCTTATGGCTACACATACGCAGGACCAATTGGACAAGGCTATAGACATTCTTACGGGAATATTCAGAAAACTGGAGATTATAAAATGATAGTATTGATTACAGGCATCAGTTCCGGTTTCGGACGGGCTATGGCAGCGCAGCTTTCAGCCGAGGGAAACAAGGTGTACGGAACTTATAGGCATTGCGAGGATTTTCTGCCGGAGGTTGAGTATATCAAGGCTGATGTTACATCGGATAAGGATGTTGAATCTGTCGTGAAGAAAGTGATTGACACAGAAGGCTGCATCGATGTGTTTATAAACAATGCCGGGATGGGATACGGAGGACCTCTGGAATTCGCTTCAATCGAAGAAGCCAGGAATCAGATGGATGTCAACTGGCTGGGAATGGTTCGTTTCCTCCATTATATTTTGCCTGAAATGCGGGAGCGGCATTCCGGCAAGATAATATGTTTCAGCTCTATCGGGGGGCTGATGGGCCTGCCGTTCCAGGGCTTGTATTCTGCAAGTAAATTTGCCATGGAAGGATACTGCGAGGCCCTGCGTCTGGAACTGAAAGACACGGGAATAAAAGTCGTCATCATCGAACCGGGAGATTTCTGCACGTCCTTTACCGCGAGACGTCAAAGCTCTGATTGTCCGGGGGTACATGCCGCTTATCCGAAATATGCAGCATCGCTTGCCGGTATAGAGCATGATGAGCAGACAGGCCTAAAGCCGGAGTATCTTGCGAAAAAAATAGCCCGGATCGTGAAATCCGGGCATCCGGCATATCATTATGTCATAGCGTCTCCGATTCAGAAACTCTCTGTTTTTGCAAAAAGGTTGCTGCCTTCCAGATGGTTTGCTGCCATCCTTGCAATGTATTACAAATTGAATTAGGCTTCCCCTACGTGGAAAGCAACTCTCAGGTCCTCGATCTCCTCGTCGGTGATTGGGGACAATTTGCCTATGGGCGCTGCCATAATCAGGGAACGTGCACTGAAGTCGGCGACCTCAAGACGGTCGAAGGTGTTGATCAGTTTGTCGCCGGTCACCACGACGGAATCATTCTCCAGCATCACGCAGGGACGGCTCTTGAATTCTTCGGCGAGTTCGTTGAGGTTGTCGTACTGGCTTCCGAAGGGGAATTTCGGAACATCCTGAAGGAAAATCCAGCTCTCGGGAATGGTGCGCACGTCGAATTTCTCTTCGGTGCAGCAGTATCCCATCAGCGAAGGCGTCTGGGTAAGGATGATGGAGTTGATTTTCGGATTGCGCTTGTATATCTCGTAGTGCAGGGCGACGCTGCGGCTGGCGGTCTTGCCCGCCTCGATCATCCCGTCCTTCACCTGCACGATTTCGCTCGGCTCCATGTCCCAGCGCTGCACGTTGGCGGGAGTGATCAAGAAGTCGTTGCCTCTCCAGCGAATCGAAGCCGTGCCGTATGAAGAGCTCATCAGACCCTGGGTACAGGCGCGGCGCACGATGTTGCATATTTCGGTGCGGATGGCCCTTTCGTCGGAGGGGTGCTCAACATTCATGAAATGCTGGAAACTGTTGTTGATGGCCTGATTATGATGCTGGATCTGTTCCGGAGTAAGGTATCTGGGGGTTCCAAGGGTGTCCGCATTCAGGATGGTGCGTGCGCAGAGTTCCAGCGTTTCCAATCTCTGGTAGGCGTCGGCGATGTCTTCGCCCATCAGCACCACTCCGTGATTTTCCATGATCACCGCCTTGTAATCCTGGTTCTTTGCAAACTCGCCGGCGATCTTCTCGCCCAGAAGTTCGCTGCCGGGGAGAGCATAAGGAGCAAAGCCGATGGGGCCGCACACTCCGAGCGCCTGGGGCAGGATGGAGGTGTCCGGAACCTTCTTGGTGATGCTGAAGGTGACCAGTCCCGGAGGATGTGCGTGGATCACGCTGTGAAGATTCGGACGGATTTTGTATAAAGCCCTGTGGAAAGGATATTCGGAAGAGGGCTTGTGCGGCCCTACGATGGTCCCGTCCGCCTTTACGCACATAATGTCTGAAGGGGTGAGAGAACCTTTATCTATACCTGCGGGGGTAATCCACATGTCCCCGTTTTCATCCATGATCGAAAGATTGCCACCCGATGTGGTTGTCATCCCGCTGCGATAGATACGCCCGATGATGATGGCGATCTGCTCTGCAGGATGCATGAGTTTGACGTCAAGTTGTTTCATAATTTGTCTGCGTTTGCAAGCAGGTATTTCTCGGCTTCGGGGTTCCAGAGGCCGTTGTGGGCCTTGCAGATGCGGTCGAGTTCGTCATAAACGGGCTTGCCGATCTTTCCGAAGTCTGCTATTGCGGTCAGAGGCATCGTAATCTGTGTATACACCATCTTCTTGCCTCCGGGGATGGCCGGCAGGTTGAGGGTGGTATCCACCACGGTGTTCAGGCCACCGATATGGGTGATAAGGCCTGCGGGATCCATTCCCTTGCCCATCAGGTCGATGGCTTCTCGCATGTCGTCGGAGTTTCCGCCGCTGGTGCCCACGATGTGATGAGCCTCGTAGTGAACATTGTAGAAGTTGAATTTGGCGCTGAAATCTGCGTTCTTGGGGCCGGAGAAGAAGTCCAGGCAGCCATCGAAGCCGAGGATGGCGTCTGCCTGCTCAATGACGGCGGGAACGGGAGCCATGACCACTACATCGTCGTATCCGGTGCCTCCGGACAGTTCTTTAAGGTCTGCGACAGGATCGCCGCTGCCGGTGTTCACATAGTGGAGCTCGATCCCGCGCTTTGCGAACATCTCCTTGGTATAGAGGGATTCGGCACGGTCCAGACGGCTCTGGTCGATATCGGTGACCACAAAGAGTGAAGGAACCGGCCCTTCACGATGCAGCACGTAGTTGATCATAGCCAGACCCATAGGGCCAACACCGGCAAGAAGGGCCATCTTGCCCCCTTCCTTTATCTCCATCTTGTGCACATAGGAACCGGGGACCGTGTGATAATGGGCGTGGAGAGCGCCGATCACGCAGCTGATAGGCTCGCTGAGGGAGGCGGGATAGAAAGCATCGCCGTAGTAGGGGAAGAGACACTTCTGCTCCATTACCTCATTGGGGATGATGATATAGGTTGCATCTCCGCCGCAGTACTTGTAGGAGTAGCCGGGAGCGGAAAGAATGCCTACAGGGCCGCCTGGATAGTTGATGGCCGGCTGAATCGAAAACTTGTCGCCTGCTTTGAACTCATTCTGCCATTTTTTGCCGACCTCTACGATTATTCCGGCGAATTCGTGGCCGATGATAGTGGGATTTTCCGCCACGTCATCGGGAACGCGCTTGTGCTCCGCACCCTGGTGCGAGGATTTGTAGGAAGACATGCAGATGTCGTCGCTTATCACTTTAGCGAGGATCTCGTCTTCTTTGATTGCCGGAAGTTCGAATTCTTCGAGCCTCAGGTCGTCTTTGCCATAAAGGCGTACAGCTTTGGTTTTCATATCGTTGTTTTTTGTTTTCTAAGACAACATTACCTGGCCTCCCGTCACCGGGATGGCCTGGCCGGTCTCGCCAGTCTGTTCGATTGCATAAAGTATGGCCCTGGTCACATCCAGAGGGTTGCACCCCTTGTGCATGGGCACCTTGCTCAGATAGTACTCCTTGACATCCTTCACAGTCTTGGCACCGGGAACCTTGCCTGCGTTGAGATACTGCACGTAGAGGCCCTTCACCGGATCGCTCCACAGCGGGCCGTCCAGGAAGTTGCCTGGGCAGATGCTGTTCACTTTGATGCGGTAGGGGGCGAGTTCGAGGGCGAAGGACTGGGTGAGACCTATGCCGCCGAACTTGCTTCCTGCATAAGCGAAGTTGGCTTTGCTGCCTTCCAGACCGCTCTTGCTGTTAATCTGGATGATATCCGCGAAGTACTCGGGATCCACTGCAGTCTGGAGTTTCATCACGTGCTGAGCAACCTTGGCGCAGTAGAAGTAGGCGTTGTAGTTGATCTTGGTGACGAATTCCATATTCTCGGGAGTCATCGCCTCAAGGTCTCCTGCGCGCACCACGCCTGCGTTGCTGACGAATGCGTCGAGAGCTCCGAAGTTTGCTATGGTGGTGGCTATCAGGTTGTTCAGACTGTCCATGTCGGCCACGTTCGTCTTGACGAAGATGACTCGGTTGTTCTTGCAGATTGCGTTGAAGGATGCCGCTGTCGCCTCGCCGGTGACTTCGTTGAGGTCTGCTACCACAATGTTGGCGCCTTCCTTTACCAGCTCGCGGGCGATGCCCTCGCCGAAGCCCTGTGCGGCTCCGGTGACGATGATGGTCTTGCCTTCTGCACGCCCTGCAGATGCCCCTGCGGACACCTTGCGGCGGTAGTTCTCCACCTCCCAGTTATCGATGAAATCGATCCACTTGGGCTCCATGGGATGCTCTCCGCCGAAGGCCTGTGCCCCGGCCGCGACCTTCATCGCGTCGAGGAACACCTCGGTGATGATTCCTGCGTTCTTGGCATTGTCGCCCACGGCCACCAGGCCTATGCCCTTGATAAGCATCACCTTGGGGGTGTGGCCGTATTTGGAGATGTAGGCCTCGATGGCTTTTTCCGCCTTGGCGATATCTGCATCTTCAAGCCAGATGTAGTGGCTCTTGCAATAGACTATTAAGTCCGGGGTGAACGGAGCCGCCACTTTCTTGAATCCTGCCTCGCTTTCCGTGAACTGCTTCGTGAGTTCGTTGCAGGTCACCTTAAGCGTCTTCAGCCCGCGCCCTCCACGGCTCAGTATCTGACGGATGGCAGGGATGGATTCGCTTATCGCATGGCAGCTAATGGCTTGATTTTCAACGCTTTCGCTGGTTTCTTCCCCTTGAATATCGGAGGGGAGGGATGTGGCTTTTTTGCTGATATTCAGCGAGTTAGCCGCCAAGGTATTCATGACTCGGTCGTAAACCGCATCTATTTCTGCAACAGAGTCGGCGCCGACGAAGATGCCGTGATTCTGCAGGAAGATCACCTGCGGCTCAGCACCACGCGCAGCCTTGTAAGCCTGGATCTCATCGTAAACCTCCTTAAAGAGGGTATAGCCGGGATCGCAGTAAGGAATATAAAGTGCATCCGGGAACAACTCCTTGCACTTGGCTCCGGCCTGCTTCGAGCACATCAGCGCGTTCACCAAAGTGGGATGCAGATGCACTACAAAAGCAAAGCCGATGGCATTGTGCATAGAAGTCTCCACCGAAGGCCGGCGGTCTTTTGTGATGCAGGCTGCTGCCAGGTCTTCCTTCACCTGGGCCTCGCGCTCGGCAGTGTCAGCACTGTAGGCCTTTGTGCCCATAGGATTCAACTTGGAGCGGTCCAGAACCGCAAAGCCGTCCTCAGTGATGGTGGCGAGGGCGTGCCCGCTGGCCTTGACCCAGAGGCGGTCCGCTGTCTTGAACGAAGTGTTGCCGCCTCCGGCAATGACAAATCTCGAATCGGCCCCGTATCTGCGGGAAACCTCTATCAACTGGTCGATTTCTTTCATTTCTTCTGATGTTCGATAATGGCACAGGCTCCGCGGTAGTTGATGGACTTCAGTTTGTCGCTGAGGTCCGCCGCATCGCGGGTGCGAAGTTTGATGGGTTCCATAGCCGGAGTGTTGTGCTCCGAGCCGAAAGTGACGATGAATCCCTCGTCTTCCAGATAACCGGCGTACTGCTCCAGAACGGCGGTGGTATTGCGGGTGGTGATGAATTCCACGCTGCGGAATCCGCGCTTCTTCAACGTATCCGCCGCTTTCTGGAGATCGCCCTCGAAATCTGTGAAGTTCCCTTTGGCATCATCTGCCAGGAAGGGGTAGGTGGGGATGCCTCCAGCCGCCTCGATTATGTGCTGGACGGTCTCCATAGGCAGGAATGCCTTGGGATCCTCCGGCACGAACGCCGCGCCTCCAGCCTTCAGCAGGCGGCTGCGGATCTCGTTCTCGATGGCTGCGATGTCGTTCACATCCGACTTCGCCGGCTGCCCGAAAATCTTCTCATACACTTGAGCGGCGGAGACTCCAGCAATCGCAAGGCGCAGCGCCTTGGCCAGGTGGCGTTCGCGGATGGAACCGCGTGTCAACTCGGCGGCTATCTTTGCAAAGTCGAGCCGGATATCAACGCCGACAGCCGCCAGATGGGCGTTCAGCTTCGCACACATCCTCTCCACCTGGGCATTGGACTCGGCACGGACTGCCTGAAGCTGGCGCAGAGGCTCTCCGCTCAGAACCACAGGATATTTCAGACCCTTGCCGCTGATGTAGGTGCGCCCCGGATTGTTGGGGTCGTTCACCCGCAGGCCGGCGGCCTGGTCCTCTGCGTTAAGCGAAATGAACTCGATTCCGAAGAGGGGAGTGAGGCCGCGCTTGGCACAGCCGTCATTCCACTCCTTATATCCGTCGGTGGAATAGAAGTCGTTGATTCCCACGATCTTGACTCCTTCAGCGGCGGCCATGTCGAGGGCCTGCTCCACATCTGTGAAGGCGCTGAAGGAGTAGGGGGTATGCAGATGGGCGTTTACGTCAACCATAAGCTAGACACCTTTCTTTGCACGCAGGATCTGCTGTGCGTTGGTAAAGTTTCCGGTGGGAACGTATCCCGGCAGCGGAACCATCTTTTCGTTGATCACGTCCAGGAACCACTCGGGCTGAGGGAAGAACGCTTCCTCGAGCTCGTGGCAAGGGGTGATCCAGTTGCGGGAACCGAGCACCACGGGAGCTGCGTCGAGGTAGTCGAAGCAGAGGTCCGCGATGTTGGCGGCAAGGTCGTTAAGGAAGGATCCGCGTGCGGAAGCATCTCCCGCAATGATGATGCGGCCGGTCTTCTTGACGCTCTCGATGACCTTCTCGTAGTTGAACGGCACCAGGGTGCGGGCGTCGATGACTTCCGCCTCGAGGCCGTACTTCTCTTTAAGCATGTCGGCCGCCTTGAGGGCGCGGTAGAGGGTTGCGCCGATGGTGAGGAAGGTGACATCCTTTCCTGCGCGCTTGACATCCGGCTCGCCGAGAGGAATCTCGTAGTATCCTTCAGGCACGCCGCCCTCGTGGAACTGCTCGCCTATGCCGTAGAGGCGCTGGCTCTCGAAGAAGATGACGGGGTCGGTGCCCTGCAGGGCGCTGTTCATGAGGCCCTTGGCATCGTAGGGGGTGACGGGGAAGACAACCTTCAGGCCCGGGATGTGGGTGCAGAGGGATGTCCAGTCCTGGGAGTGCTGGGCGCCGTACTTGCTGCCGACGGACACGCGCACGACCACGGGCATCTTGAGGATGTTGCCGCTCATGGCCTGCCACTTCGGGAGTTGGTTGAAGATCTCGTCGCCGCAGCAGCCGAGGAAGTCGCAGTACATGATCTCGGGGATCACGCGGCCACCGCACATGGCATAACCGATGGCGGTGCCGATGATGGCTGCTTCTGCGATAGGGCTGTTGAACAGACGGTGGTAGGGGAGAGCCTCGGTGAGGCCGCGGTAGACTGCGAACGCGCCGCCCCACTCACGGTTCTCCTCGCCGTATGCGACGAGGCTGGAATCCTTATAGAAACGGTCCACAACGGCCTCGAACACGCCGTCGCGGAAGTTATACATCTTCATGCTGCTTACCGGCTTGCCCTCTGCATCGAGGTAGAAGCGGGATTTGCCTGCGATCTGCTTCACGCGGGGGTTCTCTTCCATAGGATGATTCACCTCGGGCTTGGCATCGCCGAAGGAATCCACGCTGCCGTTGCTGAACATCATATCGCCCAGGAGCTCGTTGTCCTTAACGAGGTCCATGCGGGGAGAGATGACGGGGTCGATGGCGAGCTTGTACATCTCGAAGATGATATCCTTCATCTTGGCCTGGATGCCGTCCAGATCCTTCTGGGTGGCCACGCCAGCCTCGATCAGCTTCTTTCCGAATGCGATGATGCAGTCTTCCGCCTCCCATGCCGCGATTTCCTCCTTGGTGCGGTAGGAACTCTGGTCCGAAGGGGAGTGTCCGCTGTAGCGGTAGGTCACCACGTCCAGCAGTGCCGGGCCTTCCTTCTTCTCGAGGAGGGCTTTCTTGCGGCGGAATGCGTCGATGACCGCGAGGGGATCATATCCGTTCACGCGCTCTGCGTGCCAGGCTTCGGGGTTGAAACCTGCGCCCAGGCGTGCCGGGAAGGTGTATCCCATGGTCTCGCCCTTGGTCTGTCCGCCCATTGCATACTGGTTGTCCATCACGTTGATGAGCACCGGCAGGCCGCCTTTCATATCTCCCTCCCAGAGGGTATGGAACTGATCCATCGATGCGAAGGTCATTCCTTCGAGGACGGGGCCGCGGGCCATTGCGCCGTCGCCGAGGTTGGCCACGACGATACCCTTCTTGCGATTGACTTTCTTATAGAGGGCCGCGCCGACTGCGATGGAGCCGCTGCCGCCCACGATGGCGTTGTTGGGATAGATTCCGAAGGGGGTGAAGAAGGTATGCATACTTCCGCCCAGGCCCTTGTTGAAACCGGTGGTGCGGGCGAAAATCTCGGCGATGGCGCCGTAGATGAGGAATCGGATGCCGAGTTCCTTGGTGTCCTTGCCGGTGTAGCCCTTCTTGGCGACTTCCAGGGTTGCTCCGCCCCAGAACTCTTCCATTATCTTCTTGAGTTCTTTTTCGGGGAGGATCTGGATGCTGCGCAGACCCTTGGCGAGGATTTCTCCGTGGCTGCGGTGGCTGCCGAAAATGAAGTCGTCGGTGTCGAGGTTGTAGGCCATACCTACTGCGGCTGCTTCCTGACCTGCGGAAAGGTGGGCGGGGCCGGGGTTGTTATACTCCACTCCATTGTATCCGCCGGTGGTCTTGACGCTGTTCAGCATTGTTTCGAACTCGCGGATGGTGAACATGTCGCGGTAGATGCGGAGGAGGTCTTCCTTAGTGAAATTGCCCTCTTTAAGTTCTTCCTTTACAGTCTTCTTGTACTGCATTACGGGGATTTCGGGGAACTTGATCTCGTGCTCTTTCGGGCGGAGGGTGACTTCGGGATCGATATAAAGTGATTTAGGCATGGCTTATCTTATTGTAAATGCGGTTTCTTTGATGATTTCAGATACGGTGGGGTGGGGGAATACCACCTCTTTGAGCTGCTCGAGAGTCATTTCCTGCTCGATGGCAATGCAGGCTGCGTTGATTATTTCGGAGCAGGGGTTGCCCATCATATGGACGCCGAGCACCTCGTGATATTTCGCGCCGACGATGATCTTGCAGATGCCCTCGCCGCGCTCGTTTTCTGCCACGAATCGGCCGGAATAGGCCATAGGGAGTTTGACGACCTTGTAGTCGATGCCCTGCTTCTTGGCTTCTTCTTCGGTGATGCCGGTGCCGGCGACCTCGGGGTTGGTGTAGACGACTCCGGGGATAGCGTTGTAGCGCATATGATCCTTCTTGCCGAGGATGTTGTTGACTGCGACCTCGCCTTCGCGGGATGCTGTGTGTGCGAGCATCGAGAAACCGGTCACGTCGCCTGCGGCATAGACACCGGGGATGTTGGTACGCATATGCTCATCCACCTTGATGCCGTAGGGACGGCCTGCGGGATTGAGGGCGAATTCGACGCCAAGATTCTCGAGTCCGTAGCCCTGCAGGTTTGCACGGCGGCCGACGCTCACGAGGATCTTGTCGCCGGAGACGCGCTGGGTGTTGCCTTCGGGATCTTCATATACCACGGTATTGCCTTCGATTCCGGTGACCTTGCACTTGAGGCAGAACTGGATACCTTTCTTTTCGTATTGCTTCTGGAGCATCGCGCTGATTTCGTCGTCCAGAGGACCGAGGATCTTGGGGAGCATCTCCACCACCGTCACCTTGGTGCCGAGGGTGCTGTAGAAGGCTGCGAACTCCATTCCGATGACACCGCCGCCGATAACCACGAGTTCCTTGGGCTGCTCCTCGAGAGCGAGGATCTCACGGTTGGTGACGATTACGTCGCCTGCTTCCTTGAGGCCCGGGAAAGGAGGGACGGCAGCTTCGGAACCTGCGCAGATAAGGAGGTTCTTTGCGGTGTAAGATTCTTCACCGGCCTTGATAGTGATGCCATCTTTGCCGCGGCCTTCGATGACTGCCTGCTGATCGACTACCGTCACCTTGTTGGCCTTCATCGCGGCCTTGACGCCGGCAACCAGTTTTTTGACAACTTTGTTCTTGCGGGCAACAATCTCGTCATACTTGAAAGTGGGATTCTCGGTGTAAACCCCGTAATGGTCGCCATCCTTGGCGTAATTGTAAACTTTTGCGCTGTAGAGCAGGGTCTTGGTGGGGATGCATCCTTCGTTCAGGCAAACACCGCCGAGGCTCTTGCGCTCGAACAGTACTACATTCAGACCTTCGGCTCCGGCCCTCTCTGCGGCAACATATCCGCCAGGGCCTCCACCGATAATCGCTAAATCAAAAATCTGTTCCATTTATTTGATGTTGTTTTGTTTTGTCATTCCGAACGAAGTGAAGGAATCTAGAATTCCACTTCCAACGTTTCGATTTCCGTCGCAACCTGCTTGAGGAACCTGGTAGCCTCGCCGCCGTCGATTGCGCGGTGGTCGTAGGTGAGGCTGAGGCCCAGGTAAGGCACGAATGCGTATACGCCGGAGCCCAGATCCTTGGGCCTGGGAACGATGGTTCCGACACCGAGGATGGCACTCTGGGGGACATTAATGATGGGGGTGAACCACTCCACTCCGTATCCGCCGAGGTTGCTGACGGTGAAGCTGCCGGCTTCGCTGGCGAGCAGGTCAGGATTGAAAGCTCCCTTCTTGCAGGCATCGGCGGCCTTCTTGAGTTCTTTGCTGAGGGAGATGATGTCGAGAGTGTCAGCGCCTTTGATGACGGGCACCATCAGGCCGCGCTCGGTATCCACCGCGCAGCCGAGGTTGACCGCCTTGAAGATGCGCATGGCGTCTCCGAGGCAGTGGGAATTGACGTTCGGGAATTTCTGCAGGGCCTTGATGACGGCGAAGCAGACGAAGTCGTTGATGGTGATGTTGGCATCGATTTTCCCTTCCTCCAGGGCTTTCTTGGCTTTCTTGCGAAGAGCCTGGACCTTGCGGGCGTCCGCCCCGAGCATATGGGTGAGCTGGGCGGAGTTCTGCAGGGAATTGTACATGCTCTTGGCAATCAGCTTGCGCATGTTGCTCATCTTCACGACTTCGAATTCGCTGCCTTCTCCCGCTATGTCGGTATGGTTTGGCTTCCAGACCTTGAGGTCTCCGCCCTTGACGGTGCCTGCCAGGCCGCTGCCTTCTCCGGGGACGAATCCGCCTTCAGCCATCCTTGCCTTTGCGAGGCCGCTGAGTTTGCCCTGGGCCGCTGCCGCCGCTTCCACATCACGGGCGATGATGCGTCCGCCAGGACCACTTCCGGCTAAGGCATCCAGATTGACTGATTTCTCTTCTGCAATCTTGCGTGCACGGGGAGATGCGGGTGCGCCGGGAATGACGGCTGTCGCGGAGGTTACACCCTCCTCAACCGCTTCGCTGCGCTTCGCCCCTCCCAAGCCGGCGGCTTGGGCCCCTCCCTCTAAGCCGAGGGTGGCGTAGGTTCCGGAGGGTGCGCCTCCGTCTCCAGCGGGTTTTGCCGGGGTTGTGCCTGCCGATTGACCGGCTCCCTGTCCGCCACTTGCCGGGGCAAATTCGGCGAAAGACTCGCCGGGCTGGCCGATGACCATGACGTTCTGAAGCACCGGGATTTCGTCGCCATCCTTATAGAATATGGCGAGGACGGTGCCCTCTACCTGGGATTCTTCTTCGAAAGTGGCTTTGTCGGTCTCGTATCCAAAGAGGATATCACCCTTCTTGACGGTATCGCCGACCTTTTTTTTGAATTCGGAGACTATGCAGCTCTCCACAGACTGGCCCTGTTTGGGCATTATCACGACTTGTGCCATTATTTGGTTTTAGTAAATACTTTATTTAGACAACAAAAATACTCAGAATCCTGATGAACTGCAAATTTTGACCAGGTGTAGAAGTTTGATTTTTGGCAATTGGATTGTGAATTTTGAGAATTTGTTAAATTTGTGGAAACAAATCATGTGATGAGCAATAAGGTTGTCATTTTTTCCGCCCCTTCCGGTTCAGGTAAAAGCACCGTTGTCCAACATATCCTTGGGCTTCATCCCGAAATGGAATTCTCTGTTTCAGCAACGTCCAGGCCACCACGCGGCATAGAGCAGGATGGTGTGGAGTATTATTTCCTTCCGGTAGAAAAGTTCCGTCGTCTGATTAAGGAAGATGCCTTTGTTGAGTATGAGCAGGTGTATGCCGGCCGCTACTACGGAACTTTGAAAAGTGAGGTGGACCGCATCTGGGCCAAGGGGCACGTAATCATCTTCGATGTGGATGTGAAGGGCGGAGTGAATCTTAAGAATTATTTCGGCGATGCTGCGCTTTCGGTGTTTATCAAGGCACCGTCGGTGGAAGTGCTCCGCCAGCGCCTGATTGCCCGCAAGACAGATTCCATGGAGGCAATCGAAGAGCGTGTGGCCAAGGCTGCCGAAGAGATGACTTACGAAAGCCAATTCGATTATGTTCTGGTGAATGACGACCTCGCGACCGCTTTTGCAGATGCCGAGAAGGTTGTTGATGATTTCCTTTCAGAGTAATTTTCTGTTCGGATGAAAGTTGCGGTCTACCCCGGGTCATTCGATCCCCTTCATATCGGGCATCAGGCGATACTCGAATATTTGACCGGGCCCGGAGGCTTCGACTGCACTTATCTGATAGTGTCTCCTCAGAACCCGTTCAAGGATGCTTCCAAGGCACTGAATGCCCGGCGTCGTTATGAGGCTGCGTGTGCGGCCGTGGCCAGGCATCCGTCGCTGAGGGTGAAGGTGGATGATATCGAGTTGGGAATGGATCCTCCAAACTATACTATCCGCACTTTGGATGCCCTTCGTTTGCGGGAACCGGGGAATGAGTTCGTGTTGGTGATAGGGGCGGACAATATTTCCGGGCTTCCCCGCTGGCGCTGCTTCAGGCGTCTGCTTTCCAAGTTCGAAATCGTGGTTTATCCGCGCCCCGGCTATGATGCCCCCGCACTTCTTTCCGAACTTCGCATCCTTTGCCGCCGGCGTCATCTCCGCTGCCACGTAACTTTGATAAATGCCCCGTTGGTCGACATCTCCTCTACCGAACTCCGGCAGGCCATCTGCGAAGGTCGCGACGTCTCTGCCTGGTTGATGTAACCCCTCGCACCACCCAAGTGCATTTCCCCCTCTTTTTCGCACCTGAATGACCGGTTTTAGCCATTCCAAGTTCATTCGAATGCCTTTTTTGCTTGTGCAACCGGGTTTTTGCCCATTCCAAGTGCATTCAATCCACTCTATGCTGGCGGTGATTATTGCGAAGGGGCGGAGAGGGGGAACAATTCGTTGACCTCCGACAAGGATAAACTCGCACAACGAGCAATTTGCTTGTTCGAAGCACAAAAATCATTTTTCAACTTCAACGCCAGTTTCTTTTTCTTATCATCCGACAGTTCCTTCGGTGACGCTGCTCTAAACATCGTCCGACATAACTTGAAAGAAAGAGATAACATTTCTGGATCGTTCAGTTTCGGCAATTCACCCAAGCGCCTCGACGTCTCGATCTGCCCTTCGATATTTTTAAATACGAAATACAGGAATTGTCTGGCGTCATCATAAAATGACATGGCTCTTTTGTAATCGATAAAAGAAGCTGGATTGGCGACACCATCTTTAACAAAAATAGCTCCCTCCGCTGGTTTCTCCAGTAACCTTGACCCCGAAAAGGTGTAAAATGCACGCATGGAAAGGGAGTTCAGGTCAATGCCGGAAGTATCAAGAAGCGGATTGAAGTATAAGTATCCTGAACACCACTTATAAGCAAGTGGGTTAACATCGTTTCTTGCAACAAAAGGATTACGTATGACATACGCGATCTCATTCCTGAGTTGCATCAGATTGCTGATTGGTTGGAGTTCCGGTTTCATCTGCTCAATGGCTCTTCCGTTCCCATGCCGGATATAATACCTGCGGAGTTGGACGATAATAAGTTCAAAGAAAGACAAACATGTCTCAGGGCTCCCTTCCAAAATGAAATGGAGATGATTAGACATAATTGACATGGCCAGAATCCTGCAGTTTGACTGGCTTATTGCAAGGGCAATAATGTTATTGACCATAGCGTAGTCTTTTTCAGAGGCGAACACGACTTCGTCCTCGATTCCCCTCGTGTAGAGGTGGAAAAACGGACCGGATGAATTGAATAATTCTTCGATGGGTGATAGTATTCCGAACATATTACACTCGCAGATGCATTTTAGTTGATAATACGCTATTGTAATGGCCGTTTGCCTTGATCCAAGTGCACTTTACAAGCTTTTTTGTTTGTGCCATGCCGGTTTTGCCGGTTCCAAGTGCATTTCGGTGGTTTTATTGAGCGTGCTCCTGCCAGTTTGCCAACCGCAAGTGTATTTATGCAGTGTTGTTGCATCTGCGGCGCAAATATAATAACCCCCGGAACATGGAGGGTAGTCCAAACCGGGGGTAAATTCTGAAATAAATGTTTGCCGCTACTTATATCCGTGACAAACAATTACTTAATGAATATCAAGTCAATAAGCCAGAAGCAGCCTGAAAAAAAGTAAGACTAGAGACTGAAATGAACCGTTTTGTCGTAATCATTCCAGTTGCGCAGGGCCAGAGTGATAGTCTCTTGATCATAGACATTGCTGTACTGGGTGTCTTCCACGGTGCCGTCATCCCAGAGAAGGTCTTTCCAATGCACCTGGGCAAGGCACTCCTGAGCTTCCTCAAGGCTCAGAATTCCCTGATGGTCAGCCAGATAGGCGCCGGCGGTCTCGTAGCGCCACCAACTCTTGCTGTGAGGGTTGCCGACAGCGATATCCGGCACGGTAGTATAGTATTTCTCTGAGAGTAGATGGTTGGTCACCAGCATAGAATTCGCTCCCTCAGTTTTGCGCACAATCATCGACTTCCATCCATCCTCCTTGTCGAATTCCAATACCGCGCAATCTCCGAAGGCATCTGCCACCATATAATGATAACCCGACCCTACAGCGGCATCATGGCATATATCCAGCGATGCTGCCAGGTCGAGGGCTTCCTGTACGGTAGTGCACCTGTCCAGCCAGAGACGCATAATTACCGTAGTGCCCACCTTGTGTTTTCCGCTTTCCTGCTGCGCAGCCTGCCTGGGCAGGGCCATGATCGAGGTGCAGAGCCCCTTTTCGTTGATTCCATCCACGGGGGCGTAGATGGATGCCAGGCAGTTCATTCTCGCAAGGAACTTGGAGGGAAGTTTTTCCAGCCCGTAGCCGAAGTGAGACATATCGCTGACCGCGATGGAAGCATATCCGTTCTTGGGTCGGGAGATAGTGACCATAGTGGGATTTTTGTAAAAGTCGTAGTTGCGTCCATACCAGAAACCGCTGCCATCTGACTGCGCAGCCTGGAAACTCGTGCAGTTCATCGTTTGCATCTCTCCGTTTTCATCGGCGACCTGCGAACTCTTGATTTTGATGGGAAGGCCCTTGCCGACGCGGCCGATGACATATTTCAGCAGTTTGGCGTTGGAATCTATGTCCTTGGAAATCAGGTCGTCCAGGTCATAGGCGGCCTTATACTCCATCTGCCAGAGGTATTCGTTACCGTCAACGGTTGCAACGGTACGCAGTGTGCGGATTTCGCCGCCCCAGATGCAGGCGACCGCGATGCAGATTGCGGCAATGATGCCGACGGTCCAGCATAAAAACTTTTTCATTGTTCAGCGATTTGTTTGGTGACAAATATAGCAAAACTCCAGCAGACGCAAAACGACCTTCAAAATGCACTTGCAACTGGTAAAGCTGGCAGTGCAAACCCAAAAAGGCGTGCAAAGTGCACTTGCAACAAGCGAAATCAAATGCGCAAGTGCAAATTGGTAGGAAAAATGCACTTGGTTACGAATGAAATGTTGTAAAAGTCGGCAAGCAGGGGCCCTACAGCATCTTCTTTCGGTGGAAGATGAACCATGCGCCGAAGACTATGCCGGCCATGAGGCCGAGCAGCAGGACCCAGGCCCACCTCCAGCCGTCGAAGGGCAGCTTGACGTTCATGCCGTAGAAACTGGCGACCAGTGTTGCAGGCATCAGGAGCAGCGAAATGAAGGTGAATATCTTCATTATGCTGTTCTGGTCCAGGTTGATGATACCCACGACAGTTTCCTGCAGATATTCCAGCCTCTCGAAGGTGAAGTTGGTATGGTTGATGAGCGAGCCGATATCCTGGAGCAGTACGTTCAGCTTGGCATCATAGATATCCGGCGTGCGGCCGCTCTTCAGCAGGTTCGTAATCAGGCGCTGCTTATCCACGATGTTCTCGCGCACGAACATTGCATTTTCCTGCAACTGATTGATATCCAGAAGGAAATCCTCATTGATGTCTTCCTTCTGGTTGATTCGTTTGCTGAACTGCGATGTGTCTTTCGCCATCAACTCGATGATATCGGCATCGAGGTCCACGCGCTGGTCCATGATGGAGAGGAATATGGTCCATCCGCTGGCGAACTGCGCCGGCCTGGCCTGGATGCGGCGCTGAAGCGAGGTGAAGGAACGCAGGGGTATCTCGCGCAACGTAGTAAGCGTGTCTTCTACCAGAATGAAAGATACCGGGTCGATGGCCATTTCGTCATCGGCGGGGGAGAGGAAATTGGTATTTGCGAAAATTGCCTTGTCGTTCTCCGAGAAACGCGATGAACTTTCGATCTCCTCGGCCGTTGCCCGGCTCTGGATCTCGGTCCCAAGAAAACTCTCTGTTGCGCGCTTCTCTTCTCCCGTGGGTGACAGGAGATCGATCCAAAGCACGTTCTTTTTGCCCAGTTTGGCAAAATCCGTTTCGTGCTGGCTTATGTTAATGTCAGCTCCTTGCCTGTAGAAAATGCTGATCATTCCACTTCCAATGTTGTTCCCGGCGCCCCAAAGGCGCTGGAAGGGTTAATATTTACGGGTTAGCTGACGTCACGGACAAGTCAGCCTGCAAATGTAGGCAAAATTTTTTTTTCCGCATACATTTGCAGGCATTTTTTGCAGGCGGCAGGTCCCCCCCTGACCCCCTCTGTCGCCTGCGGCTCCGAAAAAGAATTATTTATTATATTTGCATATAGTATGAATGAATATCCGTCCAAAGTGTTGCAAGAGGCCGTGGAAGCCATAGGTTCGCTGCCCGGAGTCGGCTCCCGCAGCGCACTGCGCCTGGCCTTGCACATCCTTAAACAACCTTCAGAGAACATACATCATTTCTGCACCGCAATCGACGCCCTGGCCGACAAAGTGCACTATTGTAAGGAATGCAACATGATCGCCGATACCGAACTCTGCGGCATCTGCGGCGACACTCGCCGCGACCACGGAACCATCTGCGTGGTAGAGAGCGTGAGGGACGTGATGAGCATCGAGGCGACAGGGCAGTATCATGGCGTGTATCATGTGCTGGGAGGTATTATCTCTCCGATCAACGGCGTCGGCCCCGGGGATCTGGCCATCGACAGCCTGGTCGCCCGCCTGCAGAAAACTGATGCGCCCACCGAGGTGATACTTGCCCTGAGCGGGGACGTGGAAGGGGAGACTACGGCTTTCTACATCTACCGCAAGATCGAAGGCCTCGCCGGAAGGATTTCCACACTGGCCCGCGGCTTGGGATTCGGGGATGACCTTGAGTATGCCGATTCCCTCACCCTGGGCCGTTCCATTGTCAACAGACAGATTTTCAAACCACAGTAATATGCGCAATATTCTTTTTATGGTGGCAATCGTTGCCACGGCCTGTTGCCAGAAGACAGGTCAGACAGCAGGAGCAAGGGTGGATGCACTTGACGACTCCGCATGGGAATGCTCGGAATGGATTTCCGTAGTGGACGCACCGGTGGTCGAGGGCGAAGTCAAAGGCGGAAGCAACTATCTCGCCGCTCCAGGTGCCAACTGGTTCCTTACCGAGGTGACAAATGAAAAGAAAGTCAGTTCGGCTGTCTGGATGACCTCCGGGCTCGGAATTTATGAACTCTATGTGAACGGCAAGGTCATTGGCCAGGAAGCCCTGAAACCGGGTTTTACACATAGGGAGAAGACAAAATATTCCTTCACCTACGACATCACCGATGCCTTCCATACCGGGGCGGGAGGTAAGAACGTCCTTTCCGCCCAAGTGACTCCAGGCTGGTGGGGAGACAAGATCGTCACCCCCAACGGCCACATCGGGATGATAGGCAGGAAGTGCGCATTCCGCTCCGTCCTTGAACTCACCTATGAGGACGGTTCCACACAGCTCCTTGGCACGGATACTGATAACTGGAAGGCCGGCATTGCCGGGCCGGTGAAGCACGCAGGCATCTTCGACGGAGAAACCTATGATGCCCGTGAGTTGCCTGGATTCGCAACTCCGGAGAAACTGTCCGTGCCGGAAATCAACAGTGAATTTGCCGGCACCATCTTCCCCAGTGCAGGGGCTGAAGTGTATTACCGCTACGACAAAACGCTTAAGCCTGTGCTTGCATACACTTGGAAAGACGTTGAAGGTGCCGATGATGATAATTACGGCAGAGTGGTGAAAGTCAAGGATTTCGCTCCTGGAGCCTGCATTTCTCTTAAACCCGGGGAAACCCTGGTGGTGGATTTTGGCCAGAATGCAGCCGCCGTGCCCTCGTTCGTGTTCAAGGCAAAAGAAGGAACCGTGCTGACGTGCCTTCCCGGAGAGTTGCTCAACGATGGGAACGGAGCCAAGAGCCGCGGGATGGACGGTCCGGAAGGGAGCGTGCACCGCACCAATCTCCGCACTCCCGAAGACTGTTTCCGTGCAGATTACACCTTCTCCGGGAAGGGGTGGGAACGCTATCAGCCCCGCTGCACCTTCTTCGGCTATCGCTTTGTTTCCATTACTGCAACAGACGATGTCAAGATAAAGAGCATTACCTCCATCCCTGTCAGTTCGATTGCGGAGAACCTGGAAACGGGAAGGATAAAGACCGGGAGCGAACTCATCAACAAACTCATCTCCAACACCTACTGGGGTCAGCTTTCAAATTACCTTTCTGTGCCCACAGACTGCCCTCAGCGCAACGAACGCCTTGGTTGGACGGCCGATACCCAGGTGTTCACAGAAACAGGATCCTTCTTTGCGAATACAGATTCTTTCTTCCATAAATGGATGCGCGACATGCGCGACAGCCAAAGCGAAACCGGAGCTTTTCCGGGTGTAGCGCCCACTGCCCAGTACGGAGGAAGCATGATGCGTTTCGGCTGGGCGGATGCCGGAGTAATCGTTCCCTGGATTGTATGGAAGCAGTTCGGAGACGAGTCGATAATCGAGGAGAACTGGGAGGCTATGGAGAAATACATGACCCATGTGAATGAAACAAGGTTCGACCATGCGGCAATCGCATCTGAGAATGGTGACTACGAGTGGGCCGACTGGCTCAGCTATGAGCCGCTTGAGAGTAATGGCAGGGGAGCATTTGTCCGCGGGCCCAAAGGAAATTGGCTCAGGCGTCCGGAGGGAATTGAATACTGGAGCTATCTTGGCGGATGTTACTGGGCGATCGACGCGGAGATGATGCGCGACATGGCTTTCGCCACAGGCAAGGATGCTGAAAAGTATTCTGAAATGGCCAGTGAAGCGAAAGGTTATCTGCGTGGGAAATTCCTGAATGCGGATGGTACTTTCAAGCTGGAGATTCTCAACACAATGCAGACACCTGCCTTGTTCGCTCTCAGGACCGGTCTTGTCGAGGGAGAGGCGAAAGATGCCATGACAGCCCGCCTGCGCGAGAACTTCGCTCAGCATGAAGGCTGCCTTCAGACCGGTTTCCTCGGCACATCCATCCTTATGTCGACCCTTACCGAAAACGGCATGGTGGACATTGCCTGGGATCTGCTTTTCCAGCGCAGGAATCCGAGCTGGCTGTACTCCGTGGATAACGGCGCCACCACGATCTGGGAGCGCTGGAACAGTTATACGATCGAAAAAGGCATGGGCCCGAAGGGTATGAACAGCTTCAATCACTATGCATACGGTTGTGTATGCGAATGGATTTGGGAGACGGCTGCCGGCATTGCTTCCGATCCCGTATGCCCCGGATTCAGGCACATCATAATGAAACCCATTCCGGACAAGCGGCTGGGCAGCATAGAGGCAGAATACAATAGTGCATCAGGTCTTATCAAGAGTGCCTGGAAGTTCGACGGCGACACATGGAACTGGAGCGTAGAAATACCGGAAGGTGCCGTTGCAACGATCACCCTTCCCGGGGAAGAGAGTTCCGTCGATTATGAAGGAGGTACTTACAATTTCAGCAAGCAGCTCTAAAGGCAGGCTGAATACGTGATAGAATCTTCCGTACCGTCATCCGCTACCACCCTGAACGTGGTGGCGGATGATTGGATTATGAGGTTGTCGAAACGCCAGATGACGCCGGAAATCTCTCCGGAGGCGGTCATCGTGCCGATTTCCCGTCCGTCCTGCCAGAGTGTCAGCGACCGGGCGTTTGAATATACTTTGATGCTGAATTTCTTGCCCTGAGGCCTATATCCGAGCCTTTTCCCTGCGATATGGACGGTGGTTTCCGCATCGTTCCACCATGCTTTGTACAGATAAAAAGCATCCTTCTTGACCATGCGGTCACGGGTTACAAGACCTTTGTCGTTCATGTAACAGCGTTCCGGGTTGGGAGTATAGCTTATGCCATCGCTGGAATCCATATATCCTTCTTTGCGGTCGGCGACCGGGAAATCGAAGAACACCCAGATGGAAGTAAAACCAAGAAAGGGCATGCATGCAATCTGCTGAAGATGTGCTTCGTGAAAGCGATTGCCGTATTCTTCAGGATGGAAAGCGTCGTCGCGATGACGGCGTATGTCGTCCGATTTCCAGGTGTGACACCAGGGATTTACACCGACCCCGTATTCGGATATGTTTACAGGACCCATCGTATCCTTGATCCAATGCGCAACGGGCGTGAGGCCTGAGAAATCGTTCCTGCTGTAATACCATCCGTAATAGCAGTTCTCGGAATAGAAATCCGCGCGGAGGTCCAGATAATTGTCCCTCTGGAACTTGGAATCATCAGTGAAACCTGTGAACCGGGTGGGGTCGAGGCTCTTGGCGAAGGAATAAAGCCTTGCTGTTTCGTCCACCACCCGGCGTGTGTCCAGAGGACCCTGCAGATTCTCTTTGTTCCCCCAGTCGTCCAGCTCATTCCACATGCCCCAGAATACTATCGAGGGGTGGTTGTAAAGGAACGTGACCATCTCCTTCATCTGGCTGTGGATGTTCTCAAAGTATGCTTCGGAAGCCCTTGTGCCGCAGACATTCACCCAGGGTATCTCCGTCTGCACTACGATGCCGAGGCTGTCGCACAACTTGAAGGCGTAGTTATTATGAGGGTAGTGAGCCAGCCTGAGGAAGTTGCATCCTATCTCATTTACTATCGCGTAGTCTGAATCATAGTCTTCTTTGCAAAGGGCTGAGGCCTTCCCGGCGATATCCTGGTGCATGGCCACACCCCGGAGCGGATAAGGTTCTCCGTTCAGGAAGAAACCTTTCTCGCGGTCGAGGCTGTAGTAACGGAAACCCACTTTCCCGCAGGCGGAATCCTCCCCGGCTTTGACGTTGACGGAGTAGAGATACGGGTCCTTTTTACCGTTCCACAAATGGGGCCTGCGCAGTTTAAATGCCTTTGTGACATCGGAATAAGCTCCTGCCGCGACGCGGACTCTTTTTGAGAGGCACTTCACAGTGCTTCCGGATGCATCCGTCAAAACTATCGATACTTTTACCTTGACATCAGAATCGGTGCTGTTGAAAACCCTTGTGCGGAACTCGCACAGAGCCCTTTTCCGGGAGACATCTTTCTGGACCAGATGGAAGCGGTCGAATCCGAAACCGTCAGGATCCAGATAAACGGACGGCACCTGCATAAGGACTACCGGATTGTGAAGGCCGCCATTTTTGTTGAAGTCGGACGAGACGGGAATTCTCTCCACGCTCTCGGAATTGTCGCAGACCACTTCTATCTGGTTGTTCCCGGCATGGAGCAGGCCACCCAGAGGAACCACGAAGGGTGTATAACCGCCCTTGTGATACATGACGATCTGCCCGTTGACGATTACTTCGGCTTCCTGGGCAGCCCCTTCGAATCTTAAGAAAGAAGGCTGGACAGGATCATCGCAAAGAATGGCGGTCCGATAATACCCTTTCCCCCTGAAATACGAAGCGCTTCGGCCATCCATGGCATTCCAGGAATGGGGAACCGTTACGGCAGTCCAGTCGGTCCTGTCCCGGGAGAACTCCCAGTCGCGGATTTCAGTCTCCCTGGCCCCGGCCATGGTGCACGAAAGCAGCAAAGCCGCGACAACTGGGAAAAAAGCGCTTATGCGTTTCATGGACAAAAGGGATTATTTCTCAATATACTTCCCCCTCTTGCTCCAGGTATAAAGTCCTATGAAAGAGGAAAGAATGCAAAGCACGAACTGGATTACAAAAGCGCTCTTGTCCAGGTTTATGTTCATCCAGATTGCAAATACGTCCGCCACTATCCAGATCCACCACTGGTAGATAATTGAGCGTGTGAGCCACCATGTGCCGATGATGCTCAGTACGGTGGTGAAGGCATCCAGGAATGGATTCGGATCATCGAGGGCTCCCAGGATGAAATACAGGGCGGGGATGCCGATGACGGTTATGGCAATGCTTATCCGGAGCACTTTAGGTGTCATCTTGTTCAGGATGATGAATCCCTTGTGCTCGCTTGCGGATGCTGCGTCCCTGCGCCAGTTGATGATCCCGACAAATCCCATTACGATATAGTAGACGTTCAGGGCTGCAAATGCCCATGTAGCGCTGTCGAAGAAGGTGACGGCGGCGGCTATGCAGCTGGGGATATATACATACCACATGAACTTGTGGTGAAGGATCTGCAGGACAAGATATATGACGAACAGCGACGTAGCAACTATGTCCAATATGCCCGCAATCTGCGGAGTAAGGAAGAGATGAGTAACTTCTGGCATAACTTGCTGATTTGTGGGTACAAATATAAAAAATTATTCCTATCTTTGCAGGCTTTTTCGCGCGGGTACGTCCCGCGGAAGGCACAAAACATAATGTCAAACAACTAATTAGTTCAAACAAAACTTATTATGTCAGAAGAAATCAAAAAAGAAACCGGGATGCTCAACGCATCGGTAGCTCCCGAGAACTTCGACTGGGAAGCCTTTGAAGGATCCGGTGTTTACGACACCGCCGACAAGGAAGAAATCCGCAAGGCTTACGACCAGACCCTCAGCAAGATCGTAGAGGGTGAAGTTGTCGAAGGAGAGGTAACGGCAATCAACAAGCGCGAAGTTGTTGTCACCATCGGTGGCAAGAGCGAGGGCGTCATCGCTGCCCCTGAATTCCGCTACAATCCCGACCTCAAAGTCGGCGACAAAGTGGAAGTCTATGTAGAGAATGCAGAAGACAAGAAGGGCCAGCTCGTGCTTTCCCACAAGAAGGCACGCACTCTCAAATCCTGGGATAGGGTCAACGAGGCATTTGAAAATGACGAAATCGTCAAGGGATATGTCAAGACTCGCACCAAGGGCGGCATGATCGTGGACGTGTTCGGAATCGAGGCATTCCTCCCCGGCAGCCAGATCGACATCAAGCCCATCCGCGACTACGACCAGTTCGTGGATCAGACCATCGACTTCAAGATCGTCAAGATCAATCAGGAAGGCAAGAACGTGGTCGTTTCCCATAAGGTTCTCCTCGAGGCAGAGCAGGAGGCCAAGCGTGCCGAGCTCATCGGCAAGCTCGAGAAGGGTCAGGTTCTCGAAGGCGTGGTCAAGAACATCACCAATTACGGCGTGTTCGTGGACCTCGGCGGCGTAGACGGACTCATCCACATCACCGACCTCAGCTGGGGCCGTGTCAACCACCCCGAAGAGATCGTCACCCTCGACGAGAAGATCAAGGTCGTGGTTCTCGACTTCAACGAGCAGCAGAAGCGCATCGCCCTCGGTCTCAAGCAGCTCACCCCACATCCTTGGGACAACCTCAATCCCGACCTCAAGGTTGGTGACAAGGTTACCGGCAAGGTGGTCCTCATCGCAGACTACGGCGCATTCATCGAGATCGAACCCGGCGTGGAAGGTCTTGTACACGTGTCCGAGATGTCCTGGAGCCCCCGTCTCCACTCCGCTCAGGAATTCCTGAAGGTCGG
>JAFXQA010000017.1 GCA_017527415.1 Bacteroidales bacterium | reverse complement strand
CGGAAGGGCCCCCTCTTCCGCGTCGCCAAGCGACCCGTTCCGGGAAAATGCTCCAGAGGGGGCATCCGGCCCCGCTCCAGCATCTGCAAACCGGGATTCGCGTTCCTTTTCGCGCCGTTCGTCTTCCAGGAGTTTGTCCCGCGTGACCTTCACGCGACGGAAGATGATATCCGCCGCCACGTCGAACTTCTCTGCGGCCGCATTTACGTACACCGAACGCTTCACCGCATCCGGAATACGCGCGATGGTATCTGCGATATCGTTCACGAAATTAGCCTTCTTCAGCGGATTCCCGGCAGCCTCTCCCAGCAGGATATCAGCCTTGAAATCCAGGAAATCCTTCGCATTGTCTTCTATATACCGCTGCACCTCCTCCAGGGAACGCCCTTTGCTGAAGGAATCGGGGTCCTCACCTTCCGGAAGAAGCACAACGCGCACATTCAATCCCTCATAAAGTATGAGATCTATGTCCTTCAGCGAAGCGTGGATGCCGGCGCTGTCGCCGTCGTTCATCAGCAGGATGTTGTCGGTGAACTTGCGGATGAGCCGCACCTGCTGAACCGTGAGGGCCGTTCCGCAGGGGGCCACCACATTGTGGATGCCCAGCTGCTGCAGCATCACATAGTCTATGTTTCCCTCAACGATTATACATTCATTCTGCCGGGAAATCTCGTTCTTGGCGTAGTAGATGCCGAAGAGGATGTTGCTTTTGCGGTAGATCTCCGTGTCGGGGGAATTCACGTACTTGGCGGGGTTGTCCGCCTTGAGGGTGCGGCCGCTGAACGCGATGGTGCGCCCGCTCACGGACTGGATGGGGAACATCACCCGCTCGCGGAACTTGTCGGCCAGCGTGCCGTCTTCGCGCTTCACAGCCAGGCCGGCGTCCAGCATGTATTCATCCTTGTATCCCGCCTTGCGTGCGGCCTGCAGCAAGTCATCCTTCCCGGAAGGGGCCCATCCGAGGCCGAACTTTGCGATGGTCTCGTCTTCCAGGCGGCGGGAATGATAGTATGCCAGGCCAACGTCCTTCCCCTCTCCGGCCTTCAGCTGCTCCGCGAAAAATTTCTGCGCAAACTCGCTCACCAGCAGCAAGCTTTCGCTGCGCTGGCGGCTGGCCATCACCTCGGGGGATTCTTCCTCCTCCACTACCTCTATATTATAGCGTTTCGCGATGTAGCGCAGCGCCTCCACGTAGGAACTGTGCTCGTGCTCCATCAGGAAGCCCACTGCAGAGCCGGACTTGCCGCAGCCGAAGCACTTGTAGATACCTTTAGATGGAGATACATAGAACGACGGGGTCTTCTCCTGATGGAACGGACAGCAGGCCACGTAGTTGGCCCCGCGGCGCTTCAGCGTCACGAAGTCTCCCACTATGTCCTCTATCCGTACGGTATTCAGGATGAGGTCTACTGTTTCCTTAGGTATCATCTATATACTGCAAATATAGTAGAAATGCCACTATCTATTATTCCTTGTTACGATTAAAACATTACAGTTGCATTTGTGCTTACATCTGAATTGCAATAACCTTCTTTTACGACCAACACCTCACCTAAATCATTCTCAGCCTCAAACTCAAAAGAAACCGTACCATTAATCTTATCATTATCTAGAGAGCTAAAGGAAATACTACCGCTCGTTATCCAGAATACATGATGATCCTCATAAGGTGGAAACAATCCCAAATAACCCGACACTAATGGTATTCCGTGGTATAACGAGTCAGGATTATAGAAAACATCACGAATACTTATATTTTCAGTTAAACCCTGATAATAAATACACGTACCATCTGTCAAATCTGAATTAAAAACAAGTTCAAAATTCAACCTATAACTAGGTCCATCCTTTTTGGGATTAGAGTATAAATCAATACGCCATCCACGCCAGGATACATCAATCATTTTATCCCGAACAACTCTATAAAAATAGTACTCATAGCCCTCAGGTGAAAAACCAAACGATGGAAGAATGTCATGGAATTCAACACCATTAATATATGCGCCAAAAGAATATGAATAGTAATCCCCATACCATTTATCTTGAGATTTGATACAAGAGGACAAAAAAGCAAACAATCCTATTGCCATCAGTATTCTGATTCTCATGGTTAATCCTCCTATTATAAAAAATCATGATGCAATGTCACACAGGAACTTGACGCGGATGAGGCGGATTTCGAGCTCATCGAAATCTCCGCCCAGGGCTGCGATGGCTTCTTCGGCGGAGCCGGATTCGGCCTCGTCCCGGAAGTAGTCGTAGATGTCCTCCACGTCTTCTTCATCGTAGTTTTCTTCTATGTAGTAATCCAGGTTCAGCTTGGTGCCGGTGGCCACAATGCCCTCGATCTCGGACACGAGTTCATCGATCTCCATGCCCTTGGCGGAGGCGATGTCTTCGAGGTCCATGCGGCGGTCTATGCTTTGGATTATAAAAATCTTGTTGGCGCTGCGGTTGGGAGCCGATTTCACCACGAAATCGTCCGGACGCGTGATGTCGTTCTCCTCCACGTACTGCGCGATCATCTTCACGAACTCTCCGCCGAACTTGCGGGCCTTGCCCTCGCCCACGCCCTGGCAGTTCTTGAGTTCGTCGAGGGTGATGGGATAGAGAATGGCCATGTCCTGAAGGGCCGGGTCGCCGAAGATGATCCAGGGCTGGAGATGCAGGCGGCGGGCGACATCCTTCCGGAGATCCTTCAGCATTTTAAGGAGGTTTTCGTCGCATCCTCCGCCTCCGCGCACGGCATTGGCCGCAGCCAGGGTTTCGTCATCGTCGAAGTCGTCGGTGCCGTCGTCGGAGAAGACTCCGTCCTGCACGAGCTCCAGCTTCCAGGGATTTACGAGGAACCCGAGTCCGGCGTCGGTCACGGAAATCAGTCCGTACGTATCTATCTCTTTTTCAAGCAGATGGTGCACCACGCCCTGGTGGATGACAGTAATCCAGTAGCGCTCGTCGTGGGCGCTGCCCTTGCCAAAGAATTCCAGTTCGTCGTGGCGGTAGCTCTTTATGAGGGCGTTCTCCTTGCCGGCGAGTATGCAGGCGAGATGCTCCACCTTGAAGTGCTCGGGCAGGCTGGTGATGAGGTCGATGACCAGCTGCATGTCCTTTCGGCCGTCGAAGACCGGCTTCGGATGCAGGCAGTTGTCACAGCAGCCGCAGTTCTCCTGGTCGTACTCCTCGCCGAAATAGTTCAGCAGGAGCTTGCGGCGGCACTGGCCGGATTCGGCATACGCCACCACCTCGTTCAGAAGCTGGCGGCTGATTTCCTGCTCCGCCACCGGCTTGCCCTGCATGAACTTCTCCAGCTTGCGGATGTCCTTGTAGGAGTAGTAGGTAATGCAGAGGCCCTCCTCGCCGTCGCGCCCGGCACGGCCAGTCTCCTGATAGTAACTTTCTATACTTTTGGGGATGTCGTAGTGGATCACGAAGCGCACGTCCGGCTTGTCGATTCCCATGCCAAATGCGATCGTTGCCACGATGACATCTATCTCCTCCATCAGGAACTTGTCCTGATTCTCGGCCCGCACCCTGGCATCGAGCCCCGCGTGATAGGGCAGGGCCCGTATGCCGTTGATGCTGAGGAAGGCCGCCATTTCTTCCACCTTCTTGCGGCTCAGGCAGTAGATGATACCCGATTTGCCGGGGTTCTGGCGGATGAAACGCACGATATCCTTCTCCGGTTCCACCTTGTTCCGGATCTCGTAATAGAGGTTCGGGCGGTTGAACGAAGATTTGAAGATCACCGCATCGTGGATGCCGAGGTTCTTGAGGATGTCGCTCTGAA
The DNA here is from genome assembly GCA_017527415.1 of Bacteroidales bacterium. Classification (GTDB taxonomy): domain Bacteria; phylum Bacteroidota; class Bacteroidia; order Bacteroidales; family UBA932; genus Cryptobacteroides. Next base: position 13,725 of record JAFXQA010000017.1, on the reverse strand, counting down.
CCTTGGGCGTGGCGGTTGCGGTGAGGGCGATGATAGGCGCGCGGCCTATCTCGTTCACGAGGCTGCGGATACGCCGGTATTCCGGGCGGAAATCGTGGCCCCATTCGGAGATACAGTGCGCTTCGTCCACTGCGTAGAAGGATATGTGGATTTCTTTCAGAAGGGCTATGTTCTCGTCCTTGGTGAGGGATTCGGGAGCGACGTAGAGAATCTTGGTGCGCCCGGCGACGAGATCTGCCTTCACGTCGTCTATTTCCTGCCTCGAAAGCGAGGAATTCAGGAAATGGGCTATGCTCTCGTTGCTGCTGACGAATCCGCGCAGCACATCCACCTGGTTCTTCATGAGTGCGATGAGCGGGGAGATCACGATGGCCGTGCCGTCCGCCACGAGAGCGGGCAGCTGGTAGCAGAGGCTCTTCCCTCCCCCCGTCGGCATGAGCACAAAGGCATCGCCGCCGTTGAGAAGGTGGTTTATCACCCGCTCCTGGTCTCCCTTGAAGTTATCGTACCCGAAGAATTCCTTCAGAGTGCTGTGTATTTCGGCAGAGTAGTCCTTCATATATTATTTAATCCAGCGAATGAATTGCGAGGCCGGAGCGAAGCTTCGGCTCGAACCAGGTGGTCTTGGGCGGCATGATGTTGCCGGTGTCCGCGATGCGGATGAGCTGGTCCATCGAGACGGGATACAGCGCGAAGGCAACTTTCATCTCGCCGCTGTCCACGCGGCGGCTGAGCTCCCCGAGGCCGCGGATTCCACCGACGAAGTCGATGCGCTTGTCGGTGCGGAGGTCCTTGATGCCCAGGATCCTGTCCAGCACGAGGTTGGAAAGGATGGTCACGTCCAGCACGCCGATCGGATCGGCGTCGTCATAACGGCCGGGCTTGGCGGTCAGGCTGTACCACACACCTTCAAAATACATCGAGAAGTTGTGAAGGCCTGATGGATGGTATATCTCGGAACAGCTGCAATGGCAAGGATACTCGCACTTGCATTCGCCTCCGTCCTTCGTGCAGTCGCACTTGCATTCCACAATGAAATCCTCCTCCAAGGCTTTGAAGAAATCCTTGGGGCTGAGGCCGTTCAGGTCCTTGACCACGCGGTTATAATCGATGATGGCGAGCTGGCTCTGGGGGAAGCACACGGCCATGAAGAAGTTGTATTCCTCGTTGCCGGTGTGGTTGGGGTTCTGGGCCTTCTTCTCGGCGCCCACGCGGGCGGCGGCCGCAGTGCGATGATGCCCGTCGGCAACGTAGAACGCATCCACTTCAGTTTCGAAAATCTTGGTGATGCGGGCGTTGACCGCATCATCGTTGATTACCCAGAAGGTGTGGGTAAAGTCGTTCTCGTCCACGAACTTGTATTCCGGCTCTCCGGCGGCGGTCTTCGCGATGATTTCGCCGAGTTCCTTATTGTCCTTGAAGGCGAAGAAGACGGGCTCGATGTTGGCGTTCTGGATGCGGACGTGGATCATGCGGTCGTCCTCCTTGTCCTTGCGGGTGAGTTCGTGCTTCTTGATTATGCCGTTGGCGTAGTCGTCGGTATGGGCGCAGAGCACGAGGCCGTACTGGGTGCGGGTGCCCATGGTCTGGGCATAGACATAGTATTTCTCCTTGTCTTCGCGAACCAGCCAGCCGCGCTCTTTCCAGAGCTTGAAGTTGGCGACCGCTTTGTCGTAGGTGCGCTGCTCGTGCTCGCCTGCGATGGGATCGAAATCGATTTCGGGCTTGGTGATGTGCAGGAGGCTCTTCTCCCCTGCCATGGCCTTAGCTTCCTGGGAGTTCAGCACGTCGTACGGGGGTGCTGCCACCTCGGTGACGAGGTTCTTGGGCGGCCTGATAGCCGCAAAGGGTTTGACGCGTACCATATGCTACTTGTTTACCTGGAAGCGGGTGTTGCCCGTTGCAAAATAATCCACTATCTGCCTTGCGGCGGCGAGGCCGGCGTTCACGTTGGCTTCCGCGGTCTGGGCACCCATCTTCTTGGGGGTCGCGAACACGCGCAGGCCGAACTTCTCCTGCAGGGTCGCGTAGTTGTCCGGCATCACGTCCGTAACGTATTTGAGGTCCGGGCGGTCTTCGAGGGCCTTCTCCAGGCCGGCTTCGTCTATGACTTCCTTGCGGGCGGTATTCACCAAGGTTGCGCCCTTGGGCATCTTGGTGATGAGCTCGTAGTTGATGCTGCCGATGGTGGTGGGCAAGGCCGGGATGTGGAGGGAAAGGTAGTCGCTGCCTGTGTAGAGTTCGTCCAGGGTGTGCACGGGCTCGGCTCCGCCGGATGCGATCTGCTCGTCGGTGAGGAAGGGGTCAAGGGCCTTCACCTTCATGCCCAGGGCCTTGGCCTTGGCTCCTACCAGACGGCCCACATTGCCGAATGCCTGGATGCCGAGGGTCTTGCCCTGCACTTCGCTGCCGGTCGCGGGGGTGAACTGCGTGCGGGCCATGAAAATCATCATGGCGATGGCGAGTTCCGCCACTGCGTTGGAGTTCTGGCCGGGGGTGTTCATCACCACCACGCCATGGGCGGTGGCGGCTTCGAGGTCCACGTTGTCGAATCCTGCGCCTGCGCGCACAACTATCTTGAGCTGAGGGGCTGCATCCAGCACCTCGGCGGTAACTTTATCGGAACGGATGATGAGGGCGTTCACATCGGCCACGGCCTTCACCAGGTCAGCCTGCTCGGGATACTTTTCGAGAAGGGCCACTTCGTGTCCGCCTTTCACGAGGATATCCTTGATCCCTGCCACCGCTGCGGCGGCAAAGGGTTTCTGGGTTGCTATGAGGACTTTCATTTCTTGAGTGCTTCAAATTCTTTCATCGTGGCTACCAGCGCCTCGACATCTTCCTGGGTGCAGGCGTTGTAGAGGGATGCGCGGAATCCGCCCACCGAACGGTGGCCCTTGATGCCGACCATGCCCTTGCTCTTTGCGAAGGCGAAGAACTCGTCCTGCAGGTCTTCGTAGCCGGGAGCCATCACGAAGCAGACGTTCATGATGGAACGGTCTTCCTTCTCTGCGGTGCCCACGAAGAGCGGGTTACGGTCGATCTCGGCATAGAGGGTCGCGGCCTTCTTCTCGTCAATGGCGTGGATGGCGTCGATGCCGCCGATGCTCTTGAGCCACTTCAGCGTCTCGTTCATCACGAAGATGGAGAACACGGGAGGGGTGTTGAACATGGATTCCTTGTCGAGATGCACGCGGTAGTCGAGCATCGTGGGGATGTAGCGGCTGACCTTGCCGAGGCTATCCTTGCGGATGATGGCGAATGCCACGCCGGCAGGGCCTGCGTTCTTCTGCGCGCCGCCGTAGATCATCTCGTACTTGCTCACATCCACCTTGCGGGAGAGGATGTCGGAGGACATGTCCGCAATGAGGGGAACGGGGCAGTCCATGTCGTACTTGATCTCGGTGCCGTAAATGGTATTGTTTGTGGTGATGTGGAGATAGTCCAGATCGGTAGGGATCTCGAATCCCTTGGGGATGTAGGTGTAGTTCTTGTCCTTGGAGCAGGCGATGGCGTAGGCTTCGCCGATGCCCTGGGCCTCCTTGAGGGCCTTGTGCGCCCACACGCCAGTGTCCAGATATGCGGCCTTCTTCTCGAGGTAGTTCATGGCCACATAAAGGAACTGCAGGCTTGCGCCGCCGCCGAGGAAGACGGTCTCGTAATCATCGGGGATGTTCAGGATCTCGCGCCAGAGAGCGCGGGTCTCGTTCATCGTCTCTTCCCATTCTTTTGTCCTGTGCGAAATGGATATCAGTGATACACCCGTGCCCTTGAAGTCGAGAAGGGCTTCGCGTGCGTGCTCGATGGCTACCTGCGGCAGAAGGCAGGGGCCGGCATTAAATACGTGGATTTTGCTCATGGCTTTAAAATGATTTTATCTTTAAAGATACCTATTTTTTCTGTATGTTCCAAAAATGTCTGTTCTTTCGAGAGGGGCACGTCGAGCGTGATGCTGCACTCCTCCGCAAAGTCCCGGGCAGCGGTTTCCAGGCCGAGGGCCTTGATTTCGCCCATCACGGCGGGCATAAGGTCATAGCCGAAGCCTATCTGCCAGCGGCGGGTGGCGGTTTTCTCCACTATCTGTGCCTTCTCCAGGGCATCGGCCGTGGCCGATTTGTAGGCCCTGATGAGGCCGGGCACGCCGAGCAGGATGCCGCCGAAGTAGCGCACTACCACCACCAGCACGTTCTGCAGGCCCTTTGAATCAATCTGCCCGAGGATGGGCCTCCCGGCCGTTCCCGAGGGTTCCCCGTCGTCGTTGGCGCGCCAGATGCCATCCTTGGTGAGGGTTGGGCCTTCGAGAGTATCTTCCACCTTCGTAATGCGGTAGGAGAAGCAGTGATGCCGCGCTCCGTGATGCTCCGCACGCAGCCTGTCAACTATGGCTTTCACCTCCGATTCCGCGCCTACCGGGTACGCGTAGGCGATAAAACGGCTGCCGCTGTCCTTGAAGAGTCCTTCGGACGGAGCGGCGATAGTCAGATATTTATCGGGCGAAAGCATAACCAAAATTAGCAAAAATCTTGTATATTCGCAATGTAAAACGAAATTTGGTTGGAAGATGACTTACCGTTACCGCGTTACGTTGGAAGGAATCAAGGGCTTTTACAGGGTTTATCTGGTAAATGCCACGAACAGTCTGTACACTCTTCACAAGCAAATCCGCGCCGATCTCGAGTTCCCCCAGGACCAGCAGATCCTTTTCAAGGCATTTGACGAAGCCGGCAACGTGGCGGGGCGCTTCGCCCTCATGCCCCTACCCGGCAACAAGGCGGTGGACGAAGTTTCGATAGCGGAAACTGTCAAAGCGGGCATCGTGCGCTACCAGTACTTCTACGACGTCAGCTCAAAAAAATATGTCATCATCACCTTCGAAGGCATTGAGCCCGGCAAGGAAGTGAATCTCCCCGAGATTGTCGACACAAAGGGGCCCCTCCCCATCGAGTTCGAGCACGGTTATGTTGCCTTCGAAGACCTTCCCGACAACCGTCGCCGCCTCCCCGGCGAAAAGCCCTCCGGAATCCTCGGCATGCTCGGTCTTGACGACGATGAAGACTTCGATGACGAAGACGACGAGGACGACGAAAACGAAGATGACGCCCTCGAAGAAGAGGACGTCATCTATGATGAGAACGAGTAATTAATCTTTACTCGGCTTCCTTCTCCACGAAAGGAGCGACCTTGCAGAGGTCGACAGTGAAGATGAGGGTGGCATTGGGTTCGATGCCCTGGTTGCCGCGCTCACCGTATCCGAGCTTGGCGGGAACATAAAGCTCGATGGTTCCGCCTTCACCGACCTGCTGAATGCCTTCGGTCCAACCCTTGACAACGCGGTTGAGGGTGAAGCGCACGGAGTCGCGGTCAGGAGTAACCTCGTCGAATACGTTGCCGTCTAGGGTCTTGCCCTGGTAGCGTACCCAAACGGTATCCTTGTCGCTGGTAGGCTTTACGCCGCCTTCCTTGATGATCTTGTACTGGAGGCCGCTCTCAAGCTCAACCACACCTTCTTTGGTCTTGTTCTTGGCAAGGAACTTATCCTCTGCTTCCTTGTTGGTGAGGAGCTTGAGGGAACGCCTGTTCTCGAGGAACTCGCCGAAGAGACGGTTCATCTCCTCAGGGTTGATCTTGAACTGCTCGCCGAAGTCGGGATCACGCATGTTGCCCTTGGCCTTGATGAAATCCCTCATACCCTTCTTGATCTGACGATAGTTGAGATCACCGAAGTCATATCCCTTGATGAAGGAACCGAAATTGATACCCACAAGGTAGGAAACAGAATCGAGCTGTGCCTTGGAGGGCTTGTAATCCTTAGCGGTCTTGACGACTTCTTCTACAGTTTCGACGGCTTCTTCGCCATCTTCCACGTCTGCCGCCTTCTCAGCCTTGGGTGAGCAGGCGACTACAGCAAGTCCTGCTGCGAGGACTGCGAACAAAAAATGCTTTCTCATTGCTTTATAAATGTTTAAAGTTGTTTCTAAAGTTCCCATGCAAGGGCGGATGCTCCAAGTATGGCGGCATCGCTTTCCTTGAGTTGGGAGAACAGCAGTTTGACTTTTCCTTTCCATAAAGGCAGCACATTGTCGTTCATTGCCTTGAGGGTGGGCTCATAAATGAATTCCTTTGCGCGGGCCAGTCCGCCGAAGAGAACTATGGCCTCGGGGGCGGAGAACTGGATAAAGTCTGCAAGTTTCTCGCCAAGAATGCGTCCGGTGAAATCAAACACGCGCAGAGCCACCGCATCACCTTCCTTGGCCGCCTCATACACATCTTTGGAAGTGATATCCTGGACTTCGCGGAGAAGTGACGGCTCATCGCTGAGGTCCAGCCATTCGCGTGCCGTGCGGGCTACTCCAATGGCAGAACAATAGGCCTCAAGGCAGCCTGTGCGGCCGCAACCGCAGAGGCGTCCGTTGTGACGCACCGCGATGGTGTGGCCGAGCTCGCCTGCGAAACCGTCAGCTCCGTAGACCACCTTGCCGTCGATCACGATGCCGCTGCCGACACCGGTGCCGAGGGTGATCATGATGAAGTGCTTCATGCCCTTGGCAACACCGTATGTCATCTCACCTACAGCAGCCGCATTGGCATCGTTGGTGAGGGATACTGGAATGCCTCCACAGGCTTCGGAAAGCTTTTCGGCGAATTTCACCTCTCCATGAGCCGCCCAGGGAAGATTGGGTGCAAAGGCGATGCTGCCGGTATAATAGTTACCATTAGGAGCACCAACGCCTATGCCACGGATCTGGCCATGCTTGCCGGACTGCGCGACGAGCTTGATAACCGCATCGGCCAGCTCTTTGATAATCACATCGGCATCTGCACTGGGATTTGCCTTCACTACGCTTTGGGCGAGGACCTCGCCGCGTGCATCAACCACGCCGAGCTTACTGCTCTGGCCGCCGATGTCTATACCTACTACGAAATCTTTTTCCATATTATTCTACCGGAATATCTTTGTTGACATTCTTCGAACCGAGGAATGCATAGTATACGAGGAAGCCGAGGCAGGCGATGATGAGCCAGTAGCTCTGCATGGAGCCCACGTGGTCGGCAAGGAGGTTCTGGAAGAACGGGATGATGCCGCCGCCGCATACCAGGGTCATGAAGATGCCGGAAGCGGCTGCGGTGTATTTGCCGAGGCCTTCTACCGCGAGGTTGAAGATAGCGCCCCACATGATGGAGGTGCAGAGGCCGCAGAGCACGAGGAATCCGAGCGAAAGCGGAATCACGTTCGCACCGACCTTGATCTCGATGGTCTCAGGAACGAAGATGGCGCAGAGAAGCAGGGCGATGGCCACGGAGGACATCACGCCGAGCATCATCTTGCTGCTGACCTTCGATCCGGCGGAAGCACCCACCAGACGGCCGATCAGCATGCTGAACCAGTAGAATCCGATCATGGTTCCTGCAAGGGCGGGACCCACGTTGGGAATGCTGCTGAAGTGCACGTTGGCGGTATTCGGAATACCCACCTCGATACCCACATAGAAGAAAATTGCGATGGCTCCGAGCACGAAGTGACGGAAGCTGAGTGCGCTGTGGGGATCCTTCTTCACGTTGCCGGCAAGACGGGCTGCCTTCTCCTCGGGGGTCTCCATGTGGGGCTCGGGGATCTGGGTGAACCAGATGATGACGAATGCGATAGCGAAGATGGCCATGGCGATGATCATCACGGGAGCTGCCTTGGAAACGGTTGCATCGGCGATGCTGCCGCCGACGAGCCAACCGACGAAGATAGGTGCCAGGGTGCCGCCGGTGGAGTTGCAGGTGCCGCCCCACTGGATCAGCTGGTTACCCTTGTTGCCGCCGCCGCCCAGGGTGTTGAGCATGGGGTTCACGACGATGTTGAGCATGCACATCGAGAAGCCTGCCACGAAAGCGCCGAGCACGTACACGCCGAAGCTCTCAACGTATCCGGAGAGGAACTGGATGGCCACGCCGACAAGGCCGACGGTGACGGCCGCCAGGGCTGTGAACTTATAGCCCTTGCGCTTGAGGATGATACCGGCAGGGATGCCCATGCAGGCATAAGCGATGAAATTGGCGAGGGTTCCAAGCTGCGAGAGAGCCTTGGAAGCGCCGAACTGGTTGGTGACGATCACGCCCATGGAACCAGCGAGGTTCGTGACGAACGCGATCATGAAGAAGAGTGCGAACATCACCACGATTGCCGGGGTGTAGTTCTGTTTCTTTTCGGTTGCCATAATATTACTTGATTAAATTGATTCGATATTCTTCTCGTTCAAGAGGTTCTTGCCCTCGGCGGTGTAGGCGTAAGCCATGCGGTCCGCATAGTGCTCCTCGACCTTGCGGCGCACCATCTTCATAGTGGAGTTGAGCATTCCGTTGGCGATGGTGAAGCCTTCGTCGCAGATAACCACGGCGGTAGGGAGCCAGCGGTCGGGATAGAGGGCGGCGTGGGGGCCTCCGGTCTTGTAACTGTCTATCTCGGACTGTATCTTCAGGAGCATCGCCTCCTTGCCTTCACGCGAGGCCGGATCCAGGCCCTGCTGCTTTGCATATTCGGCAAGGGCGTCCTTTGCGGGCACTATCAGGGCGATTGTGTATGGATTCTGATTATTGTGCAGGACGGCCGCCTCTACATATTTGGAGACTTCCGGCAGGCTGTCTTCGAATCCCTCCGGTGAATATTTCTCGCCGTCGGCGGAAATCAGCAGGCTCTTGAAACGGCCCACCACATAGAGGAATTCTGGATCCCAGGGGCAGATGTAGCCCATGTCGCCGGTGTGCAGCCAGCCGTCGATGATGGTGTCGGCGGTGGCGGTAGGATTCTTCCAATATCCGGCCATGACGTTCTCGCCGCGGATGACGATCTCGCCCTTGGTGCCGTGAGGAACCTCGTTGCCCTGGTCGTCGCAGATCTTGCAGTCCATCGGGCGCACTATGCGTCCGGAACTGCCGAAGATGGCGTGGCCGGAGGAGTTGGCGCAGATGATCGGGGTCGCCTCGGTGAGGCCGTAGCCCTGGAACATCGGCATGCCGACTGCGCAGAAGAAGCGCTGGAGCTCGATGTCGAGCAGGGCGCCGCCGCCGACGAAGAACTTCATGCGTCCGCCGAAGCTTTCGCGAACTGCCTTGAAGATGAGCTTGTCGAATATCCACATGAGGGGCTTGCGCCACCAGTAGAGGAATCCGCCGCGGTTGTAGTATTCTTTGTTGTAGGTGATTGCGTTCTTGACCGCAAAGTTGAAGAGCTTCTCGACGGTGGGGCCTTTGGCCTTGATGCCGGACTCGATGTTCTTCTTGAAGTTGCGGGCCAGGGCCGGCACCGACAGCATCACGTGCGGCCGGGTTTCCTTGATGGCCGTGGGAATGTTTTTCAGTGTTGCCAGAGCGTTTTTGCCGATGGGCACGAAGGCTATGCTTCCTCCGTAGCTCATCATCGTGTACATGCCGGCCACATGCGCGAAGCAGTGGTCCAGGGGCAGGATTATCAGCATCACGCTGTTCTCCTCAACGGAGATGACGGAGGAGCCCTGTGCCACGTTCGCGGTGTAGTTGCGGTGGGTGAGCAGGATGCCCTTCGGGTCGGCGGTGGTGCCGGAGGTGTAGCTGATGTTGGCGTAGTCGTCCGGGCCGATGGAGTTGAAGCGGTCCACGAAGGCCTGGCGGTCCTTTGCGAGGAATTCGTCACCCATCTTCATCACCTCGGAGATGCGGATCTCGCCCTCATGCAGACTGTCCACGAAGAAAGCGGTATCGTCAAAAACAATGACTTTCTTCACGTCCGGGCATTCCGGCATAATCTCGCGTATCCTGGGGAGATGGTTGGCGGATACGAGTATCCATTTGCTGTCCGAGTGGTGGATGCGGAAGATGAGGTCCGCCGCACTGCCCAGGTTGACGGAAAGGGGCACGTCGGTGGCTCCGGCATACATCGCGCCGAGCTCGGAAAGTATCCACATGGAACGGCTTTCGGAGAGGAGGGCGATCTTGTCGCCTTTTTCCATGCCGAGGGCCATGAGGCCGGCGCCGATACGGTAGGCCGTCTCGCGGGTCTGCTCCTGGGTTATCTCCCTCCAAACGCCGTCCACCTTCTCACGGAGGTAGACATGGTCGGGATACTGATGGGTGTACTTCTCGACAAAGTCGATGATGGTAGGTCTGGTCTTGTCTGCCATAGTATTAGAAATCAGTGGTTTTCGGTTTGGGAGCGGAGAAGAGTCCGAACATCTGCGCGTCGATCATGTCGGTAACCTTCTCGAAGTCTTCCGGCTTGTTGCCGAACTTGATATTGTCGGCATCAATCACGAGCAGATTGCCCTTGTAGTCGGCAATCCAGTTCTCGTACTTTTCGTTGAGCCCCGTGAGATAGTCGATACGTATACTGCGCTCGTATTCACGGCCGCGCTTCTGGATCTGGGCGATGAGGTTCGGGATGCTGCTCTTGAGGTAGATGAGCAGGTCCGGATAGCCCACAAGGCTCATCATGAGGTCGAAGAGGTCCGAGTAGTTCTCGAAATCCCTGGAACTCATCAGGCCCATGTCATGCAGGTTGGGAGCGAAGATGCGGGCGTCTTCGTATATGGTGCGGTCCTGGATGATGATGTCGTCGGTCTTGGAGATATCCACCACATCCTTGAAGCGCTTGTTCAGGAAATAAATCTGGAGATTGAACGACCAGCGGGCCATATCCTCATAGAAATCAGAGAGGTAGGGGTTGAAATCCACCGACTCGAACTTGGGGATCCATCCGTAATGCGCGGCCAGCATCTTGGTGAGAGTGGTCTTGCCGCTTCCGATATTTCCTGCAATAGCTATATGCATAACTCTTAATGTTTTGTGTTATCTGAACAGGCCGAAGAGCTGGGCATCGATTCGGTCGGTGATCGCCGCAAAATCTTCGGGGTTATTCTTGAAGTCTATATTGTCTGTTTCCACGATGAGTAGCGGCCCTGTATACTTGGATATCCACTGCTCATAATGGCGGTTGAGACCATCCAGGTACTCGATGCTGATGCTTTGCTCATAGTCCCGCCCGCGCTTCTGGATATTGGCCACCAGATGCTCGATGCCGGACTTGAGATAGATGAGCAGATCCGGCTGCTTGACCGTACTCATCATCAGTTCAAAGAGTTGCATATAGGTCTGGTAGTCCCGCTCGGAAAGGTTTCCCATCTCGTAGTTATTGGCAACGAAGATGTATACGCCTTCGGAAATCGTGCGGTCTTGGATGATGGTTTCTTTGCTCTTGGCGATTTCAAGAACATCTTTGAAACGCTGGGCCAGGAAATAGGTTTCCAGGTTGTACGACCAGCGGGGGATGTCTTTGTAGTAATCCTCAAGATAGGGATTGTACGTGACGGACTCGAACTGGGGTTTCCAGCCGTAATGCTCCGCCAGCATCCTGGTGAGGGTGGTCTTTCCGCTGCCTATGTTACCTGCTACGCCTATATGCATTAGTACACATTTTGGTCTTAACCTACAAATTTAACATTTTATTCTGAATTATGTAATAATTCTGCCTTTCGTTCGCTTTTTTGGAAGCGCTGGAGTGCGATAGCAGGTTTATTCGTATATTTGGGGTCATGAAGATCAAGAAATTTGTCTGCAATGCCTTCCAGGAGAACTGCTATGTGGTTTCCGACGGGAGCCGTTGCGTTATCATAGACCCCGGCTTCGACGCCGGCCTGGACGGGCTGTACAGCTATTTGGAAGCCGAGGGGCTGACGCCGGAAGCGATTCTGCTGACGCATTCGCATTGGGACCACATTTTGGGGGTCCCCGCCCTGGTTGAACGCTTCGGAATACCCGTAAAATCAGCACAGGCGGAGACCGGCGCGTTTCCGGCTGAGCTTTTTTTCGGCGAAGACGGGAACGACGCCGGCGCAGCCCTATACGGTTTCAAGGTAATCGCCACCCCGGGCCATACACCAGACAGCGTCTGCTACTACAACGAAGACGAACACATCCTCTTCACCGGCGACACCCTCTTCGCCGGCAGCATAGGCCGCACCGACCTCCCCGGCGGAGACTACGACTCCGAGATCCGTTCGATAATGGAAAAACTGATCTTCCTCCCCGGCGAAACCGAAATCTACCCCGGCCACGGCTCCTCCAGCACCATCGCCCGCGAGCGGATGGAGAACCCCTTCCTGGAACCCTTCAATGAGAGGGAAGAATTAGATCTTGACTGATTCCACCGCCGCGCGGACGCTTCCGTGCCGCAGCAGCAGGGCCAGGGCTTCGTCGTAAGAGGCGATTCCCGCCTCCTCCATAATCATCCGCGTGCCACGGTCCACGAGCTTCTTGTTCGTGAGCTGCATATCCACCATATGATTGCCCTTGACGTGCCCGAGGCGTATCATTACGGAGGTAGATATCATATTGAGTATCAGCTTGGTAGCCGTGCCTGCCTTCATCCGCGTGCTGCCGGTTACGAACTCCGGACCCACCACGGCCACAATCGGAAACTCCGCCTCAGCGGCTGCTGGAGCATTCTCGTTGCAGGTGATGCAGGAAGTGAGCATACCAATGGCCTTTGCCCCGCGGATTGCACCCAGCACGTAGGGAGCGCCGCCCGAAGCGGATATCCCCACTATGCTGTCTTCCGTACCGGGGTTGAATGCAAGCACATCCTTCCATCCCTGTTCCGGATTATCTTCCGCACCTTCCACAGCCCTGCGGATGGCTCCGTCTCCCCCGGCGATGATGCCGATGAAAGCCCCGTCCAGGCCGTATGTGGGCAGGATTTCGGATGCATCCGTGATGCCCAGACGGCCGCTGGTTCCAGCGCCGGTATAAAACACCCTTCCGCCCCTTTTCATCCTCTCCACAATGCCATCTACCAGATGGGAAATCTGCGGGATGCATCCGGCAACCACGGCAGGGACCTTGCTGTCTTCGGCATTGATGCCCAGCAGCAGTTCCTCGGTGGACATCGCGTCGAGCCCCGAGTAAAGGGATGACTGTTCGGTGGTCTTCATAACTCTACAGCGTCTGCCCGCCGATGAATTCCCGCATAATGGAAGTGGGAGGGATGGCGGCAATTTCCGCTGGTTTCAAGGCGATTACAGGCTCGATGAATTTGAGCAGGGCCTGCGCTTTTTCGTATGCCGGAGACGCCTCGGTAACCCCGTACAGAAGGGGTTCGGCGTAATACTTCAGCAGCGGCAGGTCATACAGGGTGGAAGAGTTGAACACCACGCGGGCATTCTCTTCGAAGGGGAAGATGTTGCGCCTTTCTCCCCTGCGGACACTGGGCCAGCGGAGGATGTTCTCCTCGGGGCTGATGCCGCGCACGCGGTTATCCCTCACAATGCGGCGAAGCAGGCGCTTGTCGGTAGTGGAGCCGTGCTCCTTGTGTCCTCCGGGAAGTGCGGTCAGGGCGGAGATATACACGTTGTAGATGCGGTTGCGGTCCACCTCCGGAGTCAGATCCGGATTCAGCGCATGGATACCCTCCATGAAGAGCATATCATTCTCTTCCAGGCGCATACGGCGGGATTCGTCGAATATGGTCTTGCCTTCCTTGAAGTTGAATTTGGGGATGATGACCTCCTTGCCCGCAAGCAGGTCGTTCAGGTTCTCGTTCAGAAGCTCAACGTTCATCGCGCCCAGGGACTCGAAATCATACTCTCCATTCTCGTCCTTGGGGGTATGCTCGCGGTCCACGAAATAATTGTCCAGTTCTATCACCTTAGGGTTCAGGCCGAGCACCTGGCACTGCTGGGCGATGCGCAGCGAGCTGCTGGTCTTGCCGCT
>JAFXQA010000016.1 GCA_017527415.1 Bacteroidales bacterium | reverse complement strand
TATATGGTCGGCGAAGTGTGGATGGGCGCATCCGAGGTGGCACCTTACTACGAGGGCCTTCCCGCCTGCTTCGAGTTCGATTTCTGGGAGAGGCTGAAATGGGTGCTGAACCAGCGCACCGGCTGCTATTTCGCCAACGACCTGATGGGATACAGGCAGAAATATGCCGCCGTCCGCCCGGGCGCCATCGCCGCAACCAAACTCACCAATCACGACGAGACACGCGCCGCCACCATCCTGAATAAAGACCTTGCCAAGCTCAAGCAGGCCGCAGCCTTCCTGATGACTGCGGAAGGAGAGCCCTACATCTATCAGGGCGAGGAACTTGGTTATTGGGGCAAGGACAGCGACGACGGCGGCAGGGACGAACTCGTGCGCACTCCCATAGTCTGGGACAGAGCATTTTCTGCTGCCACGAGAGACCTCGACGGCCATTTCGACATGACCCTGGTGACCGACGAGATCTCCGTCGCCGCACAGGAAGCCGACGAGAACTCACTCCTGAGGGTTTATTACGAGTGGACCCACGCCCGCAACAGCTGTGCTGCGCTTGCCGGGGGAAAGATGTCATCCCACCCCAAATACAATAATAACAACAGCACGGACAAGACCGTCGCCGCCTGGTATATGACGGCCTCCAATGGATCCAAGGCCCTTGTATTGCATAACGTGGGTTCTTCGGCGGTGTCGCTGTCGCTGCCGGACGACAAACTTTCCGATATGGCCGTTTCGCTTGGAACTGTCAAGGTCTCCGGAAGCTCTGTGGAGCTCGGAGCGAACTCTTCGGCAGTATTCGTCCAATGATTATTAAATGTAAACCATATGAAATCTAAACCTGTCCTTTTCGCCGCGATTGCGGCCGTGGCGCTGAGCGCCTGCTGCGGGGCTCCCGTGAAAAATGTCCATCCCGAATGGACCTACAACACAGTAGTTTATGAGGTGAACGTCCGCCAGTTCAGCCCCGAGGGCACGTTCAAGGGCGTCGAGGCCCAGCTGCCCCGCCTGAAGGACCTGGGGGTCGACATCCTCTGGCTGATGCCCATCAACGAAATCGGCACCGAAGGCCGAAAAGGCACTCTCGGCAGCTACTATGCCATCTCCGACTACAAGGCGGTGAACCCCGAATTCGGTACGATGCAGGACTTCGAAAACCTGCTTGCCGCCGCCCACGAACAGGGCTTCCGCGTGATCCTCGACTGGGTGGCCAACCAGACCTCCCCGGACAACGTGTGGATGACCACGAAACCCGCTGATTTCTACGAGCGCGACTCGCTGGGCAATGCCATCTGGGAGTATGACTGGACCGACACCCGCAGCCTCAACTACGAGAACAAGGAAGTCTGGTATGCCCAGGAGGATGCGATGCGCTTCTGGCTCGACAAGGGAGTGGACGGATTCCGCTGCGACGCCGCCGGCGAGATGCCTTCCGAGACCTGGCAGTACCTGGTGCCCGCCCTGCGCCGCGCATATCCCGAAATCTATCTTCTCGCAGAGGCGGAAAAGCCTGAGTTTACGGCAGATACGATGTTCGACGCCACCTATGCCTGGGAGATGCATCACATCGAGAACGCCATCGGAAACGGCCCCGCCAACAAGGACGGCGTGAAGACCGCGGCCGAACTCCGCGAGTATCTTGAAAAGGATGCGGAGAACACCCCGGCATCCGCTTTCCGCCTGGCATTCACTTCGAACCACGACGAGAACTCCTGGAACGGCACCGAGTTCGAGCGCCTGGGAGAGGCCTGGAAGGTGATGGAGGTGCTGAATTTCACCCTTCCCAAGACCCAGCCCCTCATCTACACCGGACAGGAAATCGGCCTGGACCGCAGGCTCGAGTTCTTCGAAAAGGACCCCATCTGCGACTGGACTTCAAACGAATACACCGATTTCTACAAGTCTCTGGTCGAGCTCAAGCACACCAACCCCGCTCTTGCAGCAGGAGAGCGCGGAGGCAAGGTAAAGTGGATAGAGACCGCCGATCCCGATGTGCTGGCCTTCTCGCGCAAGGTCTGCGGAAACAAGGTGACGGTGTATGCCAACCTTAGCACAGAGCCCTCCGATCCCATCAAGGGCGAGGTCCTTCCTGCCTGGGGATATAAGATCATAGAGAAGTAGTTATGCTGAATTTCAAGATAGAATACCATACCCGATGGGGAGAATCCCTGGCGCTGGTGGGCGCGGACGACAAGGTCTGGCCTATGAATTATACCTCCGACGGCATTTGGACGCTGAGCGTTCCCTCTGCAAAATCCGACCTCCTCAAAGACTACTTCTATGTGGTGATCGAGGACGGCATCTGGACTCGCACAGAGTGGGCACACCATCATCGTTCGAAGGAAGATGCCAAGCAGACGATCTGCGATGCGTGGATTGACTGCCCCATTCCCGGATGTCCTTTCCCAAGGGAACATTCGGCCGCTATTTTCGACCAACCCGGATATCGCGGCGCAGGCACGGCCATCCCCGTTTTCTCCCTACGCAGCGAGGAGGGTTTCGGGGTGGGAGAATTCAACGACATTCCCCGTTTCGTAGATTGGATGGAGCGCACCGGACAGAGCGTCCTTCAGCTTCTTCCCATCAACGATACCACCCGCCACGGAAAGTGGTCGGACTCCTATCCCTACAGCCCGGTTTCGTCCTTCGCCCTGCATCCTATCTACATCCATCTTCCCGATGTAGGCATTAAAGAAGATGCCGCATACAAGGCTCTCCGGAAGGAACTGAACGCCCTCCCGACGGTAGACTATCCGAGGGTTGTCGCACTTAAGAACAAGTATCTGCTCCAGGCTTATGCGAGCCGCGGCAGCAAAGACCTGGCGACCCCCGCCTGCAAGCGCTTCGTTAAAGAAAACGCCTACTGGCTGGACCCTTATGCAGAATTCTGCGCCCGCAGGGACGGCAACGACGCGGACTTCTACCGCTGGGTGCAGTTCCATCTCGATAAGCAGCTCTCCAAGGCGGTCAAGTACGCCCACGAAAAAGGAGTGTTCCTGAAGGGAGATCTCCCCATCGGAGTCGGCCGGGACAGCGTGGATGCAGCCAGCTATCCTCAACTCTACAACCTGGACTCCAGCGCCGGTGCTCCGCCGGATTTCTTCAGCGCGGACGGCCAGAACTGGGGTTTCCCCACGTATAACTGGGATGAGATGGCCAAGGACGACTATGCCTGGTGGAAGGCACGCCTCCGCACCATGGCAAAGTATTTCGACGCATTCCGCATCGACCACATCCTGGGCTTCTTCCGCATCTGGGAGATTCCTCTTCCCCAGAAGAGCGGCCTGCTCGGGCACTTCAACCCCGCGATGCCTTTCAGCCGCGAGCAGATCGAGAAGCTCGGCCTGCCCATCCTGGGGCTGTTCATAGAAGATCCCCGCAAGCCTGGCTGGTTCCATCCCCTCATCTCTCCGGACACCTCAAATCTTGAGCCCTGGCAGAAGCAGCGCTTCGACGCCCTCTACACCGATTTCTTCTATCACAGGCACAACTCTTTCTGGGCCCGCAACGCTATGAAGAAGCTTCCCAAACTGCTTAGCTGCACCGGGATGCTGGCCTGCGGCGAAGACCTGGGAATGGTGCCGGACTGTGTGCCGGGCGTGATGGACCACGAGAAGATACTCTCCCTGGAGATGCAGCGCATGGAGAAAGGCCGCCCCTGGCCCTATCTGAGCGTGGTGGCCACATCCTCGCACGACATGACCTCCATCCGCCTTTGGAACGGGGACGACAAGACCCCTGAGGAATGCCGCGGCCTTCTGAAGGCACATCTGGATGCCTGCAGCATGCTCGCGATCTTCCCTCTTCAGGACTGGCTTTCGATGGATGGCAGCCTGCGCTGGCCGAACCCGGCGGAAGAGCGCATCAACGATCCGGCAGACCCGGATAACAAATGGTGCTGGAGAATGCATCTGACCACCATGCAGCTACTGGAAAACACCGCCTTCTGCACGGAGGTGGCTACCCTGATAAAAGATTCGAATCGTTAGAAATCAGAACTTCCGAGGCTGCGCCTGGTAAAGGTGTAGGAAGACTCCGCGCCTACGACCTCGTTGTCGCTCTCTGCTTCCACGCGGCTGCGTTCAATGAGCACTCCGTGCATCAGGAACTCCATCTCTGTTTTCTGAAGATCCTTGTTCGCCGCCACCAGCTGGCTTTGGAGACCGGGCAGCCGAGCCTCTTTCTTCACTATCTTTTCTGCCATCTCCTCCTTTTCGGAGGGACTGGCGTTGGCGTAGAAGGAACGCAGGGTTTTCAATTCGCGGTTTACCCGTGATATCTCTTCCCGCAGGCGGCGGACCTCGGCAGCCTTGTGGGCATAAAGTTCGGTGTTGGCATCTGCCGTCTTGCCTGCGGACATCGCATTCTTATTATCCACCTTCTTCAGGTTCTTTGGAGGATCCAGGCGGCAGAGCTTCTGGAGATCTTCTGCCCCGCGGATGGCGGAGCTGACAGGAACGGGCTCATACTCAAGCACATACACGCTCACACTGTCTGCCGAACAGTTGCGGTTGCTGGCGAATATGCTGTATTTCCCGTCTGGGGAATTGATGAAGAGGAAGTCGTCGTGGGGAGAAGAATACGGAAAGCCCATGTTCCTTGGCTCGCCCCAACGCCCATCCGGCCTGCGTTCGCAGACATAGATGTCGTATCCGCCCACACCGAAAAGGCCCTTGGACGCGAAATAGAGTTTTCCGCCGGAAACCATAGGAAAGATTTCATCTTCACTTGAAGAGAAGGGCATCTTATAGGGAGAAGACCACATAGTGCCCAGGTCGCGGGCATAATAGATATTGTGAACGCCCCGCCTGTCGGCCTTCGACCAGTAGGCCTCCCTGCTTCCGCGAGGGAACCAGACCACGGGGGAATCGGCCGAGCCGAGAGAATCCAGACGGTTGGGAGCAGGCCTCCAGGACCTGTCGGCAAGGGGATAGTACAGGAAGAAGTCCTTGCGGGAGAAATTCTTGCGCGCTACGACCTTGGGCCTCTGACAGAAACCCGCCATGGACTGGCCGTTGCGGCTCTGGGAAAGTTTTTTCTCGATTTCGGAACGCCTGGTGCTGTCCCGACATTTGCGCAGGGCCTCGCTGTAGGCCTGGACCGCCGAACTGAAGTCATAATCCGAATGATAAGCCTCTCCGTCCATCATCAGAACTTCGAATTCAGGCAGGGGGAATGGTGCGTTCTGGCCCATGCAAATAGAGGCGGAAGCCGATATGGCAACCGCTGCGAGGACCAGTTTTTCAATGAATAATCTCATCAAAACACACACAAACAGTCTACAAAAGTAAGAAATAACCTGCAGATAATTTCTTTATTGGAAAAAAATCGTAACTTTGCGGGCTCATTTTGATTTAAATATAATTTAAAACTCATAATTTGTCATGCAAAGTAAAGGTGCAATCAGATTAGTAGCCATCCTGCTTCTCATCGCATGCTTCTGGCAGCTTTCCTTCACTCTGGTTACTTCCATCCAGAACAACAAGGCCAAAAAGTATGCCGAAGCCGCCGCCGTTGCGGTGCAGAGCACTCCCGCTTTCGCCAAAGTGGCAGCGGAAGACCAGGCTTATTATCTTGACTCCATCAAGAAGGAGCAGCAGAAATGGTACACGGACTCCATTTCCAATGAAAAAGTTTATTTCGGTTACAAGTTCAAGGACGTAAGGTCCAAGGAGATCAACCTCGGCCTCGACCTTAAGGGTGGTATGAACGTTATGCTGCAGGTGCAGCTCGAAGACCTCGTAAAGGCCCTTTCCGGCAACAACACCGAGCCCCAGTTCCTCAAGGCCCTCGAGCTCGCAAAGAGCCGCAGCGTCAATTCCCAGTCCGACTTCATCACCCTTTTCGGTGAGGCATGGGAAGAGGAGACCGGCGGAGCAAGGCTCAGCCAGATCTTCGGAACCTACGAGATGCGCGAGAGCATCAAGCCAGAATCCACCAACGCAGAAGTTCTTTCGGTTATCAAGAAAGAAGCCGAGAGCGCAGTAGCTAACTCGTTCAACGTTCTCCGCAACCGTATCGACCGCTTCGGTGTTACCCAGCCTTCTATCCAGAAGCTTGGCAACTCCGGCCGAATCCTCGTCGAACTCCCTGGTGTGAAAGAGCCTGAGCGTGTTCGTAAGCTCCTCCAAGGCACCGCATCCCTCGAGTTCTGGACAACGTTCGAGAATGGCGAAATCGCACCTTACCTCGCAGAAGCCAACGAACTCCTCGCTGGTATTCTTGCCGAAGATAACGCCGTTGCCGCAACCGAGGCCGCCCCTGCTGCCGAAAAGGACATCGTGGCAGAAGAACTCAGCACCACCGAGAAAGAGGATTCCAATGTGGAAGCCTACAAGGCCGCCAACCCTCTTTATGCAGTGCTCAGCCCCGTTCAGCAGAACAGTGGCGCCTGCATCGGTTATGCCACTTCTGCAGATACCGCGAAGGTGAACCGCTATCTGGCAATGCCCCAGGTTGCAGCCCTCTTCCCGGCAGAGTTCCGCCCTATGTGGGGAGTAAAGCCCGTGGGCAGCACCGAGAATATCTATGAACTCGTTGCCATTAAGGCTTCTTCCCGCGACGGACAGGCCCCTCTGGACGGCAGCGTGATCACCAACGCAGCTGTGACCTATGACAGCCGCACCAACGGTGAACCCAAGGTTTCCATGAGCATGAATGCCGAGGGCGCAAATGTGTGGGCACACCTCACCAAAGACAACATCGGCAAGCAGATCGCCATCGTGCTCGACGGCACCGTGTATTCCTATCCTGTGGTGAACGGCGAGATCAGCGGAGGCAACTCCGAGATTTCCGG
Source organism: Bacteroidales bacterium (assembly GCA_017527415.1). GTDB lineage: Bacteria > Bacteroidota > Bacteroidia > Bacteroidales > UBA932 > Cryptobacteroides. Next base: position 7,274 of record JAFXQA010000016.1, on the reverse strand, counting down.
TCACTTCACCGTGGAAGAGGCAACAGACCTTGTGAACGTACTCAAGTCCGGTAAACTTCCCGCCCCTGCGACCATCGTCCAGGAGCAGGTCGTCGGCCCTTCACTCGGTGCCAAGTCCATCAGGGACGGTATGATTTCCTTCCTCATCGCCTTCATCCTCGTGCTCCTCTATATGGTATTCTTCTACCAGGGCGCAGGTCTTGTGGCCGATGTGGCACTGCTTACCAACGTGGTTCTCCTCTTCGGCACCCTCGCCTCCTTCGGCGCGGTTCTGACCCTGCCCGGTATCGCCGGTCTCGTGTTGACCTTGGGTATGGCCGTGGACGCCAACGTTATCATCTATGAGCGCATCAAGGAAGAAATCAAGGCAGGCAAGGGCCTGAGCAAGGCAGTTGCGGATGGATATTCCAACGCATACTCCGCCATCATCGACGGTCAGATCACCACCCTGCTCACTGGTCTCGTGCTCTTCTTCTTCGGTTCCGGCCCTGTCAAGGGATTTGCTACCACTCTGATCATCGGTATCATCACCTCGATGCTCACCGCCATCTTCATCACCCGCCTCATCATCGACGGCCGCGTGTCCAAGGGCAAGAATATCACCTTCGAGAACAGTCTCACGAAGAACTTCCTCAAGAACACGCACATCAACTTCCTTGGCGGACGCAAGTGGTCTTATGTCATTTCCGGTATCGTGATCGTCATCTCGCTCGCCAGCATCTTCACCAAGGGCTTTACCTATGGTGTCGATTTCACCGGTGGCCGCACCTATGTGGTCCGCTTCGACCAGAGCGTCCTCGCAGAGGATGTGCGCGCTGCTGTCAATGACGTGTTCGACGCCGCTGCCGCTGCCGACGAGAATGTAAAGAACGCATCCGTAGAGGTGAAGCAGTTCGGTGGCGACAGCCAGATGAAGATCACCACTTCTTACAAGATCGAGGACGAGTCCTCCTCCGTGGATGCCGAGATCGAAGGAATGCTCTTCCAGGCACTCAAGGGCCTGTTCGTCAACCAGAATATGACCCTGGCAGACTTCACCCAGACGCTGGAGAATCCTAACGGTATCATCTCCTCCGACAAGGTGGGCGCTTCCATCGCAAGCGACATCCGCCGCGATGCCATCATAGCCGTTATCCTTGCCCTCATCATCATCTTCGGATATATCGCCCTTCGCTTCCGCGGATGGAACTGGGGTCTCGGCGGCGTGGTCTCCCTCGCCCATACGGCCATCATCGTCATCGGCTTCTTCTCCCTCTTCACGGGAATCCTGCCGTTCAACCTCGATGTTGACCAGACTTTCATCGCAGCTATTCTTACCATCATCGGTTACGCCATCAACGATAACGTGGTTATCTTCGACCGTATCCGTGAGAACAAGTTCCTGCACCCGAACGACGACTTTGCCAGCACGGTGAACAAGAGCCTCAACGCAACCTTGACCCGTACGGTGAACACCTCGGTCTCCACCCTCCTTCCTATGATTGCCATCGCAATCTGGGGCGGTGAGAGCATCCGCGGCCTCAGCGTCGCTCTCATCCTCGGTATCCTCATCGGAACCTATGCTTCCATCATGATCGGTACCCCTGTGATGTTCGACAGCACCAAGAAGGCCATCAAGAAATAAGATGGCCCCCGATACTTTGAAAAGCGACCGCTTCGGCGGCCGCTTTTTTATTTATTATTAATGGAATAGCTTATTCCCAGATGCTCGAGGCCGGCGAGGAAGTCGGCGCATACGAGCACATTGAACTTTTTAGAGGCAAGTTCTACCCGGTAGCCGGTACGGGCGTCGAAAAGGAAGACGCTGAGGGAGGTTTTCCCGGGATAGGCCTTCAGGTGTTTTACCAGATCTCCGCGGAACTTGGGGTTCAGCTGTGCGGAATCCAGGTTGATGGAGAAGGCTTTGACAAAGTCTTCGGAGATGTTGCCGAGAAGGGAAATCTTGCGGATCTTGAAATTGTATGGCGATGTCTTGCCCTTGGCCCGGTCCTCGGCTTTTACGAAAAAGCGTTCGGCTATCTCTCCTTCGATGAAGAGCTGCTCGTGGAGCACCATGTAGGGCATGTAGGACTCGTAATCCTTGCCGAACAGGGCCAGTTCATAGGTGCCGCTGTAATCTTCCAGTGTAATCCTTCCGCCCGGCGCTCCGTTTCGTGTGGTTATCTGCTTTACCTCAGTTATGATTCCGGCCACATTGGTCTTGAGGGTTTTCTTTGCCTTCTCCTGTTCATCTATCTTCTGCGGCAGGTCTGCGAGTTTGCAGGTAGTGAAGTGTTCTATCTCGAAAGCGTGGACGTCCAGAGGATGGGAAGACAGGTACATCCCCACTACCTCCTTTTCTTTCTGCAGAAGGTCCAGCACGTCTTCCTCACCAGTGAACATGGGCATTTCGGGGCGCTGGGGCTTCATTTCCTCCACCTCACCGAAGAGGGAACTGGCGCTGTCTACCTGGTCGTTGCGGTAGAGGTCGGCATAGCGGATGAGCTCGTCGATAAAAGCCTCGCCACTTTTGCCTGGGGTATAGAACACGCCTCGCTTATAGCCGAAAGAGTCGAATGCACCGGCGTTCACGAGGATTTCCAGGGCTTTGCGGTTGATGCCGACAGGCTTGTCCATCTTCTGGCTGTAGAGGGCCATCCTCTCGAGGAACTCAAACACGTCGGCATAGGGGCCGCCGGCAGTACGCTCGTCTATAATGGCGTTGACTATGTTCTCGCCGAAGCCTTTCAAGCCGCCGAGGCCGAAGCGGATGTCTCCGCCGGCATTGACACTGAAGTCTTTGTCGGATTCGTTGATATCGGGGTTCAGGACCTTGATTCCTCCCTTCTTGCAGTCTGCCATAATCTCCTTCATCTCATCCATGTTGGAGCTTTGCTGGGTGAGGTTGGAGGCCTGGAATTCGCTGGGGAAGTGGGCTTTGAGCCAGGCGGTCTGGTAGCTTACCCACGCATAGCAGGTGGCGTGGCTCTTGTTGAAGGCATACTTCGCGAAGGCTTCCCAGTCGCTCCATATCTTCTCAAGCTTGTCTGTGGGCAGGCCTTTTGCCTGGGCGCCTTCCATAAAGTCCACCTTGAGGCCGTCGAGGATGTCCTTCTTCTTCTTTCCCATCGCCTTGCGGAGCTTGTCCGCCTTGCCCTTGGAGAAGCCTGCGAGCGACTGTGACAGGCGCATCACCTGCTCCTGGTAGACGGTGACGCCGTATGTCTCCTTCAGCAGATCTTCCATCTCCGGAAGGTCGTAATGGACCTTGGACGGGTCATTCTTGCCCGCCACGAAGTCGGGGATGTAATCCATCGGGCCCGGGCGGTAGAGGGCGTTCATAGCGATGAGGTCCTCGAAGCGCTCCGGGTGCAGCTTCATCAGCCATTCGCGCATGCCGCCGGATTCGAACTGGAACACGGACTTGGTGTCGCCGCGGGAATAAAGGTCGAAGGTGGCAGGGTCGTCGATGGGGATATTCTCTATATCGAAATCCGCCGGCAGGGCCTTGGGATTACGGTGGCGTATGAGAGAGAGGCAACGGGATATGATACTCAGGGTCTTGAGGCCGAGGAAGTCCATCTTCAGCATTCCCACATCTTCGATCTGGGAGCCTTCGTACTGGCTCACCCACACCTTCTGGCCGGTGGCCTTGTCTTCGCCCATGGTAATAGGGATGTAGTCCGTGAGGTTGCCGCGGCCGATGATCATGGCGCAGGCGTGGATGCCTACCTGGCGGACGCAGCCTTCCAGGCGCTTGGCGTATTCCAGCACCTCACGCACCAGCGGCTCGCCCTCTTCATACTCCTTCTTCAGCTCCGGCACATACTTGAAACAGTTCTCCAGGGTTGGCTTCTTCTCCACCTCCATCCCGTTTTCCTTCACCACGAAAGGCCTGTCGGGGATGAGTTTGGTGAGGCGGTTGCTCTCGTTCAGGTTCAGGTCGCTAACGCGAGCAACGTCCTTGACGGCGAGCTTGGCGGCCATCGTGCCGAAGGTGATGACATGGGAGATATGGTCGGCGCCGTAGAGGTCCTGCACGTACTGTATCACACGGTAGCGGCCCTCGTCGTCGAAATCCACGTCGATATCCGGCATGGAGATGCGCTCAGGATTCAGGAAGCGCTCGAACAGGAGGTCGTACTTGACCGGGTCCAGGTTGGTGATGCGGAGGCAGTATGATACCACACTGCCGGCGGCGCTGCCTCGCCCGGGACCCACCGAGATGCCGTTGCGCTTGGCCCAGTTGATGAAGTCCTGGACTATGAGGAAGTAGTCCGGGAAGCCCATGTAGGAGATTGTCTTCAACTCGAAGTCGATGCGGTCCCGCAGGTCTGCATCGGTATCGAGTATTTCCCCGTAGCGCTGGCGCGCACCTTCCCATGTGAGGTGGCAGAGATAGGCTACCGAACGGCAGAATTCCTCCCCGCGGAAGTTGCCCTTCTCGTCGTTCCGTCCGCGGTCGATGACATCGCTGTAGCGTGCCAGGTGCCCATCTATATCCTTCAGGAATTCCGGATCGATGGTGAATTTAGGGAGGACGTGGGCGCTGTTGATGTCGTAACGCTCCACCTTCTCCATCACCTCACGGGTGTTGAAGATGGCCTCCGGGTGCTCCGGGAACAGGGCCAGCATTTCATCCTCGCTCTTCAGATATTCCTGCTGGGTGTAGCGGAGGCGCTTGGGGTCGCTGACCATCGCATTGGTAGTGAGGCAGATGAGGCGGTCGTGCGCGGGGCCGTCGTCCCGTCGGACAAAGTGCGTGTCGTTCGTGGCCACCACCTTGACCCCATGCTTGGCAGCGAGCTCGAAGATGGCCTCGTTTACCTTCTGCTGGTTGTGATAGAGGTCCAGGGAGAGGCCGGGCACCTCAGTCTTGTGGAGCATCACCTCCAGATAATAATCCTCGCCGAAGACACGCTTGTGCCATTCGATCGCCTTGTCGGCTCCGTCCATATCTCCCGCCAGGATGCAGCGGGGAATCTCGCCGGCGATGCAGGCGGAGGAGCAGATGAGTCCCTCGTGATACTTCTCGATCACCTCGTGGCTCACGCGCGGCTTGCCGTAGTACATCCCCTCGATATGGCCGGTGGAGACTATCTTCATCAGGTTCTTGTAGCCCTGGTAGTTCTTGGCCAGCAGGATGAGGTGGTAGTATTTGCTGTGCTCGTTATCCTTGAGGTGATGGTCGTAGTGCTGGGTAACGTAGGCCTCGCAGCCCAGTATGGGCTTTATATCGGGGTATTTCTGGCTGACGTCGAAGAACTCCTTCACACCATACATGTTGCCGTGGTCCGTGATTGCCAGACCCGGCATCTTGAGCTCGTCCGCACGGGCGAAGAGCTTCTTTATGTTGGACATTCCATCGAGGATGGAATACTCGGTATGGACGTGAAGGGGTACGAAACTTGCCATCTTACTTCTTTACCATATCGAAGCCGAGCTGCAGGCCGGTGACCTGGTCGGAGAGTTTGGCGACGGTGTTGAGGGTGGAGTTGTCTTTGCCTGCGCCGACTACCTTGATGGCCTTCTTTGCGAATGCCAGGAATTTGTTTGCATCGAAGAGAACCTGCACACCCTTTGCGGTGGCGGTGACGGTGCCTTCCATCGTCATGTAGCTGTAGACCTTACCCAGTTTCATCACGATCTCCTTGCTCTGGGTATCGTAGGTATAGGTACCGGAGGCTATGGTCTTGGTGGTGCTGGCGATGGTGAAGGTATTGTCGGCGTTATAGGTGATGGTTGCTACGCCGGGCACGATTCCAATCCTCTGGAGATATCCGTCAAGTTTGGTCTCGAGTTTCTCCTTGTAGGTGGATGCGGCGATGGTAGTAAGGGCGTTTTCGGTCTCGATTGCAGAGGCGATGCCGTTATAGGTCCATGTGCCGGGCAGAGACACGGGAACGGTTTTGGAGATTACTGTACCAAGAAGGGTTCCGAGAAGGCCCTCCGCTGCAGAGGCAACGGTTGATGAGCCGTCCTGGCTGGTGGTGTTTTCGGTTTTGTTCCCGCCGAAAATGCTGCCGAGCAGGCCGCCGAGGCCGCTCTGTGCGTTGGCAACCGATGCGATGAGCACCAGCGCGCTGATGGTTGCGAGGATCTTTTTCATATTCAGTGTTTTTTAATGATTACTCTTCTTCTTTCCATCCCTGGGCGCGAAGCGGTAGTTCCACGCCTTCGGGAGTGACGAGCACGGTGCCGACTTCCGGCTGGGCAAGGTGGCCGATTATGTCGAAAGTCTGGAAGTCGTGACGGAATCTATCCAACTTAAGGATGGGAACAGTGAAGAGAATTTGATAATCTTCTCCCCCGTTCATGGCAGCCGAAACAGGGTCTATGTCAAGTTTTCTCCCTAGTTCGAAAGAGTTTCCTTCAAAGGGAATGCGGTCGGCGTAAACCTTTGCTCCAAGGCCGGTTTCTTCGGCGATGCGCTTCACGGCATCGGCCAATCCGTGAGTTATGAGACAGCCGGCGGAAGGGATTATCTCCGCTTCTTCCAGTTTGGTCACAAGCTCCGGATCCAACTCAGGCTTGAGGTATGCTCCCACGAGCATCTTGTATTGCTCGAGTTCCTTCCGGTCGGATTCGCCCTTGTCGAAACGCTCGAGTTCGCGCTCCATCACCCTCATGCCAAGGTAAGCCGCGCCGAGCCGCCCGCTGACACAGAGAAGGTCCTTGCTCTGAGGCTGGGGACGGCTGACTTCGGTGAGTTTGGATCGGGAACCGCTTGCGGCAACGCTGATGCACAGTCCGTTCTCAGAAGGCTGAAGGTCGAGGGACGCATTTTTATATCCATATTCTTTGGCCGCCGCGGTGATTCCGGACCAGAGCTCTTCTATCTGCGGGTAATCCAGCTTGGAACTCACACCAAGGACAACCGAAAGGCACCCCGGATGCCGGAGTTGGGACAACAGTTCACCCGTTACGGCCGTAACTGCCTTGTGACCAAGGTGTTTGAGGGGGAAATATATAAGGTTGAAATCCACCCCTTCCAGCAGCACCTTGTGTGCAGAGGGGGCAGTGGGCTTGAACCCGCTGCCCTCATACAAACGCCTGAGGGCTTCCTTTTTTCCTATGTCGGCGAAGCTTGTCATTACAGCTGGCGCAGCAGGTTGCTGAGCGAAACTTTCTTCTCTATCATGGAATGCAGATCCTCTATCTTCACGCGCTCCTGGGCCATCGTGTCGCGGTCGCGCACGGTCACGCAGCCATCCTCGAGGCTCTGATGGTCCACCGTGATACAGAACGGGGTGCCGATGGCATCCTGACGGCGATAGCGCTTGCCTATGCTGTCT
>JAFXQA010000015.1 GCA_017527415.1 Bacteroidales bacterium | reverse complement strand
CCTTCGCTGCACCAGTTTCGCACAGTGCGTTCAGAAAGGTTATGCAATTCTGCATATTGACTGACGGTAATGAATTCCATAATCTATCGGCAATTAATGCTTCTATGCCGATACAAATATAATAATTCTTGCCGATATCGGCAAGAATAGGATGGCTATTTAGAAAAAAAAGCACCTGCAATGCAAGTGCTTTCTAAGTAGACTACGGTGAAAAACTATCGAACCTTCTGGAGGATTTGAAGGAGCTGGATGAATTTGCATAAAGTGTTGATTTTCAATCATCCACGATTTTCCAATAGCCGTTCCTGTTGGCGCCGATCCGACGGATGATGCCTTTGGCTTTCATGTCGGCAAGCATCCGCTCAATCTGGCGGGCGCTCATGCCCAGATCTGCGGCAATCTTGGCCGCCGTGGTATGTCTGTCTGCGCGCAGATATCCCAAGACTCTTAGCTGCTGGTATTTGAGGCCCTTCTCATCGGTAATATCGGCATTGGATTTCCCTTGATGGTCAACGAGTGCGTTCAGTATTTCTTCCAGCATGAAGTCTATGAAGGGGCCACTGTCACCGAGGTCGGAACTCCGGTTGATGGCATGGTAATAGGCCTGTTGGTTGGAATAGACCATGTTCTCGACGGGAAGATGCTCGAAAATGGGATTCAGCCGGCCGAGGATAAGAGATTGCCATAGCCGGCCGATTCTTCCGTTCCCATCGGCGAATGGGTGGATGAATTCAAATTCATAATGGAAGACACAACTCCGGATGAGCAGATGGTCATCGGCATTCTCCAGCCATCCGAATAGATCGCTCATCAGGCCCCTGACCCTGTCCGCCGGGGGAGCGATATGGATGGGCTTGTCTCCGTCAAAAACCCCGACGCCTCCTTTTCTGAACATCCCGGCTTCATCGACGAGGCCGGACATCATCGTTCCATGGGCCAGAAGGAGGTCTTGAACAGAGAAGGGATTGAGTTTGGGGTAGAGTTCATAGGTCTTGATGGCGTTCTTGACTTCCTGGATCTCTTTCAACGGCGCAACAACCTTCTTGCCTTCCAAAACTGCCTGAACTTCACCTTCGGACAGGGTGTTACCCTCGATTGCTAAAGAGGAATGGATGGTTTTGATCCGATTGGCTCTCCTGAGCCGCAAGGTGTCCTCCTGTTCCATCCTGATGGCATATCTTTCCAGTTGACTGGAAATCTTCGCAATCAGATTGATGGCCTTGGCCGATATGGTGAAGGGTGGTCTATACATTTTATCCCGACATTTATTCCGACACAAAGATAGCAGTTATTCCGACATAAACAAATAGGACCAGATATTCAGGGATGCCTCACACCGATAAACAGGAATTTAATCCGCCATTGCACCTTCCATCCGAAGTAAATTGACCTTCTTGTCAATGCCTCCGGCATATCCGGTAAGCGAGCCATCGGCACCTACGACCCTGTGACAAGGGATAATAAGCGATATCGAGTTGTGGCCCACTGCTCCTCCAACCGCCTGGGCGGCCATTCGGGCGACGCCCTGCTGTTCGGCGATTCGCTTTGCTATCTCTCCATAAGTCATGGTCTTGCCATAAGGAATCGTCAGCATGATTTCCCAGACTGCCTTGCGGAACGGGCTGGCACGCATGACGAGGGGAGGCGTGAAGCCCGGCTCGCTTCCGCTGAAATAGATGTCCAGCCAGCGGCAAGTGTCTTTGAAAACCGGGATTAGCTTTTCTTCATGCTCAGGGGATAGCACGTCGGAAAAATACATCTGTCCATCGAACCAGAGACCGATAAGAGATGTACCGTCACTTCCGAGGGTGATCCCACCGAGGGGTGATTCATAGTGCCAGATATAATCCATCTTCAAGGTTACATCCCGATTAATTGATGTAAAGATAGTGGCATTAGGCCGTTTTTCCAAACCTTCCTCCAGGCTGGCCGGGTGCCGCAGTGCTGTTGACGTCCGTTTTTCCGGGACGTCAACGTCAAAAAAGGCTGAAAATGCTGTTGACGTCCGATTTTTCAGGACGTTAACAGCACTTGAAGGGTAGGGACAGAGCCCTCGTTGGTTGTTCCGAAAAATGCCGGTTTTTCGGAACAAACCTATAAATTTGGAGTATTTGTTCCCGTTTTCGGCCTTTTCTCGGAACAAATTATCCTTCAAGTCAGCCCGACGCGCCCCCGCTACTAAACAAAACCGGCAGCCGAAAAAGGCTGCCGAAAGTTTTGTTTAGTAGCGGGGGCAGGACTCGAACCTGCGACCTCCGGGTTATGAGCCCGACGAGCTACCGACTGCTCTACCCCGCGATATTGGACTGCAAAGGTAGGAATATTTTTCCAAAATCCAAATTTTAATCCTTATCTTTGACAGATATGAAACTTCAGTACGGAATCCTAATCATCATTCTGGCCTGTCTGGCGGCCATTTTCTGCACCCAATCGCCCAATAGCGGAAAGCGCATCGTTTTCATCGGCGACAGCATTACCGACGGCAACTGGGGTTGCGTCTACAACTACAAGAAAACTTCGGCCGAGCGCAGCCACAGCGATATGAACCATATCTACGGCCACAGCTATGTCTACATCATTGCGTCGTACTGCCAAAGCCGCTGGCCTTCAAGGAATTACGCATTCTTCAACCGTGGTTTCAGCGGTCAGGCTCTGGACGATCTTGCGGCCCGCTGGCAGGAGGATGTCATCGACCTCCGGCCGGACGTGCTCTCCGTCCTTATCGGCACCAACGACATTCACAGATGGCTGGATGGCGATCGGCAGACGCCCTTCGATTTCGAGGCCTGGAAAGCCCTGTACAAGAGCCTGCTGGGAAAAACCAAACAATCCAACCCCGAGCTGAAAATAACCCTCTGCACCCCCTTCGTTGCCAAAGAGGGGAGTGTAGGCAGCAGCGTGGACTATGCTCTTCGCGAAGATATGGTCCGCCGCCTGGACGCCTGCATCCGTGAGTTATGCGAAGAAACTGGCGCCACCCTCATCCCCTTCGACACCATGTTCGAAAAGCTGGTGAGCACCGAACCCGCCCCTTCCTACTGGATATGGGACGGCATACACCCAACCCCCGCCGGGCACAAACGCATGGCGGATCTATGGCTTAGGAAAGCAAAAATCTAATTGAAAAGCATTATCTCGCTGCAGCTGGCCTTTCCGGAAGGATTGCTGATGCCAATCCTGAAACTGGAAGTTGCTACAGAACTGAAAGGAAGCGTGATGCCCGTGCCGTCTCCTGTCCCTTCGGCAACGCAGGTCCAGGCCTCGTCCACCAAGGCTTCCACCCGGTAAGCCTGCATAGGATTCTCCCATAACTGCCAAGGTTCGACCGTGGCAAAACACTGAATGCTCTGCTTGGCAGGGAGCGTGATTTCTACGGTAGCCGTGGGCCCTTCCGCCGTCCAGACAGATTTGAAATCAGCATCGCTCAGTTGCGGAACCGCTGCCCCTTCCACCAGAAGCGGCAGCCCTTCCGTGGGCACGGCCTGCACCGGCACCTGCTCCTTCAGCTCCACTGCCAGAACGCTGACCGCGGCATCGGGAGAAAAAGGAGGAAGTTCGAAGGTGGTGGCGCCTTTCCGGCTGCGGCAGCGCACCCGAACCGACGGATCTGCCAGCAGATAAACTTTTCGCACCTTCAGCCTGTACGGCACGCTGATTTCCTTCGACCACTTGTGAATGTGCAGATAGAGGGTGTTTCCCTTCCTGGTGGCGTACCCGAAAGGCAAAAACGGGAATGGAGAGGCCTCGGTGCCGTAAATCGCCTCGCCGTTCACTTTCATCCAGGACCCAATTGCCATCAAATTATCCCTGCATATCTGAGGGATGCTGCCGTATTTGTCCGGGCCTATGTTCAAGAGAAGATTTCCCCCTTTGCTCACGATTTCCGAGAGCTTGCGTATGAGTTCTCCGGAGCTTTTCCAGTTGTCGTCGTAGGCACAATATGCCCAATGGCGGTTCATGGTCATGCAGGTCTCCCAGATCCTTCCGGGGTATCCGGTCGCGGGGATGAACTGCTCCGGGGTCACCACGTCTCCCTTCATCCCGCCGCCCATGCGGTTGTTCAAGATGATATTGGGATATGCGCGGACCTTGTCGTAGAAGAGCCTGGCCTCGTCCGGAGTTATGTCCCCGCCCTGATCGAACCAAACGATATCCACGTTGGGAATGCGCGTCAGCAGCTCGTCCACCTGCGGGAGCGCAATAGTCTTGAGGTAGGCCTCCCTGCTCCCTTTGTGGGCCGGATCCCAGGCGCAACCGTTCGCGCCGGGATGATACCAGTCCAGCATGTGGGAGTAGTAGAAACCGAAATGCAGCCCCTGAGCCTTGCATTTCGAGGCGAGGGCTGCTATGATATCTTTTCCGTAGGGAGATGCGTCCACTATGTTGTATCCGCTAGCATCGGAGTCGTACATGACAAAACCGTCGTGATGCTTGGCGGTGACTACCATGTATTTCTGTCCCGCTTCCGCTGCGAGCGAAACCCAGTCGGCGGCATCGAAGCGTACGGGATTGAAACGCTTCGCCAGGGCAGAATACTCCTTGATAGGGATCTGCTTGCTGTGCATCATCCATTCTCCGCCGTCGGTCTTGTCGCCGTAGATGCCGGCGAGTTCGGTGTAGATGCCCCAGTGGATGAACATTCCGAACTTGGCATCCCGGAACCATTCCATACGATCCGGAACCTCAGAGGCCTCTCCGGCCGGTTCGGGTGCGGGGGCCTTCTTGCAGCAGATAGCCGCAGCGGCAATCAGGCAGAGGACTATTTTCCGAGGAAACATACGATGCCGTCCAGATCGTCTTTTGCGAACACCCGCTGCTCACCGGAGGCCAGATTTTTGATCTGCACTGTTCCGGCCGCGGCTTCGTCGGCTCCGCAGATGCTCAGGAACGGGATTGACTTCCTGTCACAATAATCGAACTGCTTCTTGAGTTTGGTAGAATCCGGATAGACCTCCACGGGAATGCCCTTGGAACGCAGTGCAGCGGCGACAGGCAGGACATACCTGACTTCTTCCGCACCCATATTCGCGAACAGCAGCACCGTGGCTGAACGGAGGTCGGCGGGGAACTTGTCCAGGCCCTTCAGCACATCGCAGATGCGGTCGGCGCCGAAGGAGATTCCAACTCCGGACATATCCGGGAGCCCGAAGATGCCGGTAAGGTTATCGTAGCGGCCGCCTCCGCAGATGCTGCCGATCTCCCAGTCGAGAGCCTTGACCTCGAAGATGGCGCCGGTGTAGTAATTCAGTCCGCGGGCAAGCGAAAGGTCCATTTCCACCGGCACGGTCACGCCGGCGGCGGATATCAGCCCGAAGAGTTCTTCCAGCTCGTCCAGGCCGCGCAGGCCGGTCTCGGATGCTATGCCGGATGCCGATGCACCGCCGAAAAGCCCGCGCATGGCGGCAAGCTTCTCCGCCACGGAGCCGGACAGCCCGAGAATCTGCTCCACGACGGCTATCGCGCTGTCGGTCAGTCCCTTTTCGCGCATTTCGTCCTTCACCGCATCCAGGCCGATCTTGTCCAGCTTATCTATGGCGACAGTGATGTCCACCACCTTGTCGGGTGCGCCGCAGATCTCCGCGAGGCCGGTAAGTACCTTGCGGTTGTTGATCTTCAACACCACCCGTATATCCAGCAGGCCGAACACCTTGTCCACCATCTGCACCAGCTCCAGTTCGTTCAGCTGCGAGCGCGATCCTATCACGTCCACATCGCACTGATAAAACTCGCGGTAGCGCCCCTTCTGCGGCCTGTCTGCACGCCAGACGGGTTGGATCTGGAAACGCTTGAAGGGGAAGGAAATCTCGTTCTGGTGCTGAACCACGAAGCGGGCGAAGGGCACGGTAAGGTCGTAGCGCAGGCCCTTTTCAGGGGGCAGATCAGCCTTTTCACCACTGTTCTGCACGCGGAAGAGGAGTTTGTCTCCCTCATCCCCGTACTTGCCGAGCAGGGTGGAAAGATTCTCCATTGCAGGAGTCTCTATCTGCGAATATCCGAAGGTGCGGAATACTCTCTTGACTGTATCGAAAAAGTAATTTCTCTCAGCCATTTCCTGCTGGGAAAAATCCCTCATTCCTTTAGGTATCGAAGTTTTGTTAGCCATAGAATACAAAGTTAGCAAGATTTGTCGATTAGTTCCAATTCCAGCCTCCACTTGGGGCGCCCTTTCACGCTTCCGCGCTTGCCGATGAATACCCTGCCGCCGACCTGCCTGCCGGAAGAAATCGTCTCCCAGAGGTTGTCCAGAGCCGTTTCGGTGAGTGCTACCGGCTCTACCAGACGGAAGAGCACGTAGCGCGGATGCTTCAGCGTCCGAAGCTTTTTGATATTGATGAAGCGCCCGTCCGACACCGAATCCCTCACGGAAAGGAAGTATTCATCGGCGATGTCATCGGTCTGGCGGATATGCTCCATATCGGTGGCGAGGGTCCGCAGAAAAGAAGGATTCAGTTCCTTCAGCACAGGCAGCACCTCGGCACGCAGGCGGTTGCGCTTATGGACGGGGGATGCATTGCTGCTGTCCTCGCGCCAGGAAAGGCTGCGCTCTTCCATCCACGCCCGTATTTCCTGCCTGGAGATGCCCAGCAGAGGGCGGAGGATGATGCCATGGCTTTCCATTCCCCGTAGCCCTCGGGTGCCGGCGCCGCGCAGCATATTCAGGAAGAAGGTCTCTGCATTGTCGTCGGCGTTGTGAGCCACGGCCACCTTGTCGAAGCCTTCCTCCTGGCAGAGCTGCCCGAACCAGTCATAGCGGAGTTCGCGGGCTGCCATCTCTATACTAAGGTGCCTTTCGGCGGCATAAGCGGCTGTATCAAAGCACTTTACGAAGAGTGGCATCTCTTTCCGGCTGCACCATTCCCGCACGAAGGCCTCATCGCCGTCAGACTCGGCTCCGCGAAGGCAGAAGTTGCAGTGGGCAACAGCGAAAGAGGCCCCCGGAAATAGTTCGGGAGCCCTTTCGGCCATATACATCGAATCGATGCCGCCGCTCACTGCAAGCAGCACCTTCATTATTTCTTGGAGCTGATGGTGTAGGAGAATCCGATCTCGAAGAATTCCTTGAACTGGATAGTGCGGAATCCGGCGGGGTGTTTCTCGTTGGTGATCAGCACGGTGTCGTCGTAGATGAGGTTGGTGGAGAAGGTGAGGGTGAAGAACTTAGCCATCTTCCAGAAGAGTTTCTGGTCCCAGTTCACGCGGAGGTTCTGGGGGTTCTTCAGGTAGTTGGAGAAGAGCACCAGCTGGGTGGTGTACTTCAGGTTGTCGTTAATGGTAAAGTTGATGTCCGTCTTCACCTGGGCACCAAGCTCGAAACGGGAGCTCTTGTAGCTTATGCCATCTTCAAGCAGTTCCATACCATAAGCCTTTCGGAGTGCTTCATCCTGCACGATTACGAATCCTCCGGTGAGAGGGGAAACGTTAACTGAGACCCAGGACTTGGGGGTCCACAGAAGACCTATACCGAGGGTGGAATAAGCAGGGGAGAGAAGACCGGATTTCAGTTCACGGGCGGCGAGCCAGTCGGCCTTTGTAGGCTCTCCGGTGGGCACATTTGGCGTGCCGTACTTGTAGTTGTTGTCGATCTGGGTCTTGAAGTCGAAGTTGGCGGAGTAGCTGAGATGCTGGATGGGAGTCTCGTAGCCCCACTTGGACTCAAAATAGATGCGGTCCTTCACCTTCTGGAGGATGGGCTTGTCGTCGGAATAAAGGAAGCCGTAATCAACCTGCAGGCGGTTGTTCCAGATCATTTTGTCTTTGGCGTAATTGGCATTGGCATCCACATATGCGGTCATAGTGTAATTGTCGTTACCACCTGCGGCCCAGTCCCAAAGCTTGGTCTGGGCGAAGTTGAGGTTGGTCATGAGGGACTTGGTCCAGTAGACCGGCTTGGGCTGAGGCTCTTCTACTATGGGAGCTTCCGCGATGGCTGCAGCCGCTTCGGCGGCAGCTTTCTGTGCATCGTCCTGTGCATATGCGCCGAGGCTCACCAGAGCGGCTGCGGCGAAAATAAATATCTTTTTCATAAACATCTGATTAATAAGCGATTGCAAAAACTACGCGACCCTTGGAAGGCTTGCCGGAATAAATATCCTTGCCTTCCTCTTCACAAACGCAGCTGTCCACGGGGATGCAGCGTATGGTGGCCTTGGTTTCATCCTTGATGGCCTGTTCGGTCTCTGCGGTGCCGTCCCAGTGGCAGAGCAGGAATCCGCCCTTCTGTATCTCTGTCTTGAATTCTTCCCAGTCGTCGCATTTGCGGATGTTGGCATCGCGGAATGCGAGGGCCTTGTCGTAGATGTTCTGCTGAACCTTTCCGAGCAGGTCTTCGATGTAGGCATCCACTCCTTCCAGGCTCACCGTGGCCTTTTCGAGCGTGTCCCTGCGGGCCACTTCGACAGTGCCGGCGGCGAGGTCGCGGGCACCGAGGGCTATGCGCACCGGCACTCCCTTGGCTTCCCATTCAGCGAACTTGAAACCGGGACGGAGGGTGTCGCGGCTGTCTATCTTCACGCTGACTCCTTTAGCCTCGAGGGCCTTCCCGATAGCTTCGAATTTCGCCAGAACCGCGTCGCGCTCCTCGTCGGTCTTGTAGATGGGCACCATCACCACCTGGATAGGGGCGAGGGCCGGAGGAAGAACCAGACCGTTGTCGTCGCTGTGAGCCATGATAAGGGCTCCCATAAGACGGGTGCTGACGCCCCAGGATGTGGCCCAGACGTATTGGAGGCCGCCTTCCTTGTCGGCGAACTGCACCTCGAAGCTCTTTGCGAAGTTCTGCCCGAGGAAGTGGGATGTGCCGGCCTGCAGGGCCTTTCCATCCTGCATCATCGCCTCTATGGTAAGAGTGTCGAGTGCGCCTGCGAATCGCTCGTTGGGACTCTTGTGGCCCACGATTACCGGCATCGCCATGGTCTCGCGGGCAAACTTGGCATACACCTGCACCATCTGCTCGGCCTTGGCCTGTGCCTCTTCTGCCGTGGCGTGGGCGGTGTGGCCTTCCTGCCAGAGAAACTCCGCGGTGCGGAGGAAGGGTCGCGTACGCATCTCCCAGCGGACCACGTTGCACCATTGGTTGCAGAGGATGGGAAGGTCCCTCCAGCTCTTGATCCAGTTCTTGTAGACGCTCCATATGATTGTTTCGGAGGTGGGACGCACGATCAGTTCTTCTTCGAGCCTGGCTTCGGGATCCACCACCACCCCTTTTCCGTAGGGATCGTTCATCAGGCGATGGTGCGTTACCACCGCGCATTCCTTGGCGAAACCTGCCACATGCTCAGCCTCGCGGCTGAAGAACGATTTGGGTATGAACAGGGGGAAATAGGCGTTCTGGACGCCGGTTTCCTTGAATGCCTTGTCGAGTATGGACTGCATTTTTTCCCAGATTGCATAGCCGTAAGGCTTGATGACCATGCATCCGCGGACTGCCGACTGTTCGGCAAGATCGGCCTTGACCACTATGTCGTTGTACCACTGGGAATAATTCTCCGCTCTCGGTGTAATCTCTTTTGCCATAAAAAACTTAAGAAAAATCTGCGCTTTTTTGCGATATTTGCATCTAATTATAAATAGAAGTAAAATGTGCGTCCGCATTTGGGACGGTGCAAATATACAAAATTTAAAAGAGATTGGATTATGGCACGCAGAACGTTATCGTTGCTCTCACTGGTGATTCTCGCAGTATCTTGCGGGGTATCAGGCGAGTACGGCTCCGTACAGCGCTTCCAGGATGGCATCTACTATAAGGGATTCGACAAAGACATGCAAAAGGTTGAGCCTCTCACGGAAGAGGATTTCCAGCGCCTTGCCGCCGAGCAGATCAAGAAAGAGCAGCAGGGCCGCAGGGACACCCTCGTGGTGATTGCCGAGGATCCTTATTACTGGGGTTGGAACTGGTACCGTCCGTACTACGGCTGGTACGGCGGATGGCATCGTGGCTGGTATGGCGGCTGGTACGGCAGTTACGGATATGGCTGGGGCGGATGGTATGATCCGTGGTACAGTTCCTGGTACAGCCCCTGGTACTATGGCGGCTGGTACGATCCCTGGTACGGCCCGTACTACAGCCACTATTATTATCCCCACCACTACTATTTCAACGACAACTACTATCACTACCGCGGCACATCCCGCTCAGAGGTCAAGGGCGGCAATTATACCGGCTCGAGGGGCATGGGTGTAAGCGGCAGGTCCGGAGTCAGCTCATACAGTGGCAGCAGGAGCGGTGCGGGCATCTCTACGGGAGGCTCTGCATACACCCGCAGCGGTGTTTCCGGAAGCAGTTCCTCGTCGGGAAGCGTTTATTCACGCAGCGGCGGCAGTTCCCGCAGCAGTTCCGTCTCAGGCTCCGGGTCTTCGTATTCCCGCAGCAGTTCTTCTTCCAGTTCTTCCCGCAGTTCGGGCAGTTCCTATTCCCGCAGTTCTTCGAGCAGCAGTTCCAGCTATGGAGGGAGCAGAAGCAGCGGCGGATACAGCGGGGGCGGCGGCAGTCACAGCAGCGGCGGCAGCAGCCACAGCAGTGGAGGCGGCGGTGGCCGCAGCGGCAGGTAATCCCAACTCAAACACGTCAAGAAAATGAAAAAGACAATAACTTCACTTGCATCCCTGATATTTATCGCCTCGCTCGCTTCGGGCCAGACGGTATCGGATGCCCTGACATTCAGCCAGAACAATTATTATGGCACTGCCAGGACCCTCGGCATGGGCAACGCGGTCACTGCCATAGGCGGAGACCTCGGCACCATCTCCATCAATCCTGCAGGCGGTTCGGTCTCAGCTTTTTCACAGTTTGAATTCTCCAGTGGATGGACGACCTCCAGCAGCCTGTCATCCTATGCATCTTCATATGATTCTGCCACACAGAGCGCACCGAACTACACCGGAGGCTTCGATAACGGCAAAACCAGGATGACGGTCCCGAACATCGGCATGAACCTCTGTTTCGAAACCGGCAACCGTTCCGGCATACTGTCATGGAACTTCGGTTTCATAATGAACCGCAGCCAGACCTATACACAGATATTCTCCGCATCCGGTCTTGAAGAACATACTTCCATGACCGGCGCACTGGCCACTTTTGCCAGCGGAATGCCCGGCAACATCCTTGGAGACAACAATATGTTCGATTCCGGCTATGCCTGGAACTCCATCTGTGCATACGACGGCGGCCTTATCAACTACAACAGCGACGCCGGCACCTATTTCGGTTCCGCCGAAACAGTAACCAAGACGGGCTCCGACTACAGTTACGAGATGCTCGGAGTGTTGAAACAGAATATAGGCGTGACCAGCACCGGTTCCAAGAACGACATAGTGATGAACTACGGAGTCAATATCGACAACCGTCTGTTCCTCGGCATCAATCTCAACATGCCTGTCGGCGGATACAAGTATTCCGAATACTATAACGAAACCGCCCAGGATCCGGCCGATTTCCCGGTTACTCCCGAATATTACAGCTCCGGCAGCAAGACATACGAAAAGGGTAAAGCCACCCACTATCTCGGCAGCACTTACAAATATAATTATGTGGCCGAAATAAGCGGCATCAATGCCCAGATAGGTTTTATCTGGCTTCCCACTGCAGGTGTACGCATCGGCGCCGCCATAAAGACCCCTACGGCCTATACCGTCAGTGAAAGATGGTCTGTGGATGTCAATTCGGAATTCCAGGATGCCAGTGAAAACGCCAGTTCCTCCTCCGATCCTGCTGAAGCTTCCTACAATTTCCGTTCGCCCTATACCGCGAACTTCGGATTTGCCTACACTCTCGGGCGCTCCGGCCTTCTCAGCGTGGATTATGAGCTTACGGACTACAGTGTGATGAGGTTCAGTCAGGAATACGTGGATGCGTCATTTACTTATGAGGATCCTTTCTATCGTGTCAACCGCCTGAACAGACTCTTCTGCGGTTTGCAGCAGAACCTCAGGATAGGTGCCGAATTCAGGGTCGTGCCCGCTTTTACGCTGCGCGCCGGTTTCAACGTGGCTACAAGTCCTGAACGCCATTACACCGACAATGAAGGTTATACCATCTATGCAGCCGACTACGACAGATGGTTCAACGATTATGAGTCCGGAAAGATTTATCTGGTAGACGGATCTGCCGGTTACGCTCCGGACAGGATCGTTTCCTATTCGTTCGGTGCCGGGTATTCATCTCCCGGATCCTTCTATGCAGACATAGCCTTCCGCCACACCAGATTGAACGACAGCCGTTACAGCCCGTACAGCAATTATATCAGCAATACGGTTTCGGGAACAAGCTACGATATAGTATCGCCGTCCGTCAAATCTGCGCTAAGCCAGTTTGACGCGGTATTAACACTCGGATGGAGATTTTAGATGATACAGTTGACAGCCAAGCAGTTAGCAGAAATTCTTCGTGGCACCGTCGAGGGTGACCCCGAAGTTCGGATTACCACCTTTGCCAAGATTGAACACGGCAAGCCGGGAGCGCTCAGTTTCTACGCAAATCCGAAGTACGAACAGTACGTGTACACCAGCAAATCCAGCGTGCTCCTGGTGAATGCTGATTTTGAACCCAAACAGGAAGTGGGGCCCACGATGATCCGTGTAGAGAATGCCTACAACGCGGTTGCAGAACTTCTGAAATATGTTTCAGACCAGAAGAAGATGTACCGCCGTCATCGTGCGTGGAGCTGCCGCATCGCATGCAGCGCCAAGTTGGGCAGGAAGGTCTCCGTCGGTGCCGGCACCGTCATCGGAAAGAACTGCAGGATAGGAGATTACGGCATTATCCATTCAAATGTGACCATAGGCGAAGGCACAGTCATCGGGCATCACTGCATTATCTATCCCGGCGTGGTCATCTACCCGGGAATGAAGATAGGGGACAACGTCATCCTCCATGCCAATTGCGTCATCGGTTCTGATGGCTTCGGCAACGCGCCCCAGCCGGACGGCAGTTGGAAGAAGATAGAGCATCTTGGCAACGTGGTGATCGGCAACGACGTTGAAATAGGATCCGGCACCACCATCGACCGTGCAGAGATGGAATCCACCATAATAGGAAACGGCGTGCGGCTCGACAACCTCTGCCAGATAGCCCATAACGTGGTGATAGGGGACAATACCGTGATGGCTGCCCAGTGCGGTGTAGCGGGTTCCGCGGTCATCGGAAAGAACTGTATATTCGGAGGCCAGGTCGGCATCATGGGGCATATCAAGATAGCCGACAATACCACGGTCGGCGCCCAGGCCGGAATCGCGGGGCCTGTGCGCAAGAGCGGCCAGATCCTGCTCGGATCCCCGGCCATCCCGCACATGCTTTATATGCGCAGTTACGCCAAGTTCAAGCAGGCCGGAGAAGAGTAATTTAGAGATAATAGAAAAAATTGCTATCTTTGCGGGCTATTATGAAAGAACGCACCCTCAGCAAGAGTTACACATTCGAAGGAAAAGGCCTCCACACCGGAACCATTTCAAAGATGAAGGTATCTCCGGCCCCTGCCGGAACGGGGGTTGTATTCGTCCGCACCGATCTCGGTGTCACGATTCCCGCACTTGCTGAAAATGTGTCCAATACCGCCCGCTGCACCCTTATTTCCAAGGATGGAGCCAGCATTTCCACAATTGAGCATATCATGTCGGCTCTCACCGGGCTCGGTATCGACAACGCCATAGTTGAAATAGACAATGTGGAAGTGCCCATCCTCGACGGCAGTGCACGATTCTATGTCGAGGCTTTCGCGGCCGACGGCCTGATAGAGCAGGATGCCGAACGCAAATACTTCGAGATTCCCGAGACCATCGAGGTCCGGCATGAAGCCAGTGGCTGCTGGGTGAAAATAGAACCGGCCGACCATCTTTCCTACGACGTGACCGTCGATTTCGGTTCCCGCGTGCTCGGAGTGCAGACCGCACATTGGGACGAAACTATCGATTATGCGTCCCAGGTGGCAGTCTGCCGCACGTTCTGCTTCTTCCACGAGGTCCAATACCTTGCCAGCCAGGGGCTGGTGAAGGGAGGCGATGTCGATAATGCCATCGTGGTTGTGGAGCATCCCGTGGAGGACTCTGTCATCGAGCAGATGGCGAAGTTATTCAATCAACCCAAACTCTCCGTGACTCCGGAAGGGTACCTGAGCAACCTCGTACTGAATTTCCCGGATGAATGCGGCCGGCATAAGCTGCTGGACCTTATCGGAGACATGAGGCTTGCGGGGGGATACCTCCGGGCCCATATAAGCGCGTACAAACCTGGCCATACGATTAACACAAATGCGGCGAAAGCCGTACAGAAATTGATTTGAGATTATGGCAAACATTCATCCTCTTGCATGCGTAAGCCCCCTCGCCAAGCTCGGCGAACACGTTGAAGTAGGTCCTTACGCATTCATAGACGCCAATGTCGAGATTGGCGATTACACCAAGGTCCATCCCCATGCTACCATCTTTCCCTATGCAAAGATTGGCGAGCACTGTGAAATATTCCCCGGTGCTGTGGTAGCTGCCATTCCGCAGGACCTGAAGTTCGACGGAGAAATCACCCATGTCGAAATAGGCAATTATGTTACCATACGTGAGTGTGCCACCATCAACCGCGGTACCAAAGCCAGCGGCAAGGGCGTTACCAGGATCGGGGACCACACCCTCATCATGTCTTATGTGCATGTGGCACACGATTGCACGGTGGGCAGCCACTGCATACTTGTAAGTTATGTGGGTATAGCCGGTGAAACGGATGTAGACGACTGGGCAATCCTCGGCGGAAGCACAGTGGTTCACCAGTTCTCCCACATCGGAAAGCACGCCATGGTCGGCGGAGGCAGCAAGGTCAACAAGGATATCCCTCCTTATTCCCTCTGCGGCCGCGAGCCCGTGTGCTATGCCGGTGTCAACCTCGTAGGCCTTCGCCGCCGCGGGTTCGACAGCGATACTATCCGTAACATAAAGGATATTTACGATACCCTCTATTTCCAGGGTTACAATATTTCGGATGCCTGCGCACGTATCCAGCAGGGTTTCCCGGACAGCCCGGAAAAGGAAGAAATCATGAACTTCATCAAGAACTCCAAGCGCGGTATCGTTCGTGGCAATGATTCCCGCGAAAAGGGTCTTATAGAGTAGTAGTGCTGTTAACTACGGCATACTTCCCGCCTATAGAGTACTTCGCCCTTTTGGCGAAGTACTCTGTCGTTTATATGGAAGCGTGCGAGAACTACCAGAAGCAGAGCTGGCGGAATCGATGCAGGATCCTTACTGCCAACGGAGCGGAGTCGCTGAATGTGCCTGTGGTGCACGAAAACGGCACTTTCTCGCTGCCAATCAAGGAGATACGAGTGGAATATACTACGCCATGGGTGCTTCGCACGGAGCGCGCGATTGAATCGGCCTACAGTTCTTCGCCTTTCTTTATTTATTATAAGGATGCGCTGTTTTCGATTTTGGATTCGCATCCGGCCACCCTTTGGGAGCTTAACCGCCGCATCATCGATTTCTTCTGCGCCAAAATCGGCATTGCACCGCAGATTCTGGAAACAACAGCCTTCATTCAGTCTTCTGCCGGCAGGATATCCTCTCCTCCAGCCGGCCTGACGGCCCCTCCCATCGCGTACGATGGGCCCCTCCCACTAAGCCGAGGGTGGCGTAGGTCCTGCGAAGAGGACGCCGCGCCGGCGGACTACAGAGAGCTGATCCATCCGAAGCGGCCGAATACGATAATGCGGGACCTGGGGCTGGAGAGGCCCTACTGGCAGGTGTTCCAAGATAAATTCGGCTTCGTGCCGGGACTGTCGATAATGGACCTGCTGTTCAACGAAGGTCCGGAATCTATCTGCTGGCTAAGGTAATCTACTCCACAGGAACGAAGGTCCGTGCTATGGTGTTGCCGTAGGTGAGGATATTATATCCTGGGGAGATATCGTTCATCTTCAGGCTTTCCAGCGTTTCGTATCGGACTCCTTTGAAAACTGTAGTTTCCGTTGCGTGATCGTGGCCGGACAGGACGATATCTACGCCCGTCCTCGCAAAGAGGTCGGCCAGGATGGTCTCTGCCCAGGCGCGCTGGCTGCAGCCGAGGGTGCCTCCGGCCGACTCCAGGGAGATGAAAAGGTCTTTCCCGCGGCCCGGCTGCACCTAGAGGTGCGATATGGCTTTCGAAGATGGCTGCCTGACCTTTGTCATTGACGTTGTCTCCAAGATTGATCCAGAAAGGAGCGGTGGTTGCATCGGCAAACAATTCTCCATACTATATTGGGAATACCGGTTTTACGTGAAGGAGGCCCGTCATGACGCCGGAACTGAGGCCCTGATTAGCAAGCTATTGATGGAATGCTCGGATTTGTAAAAAGTGGCAGCCTTGGACGTTTATGCTAAAATGTTGAATATTAGGATGTTATGCAAAACAGGTCGTTTAAAAACCGGGACCTGTTCCAGCTAAATAGTTATAGGTCAGCGAGTTCCCTGAAACGGCACGTCAGGAGTAACCGGCCGAGGATTGTGCCGATCCCGAAAAGGTGAATACCCTGGTCAGCGGTAATCGCAGATGAGGTGACCAGTTTGCCGGATTGAACTGTTTTTTTACTGAACGAATCGAGTTTGAGGCGTAATTCGTCGCTTGAAAGCGGCAGGGCGCGGGCGGTGACGCCGGCGGCGGGCCAGCGGGCGGCGAAATCACGCATGGCGACCTTTCCGAATGGCGCAACGTCTATTATCTCAAACCACTTGCCGAGGCCTTCCAGATCTGGGACAATGCTGTCGGATATATACAGATGAGCGTCCGTGCCGAGTTTCCGGAGGCCGAACTTTTCGTTGATCAATTTGAATGCCCCGCTCTTGGCCAGTGCAGGCCCGGGTTCGAAAAGCAGTTGCCCGGGTTCGGGCATGGCTGAGATAAACATCGGTACGGCCGATTTTTCTTCGCTGATGGCAAAATGCAACCCGGCCTTGTCTTCTCGTCTGGCAATCCCTGCGACAATCGCCGTTTCGCCCGAAAATCCAGGCTCCATCAGCATCAGCAGTTCCTTGCATTCGCCATCTGCTTCAACAATGTGCAACTCCTTGACACAATGGAACTTGCGCAGCAGCATGGAGATGTCGGCCATAGGTGACAGCTTGACCATGAAACGGCATCCTCTGCCTAAAATAATATCTTGCAGCGCCAGTACGTCCGGCGAACAGTCTTCCGGCATAAAGACCTTGCGCCCGCCGGAACGTCGGGCAGGATCGGCGAATACCAGGTCGGGCTGGAAGGAATCCAGCAGTTCCGGAAGGGTCGAAGGAGAGATGCAGATGTTGCTGAATTCAACGTTATCGCATCCGAGGCGCTTCAGATTTGCCTTCGCCGCCTCGAACAACACCGGATTCATTTCGTTGTACAGCACAGCTCCTGCCACTTTGGAAAACTGCCAGCAATCGATTCCCAGGCCGCCGGTTAAATCGGCGATCCTGCGAATCGACTTTTGTGGGGGCTCTGCCCCCAGAACCCCCGCGGCTCCCGGACTACCGACATCGCCTGCTTTGCAGGCTCCGTCCCGTCCTCCGCCGTGCACGCTGAGGCGTGCATTCGCCTCCGGCTCAAACCTTTGCTCTTCTGCCAACACCCCGGCACTCCGGGCCACTGCAGCCTTGTAGCTGGCTGTGGCGGTGCTGCTGCACTGCTCGGCACTGATGGCGACTGGGCAGACCAGCCCCGGATCGGCATACCACTGGGGCACTTTCAGCCGAAGTTTCCGCCTCGAAGCTATGCACTCGGCTGCGAGTGCAACGTCGATATCCGGCCAGCGGTCCCGGTGAAGCACAATGGCGGCGAGATCGTCATTTTCATGCTTCACTATGAATTCGGACAGGGTCATAATACAAAAATACAATACTTTTGCTTAGCCGGTTTGCTTTTACCGTTTTTTTTGCCTACTTTTGTGTCCGTGAACGAGATAGAGGCCGCAAGGTCCTCTATTTTTTATTATGGATTATGGAAAAAACTGAACTTCTGCCGGTATTGGAAAAGGCGGCCGCAGAGCGCGCCTGCCGCATTGTGGAAATTGTCGCGGACGATGACAACAACTTCGACGTAACCATCGACAAGGACGGAGGAGCCGACCTCGCCGACTGCGAATACATCCACCGCGCCGTGCTGGCCGCCTTCGACCGCGATATCGAAGACTACGCCCTCACGGTAGGCACTGCCGGCATCAGCCCTGAAGAGGCCGACGAACTGCTAGCAAACGAAAAATAAACCATATAAGATGAACAAAGAAGAAAAAGTAACCTTGATTGATGCCTTCAAGGACTTCAAGGAAGAGAAGAACATCGACCGTCCCGTGATGATGGGCGTTCTTAAAGACGTGTTCCTGACCCAGATTGCCAAGACCTATGGCTCCGCAGACAACTTCGACGTCATCGTGAACGTCGACAAGGGAACCTGCGAGATTTACCAGAATTTCGAGATCGTGGAGGAGGTGGAGAATCCGGCCGCCGAGATGACCCTGGAAGAGGTCCGCAACGACAGCGGAGACGACGACTACGAGGTGGGCGACACCTATGCGAAAAAGCTTCCGCTTTCCGCGTTCGGCCGCCGCGGAATCCTGAATATACGCCAGAACCTTCAGGGCCGCATCATGGATATCGAGAAGGCCAATGTCTATAAGAAGTATTCCGAAAAGGTCGGTGAGGTGTTCACCGGCGAAATCTACCAGACCTGGTCCCGCGAGGTGCTGCTTCTGGACGAAGACGGCAACGAGCTCCACATCCCCAAGGAGGAACAGATTCCCGGCGAGCGTTTCAAGAAGAACGACACCGTTCGCGCCATCATCAAGAAGGTGGAGATGCGCAACAATACCACGCCATACATCACCCTTTCCCGCGTGGATCCCGACTTCCTCGCCAGGCTGTTCGAAATGGAGGTTCCTGAAATCGCGGACGGCCTCATCACCATCAAGAAGGTGGTCCGCGTGCCCGGTGAACGTGCCAAGGTGGCTGTCGAGTCTTACGACGAACGCATCGATCCCATCGGCGCCTGCATCGGTGTCAAGGGCGGCCGCGTGATCGGCATAGTCCGCGAGCTCCGCAACGAGAACATCGACGTGCTGCAGTGGAGCAGCAATCCCAAGCTCCTCATCCAGCGTGCCCTCACCCCCGCCCGTGTGAGTTCCATCGATATGGGTGAGACTCCCGACGACAAGGTTAAGGTTTACATGCTTCCTGAGGAAGTACAGAAGGGTATCGGCCGCGGCGGTGTCAACGTGCAGCTGGCCGGAATGCTGGTAGGCCGCGAGATCGAGGTCTGGCGCGAGACTCCCAAGGGAGAGGTTGCAGCGGAGGAAGAGGATGACGTGGCACTCGAAGAGTTCACCAATCCCGAATATGGCCGCACCATCGACGGCTGGGTCATCGACAAGCTCAAGAGCATCGGATGCGACACCGCCCGCAGCGTTCTCGCCATCGATCCTGACGACCTCGCCAAGAGGGCCGATCTCGATATGGAGACCGTGGAAGACGTGCGCAGCATCCTTTCCGCAGAATTTGAAGACTAATCTAGAATACAGGGGTTAAATATGGCAGAAATCAGACTGAACAAAATAATGCGGCAGTTCAACATCGGACTGCAGGACATCGTTGACTTTCTCAAAACCCAGGGCGCGGATGTTGAGGAGAATCCTAATGCAAAGGTCTCCGATGAGTACATGCCCGCTATCCAGAAGCAGTTCGGGGCAGACCTGAAGGCTGCGGAGGAGGCCAATGAGAGGGCCATCAAGATGTCGGATATCCTGGAGAATTCCGGGAAGAAGAAGGAGGATGTGGTCGAGGAGGAGGAAGAAGAGCGTGTGATCGTGCGTACGAATACTCTTTCCCGCAAACAGCCCAAGGCGTCCGTGGAGGATAAAGATTCTTCCGCGTCGCATGGCGACCCGTTCCGGGAAAATGCTCCAGAATCTTCATCCTCCACAGCCGCTCCCGAGCAGAAGCCCGCTCCGGAACCTGAACCGGAACCTGAACCGGAACCTGCCCCCGAACCCGCTCCCGAGCCGGTTGCAGAACCAGCACCTGAACCTGCCATTGAACCTGAACCTGAGCCGGTTGCCGAACCCGAACCGGAACCCGAGCCCGCCCCCGTACCTGAACCCGCACCTGTCAAGGCCGAACCGACCCCTGCGGCCAAGACCGATGAAGGTTTTAAAGTGGTCGGCAAGATCGACCTTTCACAGTTCGACAAGAAACCTGCCAAGAAGCGCGAGCGCATCGCCAAGGGCACCCAGAAGGTGGACGTGGCGAAGGCCGGAGCCAATATCGAGCGCAGCGCCAAGAAAGACAACAAGCCTGCATCCCAGCCATCCGGAGGCAAGGGCCGCAAGCGGGACCGCTTCAAGCCCGCAATGACCGAGGCCGAGATGGAAGAGATGCAGAAGGAAATCCAGAAGCAGGTCAAGGAGACCTACGCCAAGATGAACGAGGGCAAGAAGAACAACTTCGGTGCGAAGTACCGCAAGGAAAAACGTGAACTTGCCGCACAGCGCAGCCAGGAAGAGCGTGAGCAGGCATCCGCCGAAGGCAAAGTGCTGAAAGTCACAGAGTTTGTTACGGTGAACGACCTTGCCACCCTCATGAACAATACCCCGGTAAACAATGTTATCGGAGCATGCATGAGCCTTGGCCTGATGGTGTCCATCAACCAGCGTCTCGACGCAGAAGCCCTCGTGCTTGTGGCAGAGGAGTTCGGCTATAAGGTTGAATTCGTGGGCGCCGAACTTACCAACGAAATAGAATCTGCGGAGCAGTCAGACAAGGAAGAAGACCTCGTCTCCCGTCCTCCGGTCATCACCGTGATGGGTCATGTCGACCACGGTAAGACCTCCCTGCTGGACTACATCCGCAAGACCAACGTCATCGCCGGTGAGGCGGGCGGAATCACCCAGCACATCGGTGCATACAACGTGCAGCTCGAAGACGGCCGTCGCATTACTTTCCTGGATACTCCCGGTCACGAGGCGTTCACGGCCATGCGTGCCCGCGGTGCCCAGATGACCGACCTCGCCATCATCATCATCGCGGCCGACGACGCCGTGATGCCGCAGACGGTGGAGGCTATCAACCATGCACAGGCCGCAGGCGTGCCTATGGTGTTCGCTATCAATAAGATAGACAAACCCGGCGCCTCAGCCGACAAGATCTACCAGCAACTCTCCCAGATGAACATCCTCACCGAGGCCTGGGGAGGCAAGTACCAGTGTCAGGAAATATCGGCCAAGCACGGCATCAACGTGGACAAGCTCCTCGAAAAGGTGCTGCTCGAGGCAGACCTCCTCAATCTCAAAGCCAATCCCAAGCGACTGGCATCCGGTGCCGTCATCGAGTCTTCCCTCGACAAGGGCCGCGGCTATCTGGCCACTATCCTCGTGCAGAACGGCACACTTCATCAGGGAGATATCATGCTGAGCGGCAGCTACTTTGGGCGCGTGCGCAGCATGTTCAATGAGCGCGGCCAGCGCGTGATGGAGGCAGGCCCTTCCACTCCCGTGTCCGTACTCGGCTTGAACGGAGCTCCCGCCGCAGGTGAGAAGTTCAACGTGATGACCGATGAGAAGGAGGCCAAGAGCATCGCCGCCAAGCGTGAGCAGCTCATCCGCATCCAGGGCATCAAGACCCAGAAGCACATGACCCTCGAGGAGATCGGACGCCGCATCAGCATAGGCAACTTCAAGGAACTCAACATCATCGTCAAGGGTGATGTGGACGGCTCCGTTGAGGCCCTGTCCGATTCCCTCATCAAGCTCAGCACCGAGAGCATCCGCGTGAACGTGATCCACAAGGCCGTGGGTGCCATCTCCGAGAGCGATATCCTGCTCGCCGAAGCATCCGACGCTGTCATCATCGGCTTCCAGGTGCGCCCGACCGTCGAGGCCCGCAGGGCTGCGGAGAAGGAGGGCATCGAGATCCGCCTCTACTCCGTCATCTACGACGCCATCAACGAGGTGAAGGACGGTATGGAGGGTATGCTCGAGCCTGAGAAGAAGGAAGAGGTAATCGCTACCGCGGAGATCAAGCAGACCTTCCACATCAGCAAGGTCGGCACCATCGCCGGATGTATCATGCGTGAAGGCAAGATGGTCCCCAAGGTATCCGTACGCCTTATCCGCGACGGCATCGTGGTCTATACCGGCGAGCTCGGTTCGCTGAAGATAGGCAAGGACGACGTGAAGGAGGTTGCCGCAGGCAAGGAATGCGGTATGAGCATCGCCGGCTTCAACGACATCAAGGAAGGCGACTTCATCGAAGCCTTCAAGATCGTGGAAATCAAGAGGACCCTGTAAAGAGCCCCCTGTATGGCAGACGAAAAGATAATATTCTCCATGAACGGGGTGGGCAAGGTCCTGCCCCACAACAACAAGGTTATCCTCAAGGACATCTACCTGTCCTTCTTCTACGGCGCCAAGATAGGCATCATAGGCCTGAACGGCTCCGGAAAGTCTACGCTTCTGAAGATTATCGCCGGGGTGGAAAAGAGCTATCGCGGCGAGGTTGTCTGGGCCCCCGGCTATTCCGTGGGCTATCTGGAGCAGGAGCCGCAGATGGATCCGGAGAAGACTGTGCTGGATGTGGTGAAGGAAGGTGCGCAGGAGGTGGTTGACCTGCTGCAGGAGTACGAAGAAATCTCCGCGAAGTTCATGGAACCGCTCTCCGACGATGAGATGAATGCCTTGATTGAACGCCAGGGCGAACTCACCGAGAAAATAGAACAGCTGAACGGATGGGAGATTGATTCCAAGCTTGAGCGTGCGATGGATGCCCTCCAGTGCCCTCCGTCCGATGCTCTCATGAAGAATCTTTCCGGAGGAGAACGCCGCCGCGTTGCCCTGTGCCGCCTGCTTCTGCAGGAGCCTGACGTGCTGCTTCTGGATGAGCCCACCAACCATCTCGATACCGAGAGCATCCAATGGCTCGAGGCCCATCTGCAGCAGTATAAGGGCACCGTCATCGCCGTCACTCACGACCGTTACTTCCTCGACAATGTTGCAGGATGGATACTGGAACTCGACCGTGGCGAGGGAATTCCCTGGAAGGGCAACTATTCATCCTGGTTGGAGCAGAAGACCACCCGCCTGGCGATGGAGGAGAAGCAGGAGAGCAAGCGCCGGAAGACCCTGGAGCATGAGCTCGAGTGGGCGAGGATGGCCCCCAAGGCCCGCCATGCCAAGAGCAAGGCCCGTCTGGGTGCATACGAAAAGCTTGCTTCGGCCGATGCCCGCGAGAAAGAGCAGAATCTGGAAATATACATTCCGAACGGCCCCCGTCTCGGCAACAAGGTTATCGAATTCAACGGCGTCAGCAAGGCTTACGGCGATAAGCTGCTCTTTGAGAACCTTAGCTTCAGCCTGCCTCCCGCCGGCATAGTGGGCGTAATCGGCCCCAACGGTGCGGGCAAGACCACTCTCTTCCGCCTGATAATGGGCCTCGAGAAGGCCGATGCCGGCACGATAGAGATAGGGGAGACGGTGAAGATTTCCTATGTGGACCAGCAGCACAAGAGCATCGATCCCGACAAGACCGTGTTCGAGACTATCGCGGGCAATTCCGAGTGGGTGCGCCTGGGCGGACGGGACATCAACGCCCGCAGTTGGGTTTCCCGCTTCAATTTCTCAGGCGCCGATCAGGAAAAGCTTTGCGGAGTACTGTCCGGTGGCGAAAGAAACCGCCTGCATCTGGCATTGACCCTGAAAGATGAGGGCAACGTGCTTTTGCTCGACGAACCTACCAACGATGTGGATGTGAACACCATACGCGCTCTTGAGGAGGGTCTTGAAAACTTCGCCGGTTGTGCAGTGGTTATCTCCCATGACCGCTGGTTCCTGGACCGCATAGCTACGCACATCCTCGCTTTTGAGGGTGATTCAAGTGTTTATTTCTTTGAAGGAAGCTACTCCGAATACGAAGAGAACCGCAAGGCCCGCCTCGGCGATGCCGAGCCCAAGCGTTTCAAGTACAAGAAGTTGATGGAGTAGTGATCTTCTTCAGGAATTCCTTCGGCGTGTATACCGGGATGTCGGTGTATGCGCCGAAATCTTTTTTATTACGGGTAATTATGTAATTGCAGTCCACGGATTCGGCGCAGGATATCTGCATGGCATCTTCGAAATCCGGACAGGCTGATTTCAGGCCTTCGTAAAGCATGATTTCCTCGAGGGGAATGATCTTGCAGTCGTTCATCAGTTGTTTCAATACAGGTATGATGCGCTCTTTCCCCACAAGTTTGCAGCCCAGATAAGAGATGTCTGAAATGCTTTTCATGGAAATACAGAGCCGGAAGTAATCCTTGAATGCGGATAGGTTGATGACGTCCTCAGAGCTTTTCCACTCCGGGGTCCTTGCGTGATCCATGGTATCGATCACGACATTCGTGTCTATGAACAGCTTAATCACAGTCAATTTTCAATATTCGTTGCAACTTCCAGTCTGCCGCGATCTCTTCTTCGGTAAACCATGTTCCTTCCGGGAATCTGAGTGCTTCCACCAGCGGGCACGGCCCGTCGGGTATTTCTATCTTAGGAAGCTCCGGTTCCAGCGGAGAGTCTTTCAAGAGCACATTCTCCACATAGTTGTTGAGGCTCTGGCCCCTGGCCCTTGCCTTTCTCTTCAGCCTGTTCAGCAAATCTGTCTCCAGCCTGAATGCCGTCTGAACTTTGGTAGAGGTTCGCATAACTCTAATGGGATTGATTCTCTGCAAATATAGAAAATATATAACAAATATCAAATATGTTATATAAGTATAGACAAAAAAAACTTGGCAAGCGCCAAGTTCTTTCGTTGAGATATGAGGATTCGAACCTCAACTGAGAGTGCCAAAAACTCTAGTGCTGCCATTACACCATATCTCAATTCCGGGCTGCAAAGTTAAAAAAATATTTGCAAGTTCAAGAATTATATCTATATTTGCAGTGTACTATGATACTAATACACTTAAATATTGAAAAATGAACAAGAGACTCTACAGGAGCAGGACTGACAAGCAGCTTGCCGGTGTCTGCGGAGGTTTAGGAAAGTATTTTGACATCGATTCTACTATTATCCGTCTTGCCTGGGTGGTTGCGGCATTCTGCGCAGGTGGCGGCATCATCGCCTACATTCTTGCAATGATCATAGTCCCGGCCGAACCGGAACTCATAGACAGGCAGTAAAGGCTATCGCTTAGTCTTGAAGTAATCGCTTACCAACGCCCCGCATTCTTCTGCAAGGATGCCGGGCGTTACTTCTGTGCGGGGGTGAAGCAGGGAAGGGGAGAAGAGACTGTAACCGCGCCTGGGGTCGGGTGCCCCGTAGACTATGCGGCTGACCTGGCTCCAGTTGAGGGCTGAGGCGCACATGGGGCAGGGTTCTACCGTAACATATAACGTGCAATCCTGAAGGTACTTGCCTCCAAGTGCCTCGGTGGCTGCCGTTATCGCTATCATCTCCGCGTGGGCTGTGGCGTCATGGAGACGCTCTACCATATTATGCCCCTTGCCGATGATGCGCCCTTTGCAGACGACCACCGCGCCTATGGGAATCTCCTCTTCGGAGAGAGCCGCCTTCGCTTCGGCAAGCGCCTCGCGCATATATTTTTCGTCAAGTTCCATACTTATTCCACACAAATATAGAGGAAAAGTTTCTTATATTTGTACAATTGAACTGAAACTATCTGCAGCAATGGCTCGTTTTCTTGATCCGCCCAAGCCGAAGGCACAAATCCCGGCAGAAAAAGTCGACAAAGAATACAAGGCGATGCGCCTCAAGGTCTTC
Organism: Bacteroidales bacterium; assembly: GCA_017527415.1. Taxonomy (GTDB): domain Bacteria; phylum Bacteroidota; class Bacteroidia; order Bacteroidales; family UBA932; genus Cryptobacteroides. The sequence continues at coordinate 3,004 of JAFXQA010000015.1, read as the reverse complement.
CTGGGGGCTTTCCTTGGTTATGCCGCATATTATCTCGTAAGGAAAAACCTCTCCCTTGCAGCCCCCGACATGATCAATGACGGGATTCTGGATGCGGGAAAGGTCGGCCTCGCGATGTCTGCAGTTTCCATCGCATATGCATTCAGCAAGTTCGTGATGGGCAGCGTCTCCGACCGCTCCGACGCCCGTAAGTTCCTGGTAGTCGGCCTCATCCTCTCTGCAATGGTGATGATGTCCGTCGGCCTGATTCCGTTCGGCACCAACACGGCCGTAAATACCGTGATCATCTTCATACTGATGCTTATCGTCGGCTGGCTCAGCGGTTTCGGATGGCCTCCATGCGGGCGAATAATGGCGCATTGGTTCAGCCAGAACGAACGGAGTTTCAAGATGAGTATCTGGAACGTCTCCCACACCATCGGCTCCTTCTCCCTCGGCTTCCTCGCCATAGCCGGCGTGGCCCTGGCGGCAGATCTCGGCGTGGCGCAGACCTGGAGGGGGAACTTCGTGTTCCCCGCCGTCATAGCTCTGGTGATTTCCCTGTTCTGCTGGTGGGCGATACGCGACACGCCCGAATCCTGCGGGCTTCCTTCCGTCGGAGACTGGAGGAACGACCACAGCGGAGTCAAATCCAAAGGCGCTGCGGGCGAGAAGCTGCCCTTCAAGGTCCTATTCGTGGATTATGTCCTGAAGAACAAGCTCCTGTGGGTAGTGGCCATCTCCAACGTGGCTGTCTACATGGTCCGTTACGGCATTGGCGACTGGGCCCCTACCTATCTCCAGGCCAAGGGCATAATGACCGCCGCCGAGAGCAAGGTTGCCTTCTCCGTCCACAATATAGTCGGCGCCGTGGGAACCATCGCCTGCGGCTGGGCCACCTCCAAGTTCTTCAAGGGCCGCTGCGCCCCTATGAACGTGATCTGCATGTTTCTCTGCGGCATCGGAGTCCTGCTTTACTGGATGGTGGGTGCGGGCATTATCGAAGTCAGCCCCTCCGCACAGAAGGTTCTCGTCTACGTTGCCCTCTGCCTGATAGGATTCTTCATCTACGGCCCCGTGGCTCTTACCGGTGTGCAGGCGCTTAACCTGGTTCCGAAGAACGCCGCAGGAACTGCCGCCGGATTCGTAGGCCTCTTCGGCTATCTGATTGGCGACGCAGTCTGCTCCAAGATTGTGGTCGGCGGCATTGCAAACGGCTCCTCCTGGGACACCGCGATGCTTTCCGTAGCCATCGGTGCCATCATCGGCGTGGTCCTCTGCGCCATGCTCATCCCCAGTGAAAAGAGGATGGCCAGGCAGTAGATTGTATGAAACTCTTCCTCATAGACGGCCATGCCCTCATCTTCAAGATGTACTATGCCTTTCTGGGCAGGCCGATGATTAATGCCAAAGGGGTGGATACGTCCATCCTTTATGGCTTTACAAAATACCTGCTGGAGCTTATCCGGCGCGAGCAGCCTACCCATATCGCGGTGGGCTTCGACCCGCCCGGAGGCACCTTCCGCAACCAGCTCTATCCCGAATACAAGGCCAACCGCGGGGAGACTCCCCAGCTGGTGATCGATGCCCTGGAGCCTCTTACGAAGATAGTTCAGTCCCTGAACATCCCGGTGTTGATGATCCCCGGCTTCGAGGCCGACGACGTGCTTGGCTCCATGGCCAAGCGCAGTGCCCGCGAGGGTTTCGACGTCTACATGGTCACCCCCGACAAGGATTACGGTCAGTTGCTGGAACCCCATATCTTCCAGGTGAAGCCCGGCAAAGGGGGAGGAGATGATGTCCTGTTCGACATCCCCCGCCTGCAGGAAAAGTACGGCGTTTCCCGCCCGGAGCAGATAATCGACCTGCTGGCCATCTGCGGCGACGCCTCCGACAATGTGCCCGGAGTGAAGGGAGTGGGTGAGGTCGGGGCCAGCAAACTGCTGCAGAAGTACGATACTCTCGAGAATATATATGAGCATCTTGGCGAGCTGACTCCCCGCCAGCAGGAGCTTTTCCGCGCAGCTGAGGACCATATCGCCCTCAGCAAGGTGCTGGTGACCATCAAGACGGATATCGACATTCCCACCACGGCCGAAGATATGGCTTTGACGGCTGCCAGCCCGGAAGCCATGGATCTGTTCAATCTTTATGGATTCAACTCCCTGAAAAAATATTTGAATATTTCAGATTCCTTCGCTTCGCTCGGAATGACAAGGGGCGCTGGAATGACAGAAGGGGCAGGAATAGTATCGGGCGCAGAGGAGGGAACTGCCTTGCAGGACCTACGCCACCCTCGGCTTAGAGGGAGGGGCCCAGGCTTGCCTGGGAGGGGTCCTGCGGAGCAGGACGGTCGGCAAGGCAGTATCCCTGCCGATGCGCAGATTTGCAGTCTACAGCCAGCTGATCTGGCGTTCATTCTGGATAACGAAACCATCTGGCTATCCGATGAATCCGGAACGCGCAGCGGCAGGCCGGAGGAGTTCAGAAAGGAACTGGAAGATGCCACAAAGAGCAAGGCAGGGTATGGAATAAAGGCCCAGATGAACGAACTGGCAAAACACGGCATCTCGCTGAAAGGCAAGCTGTTGGACATCGAACTGATGCACTACCTGCTGAACCCCGAAAGCGATCACCGCCTCACATCCCTCGCCCAAACCTATCTCGGCATCAGCCTCGACGAAGCCCCTGCAGCCGACCTCGGTTCTCTATTCGGCGACGATGGCGGAGCACCGGGCGAAGCCGACCATACGAAAGAAGCGGAAGCCATCCGCAGCCTGTCCGGCACGCTCTACGGCGAACTGGCCGCCTCCGGCATGCAGAAACTCTACGACGAAATCGAAGAACCCCTCATCAGCGTCCTCTCCCAGATGGAACTCGTCGGCGTGAAGGTAGATATTTCCTCTCTTAAGGACTTCGCCGAATCGCTCCGCACGCAGATGAACGCCCGCGAGGCGGAAATCCGCGGCTATGCCGGCAACCCGACACTCAACGTCAGCTCCCCCAAGCAGATGGGCGAGGTGAT
>JAFXQA010000014.1 GCA_017527415.1 Bacteroidales bacterium | reverse complement strand
TGGAATATGACCGTGGATGGCCTGCAGTGGTACTCCACCGAAAAGAGCAAGTGGAACAACGATGTGAAAGTCGAGGATGACACCTACTACTACATCCAGGCCGGTGGGACCGGAAAGACCAGCAACCATTATCTCAAGTTCACTGCCCCTGCGGAAGGTACGCTCACTGTGTTATTCTCCAATTCCGGCAACAATGCCGCCCGTGGTGTAACTGTCAAGGCGGGAGATTCGGAGGCTGTTAAATCTACGGTTACCAGCACCAGCAAGGTTCCTGTTGCCGCAACATTCGAGAATGTCCCTGCTGGAGATGTGTTAATCTATGGCGCGGATGGAGGTATCTGCTACTACAAGATAGAATTCCACAGCAACTAATATGAAAGAGTTTATCAATAAAGATTTCATGCTTACCAACGGCGCGGCCCGTGAACTCTATCACGGGCACGCCGAGGGTATGCCCATTATAGATTATCATTGTCACCTCGTACCACAGCAGATTGCAGAGAACATCCAGTTCCGGGACATCACCCAGCTCTGGCTGGTGGACGGCCACTATGGCGACCATTACAAATGGCGCGCGATGCGCGGTAACGGCGTGAGCGAAGAGTATCTCACCGGAGGCACCAAGAGCTCCTGGGAGACCTTCGAGAAGTGGGCGGAGACTGTTCCTTACCTGATGAGGAACCCCCTCTACCACTGGACCCATCTCGAACTCAGCCGCGTTTTTGGCATCGACAAGGTGCTGAGCCCCAAGACCGCCCGCGAGATCTACGAAGAGTGCAACGCCAAGCTCGCCACGGAGGAATTCCGCGGCCAGGCCCTCATCCGCAAGTTCAACGTGAAAGTTGTCTGCACCACCGACGATCCTGCCGACGACCTCCGCTGGCACAAGATGATCGCCGAGCATCCTTTCGGCACCAAGGTGCTGCCTGCATGGCGTCCGGACAAGGCGATGGCAATCGAGGATCCCAAGTCCTACAAGGAATACCTGAAGAAACTCGGCGAGGCCGCTGACAAGGAGATAGATTCCTACGCGGATCTCATCGAGGCTCTGCAGAAGAGGCACGATTTCTTTGCCGCCAACGGCTGCAAGCTCTCCGACCACGGCCTGGAGACCTTCTATGCCGCCGATTACAAGCAGATCGAGATTGAGGCCATCTTCAAGATGGTGCTCCTCGGAAAGCGCCCTTCGGAGGGAGAGCTTCTGAAGTTCCGCAGCGCCTTCCTGCACGATATGGCGGTTATGGACGCAGAGTCCGGCTGGGCACAGCAGTTCCACGTCGGAGCCATCCGCAACAACAACTCCAAGATGTTCAACCTAGTAGGCCCCGACACTGGTTTCGATGCCATACACGACCTGCCCACCGCAGCCGCCGGCCATAAGTTCTTCGACCGCCTTGCATCCGAGGACAAGCTCGCCAAGACCATCCTCTATTGCCTCAATCCTAAGGATAACGAGGTGATGACGGTGATGGCCTACACCTTCAACGACGGCACCTTCCCCGGCAAGATGCAGTTCGGTTCCGGCTGGTGGTTCCTGGATCAGGAAGATGGCATGCGCAAGCAGCTGAACGCCCTCAGCGCTCTCGGGCTCCTGAGCCGTTTCGTGGGCATGCTCACCGACAGCCGCTCCTTCATCAGCTATCCCCGTCACGAGTACTTCCGCCGCATTCTCTGCGACGTGCTCGGAAAGGATATCGAAGAAGGGCGCCTGCCCGCCTCCGAGATGGATTTCATCGGCAAGATGGTGGAGGATATCTGCTACAACAACGCAGACCGTTACTTCGGATTCTAGTAGTACTCTGCGTTATAGCGTGTGAGCACATCCATGGGCATGAAATTGTCCCGTCCGGATGGCTCACGGCCGAAAACCAGCAGATCTGTGAGGGCGCTGATAGCCCTGTGGGCCTGGTCTCCCGGGCGCTGGGCGATGAGGCAGGTAACAAGTCCGTCCTTAAGAGCTTTAATATTTGCCGCGAGGTTGTCAAATCCAACCACGCGGTATTTCTTTTCCGGATGTTTGCCAAGGAAGGAAGTAATCAGGTAGATTCGGGAATTGAACATCGCTATATGACGTACGTCCGGATGTTCGGAGAAGAACTGCTCAAGTGTGGAATCAATCTCTTCAGGTTTGTTGGGATTGATGAAGATATTATAGGGAGTGCATGCGGGGAAGTGCTCTGCTATATAGTCCATGAAGCCCTCACGGCGGTTGATCGTAGGGTCTGATTTGCCGAATTTATCCCGTTGGATGCGGACTATCGCCACTTCCTTTGGATCTTGCTCATCGGTCAATATGTGGGCGCAGAGGTATCCGCTCTGATAGGTTGGCATGCCGAAATAGGCAAGGTAGGAATTGGACTCCAGTTTAGTGTCGATATAGACGAACGGAATGCCCAGGGTGTTTAGCTTGTCCACGAAGACCAGAGTCTCGTTCCTGAACATGGGCGCGAGCACTACGCCGGATGGTTTCAGTGAAAGGGCCTTCTTGCATGCGTTGCGGAAAGATTCGATGTCATACTGGTCGTAGTCCACTTTCTCAACTTTTACGCCAAGATTGCCGGCGCTTTCCGAACTCTCGGTGATACCCTCTTCCGTCAGTTCCCAGAACTCACCGGGTTCATATTTGGGCAGAAGCACCAAAACTATCCGCTCTTTTTTCTGCGCAAGCAGCGAGGCATAGATATTGGGCTCATAACCGAGTTCTTCTATGACCTTCATCACCTTTGAGTAACTTTTCCTGGACACACCCTCGCGGTTGTGCAGCACACGGTCCACCGTGCCTTTGGAAAGGCCGGTCATACGGGCAATATCCTTGATGGTGATTTTCTGCTTGTTTTCCATGATTCTATGTGCTTCTATAATTGTTTTCAAATATAGTAATATTTTTTCCGTTACCGTGCACGGAAAAGAAAAAAAATGTTAAATTTGTACGTTATTATTAATAGTATCATGCCCAGAATAATCACTTTCGGCGAGATCATGCTCCGGCTCTCCACTCCGGGCTATCTTCGCTTCGGCCAGGCAGATTCCCTGAACGTTAATTTCGGAGGCGGTGAGGCCAACGTTGCGGTTTCTCTCGCCAACTATGGTTTGGATGTCGAATTCGTCAGCCGTTTTCCCGACAACGACATTGCACGTGCTTGCATTTCGACTCTTCACAAGTACGGGGTCGGCACGGGGTTCAGCATCACGGGAGGTGAGCGCCTCGGCATTTATTTCCTTGAGACCGGCGCCGTGGCGCGCCCCAGCAAGGTCGTTTACGACCGCGCCCATTCCGCCATCTCCGAAATTGAACCGGGAATGATAGACTGGGACAAGGTGTTCGAGGGTGCCGATTGGTTTCATTGGACCGGCATTACTCCCGCCATCAGTCGGGGCGCTGCTGAAGTCTGCCTTGAGGCATGCAGGGCCGCCAACCGTCTTGGCGTCACCGTCTCTTGCGACCTCAACTACCGCAAGAACCTCTGGAAATACGGCAAGAAGGCCGGCGAGGTCATGCCCGAACTCGTCGCATGCTCCGACATCATCCTCGGCAACGAAGAAGATGCTGAAAAAGTGTTCGGTATCAAGCCGGAGGGTTTCGACGTAACTGCAACGGGCGGTGCCATCGACCAGGCCCGGTTCCAGAGCGTGGGAGAGCAGCTCATGGCGCGCTTCTCCCGTGCGAAGAAAGTGATCATCACCCTTCGCGGAAGCATCAATGCCAACCACAATACCTGGGGAGGAGTGCTTTGGAACGGCACCACTCTTTATGAATCCCCCCGCTACGACATCACTCACATAGTGGACCGGGTAGGCGGCGGAGATTCCTTTATGGGCGGGCTCATCTACGGCCTGCTCACCTATAAAGACGACCAGAAGGCCCTGGACTTTGCTGTCGCTGCCTCCTGTCTCAAGCACACGATTTACGGAGACTTCAACCTCGTCACCGTCGCCGAGGTGGAGAACCTGATGAAGGGCGACGGATCCGGAAGAGTATCAAGATAACAAAATATGGAACTTAAGCAGAATTGCAAGTATGCGCTCCTCGTGCCCACCAGTATGGGCCTGCGCGTGACCCCTGAGAGCGGCCAGCCCGTTCAGTGCAGCGATGTGCTGCATCTCTACGCCACCAGCGCCGAGACCAACGTTGCCAGCATCGCATCATATCTGGGGATGCCCGTGAAGGTGCTCACTGCCTTCGTGCAGGGCAATCCCTTCGCAACATTCATCAAGAACAATCTCCGCTCCCGCGGAATGGATTTCGAAGGCCCTGAAGTGCCTCAGGGAGGCCCCTGGGGATACAGGCATCAGATCAACATCGCTGACAGCGGATACGGTTCCCGCGGCCCTCGCGTGTGGAACGACCGTGCCGGTGAGGTGGGCAGGCTGCTGAATGTGAAAGATTTCGACCTCGACCGCATCTTCGGCCAGGAGGGAGTGCAGATAGTTCATATGTCCGGCCTCATCGCAGCCCTCAGCCCCGATACCGGACGCTTCTGCCTCGAAATCGCCCGCGCCGCCAAAAAGTATGGCTCGCGCATCAGCTTCGACCTCAACTTCCGTGCATCCTTCTGGGAGGGCCGTGAGAAGGAACTCCACGACATTTTCTCCGAGATATGCTCGGTGGCGGATATCCTGATCGGCAACGAAGAGGACTTCCAGCTTTGCCTGGGCATCGAAGGTCCCGAGGCCGGCGGTAAGGATATAGCAGCCAAGATCGAGGGCTTCAAGGAGATGATCCGCCGCGTGAAGAAGCAGTATCCTAACGCCCAGGTGTTCGCCACCACTCTGCGTCAGGTCAACAATACCAACAGCCACAACTGGGGCGCCATCATGCTCGAAGGTGACACATGGCATGTGGTCGAGCCCCGCGAAATCCACGTCCTGGACCGCATCGGCGGCGGCGATGGTTTTGTGGGAGGTTTGCTCTACTCCATCCTCAAGGGCTGGGAGAGCGAGAAATGGATACAGTTCGGATGGGCCACCGGCGCACTGGCCACCACTTTCCTTACCGACTATGCCCAGCCTGCCGACGAAGATCAGGTCTGGAGTGTCTGGAAGGGCAATGCAAGAGTTAAAAGGTAAACAGATATGAAACAATTGTCAGATATTGGACTTATAGGCCTCGCCGTAATGGGCGAGAACCTTGTGCTGAATATGGAAAGCAAAGGCTTCCGCGTCAGCGTTTTCAACCGTACCGTAGAAAAGGTGGATAAATTCATGGAAGGCCGCGGAAAGGACAAGAACATCTACGGAGCCCGTTCCCTGGAGGATTTCGTTGGCTCGCTGAAAGCTCCTCGCAGGGTGTTCCTGATGGTGAAGGCAGGCCAGGCTGTGGATGATTTCATTGAGAAACTCATTCCCGTGCTGGATTCCGGCGACATCATCATCGACGGCGGCAATTCCCACTTCCCGGATACCGCCCGTCGCACTGCGTACGTGGAGAGCAAAGGCCTCCTCTACATAGGCACCGGTGTTTCCGGCGGTGAGGAAGGCGCCCTCAAGGGTCCTTCGATGATGCCCGGCGGATCTCCCGCTGCATGGCCCCACGTCAAACCCATCTTCCAGGGCATCTGCGCCAAGGTGGCGGATGGTTCCCCCTGCTGCGACTGGGTGGGAGAAGGCGGCGCCGGCCACTTTGTGAAGATGGTTCACAACGGCATCGAATACGGAGACATACAGCTCATCTGCGAATGCTACCAGATAATGAAAGACATCCTGGGCATGAGTAACGAAGAGATGCACGAGACCTTCGCAGAGTGGAACAAGGGCGATCTGGACAGCTACCTGGTGGAGATTACCCGCGACATCCTTGCCAAAAAGGATGAGGACGGCCGCTATGTGCTGGACTATATTCTCGACACTGCCGGCCAGAAAGGCACCGGCAAATGGACCGCCATCGCCGCCCTCGACCAGGGCGTGCCGCTCACGCTGATAGGGGAGTCTGTGTTTGCCCGCTGCCTCTCAGCACAGAAGGAGGAACGCGTGGCCGCATCCAGGATACTTGAAGGCCCCAAACCTGCAAAGTTCACCGGGAACCGTGCCGCTTTCCTGGAAGATCTCCGCAAGGCCCTGTTTGCTGCCAAGGTGGTCTCTTACGCCCAGGGTTATGCCCTGATGCGCGCCGCTGCAAAAGAATACGGCTGGAATCTTAACTACGGTGGAATCGCCCTCATGTGGAGGGGCGGATGCATCATCCGCAGCGTGTTCCTCGGCAAGATCAAGGAGGCATTCGACAAGAATCCCGCCATCGCCAACATCCTGCTCGATCCTTATTTCAGCGGCAAGCTCGCAGAAGCCCAACAGGGATGGCGCAACGTGCTCTGCACTGCTATGCAGAACGGCGTGCCCGCCCCCTGCATGACCGCAGGTCTGCAGTACTACGACGGATACCGCACCGATCGCCTGCCCGCGAACCTTCTCCAGGCGCAGCGCGACTTCTTCGGCGCCCATACCTATGAGCGTACCGACAAACCCCGCGGAGAATTCTTCCACACCAACTGGACTGGCCACGGCGGAGATACGATTTCAACCACATATAACGCATAGAATCATGACAATAGGAAAATACTCATTCGGAGTGGGCGACCGTTTCGCCCATGAAGGCATCAACCAGCTGAAGGCCCTCATCGAGGCGGAAGAGCGCTTCGGAGTGCACTTCGTGCCCGTTTGGAACAAGAGCAACCGCGAGCACCAGATCGTGGGCACCGAGCCCGCCGAGACCCGTGCCGAGGCCGACGCGGCCGTCAAGGCCCTGAACTACAAGGGCCAGTACTTCGTGGACGCAGACCACATCAACCTCACCAATGTCGACCGTTTCATCGACTCATCCGACTTCTTCACCATCGACGTGGCCGACTACATCGGCAAGAGCGGCAGCATGGAAGAAAGGTTCCTCCCTGCAATCAAGGAGGCCGGCCGCATCTACCGCCACATCGCGGAGAAGAAGGGCGCGGACAACTTCGTGACCGAGGTATCGATGGACGAGGTGGACGAGGCCCAGACCCCCGAGGAGTTGAGGTACATCCTCCGCGAGATCGCCCGTGAGGGTATCCCCGTGCAGACCATTGCTCCTAAGTTCACCGGCCGTTTCAACAAGGGTGTGGACTACCGGGGGGACCTCGCACGTTTCGAGCGTGAGTTCGAGCAGGACCTGCTGGTAATTGAAGAGGCCGTCCGCGAATACGGCCTTCCCGAGAACCTGAAGCTTTCCATCCACTCCGGATCGGACAAGTTCAGCATCTATCCCATCATGGGCCGCCTGATCCGCAAGCACGACAAGGGCATACACATCAAGACCGCAGGCACCACCTGGCTGGAAGAGAACATCGGCCTCGCGGTTGCTGATCCCGCAGCGCTGGAGCTTGCCAAGAAGATATATGTGAACGCCCTTGGGCGTATGGCGGAACTCACTGTTCCATATGCCACCGTCATCGACGTGGACACCACCAAACTCCCTACTCCTGAAGAAGTTGCGAAGTGGGATGCGGACACTTACGCCCGCACCATGCGCCACAACCAGGAGGATCCCCTCTACAATCCTTCTTTCCGCCAGCTCATCCATGTGAGCTACAAGATCGCGGCGGAGCTCGCGGACGAATTCCTACCGGCTCTGGAGAAGCATACCGACGTGATAGGCGAGCAGATCACCGCAAACCTCTGCGACCGCCACATTGCCAGATTATTCAGTAAGTAAGTTATGAAATATTCATTCGAAGACCTGAAAGGACGCAACTGCGTCATCACCGGAGGATTCGGTGTGCTGGGCATGGCCCTCACCCGTGGTCTTGCGGAAGCCGGAGTCAACCTCGCGGTCATCAGCCGCAGCAAGGACAACCCCGCCAAAGGCGAGGAAATAGCGAAGGAATTTGGTGTGAAGTGCCTCGGCATCAGCGCCAGCACCCTCGACAAAGAGGCATTGGTTGCCGCACGCGACCTTATCCACAAGGAACTCGGCAAGATCGACATCCTCATCAATTGCGCCGGAGGCAACTCTCCCAAGGCGACCTGCGCCGTGGAGCAGATGGATGCCGACACCGACCTGGCCCAGAGCTTCTACGGGCTCGACATGGAGGGCTTCCAGTTCGTCTATGACCTGAATTTCAAGGGCACGCTGCTCGCGACAATGGTGTTCACCACCGATATGATCGAGGCTAAGAAGGGCGTGGTGCTGAACATCTCTTCGATGAACGCTTTCCGCCCCCTGACGAAGATTCCCGCATATTCCGCAGCCAAGGGTTCCATCAACAACTTCACCCAGTGGTATGCAGTGCACGTGGCCCAGCTCGGCATACGCTGCAACGCCATTGCGCCCGGTTTCTTCCTCACCGACCAGAACCGTTTCCTGCTTACCGACGAAGCTACAGGTGCGCTTAAACCCCGCGGAAAGAAGATCATCGCCAACACTCCTACCCACAAATTCGGCGAGCCCGAAGACCTGGTGGGGACCATGCTCTACCTGCTCAGCGATATCTCATCTTTCGTTACCGGCATCGTGATTCCGGTAGACGGCGGTTACAGTGCATTCGGGGGTGTTTAGTATGGCAAAGTACGATAAAATACAGGTGCTGACAGCTATTGGGGAAACCGGGATTGTGCCCGTTTTCTACAATGGCGACGTTGAGGTTTCCAAGAATGTGCTGAAAGCCTGCTACGAAGGCGGTATCCGCGCTTTCGAATTCGCCAATCGCGGCGACCACGCACAGGAAGTGTTCAAGGAATTGTCGAAATATGCCGTCGCAGAACTTCCCGGGATGATTCTGGGAGCCGGTTCTGTGGTGGATCCCGGCACGGCATCGATATACATCCAACTGGGTGCGAACTTCGTGGTAGGGCCTCTCTTCAATCCCGCCATCGCTCCCATCTGCAACCGCAGGAACATTCCCTATGCTCCCGGTTGCGGCAGCGTGAGTGAGGTGGGTGCGGCCCAGGAAGCCGGCTGCGACCTTTGCAAGGTCTTCCCCGGCGATGTGCTCGGGCCTGCCTTCGTGAAGGGCCTCCGTGCCCCCATGCCCTGGAGCAAGCTGATGGTCACCGGCGGCGTGAAACCCACCCTCGAGAACCTCGAAGGCTGGTTCAAGGCCGGCGTTTACTGCGTCGGAATGGGCAGCAACCTCTTCCCCAAAGATGCCATCGCCGCCGGCGACTGGGACAAGATTTCCGCGCTCTGCGCAGATGCATTGAAAATAGTTAAAGAAGTTAGATAATGAGTACACAATCCAAACTGATGACCAACTGGCGCTGGTGGCTTTGCTCGCTGCTGTTCGTGGCGACGACCGTCAACTACCTCGACCGCCAGGTGCTTTCGCTGACCTACGAGAACTTCATCAAACCCGAGTTCCACTGGACAGACGACAACTACGGCACTATTACCGCCTTCTTCTCCATTTTCTACGCCATCGCATGCCTGTTCGCGGGCAAGTTCGTGGACTGGATGGGTACCAAGAAGGGTTATCTCATCGCCATCGGAGTATGGTCTGCGGGCGCCTGCCTGCACGCCGCCTGCGGCTGGGCTACCGGCCTGATCGTGGGTGAGAACCTCGTAGCCCTGAGGGGCATGGAGGTGGCATCCAACGTCGCCCTGGCGATATCCACTACATCCGTCTATCTCTTCCTTCTCTGCCGAGGCATACTTGCTCTCGGTGAGGCCGGAAACTTCCCCGCGGCCATCAAGGTGACGGCCGAATACTTCCCTAAGAAGGATCGTGCGTTCGCGACTTCCATCTTCAATGCAGGCGCATCCGTGGGCGCTCTCGCAGCACCTCTCTGCATACCCCCGCTCGCTATGAAGTTCGGCTGGGAGATGGCATTCATCATCATCGGTGCCCTGGGCTTCATCTGGATGTTCTTCTGGGCATTCATGTACGAAAAGCCTGAGAAGAGCAATCACGTGAACGAGGCCGAGCTGGAATACATCCATCAGGATGATGCCTCCGAGGCCGCCGCATCTGCCAAACCCGCCACCGAAGAAAAGCAGATCTCCCTCTGGAAGTGCTTCTCTTTCAAGCAGACCTGGCAGTTCATCACCGGCAAGTTCTTCACCGACGGCGTATGGTGGTTCTTCCTCTTCTGGGCTCCTTCCTACTTCAGCAACCAGTTCAACGCTCCCGTCACCACGCCCCTTGGCCAGTGGCTGATATTCACTCTGTATCTGATAGTTACGGTGGTTTCCATCTTCGGAGGATATCTTCCCAAGATTTTCGTGGAAAAGAAGGGAATGCACCCCTATCCCGGGCGTATGCTGGCAATGCTGATCTTCGCCTTCTTCCCGCTCTGCGCCCTGCTTGCGCAGCCTTTGGGAATGAAGTTCGATTCCGCTTGGATTCCTGCTATCCTGATCGGCCTCGCAGCCGCAGGGCATCAGGCATGGAGCGCGAACCTCTTCTCCACAATCGGCGATATGTTCCCCAAGAGCGCGATCGCGACCGTCACCGGAATCGGCGCTATGGCCGGAGGTGTGGGATCGATGTTCATCCAGAAGATCGCCGGCCGGCTCTTTACTTGGTCTGAGCAGATGGGCGATGCCTTTACCTTCCTCGGCTTCAGCGGCAAACCCGCCGGATACTTCATCATGTTCTGCTTCTGCGGCATCGCATACCTGCTTGCCTGGAGCATCATGAAGAGCCTTGTGCCCAAGTACAAGCCGATAGAACTATAAAAATTGCTATATTTGCAGAATAATTGTTCATACTATGAAAAAGATTCTGATAGCTGTAGTGGTGGCGCTGGTTGCAATGGCGTCGGCAAATGCCCAGGTGGCTCCCGGGATGAAGTACAAAGATCTTAAGGGGATGTACGATACCAAAGAGTATGTGCAGCAGGCAATCGATCCCTATCGTGTTGGCTGGACCAAGTTCTTCTCCTTCTTTACCCCCGGCCTCGGCCATATTATGATGGGCGAAGTGGGTCGTGGATTCATTTTCGTCGGAGCGGAGGCAGTTTGCACCTCGATTATCCGTGATTCCTGGGATGGTCTCAAGCCGTATCTTGTCTATGATGGGAATGGCACAGTGACTGGTTTCTCCGACAGGGACGCTGCCGGGAAGCATATTACCGGGGTTCTCGTTGGTCTGGCCGGTACGCTGGCAACCAGCATCTGGGCCTGCATCGATGCAGGAAAGATTGCCAAGGTTAAGAACATGTATTATCAGGATATGTACGGAGCCCGTGCATCCCTGAACGTCGGCCTGGAGCCGTACTTCTCCTTCACTCCTTCTCCCGTCACTCCGGTCGGTTCATCCCTGACTCCCGCCGCCGGGATGTCGCTGCGAGTCAACTTCTAGAAAAATAGTCAACTTGTTATTTGTCCGCAGATTTCTTAAATTTGCGGACAAATATTTATATAATGGCAAACATCGAGTACAGCGAACAGGAACTGATACGCAGGGAGTCCCTTGCTAAATTACGTGAACTTGGCATAGAGCCCTATCCGGCAGCATTATATCCGGTAAACGATAACACCAAAAACATAGCGGAAAACTTCGATCCCGAGAAGGGTAACTTCGCGGACGTGTGCCTCGCGGGCCGCATCATGAGCCGCCGCATTATGGGCGCGGCATCGTTCGGCGAACTGCAGGACGAGAGCGGCCGCATCCAGATCTACGTCAAGCGCGACGAAATCTGCCCCGGCGAAGACAAGACCATGTACAACACCGTGTGGAAGAAGCTGCTCGACATCGGCGACGTGGTTGGCGTCAAGGGTTATGCCTTCATCACCCAGACTGGCCAGCTCAGCATCCACGTCAAGGAACTTACGGTGCTCAGCAAGAGCCTCCGCGTGCTCCCTATAGTGAAGGAAGTGGACGGCGTGGTGCACGACGCGTTCACCGACCCTGAGATGCGCTACCGCCAGCGTTATGTAGACCTCATCGTCAATCCACAGGTAAAGGACACCTTCATCAAGCGCGCCAAGATCGTGGCCACCATGCGCGAGTATTTCAACGCCGCCGGCTGCCTCGAGGTGGAGACCCCCATCCTCCAGAGCATCCCAGGAGGTGCTACCGCACGCCCCTTCATCACCCATCATAACGCCCTGGACATCCCCCTGTATCTGCGTATAGCCAACGAGCTCTACCTCAAGCGCCTCATCGTGGGCGGCTTCAACGGAGTGTATGAGTTCGCAAAGGATTTCCGCAACGAGGGCATGGACAAGACCCACAACCCGGAATTCACCTGCATGGAGATTTACGTGGCCTACAAGGACTACATCTGGATGATGGAGTTCGTGGAGAAGATGCTTGCGAAGGTCTCGATGGCCGTGAACGGCACCACCAAGGTGAAGATAGGAGAGAACGAGGTGGACTTCGGCGGAGAGTACCGCCGCCTGCCAATCCTCGATGCCATCAAGGAATACGCCGGAGTGGATGTGAGCGGAATGGACGAGGATGAGCTCCGCGCGACCTGCAAGAAGCTGAACGTGGAGGTCGAGCCCTCCATGGGCAAGGGCAAGCTGATAGATGCCATCTTCGGAGAGTTCGCCGAGAAGAACCTCATCCAGCCCACCTTCATCATCGATTATCCTGTGGAGATGAGCCCTCTCACCAAGCGCCACCGCAGCAATCCCGCCCTCACCGAGAGATTCGAACTCTTTGTGTGCGGAAAGGAACTTGCGAACGCATATTCCGAGCTGAACGATCCTATCGACCAGCTGGAGCGCTTCGAGGAGCAGGCCCGCCTCAAGAGCAAGGGCGACGACGAGGCGATGTTCATCGACTTCGACTTCGTGCGCGCCCTCGAATACGGTATGCCTCCCACCTCCGGCCTCGGAATGGGTATCGACCGCCTCACAATGTTCATGACCGGCCAGACCGCCATCCAGGACGTGCTCTTCTTCCCTCAGATGAAGCCCGAAAAAATATTAAAGGACAGTAAAACGGAAGAATAAACTTGTCATTCCGAGCGAAGCGAAGGAATCTATGAAACTGCAGATACCGAATAACTACTCCCCCCTGCTGAACCCGCGGCAGACGGAGGGCGCCATCAAGGAGATCAAGGACTTCTTCCAGATGAACCTGGCCTCCGAGCTGCGCCTGCGCCGCGTGACCGCGCCCCTTTTCGTGCGCAGGGGCACTGGCATCAACGACGACCTTAACGGCGTTGAGCGTGCGGTGAGCTTCCCTGTTAAAGATATGGAGGGGCAGGTGTGCGAGATAGTGCATTCGCTGGCCAAGTGGAAACGCCTCACCCTGGCGGAGTACGGCATCGAGCCCGGCTATGGCATCTACACCGATATGAACGCCATCCGCGCGGATGAGGAGCTGGACAACGTCCACTCTCTCTACGTGGACCAGTGGGACTGGGAGCGCGTTATGCTTCCGGGAGAAAGGAATCAGGAGTATCTGAAAGATATAGTCCGCCACATCTGGTCTGCCATCGTCCGCACAGAGTTTATGGTGTGCGAGAAATACCCCGTCATCACCCCCTTCCTTCCCGAGGAAATCCACTTCATCCACGCAGAGCACCTGCGGAGGATGTATCCGGATATGAGCCCTAAGGAGAGGGAGGATGCTATCTGCAAAGAGTTCGGAGCAGTGTTCGTGGCCGGAATCGGCTGCGCTCTTGGCGACGGGCTCAAGCACGACGGGCGTTCCGCCGACTACGACGACTGGAGCACTCCCGCCCAGTGGGATGGGGAGATGCTGCCCGGCCTGAACGGGGATATCCTGGTCTGGAATCCTGTGCTCGGGCATAGCTTCGAGCTGTCCTCCATGGGCATCCGGGTGGACCGCGCCGCGCTTCTGCGCCAGCTCTCCATCGCCGGGGAAGAGAAGAAGGCCGAGCTCTACTTCCATCAGGAACTGCTTTCCGGCCGCCTGCCCCAGAGCATCGGCGGCGGCATCGGACAGAGCCGCCTCTGCATGTTCTTCCTGCGCAAGGCACACATCGGCGAGATCCAGGCTTCCGTCTGGCCTGCAGAGATGATCGCCTCCTGCTCCGAAAACAACATCCCCCTCATATGAGAAATATATTGCTGCTCTGCCTGCTCTCCATGGCTTTCCTGGGCTGCGGGCGCAAGACCATCATCGGCGTCAGCTTCCCCGAAGCGCCCATTCAGTTTGCCACGAATGCGGATTTCGGGATGGAACTAATCAACTACTACAATATTATTCAGTTGCCAGATGGCACCTATAGGATGTATTTCTCCGGCAATCCCCTCGACGGGGTGGCCGAGAGTGAGAGGAACCAGAACCTCTATCTTGCAGAATCCACCGACGGCTTCCATTATGAGTTGAAGTGCAAGGTGATGGACACCGTGATCGAGCAGTCGGTATTTATGGTGAAAGACAAGGAGTATCCCTACCGTCTGGTCGGCTGCCAGTGGATAGGCGAAAAGAGCTGGGAACGCGGCGTGTTCCTCTGGAAGTCGAAGGATGGAATCGAGTTCACCGACCGCAAGATGCTCTACGACAAGATTCACGACACCCAGAATGTGATGGTCACCCAGGGCAACCGTTGGAAACTCTACTCCAGGATAACCCAGGAGCACTACAAGAACCGTCGTATGACCGTGGCGGAATTCAACAAGAGGGGAGAGCAGCTGAGCGATACTGAAATACTGGCAGGAGATTTCCTCTATAACAACGCAGCATGCAAGGTGGACAAGCGCCACGATCTGCTGTTCCCTACATATTATAATACCCACGGCGGCACTACTGATGCCTGCTTTTTCCGCTGTTATCTGACAGACGGCCCCTTCATCCGTGAGTTCCCCTGCGAGTTGAACCGCTGGGTTGAGGCTGATGAGCACTGGGTGCTCGCCTGCCCGGGTTTTGTCATCATTGGCGGCGAAAGGTATCTTGCCTATAATTCCCGCACCCGTTCCCACGAGACCAGCGAAACTGGTATGGTCAGCCGCTATAAATTGGTCAAGGCCGTAATCGAATACGAATGACCCCGGAACTGATCACATCTGCCCAGAATCCCAAGCTGAAGCGCCTCCTAGCACTTCAGGAAAAGTCCCGTCTGCGCCGTTCGGAAGGGGTTTTCGTGGTTGAAGGGCGCCGCGAGTTGGAGCATTGCGTTGCCGCCGGGTTTGCCGTGGAATCGGTATTCATTTGCCCGGAAATTGCTGCTGCAGGTAGTGATATACCCCCTGAGGGACGTAACACCCGCGGTTCGATAGCGGGGGGACCGTCCCGAAGGGATGGTGGGGTGAGCCCAAAGGGCGAACTCCCTCAGGGGGTATATCACTACCCTGCAGCGAGGGAGTTTCACATCAGTAAAGATCTATACGAAAAAGTGGCGTACCGGGGGAGTACGGAGGGGATAATCGCAGAGGTAAAGGCGAAATATCTGACACTGGACGATCTGGCACTGAAGGATAATCCCCTCGTGATGGTGCTGGAAGGGGTGGAGAAACCCGGAAATCTGGGCGCCGTCCTTCGCAGCGCCGATGCCGCTGGAGCCGATGCAGTCATCATCTGCGACCCCCTCACCGACCTCTACAACCCCAACCTCATCCGCGCCAGCATCGGCGCAATCTTCACCGTCCCCGTCGTCTGCTGCTCATCCGAGGAGGCCATCGCCTTCCTCAAGGCCCGTGGCATACGCATCCTCACCGCCCAACTCCAGGATTCATCTCCCTACTATGATGTGGATATGACCTGCGGCACAGCCCTGGTAATGGGCACCGAGGCCACCGGCCTCACCCCCGTCTGGCGAAGCGCCGCCGACGCCCACATCCTCATTCCTATGCTCGGCCGCCTCGATTCGCTCAACGTCAGCGTCTCCGCCGCCATCCTTCTTTACGAAGCCGTCCGGCAACGGCAGTAGTCCTGTCTGGTGCGTTTTGTTTAACAGGTTGATAATCAGGCGATTATCTAAAACTGGTCGACAAGAAATGACGACCTGTTTCAGGAAAATATTGATATTCAGGCACTTGGCTGCAACGCATTTTTATTATAAAAAATGGCTAACTTTGCGGTCGATATGAAAAGAGTATTATTTGCACTCATTATATTGGTCTTTGCTTTGCCTGCAGCGGGGCAGCGCATCAACCCGAACGCCTTTACCCAGGAGCTGAGTTTCGGCATCGGGGCTGGGGCGACTTTCGACAACCACATTGGGTCCGATGCAAATTACTGGTTGAACTATAGTAAGTACTATAGCCCTCATATGGGCGCTCGTTTCGGTGTTCAGTATATGCCTGAATATCTGGGAGTTGAAGACTTTGTTCGTTTTCCTTTGGCTTTGTCGGTCCGCACCGGTATGCGCACTCCAAACGAGGCCTACACCTACGGAGCCCTGGCCGCCATCGACCTGATCGATGCGTTTGTATGGGACAGCGACAATCTGGTGGTGGATATGTTCGCGGTGTTCCTGCTGAGTCTGATCAGCCGTGCGGAATTCTATGTCGGCATCACTCCGGGATTCATCTCCGGGGGAGACAATATCCATACTGCCTGGTATACTGGCCTTGACGGCAACACCTATAAGGAATACCACGGCATCCGCAAAGCCGGGAGTTTCTTCTGCTCGGCAGATGCAGGCGTGAATTTCTCCTGGCGTATATGGCGCTTCACCATCAATATGAGCCCGGTAGTCCACTACAATTTCACCGAGAACTATCGCATCTACAGCGCCAACGAAACCACCGTCCATCCGCAGGACACCCCCATCCGCTGGCTGTTTTCCATGAATTTCGGGCTGGGGTATTTGTTTTAGAAAAATTATTTCTATCTTTGCAGTCCCAATCGGGGGATTAGCTCAGTTGGTAGAGCGCTTGCATGGCATGCAAGAGGTCAGGGGTCCGAATCCCCTATTCTCCACAAAAACGCAGACCGAAAGGCCTGCGTTCTGTTTTTTATCCTCTCTCCATCTCCCTGCGAGCGTCCTTCTCCTTGATGGACTGGCGCTTGTCGTATTCCTTCTTGCCCCGGGCGAGGGCGATGTGGAGTTTGGCGTAGCCGTTGTCGGCGATGTAGAGGCGCACCGCCACGATGGTAAGGCCTTTGGTTTTAACCGCCTGGGCAAGGTGCCTGAGTTCGCGCTTGGTGAGGAGGAGCTTGCGGTCCCGCATCGGTTCGTGGCCGTTCCAGCTGCCCCAGAAGTAGGTGGCGATGTTCATCCCCTTCACATAGAGCTCCCCGTTCACAAAGTAGCAGAACGCGTCCTGAAGGGATGCCTTGCCGGCGCGCAGGCTCTTGATTTCGGTGCCGACCAGCACTATGCCTGCGTCGTAAGTCTCGATGAATTCGTAGTCGAAACTTGCGCGCTTGTTGCGTATCTGTATGGAACTCTTCGCTTTCGGCATAATTAGGGGTTGCAAAGTTAGAAATTTCTCGCGAATTTCTAACTTTGCAACTTAAGAGTACCATCCCCTTTGCTCAGAATCACTATATTTGTAGAATATGCCGAAGTTCCGTAAACCCCTGCCGGCCGAGTTGCCGGAGCCGGAAATAATTAACCTGGATGCGCTTGCCGCCGACCTTCGTTCGGGGGCGGTGGATCTGGTATGCGTGCTGGGGCCGACGGCTTCGGGCAAGACAAAGTATGCGGTGCGCCTTGCGCGGAATCTGGCTGCCCTTGGGCTTCCGGCGGAAATCATCTCCGCGGATTCGCGGCAGGTTTACCGTGGGATGGATATAGGTACGGGAAAGGATCTTTCTGAGTATCAGGAGATTCCGTATCATCTGATAGATATCCGCGAGGCTGGCACTCAATATAATGTTTACGATTTCGTGCAGGATTTCCGGGTGGTTTTTTCGGATATCCGCGCCCGTGGCAAAGTGGCCATTCTCTGCGGCGGCACCGGGCTGTATATCAACGCCGTTACCGCGGGTTATGACTTCCGCTCAAGGAAGCCGCTGAGTATGCCGGTGTCGGAGGGGCTTTCCGCGAGAAGCAAAGGGCCCGTCTGTGGCCCACAAGGGGCCGCCAGTACGGGCATTGCTTCTCCGACGGCCTCCCCACTGACATTCTATATCGGCACCCTTGTCAGCCGTGAGGTCCGCAACGCCCGCATCGATGCGCGTCTGAAGGCGCGTCTGGAGGAGGGGATGATAGACGAGATCCGGGGCTTGCTGGAACGCGGCGTGCCGGCCGAAACGCTGATAGGCTACGGCCTTGAGTATAAATATGTTACCTTGTTCCTGCGGGGCGAACTGACCGAGCAGGAACTGTACGATAAACTCTCCACTGCCATCCATCAGTTCGCGAAGCGGCAGATGACCTGGTTCCGCGGGATGGAGCGCAGCGGGGTCATCATCCACTGGGTGGAGGTCTAACTCATTATGACTATGGCAGATACAAAATTGATATATTTCGCAGGAGGATGCTTCTGGGGTACCGAGCACTTCTTTTCCGGTGTAGACGGCGTAGTTTCGGCAACGAGCGGCTATGCCCAGGGCTCACCCGAATTTGACGGACGCCCTTCGTATGAGCAGGTTTACACCGACACCACCGGCTTTGCCGAAACCGTGCGCGTGTGCTATAGGCCTGAGCGCATCTCCCTGGAGACTCTGGCGGACCTCTTTTTCAGCATCATCGATCCCCTCAGCATGAACCGGCAGGGGCACGATGAAGGCACCCGTTATCGCACTGGAATCTATTATTCTGATCCTGCGGATCTGCCTGTGCTTCAGGGAGTTTACTCTGCCGTCGAGGCCCGTATCGGCCAACCGCTGGTGGTTGAGTTGGAGCTCCTCCGGAACTTCTTCGAGGCTGAGGAGAGGCACCAGCTGTATCTGGACAAGAATCCTGACGGATACTGCCATCTGCCTGCACGCGTTTTTAAGTATCTGCGTCTGTATCAGGATCTTGCGGCTCTTATTGAGGATGAACCGGATCCTGTTGCCCGAATGGCTGAGACCGCTGCGCTCATCTATGAAAGGATGAAGTTCTTCTGGGTTGGATTCTATGTAGTCCGGGATGCCGTTGGCAATGGTTCTGGTCTTGGTCGTGAATTGGTGTTGGGGCCTTTCCAGGGGCCGCCCGCCTGTCTTCGCATCGCCTATGGCCGCGGGGTTTGCGGCACTGCCTGGAAAGAGGCGCGTACCGTGGTCGTTCCCGACGTCGAAGCCTTCCCAGGTCACATCGCCTGCAGCAGCCTCTCCCGCTCGGAGATCGTGGTGCCTGTCTTTGCCAGCACTGCACCCACCGGGCTTTCCGCGACTGGCGATGGCGGTCACTCCGCTACCGCCACGCACAGGCTCGCTCAAAAAACTTCCGTGACCGCCATTGCCAGTCCGCAGGTCTCCGCCGTGCTGGACATCGACAGCACCTCCCTCGCCACATTCGATGCCACCGACGCCCTCTGGCTCGAAAAAATCTGCCGGCTGCTGTAAATTCCGTTTTTGGCTACAGCAATGCGGCCATCTCCAGTCGTACCTGTAGAGAATAACCGCATTTTCTATACAGGTGCCGCCCAAAAGCCCCCTACCTGTCGAGAAAAACCCGCAAAACCTCTACAGGTCGGCCATTTTTCTCCCTACCCGTCGAGGAAACCCGGCAAAACCTCTACAGGTCCCATTGAATATCGATAGCTATCCATAATTCCAGGCGTTTTTTTGGATAATCAAGACATTTATTTACTTTTGCACTATGTATTCATTCACTTGCGACTATACCGAAGGGGCGCATCCGGAAATCCTGAAGCGCCTTGCGGAGACCAATATGCAGCAGGAGCCCGGTTATGGAGAGGATTCTTTCTGCACGGAGGCCAAAACAAGAATCAGAGAGGCCATAGGCTGCCCCAATGCAGATATATTCTTTCTTGTGGGCGGAACCCAGACCAACAGTACTGTCATTGACGGGATGCTGGAGAGATGTCAGGGTGTTCTTGCGGTGCAAACCGGACACATCGCAGTCCACGAAGCAGGCGCCATCGAGTTCAGCGGACACAAGGTCTTGACCCTGCCCCAGCACGAAGGAAAGATGGATGCCGGGGATCTGGAGGCCTGGCTTGAGGGTTTTTATGCCGATGAAACTTATCCCCATATGGTGCAGCCGGGGATGGTATATATCTCATTTCCAACCGAATACGGCACCATCTACACCCGCGCCGAATTGGAATCCATACACACCATTTGCCAGAAATATAAACTCCCCCTGTTCATTGATGGCGCCCGTCTCGGGTATGGTCTCGCCAGCCCGGCGGCGGATGTGGATATGGAAGGTATTGCCCACCTTTGTGATGTGTTCTATATCGGCGGCACGAAAGTGGGTGCTCTTTGTGGTGAGGCTGTCATCTTTCCGAATGGAAACGCTCCCAGGCACTTCTTTACCCATATCAAGATGCACGGAGCCCTTCTGGCAAAAGGCCGCCTGCTGGGCATTCAGTTCGCCACGTTATTTACGAACAATCTTTACCTGAAG
Organism: Bacteroidales bacterium; assembly: GCA_017527415.1. Classification (GTDB taxonomy): domain Bacteria; phylum Bacteroidota; class Bacteroidia; order Bacteroidales; family UBA932; genus Cryptobacteroides. The sequence continues at coordinate 38,684 of JAFXQA010000014.1, read as the reverse complement.
TTAAGCAAGCACGCAATTGAAATGGCCACAAAGCTCAAAGCTGTTTTTGAACAAGCTGGAGTGCCTTTTTATATCAATTCGCCAACAAATCAGCAGTTTCCCATCCTTACGGCCGAGCAGATGGCTGAACTGGAGGGAAAGGTTGCTTTCGAGGTTTGGGAGAAACTCCCGGACGGCCGATTTGTCACCCGCTTCGCCACTTCCTGGGCAACCAAGCAGGAGGCAATTGATTTTCTCATTTCTTGCCGTTCCTTGTAACATATTGGTAATAAGAATAATAGCTAAAATGGGTTGCCCAAAAACGGGCAACCCATTTTAGCTAAATAGTTGATAATCAGGGTTCTGCCTGGAACGGCTACAGCTCGAAGGCGGAGCGGAGCAAGTCCACCGCGTCGAGTTTTTCCCAGCCGAAGAACTGGATGCCGTCTTTCACGTAGGGCTCGCGGCCGAAGTGACCGTAGGCGGCGGTGGGGGCGTAGATGGGGTTCTTGAGGCCGAAGCGGCGAACGATGGCGGCGGGGCGGAGATCGAAGAGTTCACGCAGGCGGACTGCTATCTCGGCATCGCTGCAAGCGCCTGTACCATAAGAGTTTACGTAGACGCTCACTGGCTCGGCCACGCCGATGGCATAGGCTAGCTGCACGAGGCATTCGGAGGCCACGCCGGCGGCGACCAGGTTCTTGGCGAGCCAGCGGGCTGCGTATGCTGCGCTGCGGTCTACTTTCGAAGGATCCTTTCCGGAGAAGGCGCCACCGCCGTGGGCTCCGCGTCCGCCATAAGTATCCACGATGATCTTACGTCCGGTGAGGCCGGTGTCTCCGGCAGGGCCGCCGATCACGAACTTGCCGGTGGGGTTGACGTGAAGGATAAACTTGTCGTCGAACAGGGCGGCCAATTGCGGCGGCAGACTGGCGATCAGGCGGGGCAGCACTATCTCGCGGACGTCCTTCTCGATCCTGGCGTGCATAGTTTCGTCCGTATCGAACTCATCGTGCTGGGTGCTCAGAACTATGGTGTGGACGCGCAACGGGCGATGAGTCTGCCCGTCGAATTCCACCGAAAATTGCGCCTTGGCATCCGGCCGCAGATATGGCATAACTGCAGTGGCCTGCGGACGGGCAATGCCCGTACAGTCGGCCCCTTGTGGGTCACTGACGGGCCTTTTGCCCGTCGCGGATGAATTGTTATGCCGTATATCTGCCAGCACCTTCAGCAACCGGTGCGATAGCGACAGTGCCAGCGGCATATACTCGGGCGTATTCTTGCAGGCATAGCCGAACATCATTCCCTGGTCGCCGGCGCCCTGATCCATTTCGTTGGAACGCACGACGCCGCGGTTGATGTCCGCGCTCTGGCCATGGATGGTAGAAATAATCCCGCAGGAAGAAGCGTCGAAGCCGTATTCTGCCTTGGTATAACCTATGCGGGCAATGGTTTCGCGTGCGACTTGGTCTATGTCTACATACGCGCTGGACTGGACCTCGCCTCCAACTACCACCAAGCCGGCGGTGCAGAAGGTCTCGCACGCGACTTTCGCCTCCGGATCCTGGCGGAGGAACTCATCTAGAATGGAATCTGAAATCTGGTCGGCAACCTTGTCGGGATGCCCTTCCGAGACACTCTCGGATGTGAAGAGATAATTCATTTTAGCATTTTTTTAAAATTACAGGGGTTGCAATCAGTCAAATCTTTCCCCTTCGGGGTGCAAAGATACAAGAAATTATATTATCTTCGCACCACGAATAAATATATTCACACAATAAAGTATATGAAAAGTATTTTTAAAAGATTGTCGCTGAGCCTCTTAGCGGCGCTTTTTGTCGTTTCTGCATATGCGCAGGTGACGACATCTTCCATGAGCGGTAAGGTTACCGATGCCTCCGGCCCCGTCGCCGGCGTCGCGGTGGTGGCCATCCACCAGCCCACCGGCTCCCAATTCTATGCCATTACCGATGCGGGTGGCCGGTATTACATCAACAACATCGTGGCCGGCGGCCCGTATAAGGTGACCTTCACCTGCCTCGGCTATACCGATGTCAATTACACGGATGTGAATGTCGCCCTGTCCGACAACTTCGTCATCAATGCTGAGATGAGCGAGCAGTCCCTCAGCCTTGATGCGGCGGTTGTTGCGGTGGAAAGCACCACATCGAACATGCGTTCAGACCGCGCCGGAGCTCTCACCGCTTTGGATTCAAAGCAGATGATGAAAGTCCCTACCGTCAACAGGAGCATGAACGATATTTTGAAGCAGACTCCCCAGGCTTATGTGTCCGGTACCAAAACATTCATTGGCGGCGGATCCTACCGCGACTCCTACGTGACCGTCGATGGCGCCGCGATGAACAACGCCTTCGGTATCGGTTCCAACCTGCCTGCAGGCGGAAGCCCGATTTCCCTTGACGCCCTCGATCAGATGGCAATCTCCATCACTCCTTTCGACGTGCGTCAGTCCGGCTTCACCGGCGGCGGCATCAATGCCACCACAAAGTCCGGCACCAACAAGCTTGAGGCTACTGTTTACGGATCCTTCCAGAATCAGGATATGCAGGGCTATCAGGTCGCGGACCTCAAGAAGATTAACAAGACGGATAGCCGCTACATGATTTACGGTGCATCCGTAGGCGGCCCCATCATCAAGGACAAACTCTTCTTCTTCTTCAATGTAGAAGCAGACCGTTCCATCGCTCCCGGCCCCACCGGAATGCTCTCCGAGCGCACCGTGGACGCCAGCGGCAAACTCCAGGACGTGGCCGGCAAAGTTTTCACCAACGGTGACGACCGCATCGCATACCCTTCCTATGTGGTAATGGATGCCCTGCACGACTATATGGTGGACAATTACAACTACAATCCCGGTGCATACCTTGGATACAACACCGAAACTCCTTCGTTGAAACTCCTCGGCCGCCTGGACTGGAACATCAACAAGAATCACAGGTTCAACATCCGCTACAACATGGTGAACAGCAAGTATGCCTCTGCACCTTCCACCTCCAGGACAGGTTTTGCAGATTCCGGCTACTCCACCACCAAGTGCACTTCCTGGTATGCGCAGTATTTCCAGAATGCAAGGTTCTATCAGGAACAGAACTTCTCTTCCATCGCAGGTGAGCTGAACTCCCGTTTCTGGGACGGAAAGATCGCCAATACTCTCAGGGTTGCCTATTCTCATCAGTTCGAGCCCCGTTCTACGGACGGCGGATATTTCCCCTTCGTAGATCTCGTTGTGAACGATGTCAACGGCGACGGAAAGAATCATATCTACACTACCTTCGGTTATGAAGCCTTCTCATATGGGAACCTTCGCGACGTGACTACTCTTACTGCCACCGATGAAGTTAACATCAGCCTCGGCAAGCACTCTGTGCTCGCAGGTATATCTTACGAGACCGACGAGACCAAGAACGGTTTCCAGCGTATGGGTGCCGGTGCTTATGTCTTCGAGTTTGCAGATGAGCAGGCGATCTATGATGCCATCCAGAATAAGACCTTGTTCGCGAAACCTTCACAGTTCGCAATCACTCACGGCAATAATGCAACCTTTGCCCAGGAATATCCCCACTTCACGTTCAACCAGTTCGCTTTTTATCTCCAGGACAACTACAACGTGAACGACAATCTGAAGCTCACCGCAGGTGTGCGTTTCGAGATGCCTGTTTATCCTTCACTTGATTTCAACCGCAATACCCGTGTAGAAGAGGCTACCTTCGCCTCTACAGTCAGCAATCCCAGCGGCAAATATTCCACGGTCGATACTCCTGAGGCAAGGCTCACCGTTTCGCCCCGTATCGGCTTCAACTGGGATGTCTTCGGAAATCGCAAGGTTGTCGTGCGTGGCGGTACCGGCGTGTTCGTAGGACGTATCCCATTCGTATGGATTGTCGGTCAGTCGGGTGATGCGGGTGTCCTCCAGACCACTGTCACCAAGAAAGACACCGGAATTCCCGCCATCAGCAACGATCGCAATGCCATCCTCAAGCAGCTTTATCCTTCCGGATATAATGCCAGCGCGGCAGGTCTCAACCTGACTTCCATCACCCTGATGGATCCGAAGCTCAAGAATCCTACCACATGGAAGAGCTCACTCGCAGTCGACTTCCTGCTTCCCGGAGATATCAAGGCTTCTGTCGAAGGTATCCTCAAGGAAGACATCCACGTTGTCACCCTGAGCAATATCGGCATGAAAGCGCCTACCACTTTGATAAGCGTTCCTGATATTGCAGCCCGTCCTTACTATAACAACGGACGTTACGACAGCCAGATTACCGACGCTTACCTCATCAACAACGTGAGCGGCCTCGGAAAGGCGGGTAACTACAAATCCGTAACCTTCAAACTCGAGAAGAACAACTGGCACGGGCTGAGCGCAAACGCATCCTACACCTACAGCCATGCCAGGGTTATCATCGACGGTGTCGGCGACCAGCCCGGTTCCGCATGGAAGGGAATCATCTCCAAGTATGGCACCAACCATCCTGAACTCGGATATGCCAGCTACGTGATGCCTCACCGGGTAATTGCCAACGTGAGCTACTCCCGCGACTACGCGAAGATGTTCGGCACTACCGTATCCCTCTCCTACTACGGAGGTCCTACCACCCGTGCCAACATCGACTATGTGCAGAACGTTTTCGGCGATGGTGCATACAACTACAGCCTCATCGACATCCCTACCGAGGATCAGCTCGCCAGCTGGACCTTCAAGGATTTCAAGGATAAGGAAAACAATGTCACCTATTCCGCAGACGATCAGAAGAAGGATTTCTGGAACTATATCCAGCAGGATCCTTATCTCCGCACCCACACCGGCCAGATTGCTGAGCGCAACTCCCTTGTGGCTCCCTGGGTACATAAGTTCGACCTCAAGGTCAACCAGAACTTCTATGTCAATGCAGCAGGTCACAAGCACACCATCCAGCTCGGTGTCGATATCATGAATGTCGGCAACCTGCTGAATCCCGCATGGGGCAATGTCTGGAAGACCAATGCCGATGATGGATATGGCAACGCCATTCCTATCGACCTGACCAACGCATCTGCAGTCTATACCACCGGCGTAAAGCCTGTGTTCCAGTTCCAGAAGGACGGCTCGGAGATCCTGAAGAACACCTTCTCCATCTCCAATTCCCTCGCTTCCACCTGGGAAATGATTTTCAGCCTCCGTTACATCTTCTAACAGATTATGAGTATGAAACACAATATTTTCATTGCATTGGCCCTTGCGGCATGCGCATTCATTTCCTGCGAACAGGGAATGAGCGAGAAACCGGCGCTGATAGCGACCGACAAAGGTAGCTACACCGCTCCTCAGGCAGGTGGAGCCGTGATCGTAAAGGTCCTTTCCAGCGAAGACTGGAAGGCTGAGGTAGCTCCTGCCACCTCTCTTGACGATGTCAAGGGCATCACTGTAGAGCCCGCCACCGGAAAAGCTTCTGACGATCCTGTCGAAGTTAAAGTTAATTTCCCTGCAAATACGGGATACAACCGCGCGGCCACCGTCTCCTTCATTGGAAAGACTCTTTCTGCAGCTGCAACCATCACTCAGGAAGGTGCCGAAGGTGAAAGGATCATGCAGGTGACTGTCAAGGAATTCCTCGAGAAGGAAGTCGATGCCAGCGTCTTCTATGAAATCACGGGTACCGTTATCAAGATTACTGACGAGTACTACAACGACTTCTGGATCAACGATGGTTCCGTGGAGGGAGATGGCGTCTATGTCTATGGTCTCTTCCAGGAGAAGGGAGCTGCCCGTATCAACAACTACATGCAGCAGATGGACATTCGCGAAGGCGATATCCTCACCATGCGCGCAACCCGTTCCGCTTATAACGGACAGCCTCAGGCCGGAAATGCCTACTACGTGAGCCACGAGAAGTCCAAGACTCCCAGCATAGCTTTCGACCTTACCGAATATGAGGCTTCCGCCAAGGGCGAAGAGTTCACCATTAACGTCTCTTCCAACGTTGTAACATGGACTATTTCTGCAGATCAGACCTGGGTACACTTCGATCCTGCTACCGGTAATGCTTCTGCCGCAGTCAAGGTAACCGTGGATGCCGGTGAAGGTGGAGAAGCCACCGTAACCCTGTCCGCTACGGGTCTGGAGTCCGTCACTGGGAAGATCACACGTGCTGATGTTGCCGTTCTCACCTGCGCCGAATTCAATGCGTTGCCCAACGACAATGCGAAGACTTACGAGCTTTCCGGTATCGTCCGCGATATCGTGATGGATAAGAACGACAATACCAAATACAATAAGTACGGTAACTTCTGGATTGAAGACCGCACCGGAAAGGTTTATATCTACGGTCTGCTCCCCGCCAAGGGTGGTGAGAGCGGACAGGATGTCCTTGCAGCCAACGGAATCAAGGAAGGTGACTTCATCACTGTCGCAGCTCCTCATAACTACTATGCCGACAAGAGCCAGCATCAGGGCAAGAATGCCTGGTATCTGAATCACTATGAGTCTCTTACTATGGCTGAATTCAAGGCCAAGGAGGTCGACAAGACGAAGAAATATGTTGTCCGCGGAGCAATTACACTGATTGACAACAACCAGTATGGCAACTGCCTCATTACCGACGGCACCGAAACCTTGTACACCTACACCTTCTTTAACTGGGAAGGCGAAAAGAAGAAATTCGACGAGCTCGGACTTGCAGTTAATGACACCGTGACCATCTATGGTAACAATGATACATACACCAAGAAGATCGACGATATAACATATAACGAAATCTGCAACTGCCAGCCAATCTTGATCAGTAAGTATGTCGCTCCTGCTGCCACCCTCGACATCTGCGAGCAGATATTTGTGGATGCAGGTTACAAGATGGATGATTACACCCGTAAGGAAATAGACTGGACTCACAACGGATACTGGAACTCTACGGATGGAACCAACCATTCAAAGATTATTACCAAGGAAGTCAGTCCAAGCGCTACCAATCTCACGCAGTTTGCGGCTACTCCTCAGTATCACAGGTCTGCGCTTCCCGTTGGTACGGTACTGGTTGTCCAGGGCGGCACCGCGGAGGTGGCCAACGGATGGATGTATCGTCCCGATGCCTGGCAGGAGAAGGGTAAGAAGAACTCTGGCAAGCGCCCCGACAACGTTACTGGTGACAGCAATCCTGTAGTCGTGGTGGACGATGCCTGGTGGGGAACTTCCTTCAATTACAGGGCCTTCAACGTGGCCAGAAGAGGCAATCCCAACCTTACCGAAGCACAGCAGGAAGAACTGGAACACATATTCGGCATATTCATCCCCAAACCTCTTGCTTCGACCGACGAAATGCTCCGCAAGAAAGGTTACGACCCTGCCAACTTCACCAAGCTGGAATTCACCTACACCAAGGACGCTTTCTACAACTCCACTTCTGACACCAACTCCAATCTGGTTACTACAGGCGGCAATGTGGTACAGTTCGTGGCCACCAGCATAGTCGAGAAAGCCCAGATCCCCAACGGCTCGGTCATCGTGGTCAACTACGGATTCCAGTATCGTCCGGAAGGATGGCAGACCCTTGGCGCGAAGAATACCGCCGCCCGTCCTGCCAATGTCGGCAACAATATCGTGGTTGTGGACGATGCATGGTGGGGCAACTTCAACTATCGCGGATTCAATCTCGCCAAGTTCGGCAACCCCAACATGACTACCGCAGCCGAAAGGGATGCCGTCATAGCAGCATTCGCAGTTTACGTTCCCAAGAACTAAGTAAGCTATACCTTTATCATGAGAGCGCAGCCCGAAAGGAGCTGCGCTCTTTTTTTGTTTTATTCCAAAGGAATACTTATATTTGAAGACTATAAAGCGCAAAACAAAATTAGAACACAAAACAATAACATCATGAAATTCTCAAAAATTCTGGCAATCGCTGCAATTGCAGCTCTTGCAACGCTTTCCTCCTGTGAAGAAAAGGAAAAACCTCTGGGAGCTGCGAGCATCTCCCTCGATCCAACTGAGGTAAACCTGACTTCCGAGGCAGGTGCCCATGCTACAGTAAATATCACTGCAACCCGGCAGTGGACGGTGAACAACGTTCCCGACTGGATTACTGTCACTCCGAATTCCGGTCAGGGGTCAAATGAAAAACAGACGGTAACCATTACCGCCAAATCCAATCCCGACATCGATCGCGATGCCAACATAACCTTTACCATCGGCTTCTCTGATGCCGTGCTGAAGGTGAAGCAGTCCGGTGAAGCCGGAACGGTGGCCGATGCCCTCCTTTACAAGAACGACTTTGACAAGACCACCTTTGAGAAGCCCTCTTCCGGATGGCCTTATCTCGACCAGGTGGACCACTGGCGCAACGAAACCGGCAACGGCATCGCCAATGTCGCCTATGAGTTCACCGGCATGTCCGTGAGGAACAACGGGCAGACATCCGACCATGAGAAGTCGCTGTATCCCGGTTCCGGAAAGAACTTCCTGTTCTTTGGAAAAACAGCTTCTTTCGCCGTAAAGAACATCGCCCTTAACGGAAAGACCAACATCGCTCTGTCTTTCGGAGGCGAGCGTTACACCCAGGACGACACCGACAATACCTACAACCCCGAAGAGTTCAAGGTCTTCGTAAGTATAGACGGCGTCAAGGGTGTGGAACTGGTTCCCACATTCAAGGACGGCACCGTCCCCGTGGGTACATGGAATCTCGCAACGGTCAAGTTTGCCGTGCCCACGGGAACGGAAGCCGTTACCGTAGTGTTCAAGTGCGCCAATCTCAAGACAACGAGCACCGGCGGCGTATATCGTTTAGATGACCTACAGCTCGCAGCTGCTTCCGGCGGAGACCTTCTCGACCTGAATGCAGCCGTCAGTCTCGGTCTCGACCAGTCCGGCAACATCCCCGACAGCGATGAGGTCACCGACCTTGCGACCATCATTGCCAAGCCTGCAGGCAGCAATGTCACTGTCCTGAACGCCACCGTTACTGCCGTCACCACCAAGGGTTATGTCATCGGCAAGGGCGACAAGGCCATCTATGTTTATAAGAACGCCGACCCGAAACTTGCGGTAGGTGACAAGGTCTCGCTTATAGGTACATTCAAGTACTACTGGGGTGAATACGAAATCACCGATGCCAGTGAGAAGAAGACAGGCACTGCCACTCCCGAGTATCCTACACCTGTGGAGATAAACAAAGACTTCCTTACCAGGTGCGTCACCGCAGCCGCAACCGACGAAGAATCCACCAACTACGGCGGCATCTGGTATCCCAAGTATGCCCATATGACTGCCACCGTCCACAAGGATGGCAATTATACCCAGTTCAAGGTTGAGGGCTACGACGGTTATCTTTCCTTCGTAAGCGCTCCCTCTGCAATGTTTGCAGATGAGTCCGGCACCAGCTGGGGTGAAGGAAATACAGTTGATGTTCTCGGTTACTACACCGGCTGGGAAAGCAAGAACAGCTATCACCAGTTCATCGCAGTCAAGGTTACCGGCCAGGCCACATATACTCCGGTCGAGGCTGCTGTTGCAGGTGACGATGTGTTCATCGCCAAGAATGCCGCCCATGACCTTAAAGTCGCCAATCAGGCACAGTTCCCGAAGCCGATTGTGATAGGCTCTGCATCCGTATCTTTCGACGGAGACAGCAACACCGGCAAGTATTACGACAAGGGAGAGGCCATGCGTGTTTACAAAAACAGCACCCTCACCGTCTCCTCCAACAAACCTATAGTGAAGGTTGAGTATCTGTTTGCTGCCGATGACAAGGATGGCTCCTATCATCCCGCCGAGGCTGACCTTGAGAAGCTTTTCACAGTTGGTTCATACAGTTTCGATGGAACCAAGAATATTCTCACCTGGACAGGAAAGGCCATGGAAGTTGTCCTTGCTTATCCTCTTACGTCCGGACACTATCGCTTCCAGCAGATAGGCGTTACATATGGGCAGGATGTCGAGCCTCGTCTTTCCGCCACGCCTCTTACTCTTAGCGCTACTTCTGAAGATGTCTCCGCCAAGTTCAACGTGCAGTCCAATGTGGCGTGGACTATTACAAGCGACAAAGAAGGCTTCGTGGCAAGTCCTGCTTCAGGTGAAGGCGATGCAGAAATCACCGTTTCCTTCCCGAAGAATACCTCGACTGAGAATGAGGTTGTGGCCAAATTCACCATCTCCGCGACTTCGGTTCAGGATGTAGTGGTTACTCTCACCCAGGCCAAAGCTGTAGATGCGAGCCAGGCAACCGACCTTTCTACCATCACGGCGATGGTTACTGATGGTGCCGATGTCAGCATCGTCGGTGCTACTGTTGCAGCGGTGACTACCAAGGGATGCATCCTCTCCGACGGTACCAACCATGTTTATGTCTACAAGAACGGCGCTCCCGGAGTGGAGATTGGAGATATTGTCAATGTAACCGGCAAGATCGGTTCTTACAATAGCGGCAAGCAGATTAGCAGTCCCACTATCACCAAGACAGGTGCCGGCACCCCGGTCTATGGAACTCCCACAGATATAAGCGAGACTTACGCCACCTATTCCAACGCCAACAAACACGCAGCTTATGTCACTTTCGTTGCCACTCCCAAGAAGTCGGGCAATTACACCAACCTGTACTTCGAAGGCGGCGACACCCCGTATGCTTCTTTCGTAAATGCTGCAGGCAGCCTTTATGACAGCATCGAACTTGGCGCCAAGTACAAGATCACCGGTTTCTATACCGGAAAGGCTTCCGCATATCATCAGATAGTATATGTTTCTGCCGAGAAGATCGGTGAAGCCGCACCCAGCCTTAAGGTAGACAAGACCGAGATTGAAGTAGCCTCAACAGTCACCAGTGCAACAGTCAATGTTACTTCAAACGTTGCCTGGACTGCAACTCTCACCTCCGGCACTGCGGAACTCGCAGGCGCAGACGGCAAGACCGGTACTTCTGTAACCGGAAACGGTGACGGCCGCTTCATGATTGGTTTCGCTGCCAACGATGACACGGAGAACGCCAAGACATACACTGTAACCATCTCCGGCGAGAGTGTAGATAATGTGGTGGTTACCATCACTCAGGCGAAGAAGGTGAATTCCCAGCCGGGGGATCCTGTCACGGTATCGGTAAGTATGTCAGATATGGCCACCAAGTATTCAGTAACCACCAATGGAACTCAGGTCGGCACTCTTGAACTTGCTGCGGGTGTCGTGATGTCTGTCAATACTGATGGAAACAACGGAAAGTTCTATAGCAATGGTGCCGAATGGCGTTTGTACCAGACCAATAATCCGATTGTTCAGATCAGTGTTCCTGAATCAAATCAGCTCGTTTCCGTGAAGTTCACTTATGGCCAGTCAAATGGCGGAAGTCTTGTTGATGCATCTGGATCTACCGTGGCATCCGGCAGCGAAGTGAGTCTTAGCGGATCAACGGCAAAATTCTCCGTAACTTCAACAACCGGAGCCACAAATGGCCAGGTTAAAATGACAGCCGTTACAATTATCTATAAATAAATGCTGAATCTTTCGGCCAGGCATATCCTTCTGTGGGTGGCAGCGCTTCTGGCGCTGTCACTCTCAGTTGCTTCGTGTGGAGGCCTGGGACAGAAAGATGCCGTCAGCCCGCCTTCTGTAATGGTCGAGGAGGGCAAGGAATACCTTAGCCAGCAGGGAGAGGATGTCTTCATTTTCGTGACATCCAAAACCGACTGGGAACTGAAACTCAGCTACGACGGCGAAACTGCCGAGTGGGCGTCGCTTACCAACTATTCCGGCACCGGTGATTCCGGGGCCCAACTCCTCACGTGCAAGGCCAATCCCAAGGAGACGGAAAGGGCCGTAACACTCACTGTGTACGATAAGTACGGCGTTGCTTCCATCGATATCTTCCAGAAGGGTACAAAGAGTGACCAGCCTGCAGATGTGCGCAAGGGTACTCCCACCGCATCCCCAAAATGGCTTGAACTGCCCGCGACGGATGCATCCGACGGCATGGATTTCTATCATCATCCCATGACTGTCGACGGGAAGAAGACCCGCAATTACTCTTATTATTACGATTATTCCTCCCGTCTTGCAATCTGGGTGGCATATCCGCTCAACAGCGTCCTGATCGGGGGAACAGGAGAACGGAGCAATGCCTGGGGCGTTGACCCTTTGATGCCTGCATCCGACCAGGCCATCATCTCCAATGGCAACTATAATGGATTGAAGGGCATGAACCGCGGGCATCAGATTCCGTCGGCCGACCGCTACCGCCCCTTGGCGAACAGGGAAACCTTCTACGGTACCAACATGACCCCGCAGCTTGGCTCGTTCAATTCCGGGGTGTGGGCGAAACTGGAAGACCGGGTACGGGCATGGGCGAAATCCTGCGATACCCTGTATGTGGTAACCGGATGCGTTCCTGAACCCCATTACGGAGTGGCTTCGGACAATATGGGTAAGAGGGTAGTGGCCCCTTACGCATACTTTAAAGCTGTTCTTCGTTATAACAGGAACGGCACCTTCGGGCATTCCGGTTATAATGCATGTGCTGTCTTCCTTGAACATAATGCCGAAAATGCCAGCCGGGCGGTCAACCGCAGCATGGCGATGTCCATCCGGGAACTTGAGCGTAAGACCGGAATAGATTTCTTCGTAAACCTCCCGGCGCTCGTGGGCGCTTCGGTGGCGGAAACCATCGAAACGGAAGATCCCACGGCATTGTCTTACTGGTGGTCAACAAATTAAAAACAAATTGATATGAAAAAGCGTCTTTTGACAGTACTTTTCGTCGTTCTTGCCGTAACGGCCGCATTTGCCCAGGGAAAGGGGCGTACGAGCCGGGTGATAGGGTTCTACAATCTGGAGAACCTGTTCGACACCTATCACGATGAAGGGAAAAACGATTATCAGTACCTGCCCGACGGTCAGAACCAGTGGACCGAGGCTAAATACACAAAGAAACTCCATAACATGGCAAGCGTGATCAAGGCCATGAAGGAAGATAACGGATGCTGGCATGCCATCCTGGGCGTGAGTGAGGTGGAAAACCGCCATGTGCTCGACGACCTGGTAAACCAGCCCGAGATCGCGGAAGCCAACTACCAGATCGTCCACTATGACAGTCCGGACCGCCGCGGCGTTGATGTCGCCCTGTTCTACAAGCCGGAACTGTTCAAGATGCTTGCCAGCGAAGCCATTCCTTTCACCTTCGATGGTTCCGAGATTGACTTCAGCGCCTGGACGCAGGAGGAAAAAGACAATTTCCGTACCCGTGACGTTCTCATGGTGAGGGGGCTCCTGGACGGTGAGATGTTCGCCATCTTCGTCGCCCACCTGCCCTCCCGTCTCGGCGGAAAGGGCGCCGATCTTCGTCCCCGCGGAGCGGAAATCATCTACAAGAGAGCGATAGAGATCCAGAACGAGTTTCCTGGCATAAAGATAGTCGTTATGGGTGACATGAATGACAACCCTTCCGACCCCAGCATGGTCAAGTTCATGCATGGTATGGAGAAGACAGATGAGGTGGGCCCGGAGGATTTCTTCTCACCATTCCTGAGCATGCTTAAGGCCGGCTACAGTTCGCTTTACTATCGCGGCGAAACGAACATCTACGACATCATCCTCGTGAACAGCAACCTTGTGAACGTGAAGGATGGATCATACGCAATCAGGCCCATAGTGAAAAACAAGTTTTATGGCCGCATTTTCCGCAAGCCGTTCATGACCCAGCAAAAGGGCCAGTACAAGGGTACGCCGTTCCGCACCTTCTCCGGAGGCGCATTTGTCGGAGGCTATTCCGACCACTATCCTACATACATAGTAGTTACCAAGTAGTAATCACTGCATTATGCGTAAACTGATATTCCTCATTACCGCGCTCCTCGCTTCGGCAGCCCTCTTTGCAAAAGAGGACCCTACCGGAGGAGTAAAGGGTACGGTCATCAGCCGTAACGACCGCCAGCCGGTCGAGAACGCGAAGCTGATACTGTATCGCGGAGCGGCCCAGGTGGCAGTTGCCACCACTGCTGCCGACGGCACATTCCTTATTGAGAATCTTGCCGACGGCATGTATTCCCTCGTTATCGAGGCACCCGATTACCTGCAGCAGCAGGTGGGTGTCACCGTGAACGACGGATACGTCAAGAATATGTTCAATCTTTCTCTCTCCGGAGCGCAGAAGGCCGAAGAACTCGATGATGCCGCCAGTAATGAGTTCGATATGGACGACAGCGGGTTCAACGACAACTCAGCCGTCCTGTTCGACTCCAACGACATCTTCTCCAATATCGTCGGCTTTGGTTTCTCCTCCGTGCGCTTCAAACAGAGGGGCTACAACAGCGAGTCCCAGGAAGTCTATCTCGCGGGTGTCAAGCTTAACGATGCCCTTACGGGATACGGCCCGTTCTCCCTCTGGAGCGGCCTGAACGAGGCGATGCGCAGCAAGGATTCTTCCGTTGGCCTGGATGCCACAGACTATACCATAGGCGGGTACAACGGCACCACCAACATCGACGGCACCGCATCGGCGGTACGCAAGGGCATGCGCGGCAGCGTTCTTACAAACAGCACCCTCTACCGCCTGCGCCTGATGGCCTCGTACGCCACTGGAATCATGGACAACGGATGGGCCTTTGCGGCGAACGTCTCCGCCCGTCTCGGCGGCAACGACTGGATCGACGGAGTGTACTACCGCTCCTTCGCTTATTATTTCGCGGCCGACAAGTACTTCGGCGATGGTCATAAGCTAAGCGCGGCGTTCTTCGCCACTCCGGGCCAGAGGGGAGCGCAGAACGCATCCACCCAGGAAGTCTACGACCTGGTGGGTACCAACATGTACAATTCCAACTGGGGATATCAGAATGGCACGGTGCGCAATGCCCGCGTCCGTAAGACAAACGAGCCCATCGCTTTCCTGAAGTATGACTACAACCCTTCCGACAGGTTCTCGCTGACGGCCACCCTGCTTTACCGTTTCGGTAAAAACGGATACACGGCCCTCGACTGGTACGACGCCCAGGATCCCAGGCCGGACTACTACCGTAACCTGCCGTCATACTTCTTCATGACCAACTCCGACTACGGCCGGGCCAATTTTGTGAAGTATGCCGCGGCTCAGGAGGTCTGGACACATCCTGCAGATTATCCTAATGCCGTCCACGTCAACTGGGACCGTCTCTACAACGTAAACCGCCAAAATATCGAATCCAACGGCGCCCGTTCAAAATATGTGCAGGAGGAACGCCACGTGGACCAGCGCGACCTCAACTTCGTGCTCGACGGCAAATGGCGTCCCTTCAATTGGATGACGCTGGTCGGCGGCGGCCAGATAAAGGTCAACCGCACTCACTATTACAAGCAGTTGGCCGACCTGCTCGGCGGAGAATACTATGTGAACATCGACAATTTCGCCGAGAGGGAGTTCGGCTCCGAAGCATATAAGCTCCAGAACGACCTCGACTACTATCTCTCCCACGGCGGCAAGTCCGAGATCCTTCACGAAGGGGATGTCTACGGCTATGATTACATGGCCAACGTGCGTTCGCTCAACACCTGGGGCAACATGATCCTCTCGTTCGGCAACCTCAGCGCCAGCTTCGGCGGACGCATCGGCGTCTCCGGGCTCTGGAGGGAAGGTCTCGTGCGCAAGGGCCTCTTCCCGGGCACCAAGAGCGAGCTGGATGACCTGAACAAGCGCTACGGCACGTCCATGACTCCTGTCATCGACCCGGTCACCGGCAGGGAGGTTACTTCTTTCGGCAGGTCAAGGACCGTCATCAAGCCCACCGGCGCGGTCAAGGCCAATCTCAACTACGTCATCGGGGGTAACATGAGGGTGTACGCGAACGTTGGATATTTCCGCGATGCGCCTACCTTCAACCAGTCCTTCGTGTCGGCCCGTACCCGCAATACGGTCACGCCCGGCCTGACCAGCATCAAGTCCCTGTCTTCCGATATCAACTGGCAGTATTCAGGCGGCGGCTACAACGCCCGCGTTTCTGCATACTACACTAAGATCTGGGACCAGAGCAAGGTTATGAGTGCCTACGACGACATCCAGAATGCCTTCTCCAACTATGTACTTACTGGTATCGACGAACAGCATTATGGCATCGAGCTCGGATTCAAGGTCCCTACCCCCCTTCCTAATCTCTTTGTGCAGGGTGCGTTGTCGGCAGGAAGGGCTGAGTACACATCAACACCTATGATGACTCAGACCATCGACAACAGCGCCGAGCCTGTGAGTTTCGGCGGCCAGACCATGATTCCCGTGAGCTACTGGTCGCAGAGTCCGGTCTATGCGAAAGATGCTGCAGGCAATCCGACAACCCAGGTGGAGCGGTACCAGAAACACTATGTGCCTTCTACTCCTCAGATTGCAGCATCGATAGGTTTGAACTACAATATCAATTATTGGTTCATCGAGGCTGACTGCCAGTATTTCGGAGAATCCTATCTCGACATGAATCCACTCTACCGCACAGATTTCGCTACAGCCGGTCCCGATGGAATCATCACTCCGAAGGAGATAGAATACATGACCAGCCAGGAGAAGTTCGACCCGGTATTCCTGATGAACATTTCTGTAGGCAAGAGCTGGTTCATCCGCTACAAATACCAGCTCGGCTTCTCGCTAAATGCCCGCAACCTGCTCAACAACACTACGGTAAAGACCGGCGGCTATGAGCAGACCCGCATGGTGGACAACACTGTTTCCAAAGAACAGTACTATAAGTTCGATCCCAAGTACTTCTATATGGCGGGATTCAATTACATGCTTAACGTTTATTTCAGATTCTAAGGCCATGAAAAAGTTTATTATTGCAATAGCGGCACTTGCCGCAGCCGTTTCCTGCCAGAGTCTGATTGAGGAATGGCAGCCTGTGCTCGGCAGTGCCAGTGAACCCGCCGACGAGGTCCTTGTGAACTACGATTCCCGTGTCACCCACACCATCGCCCAGCTCAAGGCCATGTACACAACGTCCAAGAACCCGGTTAAGATAGAGGAGAGCGTCTGGATCAAAGGCCAGGTCATATCTTCCGACCGCACCGGCAACGTGTATCGCGAACTCTACATCCAGGATGGGTCCGGAGTGCTCGATGTCAAGGTAGGTCGCAGTTCCATGTATTCAGACTACCATCTGGGCCAGTGGATATACATTTACGCCACTGGGCTCACGCTCGGCGAGTATGACGGCACTCTCCAGTTGGGCGTGAAGGCCGATACCAGCGGCCCCAATGCCGACTACGAGGTGGCATACATCGATACCCAGCTTCTCATCGATACCCATATCTTCAAGGGTGCGATGGCAGAAAGGATACTTCCCATCGAGGTTACTCCCGAGCAGATCAAAGCGGCCGTAAGCGAAGGCAAGCAGTCTCCGCTCTGGGGCCGCTATGTGTATGTGAAGGACCTTACCTATGGTTGCAACAAGGATTATTACACCCATGTGGATGAAAAAGTTTTCTTCTTCATCTACAAAGATCCTAACGCCAAAGACAAGAAAGCCTCCACCAACCGCTTCTTCTTCTCCGACGGCACCTACAGCATAAACCGTTGGGCCATTACCAAGAACCGCATGGGTATTTATCTCAAGGAAGGAAGGCTGGACAAGGGATTCGACTGGGCCGCCGACGGAGCTCTCCATTCCGACCGTTACGACGATCCGCTGGGCGAGGGCATCGAGGCCAATCTCAAGGCTTATGCCGAAGAGCAGCAGAGCATGGGACACACTCTTACCGAAGCCGAAAAGGAGGCTTATCGCCAGTCTGTGCGCGATGAGGTCGTTCGCAACGCGGGAGCACAGTCCATTAGCCAATACTTCCTGCTGCCGAACAACCAGGACATTGCCATACGTTCGAGCGGCTATGGCCGATTCGCCGACAAACTCATCCCCGCTGCGATCCTTGGGCGCAAAGACTACGACGATCCCACTATCGAGTATGCGAAGAACCCTGCCTGCGCCCTGGGCCTGATCAATTTATATGTTGCTTCTTCGGGCAGCACTCCACAGATTACTTTTGTGGAAGATCCTAACGAAGAGCTGTCAGAAGAAATGTCATACGTCCCGGCCACTTATGTGAATGCCGACTATACCCTCAAAGAGGGCTACCAGACCGTAAAAGTTAACAGGGTCCTCTCTTACGACCGCAAGGACGTGAACGGAACCAATCATGGGAGAGTAGAATGATGAAAAAGAATTTAGTTTTTGTATTTGCAACATTGCTTATGCTTGCATCCTGCCACACCAATCCATTCCTCACGGAGTGGGACACCCCTTATGGGATTCCTCCTTTCGACAAGATAAAGACCTCCGACTACATCCCTGCCATCAAGGCCGGCATAGCTGAGCAGCAGGCGGAGATAGATGCCATTACTGCATGTGAGGATGCTCCCACTTTCGAGAACACTATCGCGCCCCTGGAGCTTTCCGGACGCATCCTCTCCAAGGTCAGCGGTGTGCTATACAATGTGGCCGAGACCGACCGCAGCGATGCCCTCGACAAGGTGGTCGAGGAGTCCATCCCGCTCGTGAGCGAACACGAGGCCAACATCTCCTTCAACAAGGCCCTCTACGAGCGCATCGCCGCCATCTGGAATGGCGACCAGAGCGGCCTCACCCGCGAGCAGCAGATGGTGCTCAAGAAGCACTATGAGAGTTTCGAGCGTGAGGGTATCGGCCTGCCCGAAGAGCAGCAGAACCGCCTTCGCGAGATTAATTCCGACATCGCCGCCAAGACGCAGAAGATAGGCAACAACATTCTCGCCGAGAGCAACGCCTTCAAGGAGAAGTTCGGATTCAGTGTGAGCGCATATCCCGACAAGATGACCGCCACCGCCGACCGCGAACTCCGCAAGCAGTATTATGAGGCCTACACCACCCGCGGCCATCACGGCAACGAGAACGACAACGCCCTGCTGGTGCTTGAGGTGCTGCGCCTGCGTCAGGAGAAGGCGAAGATGCTGGGATTCCCCAACTCCGCTGCCTATACCCTCGACAACAAGATGGCCCACGACCCTGCAACGGTCGATGGGTTCCTGCGCGGCATAATCAAGGCCTCCACCGCCAAGGCCCGCGAGGAAATCGCCGACATGCAGAAGGTGATGGACGAGGATATCGCCGCAGGCGTGCTGCCTGCCGGCTCCAAGATCGAGCCCTGGGACTGGTGGTACTATGCCGAGAAGGTCCGCAAGGTCAAGTACGACCTCGACGACGAGGAAGTGAAGCCTTATTTCCAGAAGGATTCTGTGCGCAACGGTATCTTCAAGGCCGCCAAGTGGCTCTACGGAGTGAACTTCGAAAAGCTTGAGGGTGTGCCCGCCTACAATGAGGACTGCGTGGATACCTGGAAGCTTACCTACGATGACGGTTCGCTGATCGGCATCTTCACCACCGACTATCTTCCCCGCGACAGCAAGCGCGGTGGCGCGTGGATGAACAATATCCGCGAGCAGTATGTCGATGCCTCGGGCAACGACATCCGCCCCATCATCGTGAACGTCGGAAACCTTGCCGAGAATATGAACGTAGACCAGGTGCAGACCGTCTTCCATGAATTCGGCCACGCCCTGCACGGGCTCCTGACCAAGTGCCATTACCCTTCCGTGAGCGGCACCAACGTCACCCGGGACTTCGTGGAGATGTTCAGCCAGTTCAACGAGAACTGGGCTTTCCAGCCTGAACTGCTGGCCCAGTATGCCAAGAACGCGGAAGGTGAGGTAATACCTGCAGCGCTTGTAGACAAGATAAATAACTCCCTCAAGTTCAACCAGGGATTCATGACCACCGAGCTTGCCGCAGCATCGATCCTTGATCTTAAGTGGCATGAGCTGGCCGACATTCCCGAGGGGCTGGACACCCGCGAGCAGGCAACGGCGTTCATCGACGCATTCGAGGCCAAGCTCGCCGACCTTATCGGCCTGAACCCCGAGATTACCTACCGCTACCGCACCACGTACTTCAATCACATCTTCTCCAGCGGATACAATACCGGTTACTACGGCTACCTCTGGAGCGAAGTGCTCGACAAGGACGCCTTCAGCATCTTCGAGGCATCCCCGAACGGACCTTTTGACCTCGAGCTTGCCAAGAAGTTCAAAGAAACCTTCCTCGAGAAGGGTGGCAGCGAAGAGCCAATGACCCTCTTCAAGGCCTTCGCCGGCCGCGAACCCGACTCCCACGCATTCCTCGTCGGCCGCGGCCTGCTGTAACCTGGCCAGCACCTGACGCGCTTCGCGGCTGAATCGTTTGCGATTTACGGTTTTTTGCCAGGTGTTGAAGAGGCGTTTTTGGTAATCAATTGACATTCAATATTTTACAGAATCAGGTCAGTAAATTTTGCTGACCTGATTCTGTAAACTACTATAATTCAAATAGTTGTGAAAAACGCTTACAATCCGACATCAAGATGTAGGAACTTCTTAATCTGGTACTCGCTGACATCTGTATGGATAATGAGTTCAGTCAAAAGATTCATCCTGTTCCTTTCAGGAAGTATCAAGACATCCTTTGCCCGTTTGTATCCATAATCCTTTTCAAGAAAATGTGCGATTGTAGAATAGGCCTTATCGGAGAGAGCCTTGTTCACTTTTTCGCCGATATCGTATTCTGCTCCGGTCGTCGAATCCATAGCTAGCAGCATTATTTCTGGAGTTTTCCAATACGAAAACAGTTTCTTGTAGTCGATGGCAGAGTATGTGATTACAATATAGTCTGCTAGTTGCGCCCGTTCCCGGCTGTCAAGACTCTTGAACAACCTGTGTATCATTCTCTGATTCAGGTATTTGTTCTGCGACCTCATATATTTTACCTCTTCGATGCATTTATTCATAGACCTGGATGCTTTCCTGATCACCAATGGCTCTGAAAACGGATTTGGACTGAAACCATATGCGAGGAAATTCCATCGGGCGTCTATTGCCTTGTTGCATAGATGCTTTTCTACAGGATTATTGTATAGATATATTAAGCTGGAACGTATCTTTTTCAAGTCTTTTCTTGCGGCAAAACTATATGAATGCTCAAACACTGGGCCCTTCGTTCCCGTATCGATATTGAATTCCACTGCGTAAGCCCTGTTGGTCGCACCTTCGAATTTCGCCATCATTTCTTTACTTGGCGGAATAATCATACCATGTACGTGGTCGCGCATAGGGCAGACACCCAATACAGTTATCTTGAATAGACGCGCATACGTCATATAGATTGTGAAGTATGTGAGGACATCCGCTGCAGTATAGAAGAGCAGCCCTCTGTCGAATGATCTCTGGTACACGTGGTGCGGCTGCCCGGGTAATATCGTTTTCATACGGGCAAAATACGCATTGTTATTGTAATTGTTGTAGGTACGATAGGGGGTAAAAACTGAATCAATAGTTCCGTTATATGTAAGTCGTTGAATAATAAGGATATACAGAATCAGGTCGGCACATTTTGCCGACCTGATTCTGTAATTAATTGAATATCAACGATTTGCCAAAAACGCCCTAAGTAGCGGCGTTCTTGATTACTTCGCTTTTCCCTGGTTGGCGACTGCGGCCTGCTTTGCGGCGAGTTCCTCGGGGTCTGCAAGGTAGTAGTCGCGTACGAGATTAAGGTCATCGTCGAACTCGAACACATACGGGGTAGCCGTAGGGATGTTCAACTTAACGATATCTGCATCGGAGATGCCTTTGAGGTGCTTGACCACACCGCGGAGGCTGTTGCCGTGGGCGACTACGATGATGTTGTCGACAGTCTTGAGCTTGGGGAAGATTTCGCACTCCCAGAAAGGCATTACGCGCTCGATGCACTGCTTGAGAGCCTCGGTGCGGGGCACATACTGGTCGGGAACGTCGGCGTAGCGGGGATCCTGCGTTGCGGAGTTGGGATCGGTATCGGGGAGAGGGAGGGGCTCCACATCGTAGCTGCGGCGCCAGATGAGCACCTGCTCGTCACCGTACTTGGCAGCGGTCTCGGCCTTGTTGAGGCCCTGAAGCATACCGTAGTGCTTCTCGTTCAGGCGCCAGGTCTTCTCTACGGGAATCCAGTCGAGATCCATTGCATCCAGCACATTGTTCAAGGTCTTGACTGCCCTCTTCAGGTATGAAGTGTAGGCAATATCGAATTTGAATCCTGCTTCTTTCAAAGCCTTTCCGGCATCGAGGGCTTCCTGAAGGCCCTTCTCGCTTAAATCAACATTGGTCCAACCGGTGAATCGGTTCTCTTTGTTCCACTGGCTCTCGCCGTGGCGCACTAGTACGATATTTTTCATATATGAATGAGATTAATAATCAAATTGCAGCGCAAAGATAGTCAAAAATAGTCGAACAGCGAAGCCGGCACGTGAAAATCCGGCTCCGGAGTATGCGGGTCCGCCAGAGTGAACCAGTGTATGTCGCCGGAGCCCGTTGCATCCGCACGGTAGAGGCCTATGTGCAGGGGCCCGTCCGGCTCGATGTCGGCAGAGCGTAAAAAACTGTAAGGGAAGGATACTTCCACGCGGTAGCCTTCCGGCAGGATGGTGGAAACAGGCTTGATGCCCGAATCCCAGCCATAGTCAAACTGGCGGTAGAAAGAATTCCGATAGTCCATCATCTTCCCTTCCGGATCCATCTCGAAGCCGTAATACCGTTTCATCTCCGGGTCGCAGCTGATGAAAAGCTCCGCCCGGTCGCTGTTATCTACGGTCCGTTCACCCTCGCCCCAGCATACCGTAAGCGTTGAATCCTTCACATCGAAACGGAAGTTGAGCGCATCGTCGCTGCGGCAGAAAGAAACCTTTGTGGCATCTTCCCAACCAAACCAGGGGTCGTTCAGATGGGGAAAGTGACGGAAAGATTCCAGCATCTGTCCGTATTCTTCGATGGGCGCAGTCGAAGGGAAACGCTCGAAGTATTCGGCGTCCATATAGACCGCGAAGGAAGTGACGTTCCGCAGGCCATAGCCGGCGTAGGTCGCGAGGTCGCTGGCGCAGACGTCCGGGTGCCAGGGAAGTTCCACGGCGGGCCGTTTCCAGCGGCTGAAAAGCGACGCATCCACCCAATACTCCAGCACCACCGCATCATCTGCCGGGAAGACCTCCAGATTCTCTTCCAGCCAGCGGAGATTGTCGCCGTTTGAAATCGGATAGCCGCGGGGGCAGAGCGCATTTTCTTGAGTCAGAGGCACATCCCAGGAACGGTAGATGGGCGCGAATTCCAGGAAGATTCCTTCGTCGGGGGTGACTTTCCTCGGCGCGGGCATGAAGAAGGAGTAAGCCAGATGCGCAAGTTTTGCCTTGGGATCCTGCTTGCGGATTTCCCGGAGCATTCGGTTTTCCACCGTCAGTGCCTGTTCGCTGGGGGAGAGCTCCGCGCAGAGAGGGCAGCGGCAGACCGGGGCGTTGTCGTCCAGCCAGAAGTAGTAGCGATGGTTGTCCGGCCGCAGGATCTTTGCGAACTTTGCGGCGTTGGATGCGATGATTCCCAGGGCCTTCTTTGAATGCACGCAGCAGTTGAAATCGGCCGTACGGCGGCCGCAGGAGTCCATCCGGAACATGGTGGAATCCTCCGCGAACAACTCGCGGGGGAGGAGTTCTCCCATCGCGTGAAGCTGGTGCTCCACCGTTATCCCGTATTTGTGACACTTGCGCTGGAAGGCCTTTCCCTCCGGGCTGG
The DNA here is from genome assembly GCA_017527415.1 of Bacteroidales bacterium. Taxonomy (GTDB): domain Bacteria; phylum Bacteroidota; class Bacteroidia; order Bacteroidales; family UBA932; genus Cryptobacteroides. Next base: position 15,120 of record JAFXQA010000014.1, on the reverse strand, counting down.
CCATGAAAGCAGCAACTTCGGACGGAGTGATGTGGGTGCCGATGGTGTTTATGCCTGAACGTTTCGCCAGCTCCGGCCAGTCCACCTCCGCAAGTTCTTTTGTAGATAGCACCAGCCCGCGCATCTGCCACCAGCCTTCCTGCACGGGCTTCGTCTGGGAGCAAGCGCAGAAGATGCTCAGCAGCAGGGGGATAAGGAGTTTCGCTTTCAAGGCGCTATAGATGAGTGGTGAGAAGTTTCAACCCGCCTTCCGCCGGCTCGAAGCTGATCTCCTTTTCGCCCAGAACCAGCACCGCCTCGCCGGCCTTGATGGGCGTTCCGCCGATGCATCCTTCGCCCTCGAGGCCCATCACTATGTAGAAGTTGTCCGGTACTGCGGCAAGCCCTTCGAGGTTTACTGTCATGGGCTTGGTAAGTTCGTAGACATCAGTGGTAAAGTACTGGCACCTGGCCACTTCCACTCCGGCATCCTGCTTGCGCTCATAGGGAGTCCTGTATTCCGGATACACCTTGTAGTCTATCACATCCTTAGCCTCCTGCGTGTGCAGCTGGCGCGGCTTGCCGTCCAGCCCGGGACGGTTGTAGTCGAAAATGCGGTAAGTGATGTCGGATGTCTCCTGGATCTCCGCCAGATAGCATCCTCCGCAGATGGCATGGATGCGCCCTGCGGGCAGAAAAAAGACATCTCCCGGAGCCACCTTGTGATCTGCAAGCACCTCGGTGATGCGGCCTTCGCCCACCAGCTTAACATAATCTTCCGGAGTGATTTCCTTGGAGAGCCCGGCCAGCAGATGCGCACCCTCGGCCGCCCCGATGATGTACCACATCTCGGTTTTGCCCCGGCAGCCGTGGCGCTGCTTCGCCACTTCATCGTTCGGGTGCACCTGGATGCTCAGGTCCTGCTTCGCATCGATGAACTTGATCAGCAGCGGGAACTCCTTGCCATAAAGCTCGTTCAGCGTCTTGCCATCCTCCGGCCCGCCGACCACCTTTGTTTCGTTGCCCTTCACGCCGGACAGCACCCAGTTCTCGCTGCCCCACACCAGCGTCTTCAGTATTGGTTGGAATTTGTAAATCATAATCTATTTACGTACTAAAACGCGAAGCAGAATGCGCACGAAACGGAGGCCGAGGCTGCCCCAGCCCAGGAAATCGGTGTTGTTGTCCTGAAGGCGGACATCCAGCAGTTCCTCGCTATGCACCAGATCCTTGTAGTCCTTTTTGCCGCTTAGATTGTGTGCAAACTCGTCGCGGAACATCTTTTTACGGCAGCAGAAAAGAATAAGCAGAATCAGTAGCAGTGCCCCGCAGACAATCAAAGCCCCGAGGGCATAATTATCCAGCCACTTACCCAGGAACAGGGTGCCTGCCAGCACCAGCATGGTAAGGAACAGAAGGGCGACGGCAATGATCAGGAACCAGGAGAGAACGGCGCCGAGTGCTTTGGATGCGGTGTCGCTGCCTTTCAGCTTGAGCTGTTCGATACGCAGGTCGACGTAATCGCGTGTATTCATACCGTTTCCGGCTCCTCTGCCGGCTTATCCTTTTTATTCAGTGCATTCTCCAGTTCGTCAAGCCCTTTCGAGACAGTATCCATAACGGTGTCGGCCACTTCGCCGGCCTTGTTCTTAGCCTTCTCGGCAAGGTCTCCCGCAGCCTGCTTCAGTCGTTCGGCGTCCTCCTTGCCCTTATCTGAGAGGAGATATGCGGCGGCAAGGGCCCCGATGGCGGCTCCTGCCAGAAATCCAAAGAAAGAATTGTTTGCCATATTATTGTAGGTTTTCGATTAATTCGTAATCCAGCAGCCTCTGCTCGAGGTTGGCGTTCTTGACGCGGATGCGGACCGGATCTCCCAGGCGGTAGATTTTGTGCGTGCGCTTGCCAACCAGGCGGTAGCGCTCCTCATCAAATTCGAAGAAGTCCGACCGGATCTCGCGCAGCGACACCATTCCCTCCACCTTCGTGGGTTCGATTTCCACATACATTCCCCACTCTGTCACTCCGGAAACGCGCCCGTCGAACTCCTGCCCGACCTTGTCCTGCATAAATTCCACCAGTTTGTATTTGACGCTGGTGCGCTCGGCATCGGCGGCCACCACTTCGCGCTCGGATGCGTGCTGGCACTCAATCTCGTAGAAACCCTTGTTGGCGCTCTCCTTGCCTGCCAGATACAGGGTAAGGAGGCGGTGTACCATCAGATCCGGATAGCGGCGGATGGGGGAGGTGAAGTGGGTGTAGAAGTCGAATGCGAGGCCGTAGTGGCCGATGTTCTCTGTGCTGTAGCAGGCCTTGGCCATCGAGCGCAGAGCGATATCCTCGAAGGCTGCGAGTTCGGGCTTGCCGGCCGCGGCCTTCATAAGTGCGTTGATGCTCTTTGCCGCGCCCCGGCCTTCGATGGAGTCTCCCATCTTGTAGCCGAAGCCCTTGGCAAAGCGCTTCAGGCTCTCAAGTTTCTCTGTATTAGGCACATCGTGGATACGGTAGACGAAGGTCTTGGCCTTCTTGGAAGCCACCCCGTTCATCTGCCCGTCCGTGGCCACATACTCCGCAACGGTGCGGTTCGCCAGCAACATGAACTCTTCTATCAGCCAGTTGGCCTCCTTGCTGATCTTCTGATGGACGTCCACCGGCCGGCCTTTCTCATCTACCTCCACCTTCATCTCCGGACGGTCGAAATCCACCGCTCCAGCCTTGAAGCGCTTCTCCTTGAATTTGGCCGCCAGACCGTTCAGAATGGTTATCGCTTCGCATAGTGTTTGGTCTGCGGGGGATGTACCCTCACAGGACCTACGCCACCCTCGGCTTAGAGGGAGGGGCCCATCGCCCTCGATGGGAGGGGCGGAGCTTTGCGGAGCGGTCGGTGAGGGTACATCCCCCGCAGACCCTGATTCTATGATGGCCTGCGCCTGATCATAATCCAGACGGAAGTCCGAATTGATGATCGTGCGGCCGATCCACCGACTCTTGATCTCCGCCTTAGGAGTAATCTCGAAGACGGCCGAATATGTGAGTTTATCCTCGTTGGGACGCAGGGAGCAAAGCTTGTTGCAAAGCTTCTCCGGAAGCATAGGCACGGTGCGGTCTACCAGATACACGCTGGTGCCGCGCTCGCGGGCCTCTTTGTCTACCGCCGAACCGGGCTTCACGTACCAGGACACATCCGCGATATGCACTCCTACCTCGTAGTTGCCATTGTTCAACTTGCGGAACGACAGAGCATCGTCGAAGTCCTTGGCATCCGCCGGGTCTATGGTAAAAGTGAAAGTGCCGCGGAAATCCTTGCGGCCCTTGAGGTCCGCTGCGGTAATCTCTTCGGAGATGCCGTCGGCAGCGTCTTCCACTTCCTTTTCGAATTTATAGGGGAGATTGAACTCCGCCAGGATGGCGTGCATTTCGGCATTGTTCTCGCCGGGCATACCCAGCACGTCGACTATGTGCCCGATAGGGGAGGAATCCCCTCGGCCCCATCTGTCCACCACGGCGGAAACCTTCATCCCGCGCTTAGCGCCGAGACGGGCCCCCTCTTCCGCATCCACCTCTATGTCGTAGGGCATATTCTTGCTCTGCATCATCACCCAGGCCTGTGCGCCCACGGTGTGGTAGATGCCCACGAACTGCTTGCCGCTGCGCTGGACTATCTCTATCACCTCGCCCTCGCGTTTGCGGACGGCCTTCTCTCCGGCCCTCGGGGCCGCCTTGGCACCGCCCTGCTTGGTGACGGCCACCTTCACTATGTCGCCGTCCAGGGCATTGCGGGTCTTGGATGCCTTCACGAAGATGTCGTCATCCTGCCCGTCAACAATCACAAAGATGAACCCCTCGCGGGTCATCTGCACGCGTCCCTCATATACGGGCACGCTCTTTCTTACCTTGCCGGAACCGCTCCGGCCACTGCGGGAACCACTCCCGCCTTTATTCTTTCTTTTTGTCATAACACACAAAGTTAGCGAAAAACTTTGGAAGATAGGTTGGAGTGCCGTTCACGTCCGAAAAAAAAGGACGTCGACGTCAAAAAAGGGCTGAAATGCCGTTCACGTCCGCAAATTCAGGACGTGAACAGCATATATTTTCTTATATTTGTGTTAAACTTGAGTTATGATGAAAAGAATTGTATTTATCGTTTTGACGATATGTGCAGCGTTCGCGGCACAAGCTCAACCTCAGAAGGCCCAGCAGACCCCCGACAAGGTGCGCCCGATCTGCGGCCCGATCATAGAAAACCCTACCACCACCGGCTTCACGGTGATCTGGGAAACCAATATGGATGCCATCGGCTGGGTGGAGGTTGCGCCGGATGACGGCTCCCACTTCTACAACCGGGACCGCACAAAGTTCTACGACCTGCGCGGGCATGGCAACCAGGTGATCAGCAATATCCACAAGGTTCGTGTGGACGGCCTCAAGCCGGGCACGAAGTACCGTTACCGCATAATGATGAAGGGAGTGAAGAGTTTCGACGGCCCTTCTAACGTGGATTACACCCGCCCCTGGGGCAGCGACGTCTACCGGAAGAATCCCTACACCACCAGCACCCTCAAGGAGAGCTACGACCAGGTCCGCTTCGATGTCTACAACGATATCCACCAGAAGGATTCCATACTGAACGTCCTGATGCAGGCCGCAAAGCCGGAAGAGCTTGACTTTGCCGTCTTCAACGGCGATATGGTGAGTTCGATGGCTTGGAAGGAGAAGATCCGCGAGATGTTCCTCGCCACCGGTGCCGCCAACCTGAAGGGCAGCGTGCCCCTCTTCCTACAGCGTGGCAACCACGAATTCCGAGGCAAGGACTCCAAATACTGGTTCGACTATATCGACGGCGAGCAGTACGGCACCGCCAGCTTCGGCAAGTTCTTCTTCATCTTCCTCGACACCGGAGAGGATAAACCCGACAACGACATAGAATACTCCGGCACGATGCTCTCCGAGCCCTATCTCAAGGCCCAGGCCCGCTGGCTGGAGGAGGTCATCAAAACTCCCGAGTGCAAGAACGCCGCCGTCCGCATAGTCTTCGGCCACATCCCTCCCCGCAAGGGCGGATGGCATGGAGATGAAGTCATCAACGAGCTTTTCGTGCCTGTGCTGAACAAAGCCGGCATCAGCCTGATGATCAGTGGCCATCTGCACAGATGGGAGGTTTACGAGCCCGACGGCAGCGTCTCGGATGCCAATTTCCCCGTTGTAGTGAACAGCAACTGCGAGCGCCTCGAGGTGACTGCCGGCAAAAAAGACATTACCCTCAAGGCCTTCAGCCCCGAGGGTAAGCAGACTCACGACTATAGCTGCAAGGTCAAGTAGCCTTAACGTCCTTTTTATACCTGAGGCTGAGGCAGACAGTGCGCGCTGCCAGGTGAGCGAAATATGCGCCCAAAAGCAGGTGTATGGCCCCCGCTCCGGCGGTCGGCAGGATGTGTCCCGCGAACCATACCGCAAAGAAAGCCACTACAGCCCAGATCATGGAATTCCTGATTCCCTTGGAGGCGGTCGCGCCTATGTAGATGCCGTCCCAGGTGAAGGCGGCGCATCCTATCAGCGGCATCACCGCCAGCCAGGGCAGGAACTGCCGGCACGCATCCACCACCACAGGGTCATCCGTCATCAGCCGCAGCATAGGCAGTCCGGCCAGCAGGTAGATGGCAATCCAACTGCCCGCCACCCCGAAACTCCAGCGGAATGTTCCTCCGACCGCCTTCCGCAGCATCTCGGGATTCCTCTCCCCGATAAAGCGCCCGGTCAGCGCCTCGCCGGCATATGCGAACCCGTCAGTGAAATACGAGAAGATCATCAGCAGGTTCATCATTATGTTGGCGCAGGCAAGGAGGATGTCGCCGGAGCGCGCTGCCAGGACCGTGTAACCGAAATAGATGCCTGTCATGCACAGCGAACGCACGAACAGGTCGGCGTTGATCCGGAAGAAGGATTTGTTCCCGTTTTCGGCCGTTTTTCGGAACAATACCCCACTTTTATGGGTACTTGTTCCCGTTTTCGTCCATTTTCCGGAACAAACGGGAACCCGGTAACGGAAGTGGCAGATCGCCAGCGCCAGGATGAACCCAGTCCACTGGGCGATGACGGTTCCGAGGGCGATCCCGGGGAAGCCCAGCCCCTGCCAGCCGCCTATGCCGAGGGTGAGGATAATGCTGGCGGCGATGTTGACCAGATTGACAGTGAGGTCGGTAATCATACTGCTGAAGCTGTCCTGCATCCCTATGAACCAGCCCTTCAGGGCCATCAGGCTCAGGGTCGCAGGGGCTGCCCAGATTCGTATGAGGATGTATTGCGCTGCGAGGATGGCGACTCCGGTGCTGGCGCTGCGGAACAGAACGCTCAGTTTGGACAAGGGCCATCCCAGCACCAGCAGTATCGCCGATATGGTCAGCGCCAGTCTCAGGGCCCGCCGCAGGATACTGCCCTCTTCGGAACTCCGTTCGCTTCGCTCACTCCGGCCCCTCCCATCGCAAGCGACGGGCCCCTCCCCCTGCCCCTGTCCGGGGGTGGACAGGTCCTCAGAGGGCAGTATCCTGCGGCTTTTTCCATACGCCTGAGCCGTTAAACCACCGGTCGAGGCGCGGAGGAAGCCGAAGTTCCAGTAGATGACGTTTAGGATAAGGGCACCGACCGAGATACCGCCGATGAACTCGGCGCTGCTGCCGGCCGCCGAATGCAGATGCCCGGCCACGGCAGTATCCACCAGCCCCACCAGCGGAACGGTGATGTTCGCCAGAATGCTGGGCAGCGCCAGCCGCAGTATCTCCCGGTCGAGAGCCTTCACTTAACGCCAGGGAAAGAATTTGGAAACAGACTTGCAGTAGCTGTCGTATGTCGGATACTTGCTCGCGCTGATCTGCTCTGAAAGGGCGGAACTGCCCAGGAACAGCACCACCAGCAGCAGCGCTCCGATCACGCTCCAGTTGAAGATGCCGATTCCAGCACCAATGGAGAAAACATAGAAAGAAATCCAAGTGCCCTGCTCGGCAAAGTAGTTGGGGTGGCGGCTGAGTTTCCAGAGGCCGGTGGTGTTGAATCCCTTGTTGTAGGGCTCCGGCAGATCTTCAAGTTTCTGCCCAGCGTTTATCATTGCCCACTTGCCTGTCTGGAAGACCCACTGCTGCTCGTCTGCTATGGTTTCATAGATGATAAAGCCTAGCGTGTAGACAGCGGCGACTGCATCCACCCAGCCGAATGGGGCGGTGGAGGTCATCGACACAAGTGCAGGGAAGGTAATCAGCAGCACCAGCACATTCTGGTAGATGGATATGAAGAAAAGGTCGAAGAGCATCCAGGCTATCTTGTTGCCTTTGAAAGGAGGGCCGGAACGGACCACGCTCCAGCGGTAATCTTCGGTACCTTCCCAGAATTTGATCCTATAGGCGCCCTTGCGGGCGAAGTTGAAGGTTAGGCGTATACCCCAGATGGTGGCAAGTATTGCCATAACCACGAGGCGCGTGCTGAGACCGCCTTTTATGGCAATCACCCATACGTATGCAATGGGAAGCAGGCTCCAGAGCTTGTCCATCTGGGAATTGTTGCCTGTGAGTTCTCCCACGATGAAGCAGAAGGCTGCGCTGCCCGCGACGATGTATCCCAGAATCTTCAGCGTTTCGATCTGCTCCGGCCCCAGCGCAGGTCCGATCGTGAAATACAGGATCGGGCAGACTATCAGCGACAGGCCCAGCAGTGTGCCCATAAGGGGAATGTTCATTTTCATAATCAAAACCTCACTATCTGTGAACAAAACACAAAAGTACAAAAAAAATATCACCGACCTTTTTTCTATCTTTGTGCCCGGTATGGCAAATTTAGAAAGAATCCTTTTCGTCTGCCACGGCAACATCTGCCGCAGCCCGATGGCGGAGTTTATAATGAAGGCCCTGGTGCGGGCGAAAGGCCTGGAAGGGCAGTATTACATCGAGTCGGCAGCCGTGTCCTCGGAGGAAACGGGCAATCCCATCTATCCGCCCGCGAAGCGCTGCCTGCGTCAGCACGGAGTGCTCTTCGATGAAGGGAAGACAGCACGCAAGGTCGTGCCTGCAGACTACGCCCGCTTCGACCGCATAATCTGTATGGATGAATCAAATATCCGGCTCCTGCGGAGGATCATCCCGGAGGATCCGGAAGGGAAAGTGCGCCTGCTGATGTCTTATGCCGGCATCCGCCGCGACGTCGCCGACCCTTGGTACACGGGGGATTTCGAAACCACCTTCCAGGACATCCTCGAAGGCTGCGAGTGCCTCTGTCAGTGAAACTCTACCTTGAGTTTAGAAAAATCATCTATAATAGTATCCGCTCCAGCTTCCTCCAGAGCCTCCCGGGAGGCATTTCCGTAGGTAACTGCGCAGGTGGCGGCACCGGCCGCTTTTCCCATCTGGATATCCACGGGCATATCTCCCACCACCAGGGCCTCCGAGGCATCTACGCCGAATTCTTTGAGCGTGCGTAGCACTGGTTCTGGGTGGGGTTTGGCATGGGTCACATTATCTGCCCCAAGCACGAAACTGATGCAGTCGGCTATGCCCATATCGCGCAGGAACCCATTGAGGGAGGACGATGAGCGGGAAGATGCAACTGTGAGGATGTATCCGCTCTTTTTCAGGGCGGCCAAAGTCTCTTTTACGTGCGGAAATAATGTCGGCACGAGGTCCTTTTTGTTCTCTTCGAAGATGGTCCTGTAGGTCTTGACGCAAAGGTTTTCCTCTTCTGCTGAAAGATTCGGGAACATCTGCCTGAAACCCGCCCCCAGAGGAATCCCGATGGTGGCTGCGATGGTCTCGTCGTCTTTTTCGGGAAGGCCCAGTTTGCGAAGGGTCATCCTCATGGTCAGGAGGATGTTCGCCCGCGTGTCGCCCAGCGTGCCATCGAAGTCGAAAACAATCAGTTTCATCCTTCCAGAATCTGGGTGGCGGCATTTTTGGTGTCGACCTTTTCGATGATTCGTTCGAGGGTGCCGTTTTCGTCGAAGATGAAGGTGCGGCGGAGGGTGCCTAGGACGGTCTTGCCATACATCTTCTTCTCGCCCCACGCGCCAAAGGCCTGAAGCATCTGGGTGGAGGTGTCGGCCAACAACTTGAACGGCAATTCATACTTCGCCCGGAACCCGCTGTGGGACTTTGCGCTATCCTTGCTAACCCCAACCACGTTGTAGCCGGCGGCGGTCAGCGCGGCATAATTATCCCTGAACGAACAAGCCTCGGCCGTGCAGCCGGAGGTGTTGTCTTTAGGGTAAAAGTAGACAATGGTCTTTTTCCCGTTGCCCAAAAGGTCTTCGCTTTTCACAATGTTGCCATCCTGGTCCTGGACCTCGAAAGAAGGCATTTTATCTCCTATCTTTAGCATAATTCTATTTACTGAGCATTCTAAGAGCTTTTGCGAGCTGGTCGGGGCAGCTGGTGCCGCGGCCTCCGCAGTCGATGCTTTCGAGGCGGGCGATGACCTCGTTCTTCTTCATTCCGGCACAAAGAGATGCCACTCCCTGGGTATTTCCGTGGCAACCTCCGGTATAACGTACGGACCGGACGGTGTCGCCTTGCAATTCAATATCTATCTGCACGGAGCATACCGCCCCGCAGGTCTCGAAGGATGCCCGGCGGATACCGTCGGACGTGGTATCGGATAGTTTCGTTACTTCAAACATGATACAAATATATTCAAAAAAGTGCTAACTTAGCAAAATAAGAAATCGTCGAGAACCAGGCTATGAAAGAATCTGCACATCGCCCGATTGTCCGCTGCGAGTGCCGCCGACAGTGGCGGGACTGGCTCGCCGGGCATTTCGAGTCGGAGTCCGAGGTCTGGTTCGTTTTTCCTACCAAGGATTCCGGTGAGGAAGGGGTTTCATACAACGACGCGGTGGAAGAGGCGCTCTGCTTCGGCTGGATAGACAGCACGGCCGGTACCCTGGATCCTACGCACCAACTTCGCCGGTTCACTCCGAGGAAAAAAGGAAGCCCGTACTCCAGGCCGAACATCGAGAGGCTCATTTGGCTGGATGCGAACGGGATGATTCATCCGAAGGTGAGGGATTCGGTCATCGGCCTAATCCGGGCACCGTATATCTTTCCGGAAGACATCCTCTCCGCTCTTCGGGAAGATGTGACGGTCTGGAAGAACTATCTTTCTTTCCCAGAGCCCTACAGGCGGATCCGCGTTGCGTACATCGATGCCGCCCGCAAACGCCCTGAAGAGTTCGCGCGCAGGCTCTCCAACTTTATCGACAAGACCAGAAGAAACAAGCAGATCGTCGGCTACGGGGGCGTGGAAAAGTATTATTATGTTTAAACTATTCTTTATTCGTCGGAATAAATGTATATTTGCCACGGATTATCGTCCGAATTTTTGTTGATTTTGACTGAATATTCGTCCGAAATTTTGTTGTTTGAAAAGAGAGATTTCGCTATTCAGACAGAAAAACGTGTCATTCCCATAGAAGCCAAGGCTGAAGAAAACGTCAAGGGTAAATCACTTAAGACTTACATCAACGAGCATCCAGCTCTCAAAGGCCTCCGCGTATCGATGAAGAATTACATCGATCAAGGCTGGATGGAGAATCTTCCGCTCTACGCAATTGAAGCCTATCTTCGCGCCGAAGGCATACCGGTTCCGGAGCAGGGGGAGTAATGGGGACATTTGCCCATCGCTGAATCTATGCAGATGGTCACGGGGCCGTCGTTGACCAGGGCGACTTTCATATCGGCGCCGAATTCGCCGGTGCCGACTGGTTTGCCGATCGCGGCGGACATCCTGCGGCAGAACTCTTCATACAGGGGGATGGCCTTTTCGTGGCCGGCTGCCTCGATGTAAGACGGCCGGTTGCCCTTTTTGGTGGATGCCATCAGGGTGAACTGGCTTACCACAAGAACATCTCCCTCAATATCCAGCACGCTGCGGTTCATCACGCCGTTCTCATCGTCGAAGATGCGAAGCCCGGCGGTCTTCTTTACCAGATAATCGATATCGGCGGTATCGTCATCGTGGCCCACGCCAAGCAGCACCAGCAGCCCAGGCCCGATCTGCGACCGGACGACCCCGTCAATCGTGACGGATGCGGAGGATACCCTTTGAATGACGACTCTCATCAGTACCCGAAGCTATAGTCATATTCCTCACCTCCGGCGCCGATGCGGAAGGTATGTACCTCACGTTTTGCGGGCTTAACTGCCACCACGTCGATGCATAGGCACTGGCGGTAGTCGAAGTATGCGTGCTTGTTGGTGGGGAGAAGCATTTCGGGCCCGTTCCATCCGTAACCCTGTGAGATATAGTAGTTTACCCCATCGTTGCGGTCATAGTCGTTCACGTGGCTGTCGCCGGTGAACATCCCCACGAGGGTGCCTTTTTCGGCATAGTCGGAAAGGACTTTCATCACCCGGGCGTTGTTTTCCTTCAGGTAGTTGAGGTTCATGTTTGTCTGCCAGCGGCCCATCGGGTCGGGCATAAAGTGCGCGAGCACGATCACGTGCATGCCCTCGGGGGTGGCGTCCAGGGTCTCCTTCAGCCAGTTCTCCTCTTCCTCATCTACCAGGTAGTAGGTGCCTCCGAGCGTACGGGTGCAGCAGCTGTTGAGGAAGACGATGCGGAAGCCCTTTCCGGGGATGTCGTACCAGCCGTAGGTCTTTCCGGTAAGATGGAGGTTGCCGCCCGCACGGGGCTCCCACGGGCGCTGGAAGGTATCGGTCAGATACTCCTCCGTGAGCCATTCTCCTTCACCGCCGTCCCAGTCGTGGTTGCCGGGGGCGAAGAGCCACATCCCGTCCCACTTGTGCATCTGCTCAACGGTGTTGTCTATCATTTTCTTCGCCTCTTTCTTGTCAAGGGTGGTGGGGATAGAGTTGAGGCCGATGTCGCCCAGAAGGGCCATGAAGTCGGCGTTGAACATCTTGCCGGCGACGGATGCGTAGCCTATGTGCTTATACTGGAAATTGTTGTTGGAGTGGATGTCTGTGAGGATGGGGAAGACCAGCACCTCGTCATCTCCCTTCCAGGCTGCGAAGCGCTTCCAGGCCTCCTTGACCTGAGGTTTGACAAATCCTTTCCTGCTGGTAAGCCTGTCCTGCTCCACGACAATCCTGTCGTTGAACTGTCGCTCCGCGATGGTTGGGGTGGAATACAGGAACTCCAGCGTCTGAAGCTTGTCGTAATCGAAAAACTCCAGCTTGAGCTCGTGCCGGCCCTTCTCCAGGGTCTTGGTGCAGAACTTCTGAATGGGGCGGTGTGCGCCGTCGTTCTCTATCAGGAGTTCCCCGTCGATGTAGAACCGGGAACCGTCGTCTGTGGTGACGTTGAAGGTATATTCTTCAGTTGCGGGGACTTTCAGGGTGGTCTCGAACAGCGCGGCATAGTGGTTCATCGTATCTACTATGTCCATCAGGTCGAGATTGCGCTTGACTCCCTGGATGTCAGGCTCTCCGAGGGTCGAGAAATCCGGAAGGAACCTCTCCGGCCAGTGATACCAGATCTTGTAATTCACGGGGGCCGTCCTGTCGCCGCAGGAGGCGAGGAGCAGCAATGTGGTCAGGGCAATAATGAGCTTCTTCATATATTATAGGATTGACATTGCAATATACGCACAAGCTTCGGCATCCGCAAGTGCATGGTGGTGATCTGTGAGTTCGTAGCCGCAGGCGGCGGCTACCGTCTGGAGCTGGTGATTCGGGATGCTTCTGCCGAAATGCCTCCTTGATGCGGTTAAGGTGTCGAAGAAAATGTAGTCCGGATAGTCCATCTGATATACCTGGAAAGCAGCTTTCAGGCATCCTTCGTCGAAGCGGGCGTTGTGTGCCACAAGCGGCAGGCCCTCGATCCTGGGCGCTATTTTCTCCCATACGTAGGGGAACACCGGAGCGCCTTCAGTGTCCTCCGGCCCCAGGCCGTGCACCTGCCGGCAGAACCACTGGTAGTACTCCGGCTCGGGACGGATGAGGCCATAGAAAGAGTCCACTATCTGCCCTCCGCGCACGATCACCACGCCCACGCTGCAGACGCTGCTGGGCTGCTCGTTCGCCGTCTCGAAGTCTATTGCCGCGAAATCTTTCAAGGCTTTAAAGATTGACAGTACAAATATACGAAACCATTTGCCAAAAAAGTGCTAACTTAGCACGGTATGGGAACAGCGAAATGGATAGCAGGACTCCTGGGATGGGTCGCCTTCGGGCCCATTGGCGCACTGCTGGGCGTGATTGCCGGGAGCGTGATCGAGGGGGCCGTTGAAGCGGCGCACCAGATTAGCGGAGGAGCGGCGCCCGGCGGGGCGCAGGGTGGTAGCTACCGTGGCGGCTACGGCGCCTCGGAGCAGCGGAACAGCTTCCTCGTGAGCCTTCTGGTGCTCTCGTCCGCGGTGATACGCGCCGACGGGAAGACACTTCAGGCGGAACTGGACTACGTGAAGGCATTCGTCCGGCAGAACTTCGGCGAGGCGGCCGTGAGCGAGGCCATGCGCATCCTCTCCGGCCTATCCTTGCAGGAGGTAAACGTCTACTCTGTCGGCGGGCAGATAGCCGCCAACATGAACTACTCCCAGCGCCTCCAACTCTTCCATTACCTCGCGGGTATAGCGAACGCGGACGGGGACTTCAGCGCCAGCGAGAAGAGCGTCCTCGAAGCGATAGCCTCCGCCATACGGCTGAACGCCTCCGACGCGGCCTCGGTCATCGCGATGTACTACAGGGATACGACCTCCGCCTATGCAGTGCTGGAGATTTCCCCTTCGGCGACGGATGATGAGGTGAAGGCGGCCTACAGGCGCATGGCGATGAAGAACCACCCGGACAAGGTGGCATCCCTCGGCCCGGACGTGCAGAAGGCTGCCGAAGAGAAATTCCGAAAGATCCAGGAGGCGTATGAGACTATCAAGAAACAGCGTGGAATCAAATAAACGAATTCACCATATGATACCAGAAAACACAAACAAAGAATCCCTCATAGCCGCGATAAGGGCCAGACACTCCGTGCGCAGGTACGATCCCCGGCCGGTCGGCTGAGGCCGACTTCGTCGCTCCGCTCCTCTAATCCGTTTTCGGACCGGCCGCCGCGGTTCGCGCTGAAGCGCTCTTTTTCCATATTCCACCGACATACCGACTTCGTTCCCTCAGTTTTGAGAAAATCCTCTGGGACCTGTAGAGAAAAACCGCATTTTCTATACAGGTACCCCCTTTTTACCCCCTACCCGTCAAGGTTTTCCGGCCTAACCTCTACGGGTCGGCCATTTTTCGGCCTACCTGTAGAGAAAATGGCATAATAACTCTACAGGTCTCTAACGAATGACGGGACCGGCGGTGCTGGCCTGCAGGCCATGTCGACCTGTCGGCCTCCGAATAGCTACTATTCTTATAAAAGACTTATCTTTGTCTTCGTTAAATCGGGATTTGCAAGTATCAGTAAGATATGAAAGTACTAATTATCAACGGCAGCCCGCGCCAGAAGGGCAACACCTCCATCGCTTTGACTGAGATTGCAAAGCAGCTGGAAAAGCTCGGCATAGAGAGTGAAACTGTTTGGATCGGCAACAAACCCGTCCGTGGCTGTATCGCCTGCAATACGTGCAAGGACAACCCAGGTGCTTGCGTGTTTGATGATGATGTCTGCAACGGCATCTCCGCTAAGATGAATTCGTCAGATGCACTTATCGCAGGATCCCCGGTATACTGGGGACAGCCGAACGGTGCGGTGCTTTCCATAATCCAGCGGGCGTTCTATTCGAACGGGGCTGCCTTCAGGGGCAAGCCGGCAGCGGCTGTGGCCGTATGCCGCCGAGGAGGAGCTACTGCGACGTTCGAAACTCTGAACATGCCCTTCCAGATGATGAGCATGCCGGTTGTGACCTCGCAGTACTGGAACATTGTATACGGACGTGAGCCCGGTCAGGCGGCGCTGGACCGCGAAGGCATGCAAACGATGCGCACACTGGCGAACAACATGGCCGCCCTGTTGAAGGCTACAGGAGGCAAGCCAATGCCTGGAAGTGACGAACCGTGGGACGGGATGCATTTCATTCGATAAATCGGGATTTTGCCATACACTTATCTCGACTTATTTCCGTTGAAAGTAATAGAGCCCATCGGGGCGGTGAGAGTGCCTTCTATGGCATCTCCGCTTCGTGTGCCGCGAACCTTGGCGTTCAGGCGGCGGAGC
>JAFXQA010000013.1 GCA_017527415.1 Bacteroidales bacterium | reverse complement strand
GGTCAACCAAGAAGACGGTCACGGAAATATCGGACTATCTGAGCTTTGCCACCTCCTCCCAGTTCTGCCGCTTCTTCAAGCGGATGACGGCGCTGTCTCCAAAAGAATATAGGGCGTCGATATAAGATTTCAGTAAATTCTGATTTGTCGGAACCATTTTACCCAAAAAGAGTATATTTGTCATATAACTATCGCCATGCCACAACTGATTACTTACGGAAACGAGTTGATCAGGATCAACCCTTCCAACAACAAGATCGAATACTCCACTAACCGCGGTTCCTCCTGGATTACCCGATACAGCGGAAGCGGATGCGGCCAGTTTCGCGACCTTCTCGAATACGGGAACGAAATCATCGCCTGCACGGACAAAGGCTTGTATTACTCCACCAACAAAGGCTCTTCATGGAATTGCCGTAGTTCCAGCAGTGTGGCAAAGACGCTCATTGCCATTCAGGATGGCGGCCGCGAACTCCTAGGCAGCTCCAATGACGGTCACCTCTACTACTCTACCAACAAGGGGTCGTCGTGGATCAGGCGCAGATAACACAGAAAGTCAACAACCTCCCACGAGAAGGCCAGCAGCTACTGCGAAGAGGGTGTTAGACATCATTGTTTTTTAGATGAATCAAGACAAACTCACAGGGCACCTGTCGATAGCGGGGACGTACACCATCTTCGGGCTCAACCTGATATTCTGCAAGGACATTGCCAACGCGCAGCTGATCCCTCCCATTGTCCTCTTCACCCTGAGGGCCACGGGTGCGAGCATCCTTTTCTGGCTACTGTCGGCATTTCTTCCGAAGGAAAAGGTCGCCAGGGAGGACTATGGAAAGATCTTCCTGGCCTCGATGGCGGGACTGTTCATCCCCCAGCTCACATTCCTATCCGCAATCACAATGGCTACGCCGCTCGACACGGGGATCCTCGGCACCCTCGGCCCGATCTTCACGATGTTCTTCGCATTCCTGTTCCTTGGGGAGCCCATCACCCTCAAGAAGGCCGGGGGAGTGGCACTGAGTTTCGCCGGCGTGCTCTTCCTGGTCTACAATTCCGTGCATACGGGCGGAGCGGCCTCGACAAAGCCGTTGGGCGTAGTGCTGCTGCTGGTAAACAGCGTCAGTTTTTCCCTCTACCTTGGCGCGTTCCGGCCGCTGATATCACGCTACGGGGTAGTGACGTTCATGAAATGGATGTTCCTCTTCTCGCTGATAGTCTCGATTCCTTTTTCTGCCAGCGGACTGGTCCACACGGATTTCGCAGCCATACCGTCCGGCATCCTCTGGGAGGTCGGATACCTAGTGTTCTTCGCAACCTTCGTGGCTTATTTCCTGATTCCGTACGGCCAGAAGAGGATCCGCCCGACACTTGTCAGTATGTACACCTACCTGCAGCCGGTCATAGCGGCCGTAATCAGCGTCTGGATAGGAATGGACACCATAACGTGGCGGAAAGTCCTGGCTACCCTGCTCATCGTCGGCGGTGTCGTGCTCGTGGGACGAAGCCGTGCCGCGGGAAATGAGATTGAATCTACACCTTCAAAAACACATCCTTCTTGTAGAGGAAATACAGTATCAGCCAGCAGACTAGCACGTATCCGGCGGAGATGATAACCTTTCCCCAGGGGTCGCCGCAGAGGCCTGCGAGGCCGCCGAAGAAGAAGTTGTTGATGGAACTGATGGAAACGATTCTCTGGAGGAGGTAGATGGTGATGGAGTTCATGCCTATCACTTTGAGCGGGAAGGCCCATTTCTTCCAGCCTTTCACGTCTATGATGTAATAGAAGATGGCGAGGCAGGCGAAGGAGTAGGAGCCCACCGCCAGCACGAAGGAACTGGTCCAGAGTTTCTTGTTGATGGGGAAGTCGAAGTTCCAGGCCCATGCAAGCACCCCGCACACCACGGCTGCCGCGAGCAGCCAGAGCGTCTTGCGTCCGCCGGACATCTTTTCGTCGGGAAGGCGCACAAGGTCGCCGGCGAACATTCCTAGCATGGCGGTGACTATGGCAGGAACCGCGCTGAGCAGACCTTCGGGGTCGAAGCGGCCGCCGTCGTAAAGCAGCCGGCCGAGCAGCAGTTTCCTGTCTACCCAGCCCACGAGGTTGCCCTGGAGCGACAGGGGATCCCCTCCCGGCACGTCAGGTGCGGGCACGAAGCGTATCAGCAGCCAGTATCCTATCAGGATCGCCGCAGCGATGATGCCGCGTTTCCAGGGAGATTTCACAAAAAGATAGATAAGTGCCGCTCCTGCCCAGGCGATGCCGATGCGCATCAGCACGCTGGCAACGCGCAGGGTCTTGAAGTCCAGCCTGAAGATGCCGTTGTACACAAGGCCCAGGGCGATGAGGATGAGGCAGCGGCGGATGATCTTCCAGACTATCTGCCCCGTGCTCTTGCCGGCCTCGCGCTGCCTGGAGAGGGAGAAAGGCCACGAAACGCCCGCCAGGAAAATGAACAGAGGGAAGATAGTGTCGTGATGCCTCAGGCCGTTCCAGTCCACGTGGCCCATCTGCTGTGCGAGCCAGAAATTGTCCCCGTCCGGGAACAGGCGGCAGATAGAAACAATCAGCCCGGCCACACCCATGATGAACATCATGTCAAAGCCCCTCAAGGCGTCCAGGGATGCAAGTCTTTTATTCAATGTGAAAAACTCTTTCTGAATTTTCCGTCTTCTTCCAGCATGCCGAGGTAGGAATTGTAGCGCTCGGCGCTGATGGTCCCGGCTTCCACCGCAGCCTTCACCGCACAGCCGGGCTCGTGCGTGTGGGTGCAGGGGACGAAGCGGCACTCGTCCGCCACCCGCAGCATCTCGGGGAAGTATTTGGCTATCTCCTCTTTCTCCAGGTCTACCAGGCCGAATCCGCGCAGGCCGGGGGAGTCGATCAGGTAGCCGTCGGCGGCTTTATACATCTCATACAACGAAGTCGTATGTTTTCCTTGAAGATGCGCCAGCGAAATCTGCCCAATCTTCGGCGCCAGCGACGGGTCTATGGCCTTTATGAGGGAGGATTTTCCCACGCCGGACTCGCCCGAGAACAGACTCAGCTTGCCGATGCAGGCATCCCGCAGAGCATCTATCCCCTCGTCTGTCTTGCAGGATGTCTCTATCACCCTGTATCCCGCACCTTCGTAGATGCGCCGGAACTCATCCACAGCCTCAGGCGCCTCCCCGCGGTACAGATCCACTTTGTTCAGCGCTATCAGCGCCGGAATCTTGTAGACCTCGCAGGTGAGGAGTATGCGGTCCAGGAACGGCAGTTTGATTTCCGGGAAGTACAGGCTGACGGCAATTACCGCCTGGTCCAGGTTCGCGGCGATTATATGTGCCTGCCGGCTCAGATTTGTGGATTTGCGGATCACGTAGTTCCGCCGCGGCAGAATTTCGGTAATAATTGCGGGCTGCAGGGTCTCCCCCTGAGGGACGTAACACCCTGCAGCCGCAGGTATGTACCGTACCTGATCGCCGACCGCAACGGGATTGGTGGCGGAGGATTTCTGCAGACGGACCTTCCCGCGCAGCACCGCGGGGAACGGCTCCCACGCCGGAAGCTCGCTAAGCAGATAATGACTGCCCGCATTCTTTACAACCGTCGCAATCCTCTCTTCCATAGCTACTTGGCCCTGCTTACAAGCTTTTCTGCAAAGCGCCTCAGCACCTCGTAACGCACATTGCCGAGCTTGAGCTTCCGGGCAGCCTTTAACGCCTCCTCGGTGTAGCGGCACACCTCTGCGCGCGCATCGGCATCCACCCCGCACTCGACATATATCTTCTTGATATCGGCAATCTTGCGAACACCTGCATCTCCGTCCTCCAGCTCGTTGAACCGGGTCAGGAAATCCTGCCTCTCCTTGCCGGACAGCTTTTCGCAGGTGCGCACGGTAAGCCAACTCTTCTTGCAGTTGAGGATGTCGCCGCCGATGGGCTTGCCGAACACCTTCTCGTCGCCGAAGGCATCCAGATAGTCATCCGCCACCTGGAAAGCCATCCCCAGCTGGTAGCCATAGTCGTAGAGCGCCTGGCACTCCTTTTCGCCGGCACCGGCCATCAGCGCGCCCATCTTGGATGAGCAGGC
>JAFXQA010000012.1 GCA_017527415.1 Bacteroidales bacterium | reverse complement strand
TGAAGAACATGGTTACCGGTGCCGCCCAGATGGATGGTGCAATCCTCGTTGTGGCTGCAACTGACGGTCCCATGCCCCAGACCAATGAGCACGTCCTCCTGGCCCGCCAGGTGAACGTCCCTAAGATGGTGGTGTTCCTGAACAAGGTTGACCTCGTTGACGACCCTGAGATGCTTGACCTCGTTGAGATGGAAGTTCGCGACCTCCTCAGCAAGTACAACTTCGACGGCGACAACGCCCCCGTCATCCGCGGTTCTGCCCTTGGTGCCCTCAACGGAGAGCCCGAGTGGGAAGACAAAGTCATGGAACTGATGCAGGCTGTCGATGATTACATTCCTATCCCTGTCCGTGAGAACGAGAAGCCTTTCCTCATGCCTATCGAGGATATCTTCTCCATCACCGGTCGTGGCACCGTTGTTACCGGCCGTATCGAGCGTGGTACCGTTCACGTGAACGACCCTGCCGAAATCGTCGGTTTCAACGACAAACCCAAGAACACCGTCGTCACTGGCGTCGAGATGTTCCGCAAGCTCCTCGATCAGGGCGAAGCAGGCGACAATGTCGGTCTTCTCCTCCGTGGTATCGACAAGAAAGAGGTCAAGCGTGGTGAAGTTATCGCTAAGCCCGGTTCCATCACCCCTCACACCCACTTCCTTGGCCAGATCTACGTTCTGAAGAAGGAAGAAGGTGGCCGCCACACTCCTTTCCACAACAAGTATCGTCCTCAGTTCTTCATCCGTACCCTCGATGTTACCGGTGAGATCTCTCTCCCCGAAGGCGTTGAGATGGTGATGCCTGGCGATAACGTGGAAATCAACGTGCAGCTCATCACTCCTGTTGCTCTTAACGAAGGTCTGCGTTTCGCTATCCGCGAAGGTGGCCGTACCGTTGGCGCAGGTCAGGTTATCAAGATTCTTGACTAATCCTGATTCTTACACTCAAGTGGGTTCCCCCTTACCGGGGCGCCCACTTTTTAGGGGAATAGAATAATGGTAATTCAGCGGTCTCCAAAACCGTCAATGTGGGTTCGATTCCTGCTTCCCCTGCAAATATCAAAGGTTACGATTTGGTAAATGTTTAAAAGACCCGGAGTCTCCGCTTCCAATTTTCCGGGTCAATTAAATGTAAAGATGAGAAAGTTTATCAATTACTTAAAAGAGTGCTATGTAGAGCTCGTCAAGAAGACTACGTGGCCCACTTGGGACAAGCTGCAGGGTTCTGCACTTCTCGTCATGGTGGCCACCGTCATCCTCGCGCTGATGCTCTTCATAATCGACTATGCTTTCCAGCATCTGATGACCCTGATCTACACACTGTAAATTTTTACCGCGATGGCTGAAATGAAATGGTATGTTCTGAGGGCGGCAGGCGGAAAGGAACGCAAGGCAAAGGAATATCTCGAGAAAGAGATTGAGCGGAGCGGAATTGCCGAACAGGTTGGCCAGGTTCTGGTCCCTGTCAAAAAGGAAATAGTCACAAAGAACGGAAAGAGGAAAGCAGTCGACAAACTGCTCTTCCCCGGCTATGTGCTTATCCAGGCAACGCTCAGCCCAATGCTCGAGAACATCATCCGCAACCTTGTTCCCGGTATGTCCGGCTTCCTGACAGAAAAGAAAACGATCAGCAGCACTCAGGTTGAAAGGATCCCCGTACCTATCCGTGAGGACGAAGTGCAGAGGATTCTCGGTGTCCAGGATGAGAACATCGACAACGCAGCCGAAACCGTCGTGAATTACGAAATCGGAGAATCCGTAAAGATCACCGACGGACCTTTCAACGGCTTCAGCGGCACTGTGGATGAGATTCTGGAAGACAGGAGCAAAGTCAAGGTTATAGTGGTCATTTTTGGCCGTAAGACTCAGCTCGAACTCAGCTTTACACAAGTAACTAAAGAATAACAAGTAAAAATGGCAAAAGAAGTTACCGGATTTATCAAGCTCCAGATCAAAGGCGGAGCAGCTAATCCTGCACCCCCGGTCGGACCGGCCCTCGGTTCCAAAGGCTTGAACATTATGGACTTCTGCAAGGCTTTCAATGCAGCCACGCAGGCCCAGGCAGGCAAGACCCTCCCTGTGGTTATCACAGTCTATTCCGACAAATCCTTCACATTCGAAGTCAAGCAGCCCCCTGTGGCAGTCTCCCTCAAGGAAGCCGCCAAGATAAGCAAGGCCTCCGGTGAGCCTAACCGCAAGAAGGTTGCCTCCGTTACCTGGGACCAGGTAAAGGCTATCGCAGAAGGAAAGATGCCGGACCTCAACTGCTTCACTATTGCATCCGCAATGAAGATGGTTGCAGGCACAGCTAGAAGTATGGGTATCACCGTCACCGGTGAATTCCCCAAGGACCTTTAATTGAACACGCGCTATGAGTAAGGTTACGAAAAATCAGAAAGCGGTGATGGCCAAGTTCGACCACACCCAGGTTTATCCTCTCGCACAGGCGTGCGCCCTTTTGAAGGATATCACTTATACCAAATTCGACGCGACCGTCGAACTCTCCGTGAATCTCGGCGTTGACCCCCGTAAGGCCAACCAGATGATCCGCGGCGTTGTCACCCTCCCTAACGGAACCGGTAAGGTCGTGCGCGTTCTCGCGCTCTGCACCCCCGACAAGGTGGACGAGGCAAAGGCAGCAGGAGCCGACTATGCAGGTCTCGACGAATACATCGAGAAGATCAAGGGCGGTTGGACCGACATCGACGTTATCGTCTGCACCCCTTCCGTTATGGCAAAGGTTGGTGCCCTCGGTAAGATCCTCGGCCCCCGCGGCCTCATGCCGAACCCCAAGACCGGCACGGTCACCATGGAAATCGGCAATGCAGTGAAGGAAGTGAAGGGCGGTAAGATCGACTTCAAGGTCGACAAGACCGGCATCGTCCACACTGGCATAGGCAAGGTCTCTTTCACTCCCGAGCAGATCTATCAGAACGCTGCAGAGGTGCTGAATGCGATCTCCAAACTCAAACCTCAGGCCCTCAAGGGTACTTATATGAAGAGCTGCGCTCTCGCAACCACGATGAGCCCCGGCGTTAAAGTTGACCTCAAGGCATTCCTCAACGGTGCCGAGTAAAAATTGGGAATTATGAAGAAAGAACTTAAGAATCAGATTATCGAGACTATCTCGGAAGAGCTGAAGGCATATCCCAATTTCTACATCACGGATATCGCCGGACTCAATGCCGGACAGACCAGCAAACTCCGTCGCGAGTGCTTCGAGAAAGGCATCAAGCTCAGCGTCGTGAAGAACACCCTCTTCACCCACGTGCTCAAGGCTTCCGGAAATTCGGAGCTCGAGTCCCTTATCGAGACCCTCGTTGGTAACACCGCAATAATGTACACCACCAACGCGAACGCTCCTGCGAAACTCATCAAAGAGTGGAACAAGAAGAGCGAAAAGCCCGCGCTCAAAGGTGCCTACGTACAGGAATGCGCATTCATTGGTGCTGACAAGCTCGACGAACTCGTTGCAGTCAAGAGCAAGGAAGAACTCCTCGGCGACATCATCGCAATGCTCCAGAGCCCTGTCAAGAACGTTCTTGGCGCTCTGCAGAGCGGCGGCCAGACCATCGCCGGCGTTGTCAAGACCCTCGAAGAAAAAAATCAGTAATAACAATAATAACAATTTAAAAATCAAACAATTATGGCAGATGTAAAAGCACTTGCAGAAGAGTTGGTAAACTTGACTGTCAAAGACGTTCAGGAACTTGCTAAGGTCCTTAAGGAAGAATATGGTATCGAGCCCGCAGCCGCTGCTGTTGCAGTAGCAGGCCCCGCCGCAGCTGCAGCAGATGCAGCTCCCGCAGAGCAGACTGAGTTCGACGTTATCCTGACCAGCGCAGGCCAGGCTAAGCTCCAGGTGATCAAGGTCGTCAAGGAAGCCCTTGGTCTTGGACTTAAGGAAGCAAAGGATCTCGTTGACGGAGCCCCCAAGGCTGTTAAGGAGAAAGTCTCCAAGGCAGAGGCCGAGCAGCTTAAGGCTACCCTCGAAGAGGCTGGCGCAGAGGTCGAGGTTAAGTAACTTCGCTCCGCCCCTTGCAAGGGACAAAACAGGTTTAGAGCCGGGGAAAATAGGCTCTAAACCTTTTTTCCGTCTAAACATTATTTATTTCCTTAAGGCAGATTTATGTCAAAAAAGACCCAACCGAAGCGAATTAATTTCGCAAGCTCCAAAATACTGGAATATCCGGATCTGCTCGAGGTTCAGCTGAAGTCCTTCAAGGATTTCCTTCAGCTCGAGACCACCCCTGAAAGCAGGAAGAACGAAGGTCTGTATCAGGTTTTCCAGGAAATATTCCCCATCGAGGACATGCGGAACAGCTACAAGCTGGAGTTCATCGACTATTTCGTCGATCCGCCGCAGTATTCGATAGAGGAATGTCTTGAGAGGGGCCTGTCCTACAGTGTTCCCCTGAAGGCAAAACTCCGCCTTTCGTGCACCGACTCGGAGCATGAGGATTTCGACACCAAAGTGCAGGATGTGTACCTTGGCGACATCCCCTACATGACCCCGGGCGGCACATTTGTGATCAACGGTTCCGAGCGCATCATCGTATCGCAGCTCCACCGTTCCCCTGGCGTGTTTTTCGACCAGACCATGCACGCCAACGGCACGAAGCTCTATTCCGCGAGGATTATCCCCATCAAGGGATCCTGGATAGAGTTTGCAAGCGACATCAACAACGTGATGTTCGCCTACATCGACCGTAAGAAAAAGCTCCCTGTAACCACTCTGCTGAGGGCCATCGGATTCAACTCCGACAAGGACATCATCAACATCTTCGACCTCGCGGACGAAGTTGCAGTGAACAAGAAGACCCTGAAGGCCAATGAAGGCCGCCGTCTCGCCGCCAAGGTCCTCAAGACCTGGACGGAAGACTTCGAAGACGAGGATACCGGCGAGGTCATCCCGATCGAGCGCACCCTGCCCATCGTGGAGCGGGATGCCGTGCTTGACGATGAGACCATCGCAGCCATCCTCGACACCGACGTGAAGAGCATCCTCCTGCAGAAGGACGAGGCCAGCACCAGCGAATATGCCATCATCTTCAACACCCTCCAGAAAGATCCCACCAACACTGAGATCGAGGCCGTGAACTACATCTACAAGCAGCTACGCAACAGCGAACCGCCGGATGAGAACACAGCCCGCGACGTCATCGACAAGCTCTTCTTCAGCGAGAAGCGCTACGACCTCGGCAACGTTGGCCGCTTCCGTCTCAACCGCAAGCTCGGTCTGAACACGGACGAGAACCTGAGGGTGCTCACCAAGGATGACTTCATCGAGATTGTCAAGTACCTCATCCGCCTTATCAACGGAAAGGCAGCCGTAGACGATATCGACCATCTGAGCAATCGCCGCGTACGCACCGTGGGAGAGCAGCTCGCAAACCAGTTCAGCGTCGGCCTCAACCGGATGGCCCGTACCATCCGCGAGAGGATGAACGTGCGCGACAGCGAGCAGTTCACTCCCTCCGACCTCATCAACTCCCGGGGTCTTTCTTCCGTCATCAATTCCTTCTTCGGCACCAGCCAGCTGAGCCAGTTCATGGATCAGACCAATCCGCTGGCCGAAATCACGCACAAGAGGCGTCTGAGCGCACTCGGCCCGGGAGGTCTGAGCCGCGAGCGTGCCGGATTCGAGGTCCGCGACGTGCACTACACGCACTATGGCCGCCTCTGCCCTATCGAAAGCCCTGAAGGCCCGAATATCGGCCTTATTTCCAGTCTCTGCGTTTATGCACGTATCGACTCCCTCGGCTTCATCGAGACCCCTTACCGCGATGTCAAGAACGGAAAGGTGGACCTCAGCGCCGCAGGATGCCACTACATGACCGCAGAAGACGAGGAGAACAAGTATGTGTCGCTTGCCAACGTCAAGATGGACGATGCAGGCAACATCCTTGAAGACCGTATCCAGTGCCGTCTGGAGGCAGACTTCCCCGTGGTTACCAAGGAGGAAGTGGATTACATGGACGTGGCTCCGAACCAGATGGCTTCAGTGGCTGCATCCCTTATTCCTTTCCTCGAGCACGATGATGCCCACCGTGCGCTCATGGGCGCGAACATGATGCGTCAGGCAGTTCCTCTCCTCAAGCCCGAATCCCCCATCGTGGGCACCGGCCTGGAAGAGCGCGTCTGCCTGGATTCCCGCACACAGTTCGTGGCCGAACGCAAGGGCGAGGTAACTTATGTGGATGCCAACGAAATCCATGTGAAGTATGCCCGCACCGACGACGAGGCTTTCGTCAGCTTCACCCCGGACGAGACCGTGTACAAGCTCCCGAACTATCGCAGGACGAACCAGAGCACCACGGTCACCCTCGTTCCTATCGTCCGCAAGGGCGACAAGGTGGAGAAGGGACAGGTTCTCACCGAAGGCTACGCCACCCAGAACGGAGAGCTTGCGCTCGGCCGTAACCTGAAAGTGGCGTTCATGCCGTGGAAGGGATACAACTACGAAGATGCTATCGTGCTGAGCGAGGAGATGGTGAAGTGGGATATCCTCACCTCCGTACATGTGGACGAGTACCTCACTGAGGTGCGCGACACCAAGCGCGGAATGGAGGAGCTCACCTCCGACATCCCCAACGTCAGCGAAGATGCCACCAAGGACCTCGACCAGAACGGTATCGTGCGTATAGGCGCACATATCGAGCCGGGCGACATCATGGTGGGTAAGATCACCCCGAAGGGCGAGAGCGATCCTTCTCCGGAAGAGAAGCTTCTCAAGGCCATCTTCGGCGACAAGGCCGGTGACGTGAAGGATGCGTCTCTCAAGGCGAATCCTTCCCTCAGCGGCACCGTGGTCAAAACTGCTCTTTATTCCAAACGCCAGAAGGAAAGCGGCAAGAAGAGCGCTTCCAAGAACGATCCTAAGGCCCGTATCGAGATCCGCGAAGCGGAATTCAAGGCCAAGGCCGAGAAACTCCGTGCGGAATTCCTGAAGAAACTCGAAATCCTCACCAAAGACAAGAAGAGCGCCGGCGTGTTCGACATCTTCGGAGTCGAAGTGGTGGCAAAGGACAAGAAGTTCACTAAGGAAACCCTCGCGAACATCGAATACGACAACGTGGGAACCGGCAAGTGGACCGCCGACAAGGACGCCAACGCCCTGATCCGCGACCTCATCAACAACTACTGCATCACTCTCAAGAATGAAGCGGCGGTATGCAAGAGGGAAGTGGACCAGATCAAGGTCGGGGACAACCTCCCCAACGGCGTCATGCAGATCGCGAAGGTCTATGTGGCCAAAAAGCGTAAGATCACCGTTGGTGACAAGATGGCTGGACGCCATGGCAACAAGGGTATCGTAGCAAAGATCGTCCGCCGTGAGGACATGCCGTTCCTTGAGGACGGAACTCCGGTCGACATCGTGCTCAACCCTCTGGGCGTGCCTTCCCGTATGAACCTCGGTCAGATCTACGAAACCGTGCTCGGATGGGCCGGCTGGAGGCTGGGCGTCAAGTTCAGCACCCCTATCTTCGACGGCGCAAGCAACGAGGAGATAGCCGACTACACCGACAAGGCAGGCGTTCCCCGCTATGGCAAGACGAGGCTCCGCGACGGCGGCACCGGCGACTGGTTCGACCAGCCCGCGACCGTCGGCGTCATCTACATGATAAAGCTCGGCCACATGGTCGACGACAAGATGCACGCCCGTTCCATAGGTCCCTACTCCCTCATCACCCAGCAGCCTCTCGGAGGTAAGGCCCAATTCGGCGGCCAGCGCTTCGGTGAAATGGAAGTCTGGGCCCTCGAGGCCTTCGGCGCAGCCAATGTGCTCCAGGAAATCCTTACAGTCAAGTCCGATGACGTGACCGGACGCAGCAAGACATACGAGGCCATCGTCAAGGGTGACCCGATGCCGCCTGCAGGAATACCCGAATCGCTGAACGTGCTGCTGCACGAGCTCCGCGGTCTCGGTCTCAAGGTTACGTTGGAATAGTATAACGGATAATATAAAAGGAATATGCCTAATTTCAATAACAGAGACAATAAGGTAAAGAGCAATTTCCAGACGATCAGCATCTCGCTCGCATCTCCCGAAGATATCATCGAAAGGAGCTGCGGCGAAGTCCTGAAGCCGGAAACCGTCAACTACCGGACATACAAGCCCGAGCGCGACGGTCTCTTCTGCGAGAAGATTTTCGGCCCCACCAAGGACTACGAGTGCTATTGCGGAAAATACAAGAGGATACGCTACCGCGGCATAGTCTGCGACAGGTGCGGAGTCGAGGTTACCGAGAAGAAGGTCCGCCGTGAAAGGATGGGCCACATCTCCCTCACCGTTCCCGTAGCGCACATCTGGTATTTCAAGAGCGCTCCCAACAAGATATCCGCTGTACTCGGACTTCCTTCCAAGAAGCTCGAATCGGTAATCTACTACGAGAAATACATCGTCACCCGCCAGGGCGCAAGCGACGTTCCCAAGTATGAGCTCCTCGCAGAGGACGAGTACCTTGACGTGCTGGCAAAGCTGCCGGGCAACGAGAACCTCCCCGATTCCGATCCGGACAAGTTCATTGCGAAGATGGGTGCGGAGGGTATCTACGACCTGCTGAAGGAAATAGATCCCGAGCAGCTCTGCTATGAACTCCGCCAGAAGATGCTGGTTGAGACTTCGCAGCAGCGCAAGACCGAAATCCTGAAGCGCCTCCAGGTCGTGAAGTGGTTCCAGGAGAGCAAGCGCGTCAACCGTCCCGAGTGGATGATCATGAAGGTGATCCCGGTCATTCCTCCGGATCTCCGTCCTCTGGTCCCCCTCGACGGCGGCCGCTTCGCCACCTCGGACATCAACGACCTCTACCGCCGCGTGATCATCCGCAACAACCGCCTCAAGAAACTCATAGAGATCAAGGCTCCTGAAGTCATTCTCCGCAACGAGAAGCGCATGCTCCAGGAAGCCGTCGACAGCCTCTTCGACAACTCCAAGAAGAGTTCCGCCGTGAAGAGCGAGAGCAACCGTGCCCTCAAGAGCCTGTCCGATTCCCTCAAGGGAAAGCAGGGCCGCTTCCGTCAGAACCTCCTCGGTAAGCGCGTGGACTACTCCGCACGTTCGGTTATCGTCGTAGGCCCCGAGCTCAACATGCATGAGTGCGGTCTGCCGAAGTTCATGGCAGCGGAGCTCTACAAACCGTTCATCATCCGCAAGCTCATCGAGCGCGGCATCGTGAAGACGGTCAAGAGCGCAAAGAAGATAGTCGACCGCAAGGACCCCGTCATCTGGGACATCCTTGAGAATGTAATGAAGGGACATCCGGTGCTCCTCAACCGTGCACCTACCCTCCACCGCCTCGGTATCCAGGCTTTCCAGCCCAGGATGATCGAAGGCAAGGCAATCCAGCTGCACCCTCTCGCATGTACCGCTTTCAACGCGGACTTCGACGGTGACCAGATGGCAGTTCACCTCCCTCTCGGCAACGCCGCGATCATGGAGGCACAGCTGCTCATGCTCGGTAGCCACAACATCCTCAACCCTGCCAACGGAGCCCCTATCACCGTTCCTTCCCAGGATATGGTGCTAGGTCTGTACTACATCACCAAGATCCGTCCCGGTGCAAAGGGAGAGGGCCTCACTTTCTACGGCCCCGAGGAAGTCATCATCGCCTATAACGAAAAGGTTATAGAGATGCATGCGGAAATCAATGTCCGCATACCTGTCGACAAGCAGGATCCTTCCAAGGGAACCCAGATCGTGAAGACCTCCGCAGGCCGCATCATCGTGAATCAGTTCGTTCCGGACGAAGTTCCCTACGTCAACGAGATTCTCGGAAAGAAGGCACTGCGCAACATCATCACACTCGTTATCAAGAACACCGGTGTAACCCGCACCGCGAAGTTCCTCGACGATATCAAGAACCTCGGTTACGACCAGGCTTTCCGCGCCGGTATCTCCTTCAACCTCGGCGATGTCATCATCCCCAAGGAGAAGGACGAACTGATCGACTCCGGATACAAGCAGGTCGGCGATATCAAGAACAACTACGCGATGGGCTTCATCACCAACAACGAGCGCTACAACAAGGTCATCGACCTCTGGACTGGCATCGACAACAAGCTGACCGGCATAGTCACAAAGCAGATTTCCGCCGACCAGCAGGGATTCAACCCCGTGTTCATGATGCTTGATTCCGGTGCCCGTGGTTCAACCCAGCAGATCAAGCAGCTCTGCGGCATGCGCGGCCTTATGGCCAAGCCCCAGAAGAGCGGCGCTGCCGGCGCTGAGATTATCGAGAACCCTATCATATCCAACCTGAAGGAAGGAATGACGGTGCTCGAATACTTCATCTCCACCCACGGTGCACGTAAGGGTCTGGCCGATACCGCCCTCAAGACCGCTGACGCAGGTTACCTGACAAGGCGTCTTGTAGACGTATCGCACGACGTGATCATCACCGAAGAGGATTGCGGCACGCTTCGCGGCCTCATCGCCACCGCCATCAAGAATAAGGATGAGGTGGTCGAGAGCCTCGGCGAACGCATCCTCGGACGCACCACCGTCCACGACATCTTCAATCCTCTCACCGGAGAACTCATCCTGCATGCAGGCGAGGAAATCCGCGAGGCGCAGGCCGAGCTCATCGACTCCCTGCCCATCGAGCAGGTGGAGATCCGCAGTGTTCTGACCTGCGAGAGCCGTCACGGCGTGTGCGCGAAGTGCTACGGCCGCAACCTGGCCACCAGCCGCATGGTTGAGAAGGGCGAGGTCGTCGGCGTCATCGCAGCACAGTCCATCGGTGAGCCTGGTACCCAGCTGACCCTGCGTACCTTCCACGTCGGTGGTACCGCCGGTGGTTCCGTGGTCGATTCCAGCATCGATTCCAAGTACAACGGCAAGCTCCAGTTCGAGGAGCTCCGTACCATCGAAAGGATCGGTGAGGAAGGCGCGGAAACCGTCGTGGTCAGCCGAATGACCGAACTCCGCATCGTTGACGAGAATACCGGATACGCTTATTCACAGTACGATATCCCTTACGGAGCCATCCTCTTCAAGAAAGAAGGCGACAAGGTGAAGAAGGGCGACCGCATCTGCGAATGGGATCCTTACAATGCCGTCACCCTGGTCGAAACTGCGGGTAAGGTCGCTTTCGAGAACATGATCGAAGGCGTAACCTTCCGCAAGGACAATGCCGACGAATTCAGCATGAGCACCGACAAGGTGATCATCGAATCGAAGGACAAGACCAAGAACCCGACCCTCGTCATCCTCGGTGAAGACGGAAGCACCCTGAGGCAGTACAACCTGCCTGTGGGCGCACACGTCACCGTCGAGAACGGCACACAGGTGAAGGTGGGCGACATCATCATCAAGATCCCCCGTGCAATCGGCAAAGCATCCGATATCACCGGCGGTCTGCCGCGAGTCACCGAGCTCTTCGAAGCCCGCAATCCTTCCAACCCTGCCATCCTTTCCGAGATCAACGGCGAGGTCATCATGGGCAAGGTGAAGAGGGGTAACCGCGAGATTACGGTCAAGAACCGCAGCGGCATCGAAAAGCACTACCTGGTGCCTATGACCAAGCAGATCCTCGTGCAGGAGAACGACTACGTGAAGGCCGGCACTCCGCTGTCTGACGGCGGTGTGTCCCCGAGCGACATTCTCAACATCCTCGGCCCCGTAAAAGCCCAGGAATACATTGTGAATGAAGTTCAGGCCGTGTATCGTCTGCAGGGTGTGAAGATTAACGACAAGCACTTCGAGATCATCGTACGCCAGATGATGCGCAAGGTGGAAATCACCAACCCCGGCGACACTGAGTTCCTCCAGGACGAACTCGTGGACAAGAGCCTGTTCATGGACGTCAACGACGCCATCTACGGCAAGTTCCTCGTGCTCGAACCCGGTGACAGTGAGCGCTATGTGATGGGCGACCTCGTGAGCGCACGCGATATGCGCAGCGAGAACGCTTCCCTCGAACGTCAGGGCCGTAAGGGCCTCACAGCCCGTCCGGCAGAACCGGCGACGGCACGCCTGATGCTTCAGGGTATCACCCGCGCAGCTCTGCGTACCAACAGTTTCATTTCCGCAGCTTCCTTCCAGGAAACCACGAAGGTGCTCAGCGAAGCCGCCATCCGCGGCCGCGTCGACCACCTCGAGGGCCTGAAGGAGAACGTCATCTGCGGCCATCTGATTCCCGCCGGTACCGGCCTTGCCGATTACCAGGATATCGTGGTCGGCCGCAAGGACGAATCGGTACAGGATCAGCTGATGGATCTGTAAAATTGATTTTCAGTGGTTTACACAAAAGCGTCTGGTGTGATTGCACCAGACGCTTTCTTTTAAGTGCCTGATTGTCAAGGGGGCTTTTTTTACCGTAAAAACATTATATTTGTGGGTAGGATAAAAGAAACAGACAAAATGCGCCAGCTATATCCTGCCATATAACATATGGGACGGAGTGTGAAAAACGACGAAAAAACACTCATAAAAGGCTTGAAAAAGGGGGATCATGACAGTTATCAGTCTCTCTTTCGCCTTTACTATGGCAAGTTCGTCAATTTCGTAGACTGTATCATAAAAGATAGGGCAGCCGCCGAAGATATAGTCCAGGAATCCTTTATGAAGGTATTTATAAACAGGGAGCAGCTGCAGGAGGGCCAGTCCATCGAAAACTATATCTATGTCATCACCAAGAGACTGATGCTCAATTATATCCGGGACCGCAAGAAACGCCGGACTATCGATTCTTCGGAGATTAAAGACAGTAT
Organism: Bacteroidales bacterium; assembly: GCA_017527415.1. GTDB lineage: Bacteria > Bacteroidota > Bacteroidia > Bacteroidales > UBA932 > Cryptobacteroides. Next base: position 136,896 of record JAFXQA010000012.1, on the reverse strand, counting down.
CCAGGAGGCATGGGGTGTAGAAGATCTTGCATTTGCGGTCGAGTCCAAATCAAGAATACAGACAATCGTTTCCAAGATGCCTAAGCAGCGGCGGACGGTGTATCTGCTGAGTCGTGAGAAAGGCCTGAGCAACAAGGAGATCGCCGACCGGCTGGGGCTGTCGGTACGCACTGTGGACAGACATATCGCCCTGGCGCTTGCCCAGATTCGTGACAGTTTTTCGTAGGGTGATTGGGTAATTGTACGCGCTCGCGTGTTCTTTATGTATAAGTATTGAACCGCAGCGTATCATGTCACTGAAACTATCATTTACAGCTCTTGCCGTTTTCGGCCTTTTTTTATCCGTCTCCTGCCAAAAAGATGTCTGTGAAGACAAAGAAGTAGAGCCATTGGAGTTTAGGGAGCTCCCCACTCTCACGGTAAAATCCGATCCTGGCAGGGCATCATCTTTATGGACTGCCGTTTACAACAGTGAGGACGGTTTTGACACCACCCAGTATTTCGACTTCATCATTGAGGTGAGCGAAGCCGGAGGATGGGCCGAGAGTGATATACGCTGGACCATTGACAAATTCGCCTCCGTCCAGGTGCAGGACGGGGAGCAGACAGGGCGTGTCCCCAGATACCTTAAAGACGGGGCGCAGGATTATTCTGATGCAAACAACATCGAGTTTGCCCTACAGCTGGCATCCGTAGCGCTGATACGTTATTACCCGACCTGGTCGGACGAGACCAAAGCCGCCTTTGACGGCTTTGTGGACAAGGCCGTCAATGCGCTGTGGAAACACGACAATGTCGCAGTCACATATTCCAACATCTATCTTATGCACATCTGGAATCTTGTGGCTCTAGGCGAAAACCTTGATCCTTCCCGCAGATGGGGCGCCGGACTGGACCTGACTCCGGCCGCAATCGCGGCGAAGGGTTATGAGTGCCTGGATGCATACTATGCACAGACGGCCGCTTACGGCTTCCACGAGCACAACAGCCCGACATACACCGGCGTGCAGATGGAGTGTATAGGATTCATCTGCAACTTTATGAAAAATGCTTCGGCCCTGGCCAAGGCGACCAAAATCAGGGACCTCTACTCCGTGATGATGGCCGCCAATTATTACACTCCGGCCTCGACACTGTCAGGAGCCATGTCCCGCTGTTATTACAGAGGAGCGAGCGGAGGCAACATCGACCAGATGGCCAAGGGTATGCTGTCCGGGGCCGGCATGTATGCATACAAGCAACTCGCCGCCTGGACTTTGAGCGCAAAAAATAAGCGTATCAATGCAGAGTACCCGAGGATGGTGTCGTATATCTTCGGGGACGAGACTGCCACATACAATGACGGCAAGCAGTACTATGCGATGAACAGTATGAATTACGTAGACAAGTATTACTGCGTGAGCAGCGGAGGTCATCACTACACCGGCAACGGTACCGAGAAGCAGATCAACATAATCGTCCGTACCGACAATCATCCATACAATGTCAATATCGCTCATTATATGGAGGGCCGGGGCGACCCTTACGGGTTCCTTCCCGGGACCTATTCCCACGTCTGGACGTGCTACAGGGACGCCTTCGCGAGGGCCCAGCACGACAACCAGATTGTTTTCCTAGAGGCTGGCAACGGGCGGGACAATCCCAACGCCACCAATCTCATGTCACATTTCCTGATCCCCAAGACAAATGTAGATGAATTGTGGGTTGATGACACCCAGGTAACGGACTGGGGAAGCGAGCCGTCCGGAGACTGTTTCTTTATCAAGATCGACGATGTCGTCGTGTCTATACGCTTTTTGTACGGATTTGACAAAAATGGTGCGAGCGTAACGCATACGTTGTACGACGACAGCGGTACCGGCACCCGTAATTATTATGTCTTGAATAACGGCACCCACACCGCCGCACGCATCAGCACCATGCTGAATGAAAATACGCCGGTTGCAGGGGATGCACCGGCAGGAGTGGCGGTCTGGCTGAGGACTGATGATTGTATCATCACGCCCTCCAGGTTCGCCAAGCTCCGCAAACAGGTGATGGAGGCCTCCGTATCGGTCCCTGCCCAGAAGGCATTTGCCAATGGTGACAGTTTTGCCTGCTATGTGGACACCCCCGAGGGCATCCGTCTCGGCATAAGCGGGACATTCGGCAGGAAACACTACTATAACAGGTATATATACAATGACACAGCCCCCGAGTATTTAGAAGCAAGTAACTGGTATTTCGCTCAGAATGAGGCTTGGGGCAACAGTACTGATTTCTCCAACTTCTGTGAGGCCTTCTTCTCCATCAACGGCTGGGACGAGGCCAAGTACATATTCAAGTAAAATAAAGACAACTAAATATTAATCACATTATTAACGACCTATTTTCGCTTTTATGAAAAAGATTGGATTATTCTTACTGATCTTCTCTCTGGCGGCCTGCTCTAAAGAGAAAGGCCCGGAGACTCCGGAAACCGGAAAAGAAGGTAACTTTACCCTTGTGACGTCGATGCAGGAGTTTACAAAGACCGAGCTCTGCGCTTGCAAGGAGATTAATTGGAAGTCCGGCGATGCCATTAGCGTGTGGGAAAAAGGCAATGCGCTTAACTCCAACGTCGATTTCGGGGTGATAGCCGCCTCTGTCGGGACCAGCACCGGCAAATTCTCCGGCACAATGACACCGGCAGGCACGCCGTTCTCTCTTTATGCGGTATATCCGTATTCTTCTTCGTACGGCGATGATCCGACGAGCGTCTCCTTGAGTATCCCTACGGAAATCAGCCAGACTTCGGAGATCAACGATATCGTCGGAGTGAGCGACTTTATGGTAGGACACAGCGATGATACGCAGTATGATAGCGAGGCAGGTGCATATAAAATGCTGTTTCATCACCCTCTGGCCTTCGTCAAGTTCAAAATTGACGGCCGCGACTGTGTGTACAGGGAGGCTACGATGAAGTCCTTGACGATGACCGCCGATGTGGCGTTTGTGGGAGGTGTGACGCTTAACTGTGAGACGGGTGAGATCGTATCATCAGAGACCGGTGACGGGGGCAAGACTCTTATCATCAATTTCCCAAACACCGCTTACATGAGCGACGTTCAGACCGCCTGGGCCGCTATCAATCCGGTGGATCTCACTGATGCAAACTGTCATTTCGTACTCGAGATGACCAATGGTCAGAAAGTTACCTTCAATGTCAATCCCAAGGCTTTGTCTGCGCAGGGGCTTTATATGTTTGAGTTTTCATCTATCGATACCAAAATCACCGCAGGAAAGGGTGTCCCCACATACGTCAGTCTGCTAGACGCGAATTATAGCTACGCCCGTGCCAACTGCTACATAGTATCGGAGGGTGGTTACTATTGTTTCCCCGCCCAGAAGGTTGATAAGACGAAAGTATTTGCAGGATCACAACCTTATACTGACGGTTACAGGGCCAACTGGCTGTGGGCAACCGGGACTGAGTCCAAGGTAAGCGGAGTAGGTATAGGCGACAGCGGTAACATCAACTTCAGAGTTGAGCCGGCCTCCAATGGCAATAGCGTAATAGTCTTGTGCGATTCGGAGAATAAGGTGGTCTGGAGCTGGCATATCTGGTGTACTACCGAGGACCCCTTGACACCGACGCATTACGGACGCAATGATGCCTGGCTGATGACAGATCGTAATCTTGGAGCACTTTCTAATGCGCAGGCGGATGCGAACTCTTACGGGCTGATGTATCAATGGGGTCGCAAGGATCCCTTCCCCGGTCCCGGAGTGGTCGGAAGCAATGTATCCGCCAAAGAGTCCGCTGCATGGGGAGACAAGACACAGAACTATGTGTTTAATTCAGAGCTTTCTGCTGTAGCAACTGCATTCTCGTCGGTACGTAACTCTGTTGCCGGAGCTGCCGATGGTGGGGAAATAGCGTATTCAACAGCCCATCCGACGACCAATATACATTACTATGCTAACACTGGGACAACAGCCTGCACCAATACCTGGTTGTACAATCTGCCTCAGTCGGATGCACTGAAACTATGGAACAGCACTAACGGCAGAGATGGAAAAACCAATTATGATCCGTGCCCACCAGGATATATTGTGCCTGTTACCAATACTTATGCGTGGTACACTCTCTGGAATTCAAATGTAGCTTGGGAAGCTGATTCAAACTTGTCAGGAGTAGTATTCAATGCAGGCGCATCCAATACCTCATACTATCCTGCTGTTGGATTCCGGGCTTCAGGACAGTTAAATAATGTTGGCTATTCGTCGTACTATTGGGCCGGCAATGCCGTGGTCGACGGAACGGCGCTGGCTGGTTATAGCCTGGGTAATTATGGTCGGACAAAATTCAGCAATGGTCAGAAAAGCCAGACACAATGGGCACTTCCTGTGCGTTGTATGAAAATCTAATATTGAATGATATGAAAAAAAATACCAACTACACGGCTCCAATAATCAAATCCGTTTCTATTGAATCTTCAGTAATTTGTACTTCATTCAATAATATTGTAACTTTGACCGACAATCTTGACACCGACAGTCTTGATTGGTAAGCACTATGACGGAAAGAGATGACAAGTTTTGCGATTGGCTGATTGAGGGCGAGGACAAGCCTGAGGTCGATGCTGTCCTGCACAAGATATATTCCTCTTGTGCAGACGGCTCGCGATCCGATGCCGAAAAGGGCTTTGCCAGATTTGCTCAAAGCGCCGGACTTACTCCGCCTCCGCGCCGTATGGCGAAGGTCGGGAACTGGGCCTTGAGGGCTGCCGCGGTCCTGATACTCCCTGTCATCGGCTTGTGCGTATGGTCTTTGAGCAGGACTTTCTCGGCTGAGAGCGAGTGGCTGCAGGTCGCGACCTCATATGCGGAAACCAGCCGGGTCACATTGCCGGACGGCTCTACAGCCTTGCTCAGCCCTTGCAGCCAGTTGTTTTATCCTGAAGAGTTTAAAGGGCGTCAACGCAAGGTAATACTTGTCGGCGAGGCCTTTATGGATGTCACCAAGGATAAACGCAGGCAATTTGTGGTCAGTACGGGCAATATGAGCGTCATCGTGCACGGCACCAAATTTAATGTCAGCTCTTTCCCTGATAATGAAGAAGATGAAGTGGCCCTTGTAGAAGGGTCTGTCGAGATGAGTTTCCCGGAGAAAGAAAGTTCCGTCTTTCTTTCTCCAGGGGACCTTGTCAAATATGACAGGAATACCGGGACGGTACAGCGGCGTACTTTTGCGGCAAATTATTTTGAAGAAGTCGTAAGCCTTGGCGGCTTGCAGTTCCGCAATACGCCCCTGTCCGATATCGCCTCCACCCTTGGCAGGAAATACAATGTAAATATAGTTATACAAGACCAGGACCTGGCGTCCGAACGTTATTACGCCTCTTTTATTAACCAGGAGGACGTCAAAACCATTCTCGAGGCCCTGAATACCGGCAACCACTTCCTCATTTCTCAAAAGGACAGTATCTTTTACATTACAAAAAAATAGTCAAATAAATGAGGCTGAACAGAAAGTATGGGCTGCGATTTATATCGCTGTCTGTCCTCGTTACATTATGCATTCAGGTCTCAGGGCAGATTATCACGTTGAATCTGCGCAACACTCCTGTCAGCAGGGCCGTGACGGAGATTCAAAAGATGTACGGCTATTCTGTCGTGATTAAATCTGAAGGGATCGACCTGTCCAGACAGGTTTCCGTGAATGCAGAAAACGAGGACCTCAAAACAGTACTAGCCAAACTGTTTGAGGGTCAGGACGTCGTAATCGACGTAAACGGCAATAATGTCTTTATCTCCAAAAGACAAACACCGCCCCTCGATGAGGGGAAGCCGGCTTTTGTCGTCAAAGGAGTAGTCAGAGATGAGACGGGAGAGCCTTTGATCGGTGCCGGGATTACTATAAATGGCCGCTCCGGCGTGGGTGCGATTACCGATATAGATGGACGATATGAGATCGATGCCGATCCGAAAGACGTATTGACGGTCTCTTATCTCGGCTACAAGAGTGTTGAGCGGCCGGTGGCCGGCAAGAGGAACATTGATTTCACTCTGGAGCCTGACAATGAGTTTCTGGAAGCTACCGTAGTGGTGGGTTACGGCACTCAGAAGAAAGTCAATCTGTCCGGAGCTGTCACGGCGGTCAATATGGAAGAGACTTCCGAAATAAGGGCCGTCACAAACTTGTCTTCGGGTCTGCAGGGTGTAGCGTCAGGCTTGCTCGCCCAGCAGTCTTCGGGCGAGCCCGGAAGTGATGGGGCGTCCGTGACGATACGTGGCCTCGGCACACTCAACAGTAGTTCGCCCCTGGTGGTAATAGACGGCATTGTGGGCTCTTTGTCAGACGTGAACCCACAGGACGTGGCGTCGATGTCTGTGCTCAAAGACGCCGCATCCTCTGCCATATATGGCTCCAGAGCTGCTAATGGAGTAATCCTGATTACCACAAAATCCGGCAAAGAGGGACAGTCTAAGGTTACATACAACGTAAAAGCGGGCTGGCAGCAGGTCGCTATCCCTATCGAGGTGGTAAGTGATTACGTCACTTATATGAACACCATGAATCAGGCGGCCCAAAACGCCGGAGCGGTTCCTTATTTCGGCCAGGAAATAATTGATGAGTGGGCGGCCAATTCCGGGACTGATGAGGCATATAGCAATACCGATTGGTTCAATGAGGTGTTCAGGCCTTCTTTCTTCCAGGAGCATGGTGTACAGATGTCCGGGGGCGGGAAATCTGTCAATTATCTGATTTCGCTTGGTTATATGCAGAACGACGGTACTATGAAGGGTACCGGGTACAAGCGCTATTCGGTACGCTCCAACGTAGGTGCCGATGTCACTCCCTGGCTTCATATGACGGCAAACATCAACGGCTATTATGGCCGCAAGGATGCGTTGGAGATTGCGACTGTGATGTCATCTGTGAGCAACGCGTCTCCCGGCACTCTGCCCATCAGCTCGGACGGCCGCTTCGGAGGTGAGTGGGCTCCTGGAGGAAATGTACAGGCCAACAACATCTTCGCGGCGAATGCCGGATATGACAGACTCCAATCAACGTATAAGATGCAGGGGAAGCTGGGTATGGATATAACCATCCTGCCCAATTTGGTATGGCACAACAATGCCGCTGCATCCGGTGAGTTTTATGTGCTGAAGCAGATGAACTACCCGAATGTGGAGGTCTGGGACCTGAAAAACAATGCGGTCCTGCTGCGGACGGGTACTACTTCCAACCAGCTAACCGAACAGAACAGTCTGGATTATACCCTGATGCTGGACTCGTTCCTCAATTGGGACATACTCCCCAAAATACAAAACCACAACCTGTCGCTCACGGCCGGATACAACCAGGAGTACCGCAGGTATCATTACACCTATGCCCAGGCGCTTGATGTGCTGAGCGCATCCACTCCTACGATGGATGCCGCGGCTACTCCGTCTACGATGAAAGGAAACAGCACGGACAATGCCGTGCGCTCGGTATTCGGACGTATAAATTATGACTGGAAGGGCCGTTATATCTTTGAGGCCAACGCCCGTGCGGACGGTTCGTCGAGATTTGCTCCGGGCCACCGCTGGGGCTTCTTCCCGTCGTTCTCCGGGGCCTGGAGGATTTCTCAGGAGCCTTGGTTTCGCTCTTCCTGGATTGACAATCTCAAGTTGAGGGGGTCTTGGGGCCGACTCGGCAACAATGCCGTCGGCGACTATGCTACGCAGCTGCTGTATGAGAGGCAGGTGTACGTTTTTGACGGCAAGACCATTCCCGGCGTGGGGATTTCGGCCATTGTAAACGATGACTTGACTTGGGAAACGACCACGATGACTGATGTCGGTTTGGATTTCAGTGCTTTCAAGGGACGCCTGGAATGGACACTGGATCTGTACGACAAGCAGACCGATGATATCCTCATCAGGGCCGCCATTCCCGGTGTTTTCGGCCGGCTTGATGCTCCTTATGAGAACGCCGGTGTTGTACGCAACAGGGGGTTTGATACCGAGTTTTCCTGGAAGGGAAACATAGGTAGAGACTTCACTTATGGCATATCCGGTAACTGGTCTTTTGTGCGCAACAAGGTCCTTAAATACCACGGGGATGTCCCCACCTACTCGGGGCAGAGGATATTGCTGGAGGGATATAGCATATATGATTATTACGTCCGGGAAGTTGAATGCATTGCAACCCAGGAGAAGATAGATCAAATGCTTGCCGACGGTTATGTGTTTTACCCCTCGACGCCCCAGCCGGGAGATTTTATATACAAGGACCAGCAAAAGCCCGGCGAGATAGGCCACAAAATCATAAATGATGACGACAGGGTAATCAAAGGGCACAGCTACCCGAGTCACTTTTTCGGCCTCAATCTAAGTGCTGGCTGGAAGGGCATAGACCTGTCTGTGCTGCTGAGCGGCGTGGCAGGGATAAAGCAATATCTCAACAATACATGGTATACCAATGTCCTTAAAAACGGCTCGGTGATCAACAAGAAGTTTTTGAATGCCTGGTCTCCGGACAACAGGGACAGCAAGATACCGTCGATCACGACCAACGACGGCGGGCGCAACACGGTCAACAACGATTTCTGGCTGCAGGATGCGTCATACCTGAAGCTCCGTTCTTTGTCCCTGGGCTATACCCTGCCCTCCAAATGGACCAGTCCGCTGATCTCAAGGACCCGCCTGTATTTCACCGGTGAAAACCTCTTTACCCTGACGCGTTTTGACGGCCTTGATCCGGAGACCGGATCCACAAGCAATTATCCCAACGTGTCGAGGTATATCTTCGGACTAAGTGTAACATTCTAAAGCAAATCGGTTATGATAAAGAAATATATATTTGTTCTGGCCGGTATACTGTCCGCTGTATTTGCTGTCTCCTGCTCCGGCTTCCTGGATACCACTCCGGAAGACGGAATAGGCTCTATAGAGATGTGGACTACCAAGGAGCATGCTGATCTGGGAATTGTCGGAGCATACGCGCCGATCAAATCAATGACGATTGCCGGTGTAGCCAACCCGGCCGGTTGTATCTCCACGAACCCTATGACAGATGCCTACACGATATATGCTTTTGCGTGGGGAACGGGATTTGATGATACCGGATGCCGCTATTTCTGCAACAATGCGGCTACTTCTTCATATGGCGTTTTTTCTAACAAGTGGCTTGCCGATTACACCGGTGTACAGTATGCCAACCTTGCGATTGAAAACATCCCCAAACTGGAGTCTGTCTTGGACGAGGATACGTACAAGAAGTATCTGGGCGAAGCCCATTTCCTCAGGGCCTTGTATTATTTTGACCTGCTTACCTACTATAGCGGGCACAATAATTCCGATCCCGGCATTCCTCTTTATACTACAATGCCGGATTATGACAAGTCTTATATGCCCAGGTCGACCCCTGCAGATGTCAGGAGGGTGATGATCGAGGACCTGACAATAGCCTCGGACAATCTGCCCTGGAGGGCATACGAGAAGGGCAGGGCCAGCCGCAGCGCGGCTCTCGTGCTGCTGGGGAAAGTCTATCTCTACGCAGAGAGCTATGCCAAGGCCGCGGAGGTATTTACCCGGATAATAAACGAAAACGCCAACTCCGCTGTTCCATATACGTTGTATGGGGACTATGCAAAGCTTTTCCGCCAGGACGGAGAAAGCAACAATGAAAGCATATTCGTCATAGACTGTATCAATACCAACGGTAACGGGAGCCGCCTGGATCTGCTTTACTCTAACAGAAGCGCAAACTGCTCCGGCACCAATACTTCAATACCTACAAAAGAGCTTGTTGATTTCTATCTGATGTCTGACGGCACTGCCTTTAATGGCACAGACCCCGACTGGACAGACCGCACCAGCGTCAACCAGTTCTTTGCCAATAGGGATCCCCGCCTGGATGCCAGTATTATACGTCCCTACGGATTGTTTGTAGGCAAGGACAATGTTACCTATGAATACAGGGCGCCTTATGATAGCAAGACTACCCCTTACGCCTGTATGAGATCCAACCATTCCTCAAATACCAATTATTGTTGGAGGAAGTTCTGTAATCAAGGCAACGAAACGACCGTCAGGCGTCACTCCGGCATCGATATCCCTTTGATGCGCTGGGGAGATGTTCTGCTGCTGTATGCGGAGGCTCTCAACGAGAGTTCAGGCCCCTCCGGGCAAGTGTTCGATGCCTTGGATCAGATCCGGAACAGGGCGCATATGCCCAATGTGAGCAGGCTCGGCGACCAGGCCCAGGTGCGCACATTGATACGTAATGAGCGTGTTTATGAGCTGGCGGGAGAGGGTTTCCTCTACCCTGACTGGCAGCGTTGGTTTGCACACAATGATGTGGATTTCGACTATGAGTCGATGACCAACCAGCGTATAGTCGGATACGACGGAGTCGCGCTTGCGCTCCAGCAGGTCTCAATACGTAATTTTACCAAGAGGAACTGGAGATACGCCATACCTCAGTCCGAGATAAATGTCAATCCTGCCCTGGTGCAGAGCGAGGGCTGGGAAAACTAAAAATCTATCGCGATGAAAAAGTTTAGAAATATATTTCTCTGCCTCTGTGCTGTTGCAGCTATCTCCTGTGAGGACGACCCAGTGGTTCTGGCGACAGGCACCGGTGAGCCCGGGTTCAACATCGACCCCTATCTGGACGCCTTGTGGGAGTCGGTAAACGCCAGTGAAACAGGCTTCGATACAACCCAATATTTTGAGTTTATCCTTGAGTCCAGCGAGCTGGGCTGGGACCAGAAATACATCAATACTGCTCTCAAGCGCTTTGCGGAGCAACAAATCCAAGAAGGTGCAAACATCGGCAAAGTTCCAAGATATGTTGGAGGAGACTATAGCGATGAAAACAATATCGAGTTTGCATTGGAGCTGGCCTGCCCGGCGTTGATAGAGTATTATCCCAAATGGAATGCTGAAAACAAGGCCCTTTTTAACGACTTCGTCGATAAGGCCCTGCACGCCAGCTGGAACCACGATATGGTCGCCGTGACCTACTCCAACATCTTCATAATGCGTACTTGGAACATGATTGCGCTTGGGGAGAACCTGGATGCATCAAGGACCTGGGGCGCTGACCTCGAGCTGACGACGGAGCAAATCTCTCAAAAGGGCTACAGTATGTTGTCGGCGTTTTATGATCAGCTTCGCAGTTGGGGTATCCACGAGCACAACAGCCCTACCTATACCGGGATCCAGGCCGAGTGTATCGGATATCTCGCAAAATACACAAAAAACGCTGAGGCAAAGGCGATTGCCCAAAAATGCAAGGATTATCTCTCGGCAATGATATTTGCCAATTACTTTACCCCCGGCAAGGTCGCGAGCGGAGCGATGTCCCGTTGCTATTACAGAGGCTCCAGCGGCGGCAAGATCGACCAGCTGGCCGGCGGTCTGATTCTCGGATACGGTATGTACTGGTACAACCAGATGGCGGCCTGGGAGCCTTCTGCTCAGGACAGGCAGATTAACGATACATATCCCCGGCTTGTTGCATACACCTTCGGCCCCGATATGGGCGTCGATGCAGATGGCAAGGAGTTTTATGAGATGAACGCTATCAACTATGTTGACCGTAAATTCTCCATCAGCAGCGCAGGTCACCATTACACCGGCAACGGTACTGAAAAGTCCTTGAGCGTGGTAGTGGCCGGCGATGCCCATCGCTCCATCATCAACTTCGCCCATTATATGGAGGGCCGCAATGATCCTTTCGGTAAAATCGCATATAACGGAGGACATGTGTGGACCTGCTTCCGTGATGCCTGGGCCAGGTCCCAGCATGACAACGAAGTCGTGGTCCTGCAGGCCGGCAACGGGCGTGACATGCCGGGCGGAGCATCAAATCTAAGGTCCCATATCATCATCCCCGGCAATTACGTGGATGAGATGTGGGTAGGAGACGATAAGATTTCCAACTGGTTCTCGATGAGCGGCAACGCCAAGGCACTCCAAGCTTCGTCCGGAATGACATACTTCGCCAGGATAGAGGATATCGTGGTCTCCGTGCGTTATCTGTTTACGTTTGGCACTGATGGCAAGGCCAAGACTCCGATGTTGACATATGATGCTACCAATTCGAATTTCGTATATGGCACGGCATTGCGTCTTACTACATCTTTGAAGGATACTGCTCCGACACAGGAGGAGCTTGGCGGTGTAGTGATGTACTGGAGGGTGGACAAAGATATCGATACTGATACCAAGTTTGCAGAACTTCGCAGCAAGATAATGAATGCGGAGGTCACAGTCCCTGAGCAGAAACAGTATGGAGAAGGGGACAGCTTTGATTGCTCAATCATTACTCCGGAGGGCTTGAAACTGGGAATACAGGGTGATTTCGCGAAGGCGGCCCATTACAACCGCTGGATTTACGACAATACCGAGCCCGAATATACAAAGGAGGCCTACTGGCGTTTTAATCTCAAGCAAGCCTATGGGAGCAGCGTTGACTTCTCCGATCGTACAAAGGCTTATTTCTCAGTAAACGGCAATGATATCGGACTTGCTCTCACCGGGCAAAAATAGTTGGATATGAAAAGATTATTACATTTTATACCCTTGCTGGCGGCAATGATTCTGCCGGCTTGTAATGAAAATGGACTGGACTCCGGCGGACTTCCGCAGGTGGAAACCCTGCCGGTAGAAATAGCGAACAGTTCAACTGCAGTCCTGCGGGGCTCTACAAAGGGCGGTACGGCTAATATGCTCTGCAGAGGAGTATGTTTTTCGTCGGCGGTTATTTTTTCTTTTAAAGACAGCCCCTGCGTGTCCGTCGCTCCCGGTGAGGGAGAGTTCGAGGTAAAGACTTACGAGCTAATTCCACTTCACCAATACAATATGAAGGCTTTTGCTGTGATGAAGGATGGAACTATTGTGTATGGGGACGAAAGGACGTTCTCTACTACCGACTTCTCTCTGCCCACAGTGGAAATCAAGGAAACTACCGAGATTTTTGCGACGGAGGCAACTTTCAACGCCACTCTTATTGATGAAGGAGATTATTCGGTTACTGCCCGCGGCTTTGTATATACAGCTGACAAGAATGCGGTCCTGGAGATTGGAGAGACCGGAGTCAATTCTGTCCTTGCACCTTCAGAGGGAGCAGATTTCAGTGTCCTCGTCGGAGGCCTTGCCCTTAATACGCAGTATCGCGTAAAGGCTTACGCCATGACAGAGAACGGTCCCGGCTATTCGGCCGAAATCACATTCTCTACTCCGGACATCAAACCGGTAGAGTTTGAGGAGATTACGGAGACGGAGAATACTTATCTCTCGCTAATAGTCAAGTCCTCAATAACGGACACCCACGGGGCCACGATACTCTCCTCCGGATTCTGCTGGTCGTCAACCAATAAGCTCCCTTCCGTACGCACAGACAGTTTCAAAGCGATTGAAGGCGAGATGTCAATATCCTTTGAGGATGCGACTCCGGGCAAGGTTTATTATGTCCGTGCGTACGCTGAAACCAAGGAAAACGGCACCAACTATTCTGAGACCAAGCGTTTCCGTGTCAAGACCTACGACTGCGACGGAGGAATGATCAAAATAGTTCCGGACAATCCCGTGTATATCGGATGGCTGGGTGATTATGATCAGCCTTCAATGGCAGCCCGTTACTCACAGGCTCACGACGGCGTTTATCAGATCAATATGAGCGTCGGCCGTACGGCCACTCCCAATCCCTCCGAGGCCACCCTGCAGCCGTTCTGCATTGCTAAATATGAAGTGACTAACCGTTGGTTCATCGAATTCCTCAATATTTACGGCAGTTCTGTCGTCAAGGACGGCACCTGGAAGGGCCAGGCTTTACTCTTCGACGCATACACTGATATACATCCCGAGGGAGATAAGTGGTCTGTAGACGAGGCGTACCTGGATTACCCTGTAGTAGGCGTTACGTGGTATGGAGCTTTGGAGTTCTGCTCATTTTTCGGCGGGTATCTGCCGTCTGAAGCACAATGGGAAGTGGCCGCACGAGGGAATGTCTATTCCAATGACCCTTCAGCGCCCATGTACATGTATAGCGGCAGTAATACCGTGACAGAAGTTGCAGTCTGCTCTATCGGCACCTCACACACGCACGTGGAAAAGGTCGGCACGCTCAAGCCCAACCAGTTGGGTATATATGACATGTCCGGCAATGCGGAGGAGATGACATCTTCCTGGTGGGGTAATTATCAGACACCATACAAGGAGAATCCTATGCCGTCCAACAAGCAGATAGTAATCAGAGGAGGACGTGCCCAGAGAGGTGTGGCAAATACGTTCCAGGTAAATACCAGAGCTTCGCTTGCTATTACTGCGCCTCAAAGCTGGAGTAATTATGTCGGATTCAGGTTTGCGTGCGATCCGTTTGATGAGGATTAGACTTCTCCTTCTTGCGGTATTCTTTACAGTGGTCCGGACGGCTGCATTTTCGCAGCCGTCCGCCGACCTGCTGTACATGGCGATAACGCGTGATGTCCCTGCCGACAAGTACGTTTACAACTGGAGGGACGCCGTACTGCTTAAGTCCTTGACAGATGTGTACAGGTCTTGTCCGGAGCAGAGAGAGAGCATCGCCAGCTATGTGCAGGAAGCTATGTATCGCGTCGCTCCCAATGCTCATGGCATACACCCGAATGGGATAGCGTCTGCGGTGGGGTTTGCTTTTCTGCAGGAAATTGGCCGAAATACTGTTGAAACGGACGCAGCTCTCGAGAGAGTGATATTCCAATATAATAATATGTTGCGGACTGCCGATGGGGCTTGTTCCCACAGGGCAGACAGGGTGGAGCTTTGGGATGACACCTTGTATATGCTGGATATGACTTTAGTCGGGTGTTATAGAGCGACCGGAGACACTCGTTATCTTGACATGCTTGCAAACGAGATAATCCTACATTCAAAACGCCTTTTTGATTCTCACTCCGGCTTATGGTACCATGCCTGGGCGCAAAGTGACGTCCCCGTAAGTGACGAATGCGGGCAGGACGGCTGGAATTGTAATCCTCAGCACAGGAATTCTGAGTTTTGGGGCCGCGGCAACGGTTGGATAGCCATGGCGCTTGTGGATGTATTGGAGTATCTGCCGAAATCCAGTCCGCATTATAAGCAGCTCAAAGGGATGTTCTGCAAAATGATGAAGAGTCTTCGAAGGGTGCAGGATGACAGCGGTATGTGGTACCAGTTGCCGGCGCATCCTGGAGATGCGGGCAATTATCTGGAGAGCTCCTGCACAGCCATGTTTGGATATGCTGCTGCGAAAGGGTCCCGTCTGGGATTATTGACGCGCAGATATTCCAAGATGGCCTGGAAATCCTGGTCAGGAATCAAGGGGGGATGTCTGAAATATGAGCCAGACGGAGTGTATCTCACCCGTATTTGCCCTGGTACCTGCGTCGGTGACAAGGATTATTATTATAGCAGAGGAGTAGTTGCTTGTGGAGAATCCTACGCCTTGGGGGCTGCGATAATGTTATGGAATGAAATCGAAAATTATTAACAATCAATGAAAAAAGTATTGTATGCATTGGCTTTGACCGTGTCGGTGGTCTGCTCTTGCGGGCATCCGGGCGGATTGGACAGAATTCTGGCAAATATCAGGGAGCCGGTGTTTCGCCAGGCAGAATACAATGTTACTGAGTTTGGCGCGGTCGCAGACAGGAGTGTTGATAGCAGGGACGCTATCAATGCCGCAATCACCAAGTGCAGTGATGACGGGGGCGGGACAGTCGTGCTCCCTCAGGGTGTGGTTTTTAGCAAGGGAAGCATCATCATAAAGAGTAATGTCAATCTCCGGATTCCGGAGGGATGTGAACTTGTTTTCAGCGATAATCCTTCGGACTATCTTCCGGCCGAGCTGACCGTATGGGAAGGGACTGAACTATACAACTATTCATCGCTTATCCGGTCAGATCACTGCAATAACATAGCTATTACCGGAAGGGGTACGATAAATGGAAACGCCAAAGGATCCTTTGCTCAGATGCGCCCCCAGCGATCTAAGCAGCAGGACACCTTGCGTCAGATGGGGATTGACCTTGTGCCTGTAAGGGAACGTTATTTTGGAGAACGGTCGATATTACCTCCAAATATGATTGAGCCTTTCGGGTGCAAGAACGTATTGATTGAAGGTGTTACCATTATAGACAGTCCGTACTGGGTATTGCATCCTACTTTCTGCGATAATGTCACAGTCAGAGATGTAACCATCAACAGCTATAATAGGAACAATGATGGTTGTGATCCCGAATACTCCACTAACGTCCTGATTGAAAACTGTAGATTCAATACCGGAGATGATGCCATTGCCATCAAGGCCGGCCGGGACCAGGACGCGTGGCGTATCGGTCAGAAGACCGCCGGTATTGTCATCCGGGACTGCGAGTTCTCATCCAGGTGCAACGGCCTTTGCATAGGCAGCGAGATGGCGGCCGGCGTAGAAAATGTATATATGTACAATGTCCATATCGGGAGCTGCTATACGGCGATTTACTTCAAATCCAATCTGGACAGGGGCGGGTTTATACGAAAAGTGCACGTCCGCGATATCACTGTCGATCAGGTCAAAACAGCTTTTATCCGGTTTGAAAACAACTACCACGGCGCGCGCGGCGGCTTCCACCCCACCGTTTTTGAGGATTTCCATATCAGCGATGTCAAGGGCGGTTCCTCCGGAGAATGTGGTATCTATGCAGTAGGCGTGGATGGTTACCCGATTAAAGATGTGACACTAAAAGATGTAACTCTTGAGAATTGTCCGACACCATACATTGCTTCAAATATTGAGAGCTTTTGTTTTGACGATGTCACGATTAACGGGGAAAAATTACCATTTACTCTTGGCGGGACATCCGGGGGAATGCTTTCAATAGCCCCCGATCAACTAAAAACTGACTGAAATGAAACGATTGTATTCAGGTTTTGTTATTCTGCTGTCGATACTTCTGTCTGCGCATAATCTTGTTGCTCAGGAGTTTGTCTATACTGATGCAACCAGGCTGCCCGTTTACGGAAAAATATGCAACGATACTTATGGACCCTTCACCAGGCTTTCTTCCGACTTGGAATCGGTGTGTCGTCCACCGTTGTGGAGGCTCGGGCGAGACAGTGCCGGCGAATATGTCCGGTTTGCATCAGATACGGGTGTATTCAACTTGTGCTGGACTTCGACATTCGACACTCAGTCTACCAATATGTCGATGTGTGCGGTAAAGGGTCTTGCCCTGTATGTCCTTGATGGAGGAGAATGGATATATGTCGGCACAGGAAGGCCGTCAGGTAAAGGGAAGGAGAACAGCTACAAGATATCTTGTAATAAGCTTGCCGGGACAATGCATGAGTATATGCTGTTCCTAAGTCTGTACGATGGCTTGGACAAGCTGAAGATAGGAGTCCCCGAAGGATACAGCATATTGTCTCCGTCGACAGACTCTCCGCGCAGTGGCAGGCCCGTGATAATGTATGGGACCAGTATATTGCAGGGCGCCAGCGCTTCACATCCCGGGATGTCCGGGAGCAATCAATTGGTGAGAATGCTGGACAGGCAGGTAATCAATCTCGGTTTCAGTGGAAACGCGCTGCTGGATATGGAGATAGCTGAGCTTATGGCAGCATATCCTGATCCTGGGATATTTGTGCTGGACAATATGCCAAACGGAACCCCGGAGCTGATCCTTGAAAAGCAGAAGATATTCTATCAGGTTTTACGAGAAGCGCATCCTGATGTCCCGGTCGTATTTGTGGAAAACCCCAACTATCCCGGGATGCGCTTCGACGAGGGAAGGGAGCGGTTTGTCCGGAGCAAGAACGAAGCACTTCATAGGGTGTTTGACGATCTTGTATCTTCAGGCGAAAAGAATATATATCTGGTCAGAGCTATGCAGATGTTAGGTGACGATAACGTTGGCACCATCGAGGGAACGCACTTCACGGATATTGGCTTCACTTCCTACGCGGGCATCCTTGCCCCTATACTGGAAACTCTCCTGAGCAAGTATGATTGAGTCATAAAGACGACTATCTCAAGTTCGTCGAGAAACTCACCGACAAATACGACCACTTCAAGTAGATTTATTTGCTACCATTTGTAGAAATGGAAGAACCGAATATGAGACAAAAGATACAACGAGGAGAGAGCGAGTTCATCTCCGGCATCAGGGAGTTACTGATTGAAGCTAGAAAGAGTGTTGTCCGGCAGGTCAACACTACTATGCTGACGACTTACTATGAGATTGGACGCAGAATTGTCGAGCAAGAGCAGCAAGGAAAGGAAGATGCGAATTATGGAGAGTATATTCTGGTAAGATTGTCGAAATCGCTTTCCGGTAGCTTTGGAAGGGGGTTTTCCAAACGAAATTTGGAATTGATGCGCCAGTTCTACCTGACATATAGGATTGCGAAATCGCCGATTTCGCAATCTTTGAGCTGGACGCATTACATCCGGCTTATACGCATCTCCGACCCAGATGAAAGGTCGTTCTACGAGATCGAAGCCGCTGAAAACAACTGGAGTGTCCGAGAGTTGAACCGGCAGTTCGATTCGGCACTATTTCAGCGTCTGGCTTTGAGCAGAGACAAGGATGCCGTCAAGCAACTTGCCACCAAAGGGCAAATCGTTGAAAAGCCGCAGGACATACTGAAAGATCCTTACGTTCTTGAATTCACCGGTCTCCCCGAACTGCCCCAGTATAGTGAGAGCAAGTTGGAACAGCGCCTCATTGATGAATTGCAGTCGTTCCTCCTGGAGTCGGGAAAAGGATTCTCTTTTGTGGGCCGCCAGCAACGAATCACCATCGACGAGGATCATTATTTCGTGGATCTGGTGTTCTATAATCGATTCCTCAGGTCCTTTGTGCTCTTAGATTTGAAGATAGGCCAATTGAAGCATCAGGACCTTGGGCAGATGCAGATGTATGTCCACTATTACGACCGGTTTGTCAAGTTGCCCGACGAGAATAAGACCATCGGTATTATTCTCTGTCGTGACAAGAAAGATGCACTGGTGGAGATTACTCTTCCTGATGAAACCAACCCGATTTTCGCCAGCAAGTACCAAACAGTGCTTCCCAATAAGGAAGAGTTAAAGGCTCTGATCGAGAAGAAATAGACACGCTTACATCACAGGCTTATGATGCCGGGACCGCGAGATACTGACTCCGGAATCCAGTTTATAATCCAACCCCACCTACGTAAGTTTTACATCCGGGATTTCATAACTTTGAATAATATGAAGAATCTTTTAACCACCCTATTCCTTATAATTTCGCTTTGCGCCTACTCAAACCCCGTGCACGACATGCTGGAACGCATCGATGAGGGAGCCTCGTCAAAGTTCGTTCTTAAACTGAGCAGAAGCGACAAAGATTTCTTCGAACTCGACCAAAAAGGGAAGAAGATAGTGGTACGGGGCAACAGCTATGTAAACATCGCCACCGGTGTCAACTGGTATCTGAAATATTATGCAGGCATACACCTGAGCTGGAACTGCATGCACGCGGATCTTCCCGAAAACCTACCTCCGGTGAAGACCAAGGAACGCCACGAAACTCCTTTGCAGCTACGCTACGATTTCAATTATTGCACTTTCTCCTACTCAATGCCCTTCTGGGATTGGGACAGGTGGGAAGCCGAAATCGACTGGATGGCCCTGCACGGAGTAAACCTGCCGCTTGCGGCCGTGGGTGCCGAATGCGTATGGAAGGCTGTTCTGGAGCGTCTGGGCTACTCACAGGATGAAATCGGACGCATTATCGCCGGCCCGGCTTTTCTGGCATGGTTCGAGATGAACAATATCGAGGGATGGGGAGGCCCGCTGCCGGACAGCTGGTATGCCCGCGCCGAATCTCTCCAGAAGAAGATTCTCGCCCGGATGAAGGAATGGGGGATGGAGCCGGTGCTCCCCGGATATTCCGGCATGGTGCCGCACGATGCGGCCGGTTGCCTGGGGCTTGACCTCGCTGAGGTGGGCCCGTGGAACGCCCTCCAACGCCCGGCTTTTCTGATGCCCACCGACCCACATTTCGCAGAGATTGCAGCAATTTACTATGAAGAACAGCAGAGACTCTTCGGAAAGGCGGACTACTATTCTATGGACCCCTTCCATGAGTCCTCGACGGGTGCCGGTGTGGATCTCGCTGCTGCCGGGCAGGCCGTGATGGCCGCCATGAAGAGGGTAAATCCGAAGGCGGTGTGGGTGCTGCAGGCGTGGAGCCAGAATCCCCGCGACGAGATGATAGAAGCCCTGGGAAAGGGTGACCTGCTGATACTTGACCTCTTTAGCGAGTGCAGGCCCATGTGGGGGATGGAGTCTATTTGGCGCAAGGAGCAGGGCTACCGCGGGCATGAGTGGCTTTTCTGCATGTTGGAAAACTTCGGCGGCCGGGTGGGTCTGCACGGAAGAATGGATCAGCTGATAGAGAATTTCTACCTCACAAAAAGCCACCCCATGGCAAAGGATATCCGGGGAACCGGATTTTCCATGGAAGGAGGGCAGAACAATCCTGTAATGTTCGAACTTATGAGCGAACTCCCCTGGAGAAAGGAAATATTCAGCAAAGAAGATTGGATAAAGGAGTACTGCTTTGCGCGTTATGGGGTGCTGGACGCAGACATCGAAGCTGCCTGGGCCATTCTGGCACAGGGCATCTACAACTGCCCGCGCGGCAACAATCAGCAGGGATGCCACGAATCCATTTTCTGCGCCCGGCCAGGGACCGATGTCTTCTGGGTGTACGAGCGCTCGAAACTGAGCAATTACTACGACCCGCAGTCTACCCGCAAAGCTGCAGAGCTCATGCTGCGTGCGGCTTCGCGCCTGGAAGGAAACGACAATTACGAATATGACCTCGTGGACATAGTGCGACAGGCACTTGCAGATCACGCCCGCGTGGTTTACCAACGCTGCATGGCAGGATACAAATCATTCTGCAGAAGCGATTACCAAAAGTGGCGCGACTCTTTCCTGAACCTTCTTCTTTGCCAGGACGAACTCCTTGGCAGCCGCAAGGAATTCATGCTCGGAGAATGGCTGCGTCAGGCGCACGCCGCCGCCTCCAACCCGGACGAAAGAACTCTCTACGAATGGAACGCCAGGGTGCAGATCACTACCTGGGGCAATCGCGACTGTGCCAACGACGGCAAACTTCATGAATATGCCCACAAAGAGTGGAACGGCATCCTGAAGGATTTCTATCTGCCCCGCTGGGAACTCTTCTTCAAAAATCTGGACGCAGCCTTCGACGGCAAGGCGGTGGAACCCATAGACTGGTATGCTGTAGAAGAGCCATGGTCGCACCGTACGGACCCTTACCCTTGCACGCCTCTCGGCCCCGCAGTTTCCACAGCCCGCAGAATATATTCAAAGGTTTTTGAATGATAGTGTCGCGCTTGATTATTCCGTTGCTGCGGACATCTGATCCCCGCCGGTACCGGCCTCGCCGACTACCAGGACATCGTGGTCGGCCGCAAGGACGAAGCTGTCCAGGACCAGCTGATGGATCTGTAGATCCGGGTATTGTATGCAAAACGGACTGTTTTGCATACAATAACCCGAAAACAATAGTTCCCGTATGCAAAAACCCATTATTTGCATACGGGAACTTCTTTTATGCCATTATCTTACCGGAGAACAAGTTCGACAGGGCAGTGGTCTGAGCCGAAGATTTCGTTGTGGATGTCGGTCGAAACGATTCGCGATGCGATGTTCTGCGACACGAGGAAATAGTCGATGCGCCACCCGACGTTCCTTTCGCGGGCAGCCATCCTGTAACTCCACCAGGAGTATTTCGCCTCGCCGGGATGCTGGATGCGCCAGGAATCCACGAACCCCGCGGAGAGCAGTTCGCTCATCTTGCCGCGCTCCTCATCCGAGAAACCGGCATTCATGTGGTTGGTATCGGGATTCTTGAGATCTATCTCCTCGTGAGCGACGTTCATGTCGCCGCAGATAATGACGCCCTTCTTTTCCGCAAGGCGGCTTACGTAGGCACGGAAAGCATCTTCCCAGCGCATACGGTAGTCCAGACGCCTCAACCCGTCCTGCGAGTTGGGGACATAGGTGTTGACCAGATAGAAATCGGGGTATTCAAGCGTGACGGTACGCCCTTCGTGGTCGTGCTCGTCGACACCGAGTCCGTACGATACGCCGAGCGGCTCGTGCTTTGCCCATACGGCGGTTCCGGAATAGCCCTTCTTTTCCGCATAGTCCCAATAGGACTTGTATCCGAGGAATTCGAGGTCGATCTGACCGGCCTGCAGCTTGGTTTCCTGAACGCAGAAGAAATCGGCGTCGAAATCTGCAAAAATATCTGCAAACCCCTTGCCTGCAACGGCCCTCAGGCCGTTCACATTCCAACTGACAAACTTTATTCCAGCGTCCATTCCGCTCCGTCCTTGGTGTCCTTGACTGTGATGCCGAGAGCCTTCAAGGCATCGCGGATGGCATCGGAAGTGGCCCAGTCCTTGTTGGCCTTGGCCTTCGCACGTTCGGCGAGCACCATATCCATA
Organism: Bacteroidales bacterium; assembly: GCA_017527415.1. Classification (GTDB taxonomy): domain Bacteria; phylum Bacteroidota; class Bacteroidia; order Bacteroidales; family UBA932; genus Cryptobacteroides. Next base: position 114,420 of record JAFXQA010000012.1, on the reverse strand, counting down.
AGTCCGCCGACGATCTTACCGGAACCGGCCTCGGCCGCTTCCTCGTCGCGGAGGCCGAGAACCCCGAATACGATGTCGTCGAACAGCTGGACAAGCGTGGAGACGTCGCCATTGCCGAGCTTGAGCGCTCCCGCCTTTGCACTGTTGATTATACGGACAGCCTCGAAGATGTGGCTGAGGGCTATAGGAGTGTTGATGTCATCGCAGAGTGCATCGTAAACGCCTTCGAAAACTGCCTTTACCTCGGCGGATTCCGCAGGGCAGCTGTCGGGCGCGACCGAATTCGAAAGTTCTCCGTAAGGGAGGGCGGGTGCGCTCTTCCCTGCCATCGCATAAAGATCCTTGGCGACCTGCATCACCTTCCTGTATGCCTTCTCAGCGGCCTGGAGCGCCTCATTGCTGAAGTCCAGGGTTCCGCGATAATGAGCCTGAAGGATGAAAAAACGAATGGTCATCGGGCTGTAGGCACGATCCAGTTTGGGATGGTCGCCGGCAAAGAGCTGAGGCAGGGTAATGAAATTGCCGAGGCTCTTTCCCATCTTCTGCCCGTTGATGGTGATCATGTTGTTGTGGACCCAGTAATGCACGCCCTGGGTGCCGCGGGAGGCTACGTTCTGGGCGATTTCGCATTCGTGGTGGGGGAACATCAGGTCCATGCCGCCGCCATGAATGTCGAACTCCTCGCCGAGGTACTTCTCTCCCATAACCGAGCACTCCAGATGCCAGCCCGGGAAGCCCTCGCTCCAGGGGGACGGCCAGTGCATTATATGCTCGGGCTCGGCCTTCTTCCATAGCGCGAAATCGAAGGGGGCGCGCTTGTCGGACTGTCCGTCCAGGCTGCGGGTGCCTTCAAGGGTATCATCGAGATTGCGGCCTGAGAGGATGCCATAGTGATGGTCCTGATTGTACTTCTGCACGTCGAAGTAGATACTACCGTTGGATTCATAGGCATATCCAGCCTCAAGAATCTTCTTGATAGCCTCTATCTGCTCCACTATATGCCCGGATGCGCGGGGCTCGATTGACGGAGGCGCGACGTTCAGCTGGCGCATAGCTTCGTGATAGCGCAGGGTATAGGCCTGCACCACCTCCATCGGCTCCAACTGCTCCAGGCGGGCCTTCTTGGCGATCTTGTCCTCACCCTCATCGGCATCGTGCTCCAGATGGCCCACGTCGGTTATGTTGCGTACATAGCGCACCTTATAGCCGAGGTGGCGGAGTAGTTTGAACAGCACGTCGTAGGTCACGCCCGGACGGGCATGGCCCAGATGGGCGTCTCCATAGACGGTAGGTCCGCAGACATACATGCCCACATGCCCCGGATTCACGGGCTTGAAGACTTCCTTGCTGCGGGTAAGAGTATTAGTGAGGAAAAGTGTTCGCATATTGAATACAAATATAAGAATTATTATCTTTGTATATAAAATCGATTTCTATGAACAAGAAAATCCTCGTTATCGGCAGCAGCAACACCGATATGACAATCAAGGGAGACCGCCTTCCCGTTCCCGGAGAAACAGTGACCGGCGGCGTCTTTTATATGGGTCCCGGCGGAAAGGGTGCCAACCAGGCAGTGGCGGCAAAGCGCCTCGGCGGCGATGTGGAATTCATATGCAAGGTCGGGCGCGACATCTTCGGCGACAACGCCCTTGCCGGATATGAGAAGGAAGGCATCGACATCTCGCACGTGATGCGTTCCGAAAAGGCTTCCGGCACAGCCCTCATCCTTGTGGACGAGAGCGGCGAAAACTGCATCTCGGTGGCTTCGGGCGCCAACGGCGACATAACCCCTGCCGACATCGACAGCGTGGCGGACGTCATCCGCGCAGCGGGCTTCCTAATCCTCCAGCTAGAGATTCCCGTGGAATCCGTGCTCCGCGCGGCGAAGATAGCCCACGAGGCCGGCGTCTACGTGATCCTGAACCCGGCACCGGCGTGCGAACTGCCCAAGGAACTCTTCAAATATATTTCCCTGATGACCCCCAACCGCACCGAGACAGCCTCGATGAGCGGACAGGAGATCATCGACGAATACAGCCTCGCCCAGGCGGTAGAAGTTCTCCGTGGCTATGGCGTACAGGATTTCGTGGTCACCCTCGGCAGCAAGGGCTCGCTGGTGTTCAAGGACGGCAAATCCGAGATGATTCCTTCGCTCAAGGTGAAGGCCGTGGATGCCACCGCAGCCGGCGACACCTTCTGCGGCGCCCTCTGCGTAGCCCTCTCCGAAGGCCTCAGCCTCACAGAAGCGGCGAAGTTCGCAACTAAGGCCTCTGCCATTACCGTAACCAGGCCGGGTGCCCAGAATTCTATACCTACCAGGGACGAGATAGAGTAAAAACGTATTTCCTTCGCGCTTTCTTATGGTATAGACAAATCTAGACAAATGTGAGGGATGTCTCCCCGTCGGCGTTGACGGGACCGGAACACCAGAACCACCAGGCCACTACCTGCAGGAGGCCGATGTTGAATTTGTCGGTACCGGCAGTGGCCTTGAAAGCGAATTCGTGATTCATTACCACCAAGTTGTCGTCGGTGAAGCGACCGAAGTAGTCGCCTCCGCCCTGATGGTAGGTAACGTCGACCGGAATCCAGCCGTATCCGGCCACGCAGAACTCTGCCCTGACGTGTGTGAAGTCGTCGGGTGAATACATCACCAAGGGACGGGCCGGCACGCCCTTGGCGCGCATCAGGGACAACCAGATCGCGTGTTGGTTGCCGCAGTCGCCCGACATACGCCCGATGATGGCGTTCACTGAATTGTCTCCGTCGTATATTCCGTAGGTGAAGGTATTTGCCACGAACTCATAGCAGCGACGGGCATACTCAACCACATCCTCACCACTCTCTGCCCAGAGAGCATTCGCGTTATTGACGACCCACGAATGGGTAGGATCTACCATCTGGGAGCCGTCGGCCTCGGTGCTCTTGCCGGTGTAACGCTTGTACCATTCCTGGTCCGTGTCGTATGGGATGTCGTGATGGATGATATTGCTGAAATCGGTTTGCAGCACCTGGAAATCCACCGTAAAATTATGCTGTATTATGTTGCTGCCGGACGGCGGGAAGTTGCTCTTGCCTGCATAGTACAGATACTTCACCCCATCCGGACTGGTAGCCAGGGTGGCATCGCCGTATTCCGACTCCCTTATTGTCTGATACTGGTCGGTTTCGGCATAAGGCAGCATGACAATCAGTTTGGTGATGTTGTCACCAGTATCATAGTTGAACCGGAAGGTGTGCGAGAGTCTGCGGGTCCTGAGTGTGGTGGAATAGAAGATGTTTCCGTGCTGGACTATCGTGAGTTCCTTGCTTCCTTCTTCCGATTCAAAACGGATGACGGCCTGGCGGTCTCCTGTTCGGTCGTTGGGCTGCGTGGAGACGACAATGTCGGCGTTTACACCGGTGCCGGAAGACGGGGAGATGTTGAGCCAGGGCTCATCGCAACTCAAGGTCCAGTTGGATGAGCTCAACACTCTGACCTTGTCTTTGCCGCCGAGAGACCAGGCGTACATCGGGTCTGAGCCGACGGAATAAACTCCCGCGTACTGGCCGGCCGTGACGACTATGGCGCAACTTGCGCTCGCGCTGCCGCATCTCGCGACTATGAAGGCGGAGCCGATCTCGTGAGCGGTCACCAGCCCGTCATTGTTCACCGTGGCGACCGATTCAGAGGAGGACGACCAGCTGACCGTCCATTTTTTATCCGGGTTGTTCGACGTGACCGTAGCCGTGAGTTGCACGGTTCCTCCCATCTCGACGCTTGCGCTGCCCGGGGTTATCTCTATCTGGACTTTGTCCGCTGGTGTCTGGGCGGGTTTCTCCTCTTCCGGTGCCGGATTGCACGCTGCAGCCAGAAGAAGAATAAGAAGACTTAACCTATTGTGAGTCATAGCGAAATGGCTTTACAACCCACAAATATAAAGAATAGCTGCGAAAATGCAAAAGTCTATATCGGAGGAGATTCAACAACGACTAACGAAGCCTCGTTCAAGCTTCTTTAAACAAATTGCCCGGCCTCAAAAGCCGGGCAATCTCTTTATTCAATTAGCGCTTCGAAGTAACCTCGCGTTCGTATTTCTCGATGGCCGGGATGAATTCCTCGCCGACGGGAACTCCGTTCTTGAAGTTGAAGTAATCGAACACTGCGCCGAAAGGCAGGGTCTTGGCCTCCTCGAGGAGGGCGAGCTTCTGGAAGCCCTTGCCTTCTGCCTCGTATTCGCGGAGCTTTGCGAGAGGCTCGAGCAGGGCGCTGAGGATGCACTTCTGCGTGGCACGGGTGCCAATGATGTAAGCGCCGATGCGGTTGATGGAAGCATCGAAGTAGTCGAGGCCTACGTGTGCGCGGTGCAGACCGTCTGCACGGACGAGCTCCTTGAAGAAGTCCAGGGTCATGTCGTTCATGATGGTCACGTGGTCGGAATCCCAGCGGACGGGACGGCTTACGTGGAGCATCAGTTCAGGAACATAGAGCAGCAGGGAGCTGACTTTGTCCGCCACATTCTCGGTGGGCTCGTAGTGGCCGGTGTCGAGGGTGTAGATGACCTTGCGGGATGCGCAGTAGCCTTCGAAGAAATCCATCGAACCGACGGTGTAGCTCTCCAGGCCGATGCCGAAGAGTTTTGCCTCGACGCAGCTCTTCATTCCGGGCATATCCTCCTTCAAGATGGTGTCGAGGGACTCGGCAAGGATCTCGCGGTACTTCTTGCGGTTGACGGTGTAATCCTTCTGCCCGTCGTGCACCCAGATGTTCATTATGCAGGGGTCGTTCTGGGCCTTGCCCATAGCGTCCGCGATCTTGCGGCAGCGGATGGTATGGTCGATCCAGAAATCGCGGATGGCCTTGTCGGGGTTGGCGAGAGAAAGATCTCCGCTCTTGGGATGGCCGAATGAAGTGGAGTTGAAGTCCAGCTTGAAGTTGTTGGCCTTCGCCCAGTCGATCCAGCTCTGGAAATGCTCTACGCCGACTTCGTTACGATCGACGAACTTGCCGCCGAAGTCTCCGTAGATCTCGTGGAGGTTCACGCGGTGATTGCCTGCGAGCAGGGTCTTCACGAATTCGAGGTCAGCACGCACCTCATCGATATTGCGGGCGCGGCCGGGATAGTTACCGGTGGTCTGGATGCCTCCGGAGAGGCCTGCATTGCTCTCGAAACCCATGACATCGTCGGTCTGCCAGCAATGAAGGGAAATCTGCTGTTTCTCAAGTTCGGCGATAGCCTTGTCGGTATCTACTCCGAGGGCTGCATAGCGCTCTTTAGCATTTGCGTAGGCGCTCAGAATGTTTGCTTCTTTCATATATTAAAATGTTTTGACTTTGAATTCTCTGGATATTATCTCACGCATGGCCCAGCGGTCCCGGACTATGCCTGCGGCCTTGGCCTGCATCATCAGGTTGCCTATCGCTGTCGCCTCCGTAGGCCCCGCCACCACCTTTACTCCGGTGGCCTCTGCGGTTAGGCGGCTCATGGTATCGTTGGCCGACCCGCCTCCGATCACATGGAGAGTGTCGATGGTGAAGGATGCCTGCGCGCGCAGGATCTCCAGCACCTCGTGGTACTTGGCGGCAAGGCTGCAGTAGATGCAGCGTATCATCTCGGCATCGTTCTCCGGAACGGGCTTGCCGGCCTTCTGCAGCAAGGCGCTGATGGCCTTGGGCATGTCGGCAGGGTTCGCAAGGGATGGATCGTCGGGATCGATGATGCCCTTGAATCCGGCTGCGGCGTTCGCCATGGCCTCTATTTCGGGATAGGTGTATGTGCGGCCTTCCTTCGCCCAGGACTTGCGGCTCTGCTCGAGAAGCCACATGCCGGTGATGTTCTTAAGGAAGCGCGTGGTACCCTCGATTCCGCCTTCGTTGGTGAAGTTCAGGCGGCAGGTTTCATCCGAGATGAGGGGGCGGGGGGATTCTATTCCCATCAGGCTCCAGGTGCCGCTGCTGAGGTATGCAAAGTGGGGATTGGCGGCAGGCACGGCGGCAATGGCCGAAGCGGTATCGTGGCCGGCGACTGCGATTACGGGAACCTGCCCGATGCCGGTCTCATCCGCGATTTCCTTCTTCAAAACTCCAACTTTTGTTCCCGGCTGCACTATCTCGGGCAGGATGTCCGGATTGATGCCCAACCTTTGAAGGAAAGGCTTCTCGAACTGGCGGGTGTTCTGATTCATCATGCCGGAGGTTGAGGCATCGGTGTATTCGCATACCATCTTGCCTGTGAGCATGTAGGACAGCAGGTCCGGCATGAAGAGGATCTTGTCTGCCTTGAGCAGGGGTTCATAGCCGGCCTTCTTCTGGGCATAGAGCTGGAAGATGGTATTGAAGTTCATGATCTGGATGCCGGTCACACCGTAGAGTTCATCGCGAGGGATAATGCCGAAAACCTCCTCGGGGATGCCCTCGGTGTAGGGGTCGCGATAGGCTCTGGGCCACTCCAGAAGCTTGCCGTCCGCTCCGATTGCGCCGAAATCGACGCCCCAGGTGTCGATGCCTATGGATTCTATCTTGTAGCCAAGCTCGGCGGCACGCTTGAGGCCGGCCTTCAGATGTGAGAAAAGTTCGTCGGTGTTCCAGTGGAAACGCCCGCACTTTTCCTGAGCTCCGTTGGGGAAGCGATGGATTTCCTCCATCGAGAACTTTCCGTCCTCAAAACCGCCTACGATGGCGCGTCCGCTGGTAGCGCCAAGGTCGAAAGCTAGAAATTTGTGATCTGTGTTCATGGTATTTCAATTATGCAGTTTTCAAAGTTATCTATTCCAAATTGTTTTATAACTTTGCAGTGCGACCACAAAACTTTGAGAAATGACCTCAATTCATTTGAAATATCTCGCCGTCAATCCTTTCGATCTTGACTGGGGCCTGGCCGTCAACTCCGTCGGGAGGCAGGAAATCGCCGAACACACTCCCTATCCCCCTGCCAACCATCCTACAAGGTATCTCTTTTCTCCCGAAAGGGGCCGCGTGCTGAACGAGTATCAGTTGCTCTACATCACTTCCGGCCGGGGCACGTTCTCCTGCGATACTTTGGGACGTGAACGAAAGATCAGCGTTTCCGCCGGGATGGCCATAGTGCTCTTCCCTGGCGAATGGCACAACTACCGGCCGGATCCGGAAACCGGATGGACGGAATACTGGATAGGTTTCAAGGGCATACAGGCCGATACGATGGTGGAAAAGGGCTTTTTCAGCAAGAATAGGCCGGTGATGAAGGTGTCTTTCCACGACGACATCGCCGACTGCTATGCCAAGGCCATCAACATCGCAGAAACACAGAAATCCGGCTTCCAGCAGGCCCTGTCGGGCATAGTGTGTTCGCTGCTTGGGATTGTCTATTACTACAATAAGAACGAGAGCTTCATGGAGTCGAATACGGACCGCATGATTGCGCGCGCCAAAATGATCGTTTCTGAACAATTGTTCTCCATCGACCCCAAATCGCTCGCCGACCAGCTGTTCGTGAGCTACTCGTCTTTCCGCAGGACCTTCAAGGAATACACCGGATTCTCTCCGGCAAAATATATCCTGAACGTGAAGATCAACCAGGCTAAGGAACTCCTCACCAATTCATCTTCCGAAATAAAGGAAATCGCCTTCAACCTCGGTTTCGAGAACACCGACTACTTCTTCACCGTCTTCCGCCGCCTCACCGGCCAGACGCCCCTGGCCTACCGCGCCGAGACGCAGGGCAGGAAACTGTAGGTGCCCATTTCGCCATTGGCGATTGAAAGTTTGTTCCGAAAAACCCCTCATTTTCGGAACAAACCATACTTTTTCCGGCATTTGTTCCCAAAAACGGCCCAGAACGGGAACAAACATTGTTGGAATTATTACAAGCACTTGACAAAAGCCGTCAAAACGCCGTTGTATCTTTGCAATAGTAATAGTTATTAATTGATTTGCTTCATACTTTTATGGAAACGAAGAAGTGTTCATCTTGCCATCAGGAGAAACCCATCTCAGACTTTTACCCTCAACGCGGTCACAAGCACGGGGTGATGAGCATGTGTAAGGAATGTTTCAACAGGTTCTGTATGGAAAGGTGGAAGAATAGAAAGATAAAGTATATCAGAATGCTGGGAGGCAAATGCCAATCATGCGGTCTGGAATTAAACGACAGCAATTACTGTGTGTTTGACTTTCACCATTTAGATCCACAATAAAAGGAATTTGTGTGGACGAAACTCAGGTTATTATCAGATTCTCGGATTCAAGAGGAATTGTCCAAGTGCAAGTTGCTATGTGCAAATTGCCATAGAATGGTCCACCACAATAAGTAGTCCCTGTGATATCCGTCACGGGTCAGGCCATTGCTGTTATTGAGCGAGGATGTGCGGAGATTTTGGAGCATCGCGCCCGTCGAAATGATTCCGTCGAAGCCGCCCTCTTCTACCGCTTTCTTGCCCTGATCGGCGATTATGGTCCACATCTCGTCCGTGTTAGAGAATGGTTTGGTCACATTCTGGGCCTTGCTCAAGTTGAAGTAGGCCTGCGAGAGTATGTAATAAAGCTTCGGGGTGCCTCCGGCAGCCTTCTGGGCTGTTTTGACTTTACTTACAAGCCCCTGTACCGCATTCTTTTCCGTCGTGGTCCAGCCCCAGGCCAGTTGCCTTCCGGTATATGCTCCTGGATAGTTACTATATCCCATTTGGCTGATGCAGCAACGGTGGCGAGACTCTTTCCGCTCACATCCGTCCAGCTGGTCTTTCCAGGATTGCAGATATAGCAGTGATAGTCGGTGGAAGTGTTCCATCCGTCGTTATATTCCGGTATCGTCCGGCCCTGTACGGAGCGTATCACAAGATAGAGAATCTTGACGGCGAAGGACGCGAGCTGCGTCTGTACGATGTGGCAGGGCCGGTCTGCGAGAGCGCGGACGTGCTGGCCGAAGACCGCGTGCTGCTCGAAACCCGCCGCGGCGACCTGATTGCGATCCGAAGCGCCGGTGCCTACGGCAGCGTAATGAGTTCCGGCTACAATATGCGCACCCCGGCTTACGCAGTTTTTCCCGATTGATGCAACGCTGGCGTCTCTGTGTGCATCTTAATAGCGATACTTAAAACTGATGCACAATGAAGCGCTTACAGGTATTTTTGGCGATTATTTTTTCGGCGATACTTTAAAGACTGACTGTTAACTGGAGGTCCGTGCACAAAAACGCTGGTTTTTGTGCACGGACTATTTATTTGATATATCCGCCCGGATAGTGATCCACATCGAAATAGACATCCGGGAGCTGGATGGTGGAAATTGTGGCCGAAGAAATGCTCACGTATCCGAGCCCGCCTTTCACGTTTGAAGGGAACAAGGTCGGTTCATATACCAGGGGAATGACGGGCCCTTCACTATCGTATTCTTCCGCCATGATGTAGCGCCATGTGTCGTACGGAATGGCCTCCAGTTCGACATCAAGCCACTGGTGCGAGCACCACAAGTCCGAATAATAAACCACCCCGTCGCGGTAATAACTGCCGACCGACGGTGGCGAAAAGAACAAGAGATACTTTCCGGAAGTACCACTTTTCCCCCTGAGGCACAGATCAAGGGAGTAGGTCTGTCCGTCAAATGTGTCGTCCGAAAACACGTTAAAATCATTAACCGGATTATTCGTGCTCCACGGCAACTGCATCGCCGGTTCCAGAAGGTTGTAAACAGTCAAGTCAGCGGGGGCCGGAGCCGTCTTGTATCCGCCAGGAAGGCCAATGCCCTCCGGCCCGTCCTTAAGCTCGTGTACCGCCATCGCACGTGCTTTAACCCGGTAGGCATTCCGCTCACCGGCAGGATCCGACAGGGTAAGAAATACTCTTGTAAAGCTGCGGGTTTCTACATTCCCGTAATCGTCGTACGTCAATTCCACAGCCTCCCCCTGTCTGACATCTATTACTTTCGGGGCTGCAGGCACCGTTCCTTCCACCTCGCACTTTCCCAGAGCGGTTTCTACGGTAAGTCGCAATTCATCTCCGGGAGAAAACCGGCATTCCAGTTTGTAGCTCCTGGATTTCATATACGCCTTCTCATCGGAGGGTGCGGTACTCTCGGCCTTAGCCACGTCGTTCACGAACAGGGTCACTTTAGCGGCAGGCGGCAGAATTATTCCTTCAGAAGCTGAAGATGAGACTATGCGCACCACGTGGACACTGTCGGCAGAGCATAGGGACCCGTTCACTATCAGAACCTCATCCGCCCCGTCGGAGGGAAGCGCCAGTTCCGAAGTGCAGGCCAGTGCCAGGAAGGGCAGTAACAAAAGTATCTTTTTCATCTTTGCTAGAATCGATAGGTGTAACTGAAGGAAGGAAGGAATATCAGGAAGGACGTCTGTCGCACCTTCACGCAGGCGTAATACTGCGAGTCATAGCCATATGTGCTTCCATACACATCATATTGAAGCACATTGGGGTTTTTGCGTGCATACACGTTGTACACGCCGAAATTCCAGACGCGTTCTCCATGCCTTTTGGGCTTGCGCAGGTTCAGGCTGAGATCAAGATGATGGGTGGGCGGCAGACGGTAGTTTCCCTTTTCGGGGACATACGAAGTGTAGTGCTCATATCCTTGATAATTGACGACAACCGTGGTCCTGGTAGGGACGGTCATAGCAACACCGCTTGCAAAGTACCAGCTTGCGCCCAAATCGATACGGTCGTTGAAGCGGTGGTTGGCACAGATATTCAACACATGCCGGCGGTCGAAGTGGCTCGGGAACCAGTTCCCGTTATTAACACTTCCGTTCCTGTGGATACGGTCCGACTTGCCGATGGTATAGGCAATCCATCCGGTAGTGGCACCTTTCGTCTTTCGCGCAAACAACTCCAGCCCGAAAGCACGGCCGTGCCCCATGGAAACGCCCCTGTCCCATGTGGAGGAACCGATTGAAGAAACCGCTACATCCTTGTAGTCGAGCACTGCATCCATCTCTTTCCAGTAAGCATCTGCCGAGAATTCCCATCCGGGAAGCCCTGTCCAAGACGTCCCGGCATTGACCTGGTCGGAACTGACAGGACGGATGTTACGGGTAACGGGCACCCACATGTCGGTAGGCAGGCCTATGCTGCCCGAAGAAAGATGATGGATGTACTGGGCCATGCGGGAATAACCTGCCTTCAAAGCCAGATCCTTTCCCATATCATATCGGACGGAAATCCTGGGCTGCGGGCAGAAGTAGTTCTTCCCCTGGCATTCGAACAGGGCGAGATGTACCCCGGCGTTCATTCTGAAGCGCTCTCCGATTACGAAATCATCTTCGGCATAAAGAGAGTACTCTCTTCCGGACATCCTGAAGCTGTCGTCCGACCGGGCGCTCGTGTCTCGTTCAGGAGCCGATGTATCTTTCACCTCTATATTGGAGATGCGGCTGCTGGGGCAGTAGTCGTGCAGGGTCGCGGCAGCTCCGAAACGCACTGAATGCGCCGGAACCGGATCCCACGTAAAATCCACCTTCGCCCCATAGTCCACTATGCCTGTGCTCAGGCTGTAGTCGCTGTAGTTGGAAGAGACCGTGCCGGTGGAGAGTGTCTTATAGTGAAACTCGCTTCGCTCTTCCATACCGGCATTGTAGCTGTTTACGAAGATGGTGACGTTGCTGAAAAGCTTCTCCCCGTAAACATGGTTCCATCTTGCCGTGCCAAGGCTGTTTCCCCAGCGGTAATGCATCAGGTCTTTGTATGCCCTGGCATAATCGCCATCTTCCTTCCAGTCCCCGATTGCATCGTTCTGGAAATAGTCCCTTCCGTGATAAATGCCCGCATAGATGCGGTCTCTGTCAGAAAAGCGGTGGTTGACCTTTCCGTTAAGGTCGTAGAAATAATAGTTGGAAGGCACTTTGAAAGCCTTCATCACCGGCGTGAAGAGAAAAGTGTGCAACACCCTGGCACTGATGCTGTAAGAAGTAGTTCCTTTCCGTACCGGACCTTCCAGATGAATCTTGTCGGAAAGGAGCCCCGTAGAAACCGAACCATGGGTTTCGTGCATGTCGCCGTCGCTTGTGCGTATATCCACTACCGAAGAAATGCGTCCGCCGTAGCGGGCCGGGAAATCGCCCTTGTAGAGCGTCACTTTCTTCACTGCCTCAGGCGTAAAAACCGAGAAGATGCCGAGAAGGTGCGCGGGGTTGTAGATCGGAACGTCGTCCAGCATCAGCAGGTTCTCGTCGTCTCCACCGCCACGGACGAAGATGCCCGAGAAACCGTCCATGCCTCCCTGGACGCCGGGGAGCATCTGTACGGTCTTCAGCACGTCGGGCTCACCCAACAGCACTGGCGTGTTGTCTATTATGGATTTGGGAAGATCGATGGATCCGGCCCTCGTAGCATAGATTCCGCTCTCCACGCGGCTGATTACGGTCGCCGCCTCCAGCTCCGCATTGCCCTCAAGCGCCACGTTCAGCACGATGTCGGCGTTCAGCCGTATATGGCGCACGGCGCTTTCATAGCCTAGATAACTGTAGTTTATGTCATATTCTCCCTCCGGAAGGGTAATCGAATAGAAGCCGAATTCGTTGGTGACGGTTCCGGCCGTCGGGGTCAGCACGCCGGCCGAAATCAATGTTTCGGAAGACCTGGCGTCAGTCACGTGCCCCCGCACCGTATAACGCTTTACAGGAGCATTCTTCAGGGTCACGTATTCCCCGCGGACCGTCCACCTGACGGCAGTACCGTCAAAGATGGAGTGCAGGTTCTCCTCCAGGGTCGGCTTCAGCGTCCACTCCGCATTACAGGGGAAGTCCAGATCCAGGCCCGATTCGTATATGAAGTTGACGCCGAACTGCCGTGAAACGGCATCCATCCGTTCCCTTGTATTCTGCGCCGACAATCCGAACGCAGCAAGCACACATATTATTATCAGAAGCAGTTTTTTCATTCTGTCACCTCGATTTGCACTTCCAGCGCATCCCCGATAACGGAGAGTATGGTTTGGAGATTATCCGTGGAGAATACGCCGTTCAGTCTCAGGCCTTCGACGGAAGTATCTCCCGTGCCAAGGACGACGCCGTAGTATTCTCCGAGTTCGGCCAGTACGCCGGCAAGCGGAGCATTTTCATAGACGAACCGGCCGGTCGCCCAAGCTGCAGGGTTCAGGCACTCTTCCCCGGACAGCACCGCCGTCCCGTCCTCCACGCGAGCCTGCATCCTGCCGGTCAGAACCAGAGCCGGGGCATCCGGTGCCGCCGCAAAAAGCACCTTTCCGCTTTCGACGCGCACCTGCTTTCTATCGGCGTCCAGGCTGAACTTAGTACCAAGCACCTTTACATAAGCCCCGTCCGTCACGATTTCAAATGGATGAGCCTCGTCGCGCGCAACCTCAAAATAGGCAAGACCCTCTAGCGAAACCAGCCTGGGATTGCGGTGCCTCTGCATCTTCAGCACGGCTCCGGGCGAGAGCGTCACGCGGGTGCCGTCGGCAAGAACCGCCATGCTTTTACCGTCCGGAGTGCCGTATTCCGTCCAGGCGTTTCTCCAGTTATTGAAGAGAAACAGGCCCAGCAGAAGCGAAGCGGCAAGTGAAAGAGACCATACGGCCGCACGGCCGGCTGGGGACGAGTGATGCCGGCGACGGAATTCGGAAACGGCCTTTCCGGGGTCCAGCCTGCCTTCCTGATATTTTTTCAGGACGTACTTTATTGTAGATTCCATGGTCTTGTATTAAAACGATTTCAGTTACAAGACGGGTTATTACGAAAAAGTACTATCGGAAATACCGATTTTTTTATCAGAACAAAACGATAAAATCCAGAATCTCCTTCCGCTTGGTACGGAGGCTCTTAAGCGCGGCTTCAAGGGTGTTCCGCACCGTGTTTTCGGAAATACCGAGGGCGGATGCTATCTGCGCATAACTCATTCCGTCCCGTTTTGCCATCAGGAGCACCTCCCTTCGACGGGCGGGCATTTTGTCGATAGCTGTCCAGAGCCGGGCCTCGACGGCGCTGCGCTCCATGGCCTGTTCGTCGCTGATAATACCGTCAAGATCCCTCGGCAGGGGCTCCGCGGAGTTATTCCTGCGCAGGTAATCGATCGATGCATTGCGCACCGAGGTGTAAAGATAAGCCCGCATATTCAGTACGGATGCACCCCCGGAAAGCCTCTCCCATAGGGACTCAAAACACGATGACACCATATCCTCAGCAATATCCATCGAGTCAACGTAATGCATGGCATAGAGGCAGAGCGGACGGTATTCCGCACGGAAAAGGCTGTCTATGGTGTACCGGAGCGACATTCGGTTGCAAAGATAGCAAATGTTGATAAAATGTTAAAAAATGCGGTAGGGCCACGAACAGGGCAGCGCTTTTTTGCTTACCATTGTCTATGGAAGTTAGCAAAATGTCTTTTACCGAGAAAAGAATTCAACAGGAAGGTCTTACCTTTGACGACGTACTTCTGGTTCCGGCTTGGTCCGAGGTACTGCCGCGGGAGGTTTCCCTCAAGACCAAGTTTTCAAGAAACATCGATTTGGATATCCCGGCGCAATTGTGCCGGTAATGCAAAGATAGATAAACTTTTTCCTCTTTACAAACCCTGCTTTGGGGTCACAAAAAGGGACACAAGAATAAAGACAACCGGCCCCCTACGTGCCAGGAAGCCGATTTCTCGTAGTCCCTGTGAGATTCGAACTCACGACTTACGGTTTAGAAGACCGTTACTCTATCCAACTGAGTTAAGGGACCAGACTGGGCCGGAAATCCGGCCACAAAAAAGTGCGCAAATATACTAATTTTTTCTGGAAGCGTTGCCGACCTTCGAGGCATTGCCATTCCTGAGAATGACTATGCGGAAGATGTAGGACCAAACGCCGAGCACAATCACCAGCACCGCGTGGAGTTCGTGGCAGAGGGTTGCGAACAGCAGGCCGATTTCGTCGGTTGTACCATAGAGCCCCATCAGCGATACTTTAAGCAGGTAGTGGTATGCCCCGATGCCGCCCGGCACCGGCACCAGCGAGGCGATGTTTCCGAGCGATGCCACGAAGAGGCCGTCGGCCATCAGCGCCTGGGACAGCTGGGGGATAGCCTTGAGCACGAAGAAACTCATCAGCATGTACATCACCCAGATCATCACGGAGTAAACAAGGAACAGAACCTTGTTCTTCACCTGCGAGAAGGTCTTGAATCCCACCAGGAAGCCTTCCAGAATACCGTTCATTCTTTCGAAAAACTTGCTGCGGCCACGAAGCTTGCGCACCAAGATCAGGAAAACAGCGATGGCCACCACTATGAAGACAAGCCCCCAGATAATGATGGCGTGCGACTTGAGCGGATGCCAGATATTGTCTACGAAGAAGCCCCCGAAGCGCCCCCATGCGAATACCAGCGAGAACACGAACATCAGCAGGATTGCCAGGATGTCCCAGGCGCGCTCCAGCATCACCGTGCCGAACACGGTCTGGTAAGGGAGCTTGGCAGTGGTGAGAAGCGCGGTGCGAAGAAGGTCTCCCGAACCCGGAAGGGCGATGCTCGCCATGCCTCCTATGTTGTTGGCATCCCAGACCTTGCCGTAGTGGATGTCGTTGTCGAGAGGATGAATCAGCTGGGTCCAACGCAGGGCCCTGAACACCAGGGCGAGATATCCGACCACCAGATAAAGGGCGATCCAGCCCCAGCGGGTGGCCTTGAGGCCTACCCAGAACTCATGCCAGTCGATGCCACGGAAAGCCAGCCAAACCAGTAATCCCGCCAGCCCGAAGGACAGCAGATATTTGAGAATATTGACCAGCTTTTTATTCACGGCACGCAAAGTTAGTGAATATCCCGATATTTTATATTATTTTTGTTATCCAATAGGTAGAATTATGAAGTCGATTTTAGGAATAGGCAATGCCCTTACCGACATCCTGGCCATTTTGCCGGATGACAGCCTCCTCAAAAAATTCCATCTTCCCCTCGGCAGCATGCAGCACGTAGATATGGAAACCGGCGACCGCATCTGGTCTGCCCTCAAGGAGGTAGGAGTGAAGTACGTGCCCGGCGGATCGGCCGCCAACACCATCACCTGCACATCCATCTTCGGCATGCCCTCCGGCTACATAGGAAAGATAGGGGACGACGAACTCGGCCAGCTTTTCAAGAGCACCATGGAGCAGTTCGGGGTGAAGACCACCATGCTCCACAGCGACAAATCCTCCGGCCGCTGCATGGTGTTCATCACCGGAGCCAACGCGGAGCGCACCTTCGCCGACTACATGGGCGCTGCGCTGGAGATGGGTCCGGAAGACCTCAAACCCGAGTTTTTCGAGGGCTACGATTATTTTCATATCGAAGGATATCTGGTTCAAAACCAGGAGCTTATAGCTAAGGCTGTGCAGATGGCGAAGGATGCCGGGTGCATAATCTCCATAGATATGGCTTCCTACAATGTAGTGGAAAGCAACAACGCCTTCCTGCATAATCTCATCGACAAATATGTTGACATCGTCTTCGCCAACGAAACGGAAAGTCGCGCATTTACCAAGCTGGACGACGCCGTGGAAGGCCTCCGCGAACTTGCGAAACACTGCGAGATAGCCGTGGTGAAGGTGGGTAAGGATGGCAGTTGGGTAAAGAATGGCGCCGAAGAGCACTTTATTCCCGCTTGGCCGGCGAAGGCAATCGATGGCACCGGAGCGGGAGACACCTACGCAGCAGGCTTCCTCTATGCACACGCACTCGGCCTGCCTCTCAAAGCCTGCGGCGAGATAGGCTCCATCATCGCCGCCAAGGTGGTGGAGGTCGTCGGCACCAAAATAGACATTCCCCGTTGGCGCGATGCCAAGAACGAAATCCGTGACCTCATAGCAAAATTGAATGGCTAAGTTTCCTGCAAATATCCTGATCGGTGCATTCCGGAGCAAGAATCCCACTTCTCTGATGCGGCTTGCCGACATCAGCCAGGTTACGGTTCTTCTGGATGCGGATGCGGATGACGCGGCAGTTGCGGAGGAGAAGGTGAAGAAGTATTTCGCAAAGAAGGGCATACAGCTGGTCATCTTCCCCGTTCGCCAGAAAAAGCTGATCCGCGCCTACCGCAACACACAGGTGCTGCTTTCCCTAGTATCCGGCGACAACTGGCATCTCGAATATGTAATCCGCCGCAGCCGCGCCGTCTTCAAAATAGGCCGCACCCAGCTACCCGGCGAACCCCTCGACCTCGTGGTCTCCGACCCCGAAGGTACGCACTTCCCCCAGGCGGAAGTCTTCGGCCGGATGATGGAGATTGTGGAAGGGCTTAAATAATAATTAACATGACACGCACAATCATAGGCATAGGCGAGACGGTGCTGGACATCGTCTTCAAGAACGGGCAGCCGCAGGCGGCGGTTCCGGGCGGATCGGTGTTCAATTCTATGATTTCGCTGGGGCGAACGGTAGGGAAGAAATGCCCGGAGACTCGTCTGATAATGGAATCGCAGGTAGGGAATGACTATGTGGCGGACCTAATGACCGATTTCATGGGACAGAACGGTATCAGCACCGAGGGAATCAAGCGCGCGAAGGGCCAGAGCGTGGTGTCGCTGGCCATGCTGGACAGCAACAACAACGCCCACTACGAGTTCTATCGCGACAAGGACATGCCCGCCTTCCGGACGCCCGACACTCCCGTGCATCTCGACGACATCGTGCTGTTCGGATCCTTCTTCGCGGTCAGCCCCGTCACGGGTCCCCAGACCCAGGCATTCATAAAGAAAGCCCGCGAGGCCGGGGGCATCGTCTACTACGATATCAACTTCCGCAAGAACCACCCGGTGCCGCCGGAGACCATCGAGGCGAATATCGCCCTGGCGGACATCGTGCGCGGTTCTTCCGACGACCTCGAGCTTCTCTACGGCAGTTCGGATGCCGTCCGCATCTACGTGGAGCGCATCTCCCGGCTCTGCCGTAACTTCATCTGCACCCGCGGAGGCGACGATGCCGAGGTCTTCTCCCCCGGCGTGCACGCCACATTCCCCACTGCACCGGTAGAAAAGGTGGTTTCCACCATCGGCGCGGGGGACAATTTCAACGCGGGAATCCTGTATGCCCTGGTGAAGAACTGCATCGGCAAGGAGAGACTCAAGAGCCTTTCGGCCGATGACTGGGCGCAGCTGGTGCCCGTAGCCATGAAGTTCTCGGCCAACGTGTGCGGCAGCATGTTCAACTATGTAGATCCGGATTTCGCCGACTCTATTTAGCCAGCGAGATGGCGCCGACCACACCAAGGGAGGCGATCAGCATTATCACACCTGCGAGTAGTACGCCCAGGAGGACGTACAGCACGCTCTTCTTGAAATCCATGTTCAAGAAGCTGGCCGCCAGGGTGCCGGTCCACGCGCCCGTGCCGGGCAGCGGGATGCCGACGAAAAGCAGCAGGGCGATGTAGAGGCCGCGTCCGGCCTTGGATTCCAGTTTCACCCTCGCTTTGTCCCCTTTTTCAAGGCACCAGCGGAAGAATCCACCGATAACCTTCTTGTCCTTTCCCCATTCCAACACCTTGCGCGCAAACAGGAAGATGAACGGTACGGGCAACATGTTGCCTATCACCGCGATGATCATCGACGGCCATAGAGGAAGCCCGAAGCCCACGGCGTAAGGCACGGCGCCGCGAAGTTCGATCAGCGGCACCATGGAAATCAGGAAAACTATGATGTATTTCTTGAGCATCGCAGCCGCAAAGATAGTGAATATGCTTTGAAAAAAGATTATATTTGTAGAATTCAACGTCATTGTACCAATGAAACGTACTCTATTAACCATTCTCCTGGCCATCTGCTCCATAGTTGCAGTGAATGCCCAGTATTTCGACCTTTCCCTCAATCAAGGCCGCTACGAGGTCGGCATCAACCTGAGCCAGGTGGCCACTAATACCAAATATTCACGTCTTACTCTGGGCGGGAGCGTGATGGCATGGGGCGTCTATCTGGGCATTACCACGGCTTTGCCGCAGCACAGATACGACAACACCGTCAGCGATACCAAATGGAATGACGACAAAGTGGTCTTGATCAATGCAGGATATCAGTTCCCGGTTCTCAAATGGTTGAGGGTAATGCCATTGGTGGGGTATATGCAGTCGAACGAAGGTATCACGGACGCCTCCAAATTGAATGCTGAGGCCGATGATGATGCCTCAATCACTCTTTACCACCCATACAAAGTGACCCCGGGGTCCAGGATTCACTATTTCGACTTTGGCGGAGGCATTTCCGTGCAGCCGCTTAAATGGTTCAGCATCAATCTGATATACACCCGCTACTCCATCCAGGGCGGCATAGGAATCAGCATCCCGTCTTTCTCAAATGAATAATTGCATAAGAATACTGCTTTCTTTTCTTCTGCTGACCGGCTGCTGCCAGAGCAGGCAGGACAGGGCCTTCGAAAAGGCGTTCGTCAACATCACCGACGTGGTGCCGGACGCGATTCTGGAAATCCGCTATTTTGGCACCTATAACTTCGTGGGCACCCGTATCGACGGCTATCTGCAACCTGCCGCCCTCCTCACAAGGGAAGCCGCAGTTGCCCTGAAGGATGTCAGCGATGAGATGATCACCAAGGGCTACCGCCTCAAGATTTACGACGCCTACCGCCCCCAGTGTGCAGTGGACCACTTCGTTCGCTGGGCTGCCAACGTGCCGGATACTCTCATGAAGCGCTATTTCTATCCCGACCTGGACAAGAGCGTGCTCTTCGAGCAGGATTACATCATGGCCAAAAGCGGCCACACGCGGGGCTCTACCGTCGATCTGACTCTGTTTGACATGATAACGGAAAAAGAAGTGGACATGGGCGGCACCTTCGACTGGTTCGGCGTAGAAAGCCACCCGGATTATACGGCCATCACAGAACAGCAGTTCACCAACAGGATGCTTCTTCGCGACGCCATGCTCCGCCACGGCTTCAAGCCTCTGGAGAGCGAATGGTGGCATTTTACCCTGGCCGATGAGCCTTATAAAGACACATATTTCAATCACCCTGTAACTCAACTCTGATGGACACTCACTCACAGGAACTGCTGGAGCAGTATCGCAGCCTGCTGCCGGTATATTCGAAAATGGCTGAGCTTATCTCCGAAAGGCTGAAGGGCTTTTTCGACGAGGCGGGGCTCATCGTAGCAGCCTTGGAGCACCGCGTAAAGACGGAAGGGTCCCTTGCCGGAAAACTTCAGCTTAAAGGGAGCAAGTATTCCAGTATTTACGACATCACCGATATAATCGGGCTTCGCGTCATCACTTTCTACATAGATGACGTAGACAAGGTTGCATCTGCGCTGGAGCGCCTTTTTGAGATCGACTGGGAGAATTCCGTAGACAAGCGCAAGGCTCACGAGACAGACAGTTTCGGTTACCTTTCCCTTCACTACATCTGCCGCATCCCCGAAAAATCCTACTCCGACCCGGAACACCCCGAGCTTAACAGGATACGCTTCGAAGTACAGATGCGCACCGTCCTGCAGCACGCCTGGGCGAATATGAACCACGACACGGGCTACAAGAGCGGGGTGGAGATCCCGAAGGTGTATCTGCGCAACCTCAGCCGGCTGGCCGGCATGCTCGAACTGGTAGATGACGAGTTCAGCCGCATCCGCCGGGAGCTGGCCGACTATCGCCGTAAGGTGCAGCAACTGGTGGCATCCGGAAATCTCTCGGAGGTGGCCCTTGACGGAGATTCCTTCCGCAGCTATCTCACCATCCGGCCTTTTGACCGGCTCAACCGCCGCATCGCCTCCATCAATCAGGCGGAGATCCAGGAAGTGGACCTGTCCAACTTCCTTCCCCTGTTCCAGGGCATGCGCTTCAGCACGCTTGGAGATATCCAGAAGATGATAAAGGACTTCTCCGAGGCCGCATACCAGATCGCCTGCTTCCAGATAGGCCTGACGGACCTAGACATCCTCGCTTCCAGCGTGGCGCCCCAGAACCTCTGCACGGCCTACATCCTCAAGAACGGAGGAGGCAAGATAGGTCTCAAGTTGATGCTGGAGACGCTGAACGGCCCCTCAGAAAGCAACGAATACATGGCGGAGTTCCTGGTGGAACAGAGCAAGGACCTGCCTTTCATGAATCAGTAACTTATGGCAAACAAACCCCTGAATACAGACCTGCTGGACCGCGCGATAGTGTTTGCGGTCCACGCCCATGCAGGCACCGAACGCCGCGGCAAGGGCTTTCCCTACATTGTCCACCCGATGGAGGCTGTGGCAATCGTATCCACCATGACATCCGACCAGGAACTCCTGGCCGCTGCCGCCCTTCACGATACGATAGAAGATACGGACGTGACGGTGGAAGAACTCCGCAGGGAGTTCGGAAACAGGGTGGCAGCGCTTGTGGCGGACGAGAGCGACGAATTCGAGGCCGGAGTGAGCGAGGAGGACAGCTGGCACGCGCGCAAACAGGCCGCCATCGACCGTCTCGCCCGCGCTTCGCACGATGCGAAGATGGTAGCTCTCGGCGACAAACTTTCCAACATGAGGGCCATAGCCCGCGACTACGCGGTGCAGGGAGATGCCTTCTGGAACCTTTTCCATGTGACGGACCGCCGCGAGCACGAATGGCACTACCGCGGCCTCGCCGATTCCCTCCGGGAGCTTTCGGACACATTCGCCTTTCAGGAATTTGAACAACTTATAAACCAGGTATTCGATGGACGCAATTAAGATTTCCCTGAACGATTACATCCTCTCCGGCGGCGGCGCCAACGGCGAGAGTTTCGACCACAAGACCGACCCTTCGGTGATGCTGAAGCTCTATTTCCCCGGCAAGATACAGCAGCCTCTGGACGAGATGAACCTAGCCCGCAAGGTGTACGAGCTGGGCATTCCCACCCCGGAACCCGGAGAATACGTGGTGACGGAGGACGGCCGCTACGGCATCCGCTTCAAGCGCATCGTGGGCAAGAAATCCTACTCACGCGCCACGGCCGACGAGCCGGAAAAAGTGGGGCAGTTTGCCAGTGAGTTCGCTCAGATGTGCCTTAAACTGCACTCCACTCATGTGGACACCAAGGCTTTCGAGAACGTGAAGGACCGCTATTACAGGCTTTTGGCGGAGAATCCATTCTTTACATCCGCAGAGAAGGACAAACTCGGGAAGTTCATCGCCGACACCCCTGATGAAGACACGGCCATTCACGGCGACCTGCAGTTCAGCAATGCTATTTTCGTAGGCGACAAACGCTATTTCATCGACCTGGGAGACTTCTGCTGGGGCAACCATCTCTTCGACGTGGGGATGGTCTATGTGTGCTGCTGCCTGAGCGACGAGCCCTTCATCCAGGAGACCTTCCACATGCCAAAAGCCCTTTCCATCCGCTTCTGGCAGGAGTTTGCACCCGCATATTTCGGAGCCGGCCGCAGCCTGAAAGACATAGAGGAAGAAATCGGCCCCTATGCAGGCCTCAAGACCATCATAATCGAGCGGGACACCAGGCGCCCCATGCCTGAATTCCGCGAACAACTCCGGAGCGTCCTATGAAAGTCACAGAAGTAGTACGCCAATGGTCCCGCGCCGGGCTGATGATAATAATCGTGGTTGTCGCCACGCTCGAAGCAAGTTCCATCCTTCAGTATACCTTCTCCCGCAAAGGCATGCAGCAGGAGGCGAACAATCGTGCCGAGAGCCAGCTGGAAGCCGCTCAAAACAAGATCATGGACATCATCAACCAGGCCGAGGCCGCGGTGCGGAACAGTGTATGGATCGTCGAGTGGTGCATGAGTGTGCCCGACAGCCTGCACCGGGTGGCCCAGCGCATCGTGCAGGACAATCCCGTTGTGGTAGGTTCCACCGTCGCCATGGTGCCGGGGTATCTTCCCGACAGGCCATTATACTCTCCATACGTATTCCAGGCTCCGGGCGGAGATCTGAGGTTTTCCTCTCTTGCTACCGAGGAATATGATTATCCTGCCCAGGAGTGGTTCTACAAAGCCCTTGAAAACGAATCCGGTTACTGGTCGGAACCTTATATAGACACGGGCGGAGGTGATATCCTCATGACCACGTTCTCCATGCCCGTCAAGGACTCTAAAGGCAAAACTGCCGCCGTGCTTACCGCAGACATATCCTTGGACTGGCTCACGGACCTGGTGGGGAATATGACCGTTTATCCAAACGCTTTCAACATGGTTGTCAGCCGTTCCGGACAGATAATGGTATGCCCGGTGGAGTCGCTTGTGATGAACCATACCATCAACGACCTGATCTCCCGCATGGACGATACCTCGGCAACCCGCGAACTTAACCGGGCCTTGCTGTCCGGAGAATCCGGCCATACGAATATCAAATACAATGGCAGGAACGACTTCGTCTATTTCTCCCCTGTAGAGCGAACCGGGTGGGCCATGTCCATCATAATTCCGGAAGATGAAATTTTCCGCAATCTGAAAAATGTCAGCCTGATGGTTACAATTTTCCAGATTCTCGGCATCATGATGCTCATACTGATGTTCCGCTCTATGTACAGGCACTATGAGCAGAACAAAAAACTCAACGAAAAGCGTGAGCGCATGGAGGGTGAACTCAACATTGCCAGCGGCATACAGATGTCGATGGTCCCCAAGGTATTCCCTCCCTTCCCGGAGCGCCACGACCTGGACATGGCTGCCGACATAGTACCCGCCAAGGAGGTCGGAGGTGATCTCTACGACTATTTCATAAGGGACGAGAAACTGTTCTTCTGCATAGGGGACGTGAGCGGCAAGGGCGTGCCGGCTTCGCTGGTAATGGCCGTCACCCGCACGTCCTTCCGCAATCTGGCAGCCCGCGAAGACAGCCCAAGCGCCATCGTCCGCATCATGAACGACAGCTTGTCGGCGATGAACGAGAGCAATATGTTCGTCACCTTCTTCTGCGGCGTGCTGGACTTGCAGAAAGGCCACCTGCGCTACTGCAATGCCGGACATAATCCCCCCATCCTGCTTACAAGTTCTATGCAGATGCTTCCGGTCGAGGCGAACCTCCCTCTGGGAATCATGTCTGGGATGGAATTCAAGGAGCAGGAGATGGATTTTCACTACGACGATGCCCTTTTCCTCTATACCGACGGTCTGAACGAGGCGGAGAACTCCGCACATGAACAATTTGGTGAGGATAGGATGAAAAAGGCTCTCCATGGCCGCAAGGGTGCTTACGAGCACCTCAAGACCGTCGAAGCCCAGGTGCGTGCATTCGTCGGGGAAGCACCCCAGAGCGATGATCTCACCATGCTGTTCATCCACTATCTCGGCAAAGACAAGGACATCTTCGGGACACATCTGGTCCTGCATAATGATATCAGGCAGGTTTCACGTCTTCAGGACTGGCTGGAAGCCCTTTCCCCGGGACTTGGCATAGATGAGACCCTTGTTCCCGGCCTCAACCTGGCTTTGGAAGAGGCAGTGACCAACGTTATCAACTATGCTTACCCCGAAGAAGGATACGGGTCCGTGGAACTTGACGTTTCCCGCGAAGGGGATGAATTGAGATTCGTGCTTTCCGACAGCGGAAAGGCCTTCGATCCTACCGCAAAACCGGAGGTGGACATTTCGGCAAGCGTGGAAGACCGCCCCATAGGCGGACTGGGCATCCATCTGGTCCGCCAGATAATGGACTCGGTAAGCTACGAGCGCAAGGAAAACATGAACATTCTGACGATGACTAAAAAAATACAATAAGATGGAAGTTAAGATTACAAGAGACGCTTCATGCGTGACGGCCTCTCTGGTCGGCCGTCTCGACACCCCCGCATCTGTGGAGGCAGCACCCATGTTCGAAGAACTCAAGGCAGATGCAGCCGGCACCATCGTGCTGGACTGCAGCGAGTTGAGCTACATTTCCAGTTCCGGTCTACGCTTGTTCCTGACCATACGCAAAGCCGCTTCCGAAAAGGGTGGTAAGGTCATAGTCCGCTCCATTAACAACGAAATCCGCGCCGTCTTCATGATGACCGGCTTCCTGAACCTCTTCGAGATTCAGTAGAGCGTTATAATTCCCCGAAATTACGGCGGTCAAGGAGGCGGTAGCCCGAGGCTTCGCCTATATGCGCGGGGAGGATGTCCGGGCTGCCGGCAAGGTCGGCTATAGTGCGGGAGATACGCACTATGCGGGAATATGCGCGGGCAGACAGCCCCAGACGGTCTATGATGGACTCCAACAGGGACTTGCAGTCTTCTGAGAGCGGGCAAAACCTTTCCATAAGGGCATTTCCCATCTCTGCATTCGTGCTGATCCCCTCTCCTCGTAAGCGTTTCAACTGCACTTGACGCGCTTTCATCACCCGCGCCGCCACCGACGCACTGCTCTCCCCTTTCGGCCTCTCGATCAGGCGGCGGGTATCCAAAGGGCTCATCCATACATGCAGGTCTATCCTGTCCAGAAGTGGCCCTGAGAGACGGTTGAGATAACCCACCCGCTGACCCACGGTACAAGTGCAGCGGTCGCCATCGCCATAGTAGCCGCAGGGGCATGGGTTCGTGGCCGCCACAAGCATGAATGATGCCGGATATTCCACCTTTCCCCTGAGGCGCGAGACTACCACCTTCCTGTCTTCCATCGGCCCCCGGAGAGCCTCCACGACCGATTTGGGCATCTGGGCGAACTCGTCACAGAACAGCACGCCGTTATGCGCGAGGGATATCTCTCCGGGCACGATGTTACCGCCGTTACCTCCTCCGACTATAGCTGCCAGGGAGGCGCTGTAATGCGGCGCACGAAACGGCCTCCGTCGGATTAGACCGGCATCGCGGGTCGGGAGTCCGGACACTGAGTATATCTTGCTCGTTACCAGCGACTCTTCCATGGTCATTGGCGGAAGGATTCCTGTAATCGCCTTTGCCAGAGAGCTTTTCCCTCCTCCGGGAGGGCCGATGAGAATCAGGTTGTGTCCCCCGCTTACCGCCACTTCGGCAGCCCGCTTGGCCGCTTCCTGCCCGATTATTTCCGAAAAGTCCATACATGCGTTGCCAACCGGCGGTTCCGAAACCTGTGCATACTCCGGACGGTTCCATATCAAAAGGTCATCCCTGTCCTCCTTTTCTTCCAGGATGGAAAGCACCTCGGCCAGGTTCTCCACTCCGTAGATTCTTGCCTGACGGAACTCTGCCGCCTCCAGTGCAGACCGGGACGGAAGGATACAACCTTTCAGTCCGAGATCCAGCGCCACTTCTGCATAAGGCAGTGCGCCTGGAACCGGGCGGACAGATCCGTCCAGCCCCAATTCTCCCATAATCAAGTATTTGTCCAACCCCCGCAGGTCCCTTTGCCCGGATGCGGCAATGATTCCGAGAGCGATGGGAAGGTCGTATCCGCTGCCGTTCTTGTGCAGGTCGGCGGGTGCCAGGTTGATGACTATTTTCTTCCCGGGGATATGGAAATCCATCGACTGCAGCGCGGTCACCGTCCGGAGCAGGCTTTCCTTTACCGCAACGTCGGCCAACCCGACCAGGTGAATGCCTATTCCCCTGTCGATTTTAACTTCGACAAGAACCGGCACGGCATCTATTCCTATGCATTTCGCACCAACAATGTTAATCAACATAATCCTATAATTTGTATCTTTGCCGACGATGCAGCATCGAATCGTTATCCATAATCTTTCGGAAATCGACCAGGCCGCGAGGCAATTCCTCCACGAGGCAGGCCAAGGGCGGATAATCGCGTTCTATGCCCCCATGGGGGCCGGCAAGACTACCTTCACTACAGCCCTCTGCCGGGTCCTCGGAGTGAACGAAGATGCAGTTTCTTCACCCACTTTCGCCATTGTGAACGAGTATCGCACCAGAACGGGAGAATCCGTTTATCACTTCGATTTCTACCGCATCACCAAGCCTTCCGAGGCTCTCGACATTGGTTTTTACGACTATATCGACAGTGGATGCACATGCATCCTGGAGTGGCCGGAAAACATAGAGGAGATTATCCCGGAAGAAGCTTTGCGCGTGCAGATAGAAGTTCTGCCGGACGAGAGCCGCGTCATCAGTTGGGAGGACTGAACACGACCTCTATCGCAGTAAGATATCCATTTATATCATATTCCTCCTTTTTCCCTCCATGCCAAACGAAGGGCCTGCGGTCCCGTTCGCGAGGGTTCAACAGGGCATAGACTTCATCTTCTGCGCAACAAACGTTTTGCCGGCCGAAAAAGCAGGTGGAATCCCGGATATAAAGGATCTCTCCTCTATTGTCCCGCAGGGTAAAAGTTCCGCCGCCGCAAGAGGCTGAATAGAACTTTGAACTGCCCTCATAGACAAAGTTGTCTTCCCCCAGGAAGCTGGCCCCGGCAAGCTCATTCCCCATCTGCATTACCGGCCGGCATACCGCCTTCAATGGAGAATCCGCGACGAACCACAGTTCGCCGTTGCGGGAAAACAGGCTCGCCGACTGCCAGTTCACGTCGGTCGGGAGCGTATATGCCCGTAGCGGCGTGAATATCATGGTTGCTGTCGAATAGTCTGCAACATAGCAAACAGATTTCCCATAAAGGCGCATGTCCTTGACCCTGAACGAACTTACGGAAGTGCTCACCTGGGACATTTCTCCATTCAAGACACTGTAGCAGGCGGATGAAGATTTGAAACAGAAGCACACACCGGATCCGCTGTCGTAAAGAGCCCCTGTCCTGCCATAGGCTAAATCAGAAAAGTCCCCGAACAGTTCTCCCGCATCCTGCCTCAGAACTATCTCTCCATTGCATCGATAGCAGAATCCTGTCCCGTCCAACGGGCGCCCAAGGGTGTAAACATCCTCGCCCTTGACCAACAGGCCCTTTAGCATTTCACGCTGCGGATAGCGGAATAATTCCTTCCCGTCGCAGCATATGACGGTTCCTTCGGAATTGGCATATTCAGTATACAGATGCCCGTCCAGCAGATGATGGGTATCCGCAGAAGACGATGCCAGCGCTCCTGTATGCATGGAGAATTGCGGGATACCGTTTTTCAGGAGCTGCAGCTCGCATGGAACGGCCCCATACAGGGAATCCCGCCGCCAGTCATATTCTTTCGGCACGATTACGGCGGCCACATACACGGACGTGTCTGTTATTTGCGCTTCGGTGTTCCCTGAAGCAGCACCCCTTTCCTTTCCGGCATTATACAAGACCTGCGACCTGTATAAGCCGGTGAGTGTGTATTTTTCGCATGATTGCAGAAACAGCAATCCAAAGACAAGTATAAGCAATCCCTTCATATAGTCCTTTTCTTTTGGTGCAAATCTATACGAAAAAAAACATACCCCCGGGGGTAAGACCGGGGGTAAAAACTAAAAAAATTGTTTGCCTATGGGTAAAAGGCTGATTGTCAACAATTAAAGCTCAAAACGCACTCCAAGACGCAAAACCATCTGGAATGGCTTGTCCGTGCGGATGCTCTTGGGCTGATTGCAGTCGAAATAATATTTGACCGAAGGTTCTGCAAAGATTCCGAAATGCCCGCTCACGTTGAACTCAAGACCGAGGCCTCCTCCTACACTCCATTGCAGTTCATTGACTTTTTCTCCGATCACGGTATCGGTGCCGAGCAGGCGATACTTGTTGTAAATAGCATATTCGGCTTCGGCTCCAACAGTAGAATAGAGCGTAATATCGTCTTTCGTGAGAAGCCTCAGCGACAGGTCCACAGGGATGCCTATATACTGTAAGGTATGGTTGAAATCGCCATTCTTTACACTTGAACCCTCTGTATACCTGCCCTCGAAGGTGCGGGTAAGGATCGAATAATCCAACCCGGTTCCTATCGAAAGGACGTCGTTAATCGGGAATTTGACTCCAAGCCCGACGATGACGGGAATTCCGAAGGATGATTGACTGGTTTCAACAATACCATCCTGCAGGTATGCTCCCGGACCGCCGAACACCGGCTTGCCTGCTCCTGAATTGTTGCTGGTCGATCCGCCGGATATGATCAGGGAAACCGGCGCGCGATGCGAAGCCCTGCGCGAATCCTCGAAGGCCATCTGTGCGAACGGGTCGGCTGCCTGAGTTGCCATCGGGGTTGATGGCTCGACCGGACTCTGCTCAACTGCGGAGTTTGTTCCGGAAACAGGGGCATTTTCGGAACGAACATCCGAATTCCCAGCATTTGTTACGGAAATAGGCTGCTTTTCGGAACGGACCGTCTGTTCGACGGGAGCCGTGGTCACATCGGCCTCGATTTGACCACGAGTGGCGGCCGTTGAAGACGTTTTGGCCGCAGAAGCTACCCTGGCCGTAATCTCAGGTTGCGCCAACGGGGCAACTTCGGCTGCGGTTTCAGGTTGCGCCACCGGAGCAGCTTCCTGAGCCACGAGGCCCTCGCCGCCGGAAATATTTATAAGGTCAGAATTTTTATCGGAAGTTCCGGTGAAGAAGATGCCGAGAGCAACGGCTGCAGCCATGGCGAGGGCGGATGCGGCCCAGTACCACACGCGGCGGACCGGACGCGCATCGGCCGAAGCAGGCGCCTCGGAGGCGGCGGACTGCAATCCGGCTGCGGCCAACGCATCAAGCCTGGACGAAATGGCCTCCCAGGCCCCTGCTGGAGCAGGTTCCTGAGCTTGATCCATCATCGACCTGACCTGAAGGTCAAAATCTTCGTTAAAACTCTTAAGCATCTTAAAATCTTTCTTTGATCTTGTTCTGCAGCAAGGTTCGCGCGCGTTGCAATTGCGAGCGCGAAGTTGTTTCCGAAATATCAAGGGCCTCCGCAATCTCTTTATGTGAGAAGCCCTCAACAACGTACATGTTGAAAACGGTCCTGAATCCCGGTGGAAGGGCGGCAATCATCTTGCACAGTTCCTGGTAACCGATATTCTGGATAGGCGAAGGATCGGAGCTGCTGATATTCCAGGCAACGTCAACGTCTTCGCTTTGTTTGAGTACGTCTTTTTTTCGTAAACTCATCAATGCCGTATTGACAAAGATCTTGCGGGCCCAACCTTCGAAAGAACCATCTCCCGAATAGCTGTCCAGCTTGGTAAACAATGTCACAAATCCATCCTGAAGGATGTCTGCCGCCGATTCCCTGTCACCTCCCATATAGCGTACGCAAACTGCGAACATCTTGGATGACAGTGTATCATAAACGGCTTTCTGCGCACGCCTGTCGCCATTTTTGCATTGCTCGATGACGTCTGGCCCGATGGCATTGCCGGCCTTGCCGGATTCCCGTTCTCGACTTTTAAGATGCGCTTTACCTCCGAAAAGTTGCATCTTCGAACATTTGTATATGCAAAAATAACTAATTAACTCCAAAAAAGCACTATTTTTGTACAGATAGACTGCAATGCGGAATTTGGTTTACATATTCGCCGCCCTTCTCTTCCTTTTCCCGGGAGGGATCCACGCCCAGCCATCCGGCATCAAGGCAAATCCTCCGGCCAAAACCGCTCAGCAGCAGAGCGTGCTGGAGACAATGCTGATAGGCGCTGTAGCCAAGATGCAGACAGGGGACTACAAAACCGCCATCAGCCACCTCGAATACCTCAATAAGAACTTCCAGGGCAATGATGCCGTCAACTACTATCTGGGTCAGTGCTACGCCATGACCGGACGCATGGAAGATGCGGAGAAGTGCCTGCAGACAGCCATCCGCGCAGACTCCGCGAATGTCTGGTATCAGGATTTTCTCGCCAATATCTACCTCAACGAAGGGAAAGGCGACAAATCCACCGCTATATACCTCGACCTGATGGACAGGTATCCGGCCAAGTACACCAATGCCTATACCCTCACCCTGCGGGGTAACAGGGCCCTGAGTGAATACAAGGATTCCCTGGCGATGGACAGTTTCGAGAAGGCGCTGGCACTCTCTCCGGACTATGCCCCGGCCATACTCGGCCAAAGCGAGGTGCACCGCATGCGCGGGAACATCCCCGGGTTCTTCGCTTCAATAAACGACATGATCGAGAATCCCGGTCTCAACCCGGCCGCGAAGTGCGATTATGTCAATCAGCTGCTCAAACACATCGACTACAACTTCTACCGCATGTGGAATGTCCAGCTCGACAGCCTGGTTGCCGGATGCGCCAGGGTGCACCCTACCGACAGCAGCGCCCTGCGTCTCGCGGGGAACTGGTTCTACGGAACCGAGCGCAAGGAAAAGGGCCGGGAATACTTCAGTCGTTTCGTGGAGTCCTACCCGGAGGATGTGGATGCACAGTACCTGAAAATGCAGCTGATAATGGATGGCGGTGCCACCGCCCGCGAAATCATCGACCAGTGCGAGACTATCATCAAGGTGGGCGGCGAAAAGAATCCGCGGGTTATGCCTGCCCTTGCCACCATCGGGGACACATACTACAAGCTCGGCCAGACAAAGAATGCTTTTAAGGCCTACGACCGCGCTCTCAGGGCGGATCCGGAGTATCTGCCAGTCCTGAACAACTATGCCTACTACCTCAGCCTGCAGAAAAAAAAGCTCAAGAAGGCTGCTGCGATGAGCAGGATAACCGTGGAGAAGGACCCCGACAACGCTACCTACCTGGATACTTACGGGTGGATACTCTACCTCCAGGGCAAGCCCCAGCAGGCCAAGCCATATTTCAAGCACGCCATGCTCTACGGCGGGCGCGACAGCAAGGTCATCCTCGAACACTATGCCACCGTCCTGGAGGCCCTTGGGGAGAAAGACCTCGCCAAATCCTTCCGCATGCTGGCCGAAAACAAAAAGGAAGAATGAGGAAAGCGGGAATCATAGTGCTGATGATGGTGCTGGCATCTGCCTGGTGCCCGGCCCAGAACGCATCCCAGAAAAAGAAGGCAAAGCTGGAACGGGAGATAGCCATCCTGGACCAGCAGCTGAAAGAGAATGCAGGCAAGGTGAAAAATGCCAACACCGCCCTGAAACTCACCCGCAAGAAGATCAGCGCACGCAAGGGCCTGGTTGCTGAAAGCGATGCGCAGATAAAGAGCCTGGACAGCCGTATCCGCGAGAAAAACCGCAAATTGGACAGTCTGGAAAAGCGCTATACCCTCATTTCCGACAACTACGAAAAACTCGTCCGCACGGCCTATAAGAATCGCGACACCCGCATCTGGTACATGTACCTCCTGTCCAGCGAGGGCTTCTCACAGGGCCTCAGGCGTTACGGTTACCTGAAAGAAATGGCCCGCGGACTGAATTCGCAGGCACTCGAAATAAAGGATACCCGTGCGAGAATAGAGGAAGAAAAGTCCGGATTGCAGAAGCTTCGCGAGGAAGCGTCTGCACTGCGCAACACCCGCGTGGTAGAGCTGAAGCATCTGGAGGCCGACGAGAGCAGTTCCAAGCAGCTGATTGCCAATCTCAACCACGACAAGGCCCGCTACCAGAAAGAACTGGCAGCGAAAAAACGGCAGGTAGAAGCCCTGAGCCGGGAAGTCAAGGGAATGGTCCAGAAGTCTTCCAAGAAGCCCAAAACCGCCATAGACGAGAAGCTTGATAAAGACTTCGCAGCCAATTATGGAAAGCTCCCATGGCCTGCAGACGGACCGGTGGTGGATTCGTTCGGCAAGCACTTTCATCCCGTATACAAGAACGTAGAACTGCCTTTCAACAATGGCATGAACATAGCACTGACAAAAGATACGGCTGTCAAGGCCGTGTTCGACGGGGTAGTTGCCAACGTTGCGATGATACCAGGCTACAATCAGTGCGTACTCGTGCAGCACGGCGGATATTTCACCTTTTATTGCAAGCTTGCCAGCGTGAATGTGAAGGCCGGGGATAAAGTCAAGACCGGCCAGGTCCTCGGACGCGTGGATACCATTGCGGGCGAAACCCAGCTGCATTTCGAACTCTGGGAAGGGAAGACGCCCCGCAATCCCGAACTCTGGCTCCGCTAGCCTGCTGGCAGGTAGCCGTTTACTCCGCTACCGCCACACACAGGCCCACTCAAAAAACTGCGTAAACTGCTACACTGCCAGCATCTGACACACCAGTTTCCCGAGCCATGCGACCACCCAGGCTACTGCCATGGTGTAGGCACAGATGCTCCAGGCCCAACTCCAGCGTCCGGTTTCATTCTTGATGGCCACGAAGGTGGCGATGCAGGGGAAATACAGCAACACGAAGATCATGAAGGCCACGGCCACCGGCAGGGGTACGCTATTCTTCAGGGCGCTCTGAAGGG
Source organism: Bacteroidales bacterium (assembly GCA_017527415.1). GTDB lineage: Bacteria > Bacteroidota > Bacteroidia > Bacteroidales > UBA932 > Cryptobacteroides. Next base: position 81,431 of record JAFXQA010000012.1, on the reverse strand, counting down.
CGGTGTCGTTTTCGTCCACTTCATCTCCTTCTTCGCCGGCATACATCACCCCTAATGAACTGACTACCAACTCTTTGGCAGCGACTCCGGTAAGCAGGCCCACATCCATCCTCCAGTCGAACCCAAGCGGATCCAGAGCGGGAGCGACCGCCTTGCCGATGTGCCCAAGGTAGCTTTGCTCCTGCTGTTCGGAACGCGGCAGGCCCTCGTTCTTGGGGTAGTAGCCCAGTGCCCAGATAACGATGGAAGCGATCAGGATGGTGGTCGCCATTTTCTGAAGGTATTGCTTGCCTTTCTCCCAGGTATGCCGTCCGATTGCCTTGGCGGTGGGAATGCGGTATGGCGGGAGTTCCATCACGAAGGGGAGATCATCGTCCTTTATGATGCGCTTCAGCACCAGGGCGGAAAGAATCGCCAGCACGACCCCCAACAGATAGATGCACATCAGCGCCAGCGCAGGGCTCTGGGGGAAGAAGGCCCCCACCAGCAGCACGAAAATGGGCAGGCGGCCGGCGCAGCTCATGAAGGGAATTAGTGCGATGGTGATGAGCCTGCTCTTACGGCTCTCAATGGTGCGGGTGGCCATTATGGCCGGCACGTTGCAGCCGAATCCCATCACCATGGGAATGAAACTCTTGCCGTGAAGGCCGAGCCGGTGCATCAGTTTATCCACGATGAAGGCAGTGCGGGCCATATAGCCGGAATCCTCCATTATGGAAATGAAGAAATAAAGGATGAGGATGTTGGGGAGGAACACAAGTACACTCCCCACACCCGCGATTATGCCGTCTACCAGCAGATCTTTCAGCCAGCCATCCGCCATCAGAGATGCAACCAATGCTCCGAACTTTCCAACCAGCCAGTCTATCCAGTTCATAGGGTACTCCCCAAGAGTGAAGGTTGCGGTGAAGATGAGATACAATATGGCTATGAAGATGGGGAAGGCCAGCCACTTGTTGGTGACGATGGCATCTATCTTGTCGGTCAGGGTACGCTTCGGTGCAGCCTCGGCGTGTGTGTAGGTCTCAGTGAGGGCGCCCTGGATGAAAGCATACTTGGCATCCACTATGGCAGATTCGGCGTTGGTGCCGAGGATTCGCTGGATGCGCTTCTGCTCCTCGTCGCAGGCGATCAGGGCCTCGTCCGCCACAGCGCAGCCGGAGATGATCTTCACCACCTCGGAATCATCTTCCAAAGCCTTGATTGCCAGATAGCGGGTGGAGTAGCGGGCGCGAAGGTCCTTATCCTGCTGGAGTATGAGCTTGACGCGGTCTATGCTCTGTTCAAGTTCCCGCCCGTGATTGATGTGAATATGGCGCGCGAAACTGGGAGAGTGGCTCTCGTACATCTCTATTATGGTGTCGAAGAGATGGTCGATACCCGCTCCGTCGCGGCTGACGGTGGGGCATACCGGCATTCCGAGCAGGTGCCCCAGTTGTTTTACATCTATGCTGTCCCCCTTAGCCTGAAGCTCGTCATACATATTCAGGGCCATCGCGACCCTGAGGTTCATATCGATCAGCTGGGCGGTCAGATAAAGGTTGCGCTCGATATTGGAAGCATCTACGACATTCAGCACCACATCCGGAGTATGCTCGAGGAGATTCTTGCGGACGTAAAGTTCTTCCGGGCTGTAGGCGGAAAGAGAGTATGTGCCGGGAAGATCCACAAGGGTGATTTTGTAGCCCTTGTAGTCGAAATGCCCCTCCTTGGCATCCACCGTGACACCGCTGTAGTTGCCCACGTGCTCGTGAGAGCCGGATGCTATGTTGAAAAGAGAGGTTTTGCCGCAGTTCGGATTGCCGACCAAGGCCACCCGGATGCTATGGCCGCGCTCTTCGGCCAGCTCGGCTATTTCCCTGTCGAGAATGGCCGGAAGCGACTCGCCGGCATGCTCCTTTTGAATATGGAGCTTAGCTTCTTCTTCGCTGATGACCTCTATCTTGGAGGCCTCCTCGCGGCGGAGAGAGACTTTGTAACCAAGTATTTCGTATTCGATAGGGTCCTTGAGCGGGGCGTTCAGCACCACCAGCACGGACTTGCCGCGGATGAAGCCCATCTCTATGAGGCGCTTGCGGAAGCTTCCATGCCCGGAAACCTTTGCTATGACGGCGCGCTCGCCGGTATGTAGATCTGAGAGTTGCATTTTACGCTGCAAAGATATAAGGCCTTTCCATTTTGAACAATCGCAATTTATTGGTATTTTTGCAGAAACCTGAACTTTATATGGCAGAAGAAGTAAAAGCATCCCGCAGAATCCAGACCTCGATTCTGAATGCTGCAGAACATAAGGCGCTTGTCTGGCTGGCGGCGCGCCAGCCCAGGTGGGTCACATCCAACACCCTGACCTGGATCGGAATCCTGGGGTCGGTTATCATCGCCGCCGGGTACATCCTTTCGAACTGGAACATAAACTGGCTGTGGCTGGCCTCCTTCGGCTTCGTGGTCAACTGGTACGGGGATTCGCTGGACGGCAACCTGGCCCGCTACCGCGGCACCCAGAGGCCTATTTACGGCTACTACCTGGACCACACCGTGGACGCCATCAATGAGGTGCTGATGTTCATGGGCATAGGCATTTCCGCCCTTCTGAACATCTGGCTGGCAGTGGCAGGCCTCATCCTTTACCTGCTGCTGACTCTTAATGTGAGCATGAATGCACACCTGAAGAAAGAGTTCAAGCTCACCTATGCCAAGATGGGGCCGACGGAACTCAGGCTGATCCTCGTCATCATCAACACCCTTTATATTTTCATCCCCGCTCTGCGCGAGCATTCGTGGGACGTGACCATCTTCGGATACGAGTTCGAACTCGGCGCGTTCGACTATGCCGGCATAGTCATAGTCGTAATGCTGGCGCTGGTATACGTGGTGACCATCCTCAAGGATCTGGATGAGTACGCCCACATGGATCCACCTAAACCCTGGAACGGCTGATGCAACTGATTTCCATCCACGAACTCGAGAAAGCCTCCCCTTTGTTCCGGGGGCGTGCCGGCAATGCCCTTGCACGAGGGCTTCTGCAGATGTTCGGAGTGACGGAGATAGAGAGGCGGATAGATGGCTTCGAACGCTTCCGGGGCCCGGATTTCGCACAGGCCATAAATGCCGAAGCCGGGATGGATTACACCGTAAACGGCTTGCCGAGAGAAGAGGCTATGGAGCATTTCCGGGGTCTTCTTCCTGAAGGGCCGTTTATTACTATCTGCAACCACACCCAGGGAGCCCTGGACGGCATCTCACTGATAGATTTCTTCGGCCACCTGCGCCAGAACTATAAATATATGGTAAACGAACTGCTGTGGCGCTTCGAGCCCCTGAGGCAGAATCTCATCACCGTAACTCCCAACGGCAACAGCATAGGAGCTCCCACTGCACGGAGCCTGTCAGGAGTGAGGGCTGCGAAGGATCTTCTCGCATCCGGGGGTTGCCTTGGGCTGTTCCCATCCGGGGCGGTGTCGGACTTGAAACTGTTTCAATCCCGTCCTGAGATTCCCGGGCACCCGGGTATGCAAGAGCCGCGCATAAGGGACAGGGAATGGCAGATGTCGATTATCAAATTCATCCGCAGCGCCGGCGTACCCGTACTGCCGCTGCGCCTGCTTAACGGCAATTCCAGATTCTATTATTCCCTGGGGCTGATTGACTGGAGGCTGCGCCTGCTGAGGCTTCCGCGCGAAATGCTGAACAAGTCCGGCAAGACGCTCCGCATCCTCGCCGGCCCGGTGATTGAGCCCACACGCATCGCTGAATTCCAGAACCTCAGCGACCTGCGCACCTTCCTTCGTGCAAGCGTATATTCGTTGATCTGAACGTTAATCGATACCCTCCGCCCTGCCAGGCACAACTGCAATCGAAAGTTCATAAAGCCCGTACAGAGGCAGGAACACTACGAACAGAGTGAAAGGATCTCCGGTAGGGGTAATCATAGCTGCAAGAATCAGCAGCACCACTACGGCATAGCGTCTCCAGGCCCGCAGAGTCCCGCGTGAAATAACTCCCAGTTTGCCCAGCACCCAGCTCAGGGACGGCAACTCGAACACCAGGCCCATAACGAACACCATACTGAGAAGCGTACTCATATAGCTGTTAAGAGATATCTGGTTCACGATGTCTGAAGATACCCTGTAGGATGTCAAAAACTTGAAAATAATCGGAAACACCACAACGTAACCCACCATGCAGCCCAGGTAGAACAGCCCTGTGCCGCCAAGGAAGGCTCCACGTACGCCGGGGACTTCCTTCGAGTACAAGGCAGGGCGCACGAAAACCCATATCTGGTACATAAGATATGGGAAGATGATCAGCAACGCCATCCACATCGAAACGGAAATGTGAGTCATGAACTGCGACGCCACGTTGATGTTGATGATGTTCACGTCCTCCCCCGGACCATAAACGAATCCCAGTGCGCGGTACAGGAAGAAATCCGCATGGGCAGGACCGAGGATCACCGTATCAAAAATATGAGGCAGGGCGACAAAGCACCCCACCAGCACTATCACAAATGCGACGACCACCCGAAACAGGCACCAGCGGAGTGCCTCCAGATGATCCCAGAAGGACATTTCTTCGCCCATTATTCCTTGGGACTGTCGTCGATTTCCTTTATTTCCTTCTCAACTTCGCTCATCCCATCCTTGAAACTCTTCACGCCCTTTCCAAGGCCCTTCATGAGTTCAGGAATCTTCTTTCCGCCGAAAATGAGCAGGACCACGAAGGCAATGATAAGCACCTCCCACAGACCGAAGTTCTGGAAAAGAAGTAAATTTTTCATATCAATTGTTATTAATCAAGTTTCAAAACAGCCATGAACGCGCTCTGGGGCACCTGCACCTTCCCTATCTGGCGCATGCGCTTCTTGCCCTCCTTCTGTTTTTCGAGCAGTTTGCGCTTGCGTGTCACGTCGCCGCCGTAGCACTTCGCGGTCACATCCTTACGCACCTGCTTCACGGTTTCGCGGGCTATTATCTTCGCCCCGATGGCAGCCTGCACGGGGATATCGAACTGCTGGCGGGGAATCAGATCTTTGAGCTTCACGCACATCTTCCGCCCGAAGTCATAGGCATTATCCTCGTGGATCAGGGTGGAAAGCGCATCCGCCGGCTCACCGTTCAGGAGGATATCCAGTTTTACCAGGCGTGCGGAACGGTATCCTACTATATGATAATCGAAGGAGGCATATCCCTTAGAGATGCTCTTGAGTTTGTCGTAGAAGTCGAAGACTATCTCCGAGAGCGGCATGTCGTAGTTGAGTTCGACGCGGTCGGAAGTAATGTAGTGCTGGCTCACCAGGGTGCCGCGCTTATCGAGGCACAGCTTCATCACAGGCCCGAAAAATTCAGCCTTGGAAATAATCTGGGCACGGATATACGGCTCTTCGATGTGATCTATCAGCGTGGGCGAGGGAAGGCCGGACGGATTGTGGACGTCCATCACCTCACCCTGCGTGGTGTAGACCTTGTAGCTGACGTTCGGCACGGTGGTGATCACGTCCATATCGAACTCGCGGAACAGGCGCTCCTGCACTATCTCCAGATGCAGCAGGCCGAGAAATCCGCAGCGGAATCCGCTTCCCAGCGCAAGGGAGCTTTCCGGCTCATAGACAAAGGAGGCATCGTTCAACTGGAACTTCTCCAGCACCGCCCGCAATTCTTCGAACTTATCTGCCTGCACGGGATACATACCCGCGAACACCATCGGTTTAACCTCCTCGAATCCGGCTATGGCTTCGGCGCAAGGGTTCTCCTTGCCGGTGATGGTGTCGCCAACCTTCACCTCTGCGGCACTCTTGATACCGGAGATGATGTAGCCCACGTCGCCGCAGCCTATCTCCGCCGTCGGCACGAGTTTCATCCGCAGTATGCCTATCTCCTCCGCCACGTAATCCTGCCCGGTGTTGAAGAACTTGATGGCCTGCCCTTTTCGGAGGGTGCCGTTCTTGATCTTGAAGTAGGCTATCACCCCGCGGAAGGGGTTGAAAACGGAGTCGAAGATAAGGGCCTGCAGTGGTGCATCCGGATCTCCCTTCGGAGCCGGGATACGGTCGATGATGGCATCCAGGATGGGCTGCACGCCCTCGCCGGTGCGGGCGGAGATGCGGAAGATGTCCTCCGGATCGCATCCGATGAGGTCCACTATCTGGTCGGCAACCACATCCGGCTGCGCAGAATCCATGTCTATCTTGTTCAGAATAGGGATGATTTCCAACCCATGGTCGATGGCCTGATAGAGATTTGCAATCGTCTGAGCCTGAACGCCTTGCGACGCATCCACCACCAGCAGCGCGCCTTCGCATGAGGCGATAGAGCGTGAGACTTCGTAGCTGAAGTCCACGTGACCGGGAGTGTCGATTAGGTTAAGGATATGGCCCTTGTACTGCATCTGGATGGCGTGGCTCTTGATGGTGATGCCCTTTTCCCGCTCCAGGTCCATGTCGTCCAGCACCTGCGCCTCCATATCGCGCTCGCTCAGCGTCTGCGTAAGTTCCAGCAGACGGTCGGCCAGGGTGGATTTGCCGTGGTCGATGTGCGCGATGATGCAGAAGTTTCGAATGCGGTCCATTGTCATAGAAAGCAAATATAGCAATTTCTGGCGAGATTGCTATATTTGCTTCCGTCATTACCCTCCCCAAACCCCTCCTCAGGAGGGGCTTGCTCGCTCCGCTCGGAATTTCTTTGGGATGGTCGTGGCGGATAAGTTGTTGATTATTAGCCGATTACGCAAAGTGTCCCCTTAGATTTCAGAGGGGAGAGTTTACGTAAATTATTGATATTCAATAAGATGCCCGCCACGGTATAATGGACATTTTCTGTTGGTAGAGTTGTCACCACCATGCGCGTCGGAAACGATTGAATCGTTTTACCAAAAAGTGGCTTCAAATGGCATTTTCTGGTAAAACTATTAGAAGCGGAAGCCGATGCCGGCGCGCGACGGACAATACATCCACCCCATGCCGAGTTCAGCAAAACCGAAAAAGCGCCGGCCGAAAGAAATCCCTGCCGGGACTATCTGCACTCCGTGCGCCGGACGACCGTCGCCGTCGGTATATCCCGCCATCGTGCCATATCCTACACCTGAATACACGCGGAACCAGTCCCCGGTGTACCAGTTGCCATAGAGCATCAGCATCAGATTATATTCATAAGTGCTTGATGTGCCGGGCTTTACGGGCTCTTCAGAAGAATACACACCACTCTGGGGCTGCGCATCGTGCATCCCACCCATCAGGCCTATGCTCACCCACTTGTTCGGAGTATATCTGACTTCCGCCATGGCAGAAAAACCCGACTCATATCCTCCCACCGATCCCAACATATAAGCAGGACCGCCGGCGCTGAGGTTAAATTCAATTCCGAGTTGTGCGTATGCCGCGGCACATGATAATACCGTTACCAGAAGAAAAACTGCAATCCTTTTCATACCTTCAATATTCTTTTCGCACCTTATAAATGCAGACCTTCAGCAAATCTTGCATGCACACAGAGAGCAATTTTCTGCAACAGGTTAAATAATTGCCACACATGCTTAATTGTTCGCCGCGCAAGAAATAACTAGTTGCCGCGTTTGGCGTTGTAGCCCATCTGAGTTAGGAGGGTGACGAGTTTATCACGAAGGTCGCCCTGGATGGTGATCTCGCCATCCTTGGCCGTGCCGCCTACACCGCACTTTGTCTTGAGGATTTTGGCCAGGGCCGCCAGGTCGTCGGCCCGGCCGATAAAGCCTTTCACCAGCGTAACCTGCTTTCCGGCACGCTGGCGGCGGTCGATGGCCACTATCAGCCGCTGCTTTGCAGGCGGCAGGGTATCGGCTTCAACCACTTCCGCAGTTTGATATTTGAAATCCGGATTGGTGGAATATACCACCCCCAGACGCTGCTTCCAATCGTTGTCGTTTTTCATGAATGCAAAGATATAAAAAACACCCGGTTTCACCTTCCCCAAAAATAAGCCAAAACGGGGAAGGTCCGCCAAAAAACCTGGCACCTTCCCCAATAATGGCCAAAAATGGGGAAGGTCGCCGCAGATTTATTATATTTGCGGTTGTGAATTTCGGCACCCTGCATCTACCCGTCAGCCAGCCGGCGGCGCCCATCGGCGCAGCCTGGGTGGATGTGCCGGAACACGCCTGGATCCTCATCGGCAGCGCCCTGCTGGTGCTGTTCATCATCCCCGAACTATATAAACTCATGCCGGCGATGGTAGGATGCCTGCTCCGCAGCCGCGGCAACCTCGAGGTCGAGCACAGCATCAGCACCGCCCGCTCGCGTAATGTGTGCGCCCGCATGCTGGCCGTGCCTTTTCTTGTTGCAATCGACCGCTACTGCGTTTATGATGCGGACTTCCTTGCCGGATGGAGCGAGCCCTGGCTGCGTCTTGGGGAACTGGTTGCCGTCTTGATCGCCTTCCTTATCTTCCAGCGCATCATGCATGCCCTGCTGCTCGGACGGCGCCTCCGGCTGGACAACGATTCCTCCCGCGCGATCACCCGGGGGATCCTCAACTACTTCATCTGTTTTGCAATCTTCATGATGCTCAGCATCAGCATCCTCTATATGTTTAAAGCCGCAGATGAGGCTATACGTCTGGTAATCAGCGGAGAACTTGCAGTATTCTGGCTCCTGTCACTTGTGCGAGAAGGACAGATTTTGCAACAAAAATGCGGTGGATTGACAACTTTTTTGTACCTTTGCGGGCTTGAATTGCTGCCGGCCGGAGCACTCATCGCCTCCGCGCTGATTTTATAAAGGCGATATTGACAATTATGAGGATTCTGATATCACAGCAGGCACCTTCGAAGATGACTGCCTACGAAACCCTGCAGGGTAAATACAAAGCTGAGTTCGAGTTCCGTCCATTCTTTAAGATAGAAGCGCTCAGTTCCCGTGAATTCCGCGACCAGAGAATCAATCTTCCGGATTACACCGCAATTATCTTCTCTTCCCGCCATGCCATCGACGCTTATTTCAAGCTCGCAGAAGAAGTGCGCTTCAAGGTCCCCGAGACGATGAAGTATTTTTGCAGCACCGAGCTGGTGGCAAACTACCTGCAGAAGCATATAGTCTATCGTAAGCGCAAGATCTTCTTCGGCGACGGCACTCCTGCATCGATTGCCGCACTGATCGGCCCCAAACACAAGGGAGAAAGCTTCCTCGTCACCAAGTCGGCAGGCGCAAGCGCCGATGCCATGACTTCCCTCCTGGCCAAGGCCAAGGTGGAATACAGCGAAGCCGAACTCGTCAAGAGCGTCACTCAGGACCTTGGCGACCTCAAACTGGATAGCTACGACATCATAGCCCTCTACAATCCGGCGGACGTAAAAAGCCTGTTCGAGAACTTTCCTTCATTTAAGCAGGGTAGTATTAAGTTCGTCGGATGGGGCAAAAGCATCGTTCCTGCCATGCAGGAAGCCGGCTTGAACATCGACATCCAGGGGCCCACTCCGGAGGCTCCCTCCGTGGCCAAGGCCATAGAGATCTATCTCCAGCACAACAAGTAAGACCATGACTTCCGGGGGCAACACGCTGAGTAAGGCTGAGCGGCTGTCCGGCAAGAAGTCAATTGCGACCCTTCTCGCCGATGGCAGATGGGGGTCGTTCGGGCATTTCAGGTATTGCTACCTGCCCTTCGCTTCGCAAGAGGGTTGCAGGTCTTCTTCGCAGAAAAATGCTCATCAGACCTGCACTCCTCTTGCTATCAACACCCTACCTGAAATGCCAGAACTCCAACCCGCACGCATCATGATAGCGGTGCCGAAGCGGTATTTCAAGAGGGCGGTGAAGCGCAATCTGCTTAAGCGCCGCATCCGCGAGACATACCGCGTGCGGAAGATTGCGGGAGCAGACATCCTGTTTCAGTACAATTCTCCCGAACTGGCCGACTTCGCAACCATCTCCGCGGAAGTGGAGGCGATACTTGCCAGAATCTTAGAGGCCCTGCCGGAAGCGCACAGGGCTGATGAGCATTTTTCTGCGAAGAAGGCCTGTGACCTTCCGGCAGACACCACTGAAATATGAAACTGCTGAAAAAGATACTGACGGCGCCGTTCATACTGCTGATAAAGTTCTATCAGCTGTGCATCTCGCCGCTGAAACCGCCGACCTGCCGCTTCACCCCCACCTGCAGCCAGTACGCCCTCGAGGCCTTCCGTAAATATGGGCCGCTGAAAGGCTTCTGGCTCTCCCTGAAGCGGATTCTCCGCTGCCATCCCTGGGGCGGAAGCGGATATGACCCAGTTCCGTAGTTTTTTCCTATCTTTGTAAGTTATGACGGAAAACAAATTCAATTTGTGGAACAGGATTGCCGCGGCATTCGCTTTCGTGGTATCCGCGTTCACATATCTGAGCACAATAGAACCCACTGCATCATTCTGGGACTGCGGCGAGTTCATCGCATCTTCATACAAACTCGAGGTCGGGCATCCTCCGGGAAACCCCACCTTCCAGCTAATCGCCCGCATCTTCACCCTCTTTGGCGACAACATGCACGCCGCCGTGCTGGTGAATGCCATGAGCGCGCTGTGTTCCGCCCTCACCATCCTCTTCCTCTACCTCACCATCGTCTGGTTTGCCAAACGCATGGTCAAAGGTTCGATAAACACCGGCCGCGCCCTCGCCATCATAGGAGCAGGTCTCGTCGGATCCTTAGCGTATTGCTTCTCCGACACTTTCTGGTTCTCCGCTGTGGAGGGCGAAGTGTACGCCATGAGTTCGCTGGTCACGGCCCTCGTTTTCTGGATCATGACCAAGTGGTACGACCGGGCGGATGAACCCCATGCCAACCGCTGGATAGTGCTGATAGCCTTCCTGATGGGTCTCAGTATAGGAATCCATCTGCTCAACCTGCTCATGATCCCCGCCCTGGTGTTCATGTACTATTACCGCACACGCGAAGATGAGCCTTTCTCTTTCAAGGAACTCTTCAAGATTCTGGTTATCGGCGGAGCAATCCTCGGGATCCTGGTCTTCATGGTTATCCCATGGCTTCCCAAGGTTGCCGCATACGTCGACCTCTTCTTCGTGAACGTGCTGGGGCTGCCGTACAACAGCGGCGCAGCCTTCTTCCTGGCCGCCATCCTCGGGCTCTGCTTCTGGGGGCTTTTCCGCACCCTCGACAAGGGCAAGGTTTTCTGGAACACAGCCCTGCTGTGCCTCACCACCATCATCATCGGGTTCTCCATCTTCAGCATAGACATTATCCGCTCCTGCGCAAAGACTCCCACCAACGAGTATCAGCCGGACAACGCTTTTACCCTCGTGCGATACCTCACCCGCGAGCAGTACGGCAGCACTCCCCTGATATACGGGCAGTACTATGATGCCCCCTTCGATGTAAAGGAAACCAAGTACTGGGCACCTCTCGACGGAAAGTATAAGAAAGTTGACGGCCCCGGCGAAGCGAAATATGATGCCTCCGGCAAGATGCTGTTCCCACGCATGTGGAGCGGCGTAGATGCCCAGAGCAAAGATGTATACAAGATATACACGCAGGGCAAGGGCAAGAAGATAAAGGGAGCCGCATCTCCCAAGCCCACCATGGGCGCAAACCTGGCCTACTTCTTTGATTTCCAGCTTGGGTGGATGTACTGGCGATATTTCATGTGGAATTTTGTCGGACGCCAGAATGACGTGCACAGCCCCACCCCCGGAAACATCTTCATCGGCAACTGGGAAAGCGGTGTTAAGTTCATCGACGACTGGCGACTGGGCGACCAGAGCAATGCGCCTTCCCTCCTGGCCGACAACAAAGGCAAGAACCACTACTATTTCCTCCCGTTCATCCTGGGCATCATCGGACTCTTCTTCCAGTACGGACGCGACAAGCGCGGATGCTGGCTGAACTTCCTCATGTTCTTTATGACAGGCATAGCCGTGGTCATCTACCTGAACATGCCGCCGTTCCAGGTACGCGAAAGGGATTATGCATTCGCGGGATCCTTCTATTTCTTTACCGTATGGATAGGGCTCGGGATGCTCGGGCTGTATGAGTTGCTGAACGAAACCCTGCATGGCAGGTTCAGTACCGCCCTGGGAGCATTCCTCACCGCGGTCTGCCTGTGCGTACCTGCATTGATGGCCGCCGAAAACTGGGACGACCACGACCGCAGCAACCGCCGCACCGCTCCGGAACTTGGAGCCAACTACCTCAAATCTGTCGGTCCCCAGGGCATCCTTGTGACCCATGGCGATAACGACACCTTCCCTCTCTGGTATGCCCAGGAGGTAGAGAATGTCCGCACGGATGTTCGCATCGCCAACACATCTCTCCTTGGCACCGACTGGCATATCGACCAGATGAAGTGGGCGTGCAACGAAAGCAAACCGCTGCCTCTTACGGTAGGCCCGGAGCAGTATCTCTACGGCACCAACGAATATGTTCCCGTCTACGACCAGCGCAACCGGGTGATGAGCATATCCGATGTGATGAAACTCTTCAAGCACCCTCAGGTGAAGGTGCAGATGAGTTCCGGCAGGCGATATGATTATATCGCTTCGCGCAAGATATCCGTTCCTGTCAACAAGAAAAACGCCCTCGCGAGCGGAATTGTTTCCGAGACCATGGCCGACAGGATGCAGGATACCATCATATTGGAGATTCCCGCCAGCAAGGATTTCCTGACCAAACCCGAACTGTTCATGCTGGACTTTCTTTCCAATTACCAGTGGGACAGGCCTTTGAATATGCTCAGCAACGGCGGAGACCTGAATATCGGCATCAAGGAATACCTGATGAGCGATGGATTCTCTGCCAAACTGGTGCCTTTCAAGAACAAACCGTCTTCCAGTTCCTTCGGCATCGTGGATCCCGATGAACTGTATCACTACATGACGGAAGTGTATTCTTTCGATGCCCTGAAGACTCCCGGCTGGTTCGTGGACTACCAGAACTGCTACACCTTCCTGGCTGTGATGGGAATCCGCAATCTGCACGTAAACTGCGCAAATGCCTTTATTGCGGCCGGGCAGCCGGAGAGGGCGCTGGAAATGCTGGACCAAAGCGAAGCTGCAATGGTCAACTTCCCCACATGTGCAATCCCCATAGGATTCAGCGGCAATGACTACATGGTGGTGAAGACCGCAGATCTTTATTACAAATTGGGACAGCCGGAAAAGGGACGTGCCCTTGCGGTCAAATATGCCGATGAAGTGCTTTCATCAGCAGCGTTCTATCTGCAGTTCTATTCATTCGCCCAGGAGGAATTCGAACTGTGCGGCAACTACATCTACTACCTGGCCGATGTACTGAAAGCCGCGGGTGATAAAGATCTTGGAGAGCAGGTCGAGAAGGGCCTTACCGACTTGATCAGCAGTGCTACGGAAAAATAACCGCCTACCTCTCCAGCCGGACGTAAATACTCAGGGGCAGGACCTTGCCGAAACGGTCGTTCAAGGCCAGTTCGCCGCTGGTAAGACCCTCTGTGACCCCGAATGCCTCGCGCACGAGGGTTTCGCCGAGTGCAGCGGAATAGCCGTTTGAGTAGAGGTTGAGCACCATAAAAGAATTCTGCGGCTTCAAGATGTGCGAAACGCTCTTCAGCAGGCCGAAGAGGCTGTCGTCCAACTTCCATTTTTCTCCGTTCGGCCCGTGCCCGTAGGCGGGGGGATCCAGTATGATGCCGTCGTAGAGGTTGCCGCGGCGTTCTTCGCGCTGCACGAATTTCATCGCATCCTCCACAATCCAACGGATGCCGTCCAGGCCGCTGGCTTCCATATTCCCGCGTGCCCAGGTAACGACCTGCTTGATGCTGTCGAGATGGGTGACGTCCGCACCGGCCGCCTTTGCCGCAAGCGATGCGCCCCCGGTGTATGCGAAGAGGTTCAGGACTTTGGGGCGGGTGCCCGCTTGTGCCTGGGTGGCGGGGGCAGCGCCTTCCAATCGTTTCACCTGCCGGTAGATAAACTCCCAGTTCGGGGCCTGCTCGGGGAAGACGCCCACGTGCTTGAAGGCTGTCAGGCCAAGGCGTAGACGGAACTGCGGGCCGTCGGGCTGCTCGGCATAGCGGATATACCACTGGTCATCCGCCTTTTTATGGCGCTCCCAGGTGCCACGGTCCTCGATCGCCCCGGAACCGGCACTCTTCCCGCCCTTTCCGGCATCCCGGCCGGCGTTCTGGGCGCTGGCCAGCTTGAAGGAAAAATGCGCGAGCCGCCGCCATTCCGCTTCCGGCATACTCCTGCCCCAAAGCGCTTTAGGCTCGGGACGGGCCATCACCACGGAGCCGAAACGCTCCAGCTTCTCGCCGCAGCCGCTATCCAGCAGCTCATAATCTTTCCACTGTTTCCCGGGGAACTCTACCATAATTATTCTCTGATAATTGTCAGGTTGCCGGATCTGACACGGCCGCTGCCGCTTGTGTTGCTAATGACCGAACGTGCGCTGCCGCTGAGGTTCAGATCTCCGCTGCCGCTGAGGTTGGCGTCGATGTAGCCTGCGCCGTTGCAATGCAGGGAAATATCTCCGCTGCCGCTCATCCTCACCGAAACATCCTCCGCCTTCAGGCTCTCGACATCGATATCCCCGCTGCCGGTGCTCTTGAAGGATGCAGCCTGCGCCTGCACACCGTCGACATCGATACTGCCGTATCCGCTGGTGCTTGCGCTGAACCCTTTGCATACGACCAGGCCCTCCGCATCGATATCGCCGCTGCCGCTTGTCTTGAAGGTAAAATCACCATCCGTAGTCAGGGGGCCGGAAATCTCTATATCACCGGAACCGGATGCAAATGCGCCGTCAAGCTTCGGGGAGGATACGGTAACGAATGTTTTCACCCTCGTGGAGATGCTGACGCCACTCTTGGTATCCACCACGAGAGTGCCATCTTCCACCCGGATATCGAAGAATTCTACAAGATTCTCGTCGCAGGTGAGGGTGACCGACTGCTTCCCGGCCTGCTGGCTATAATGGACATCTATCGAGCAGCTGGAGGATATGGAGTTGAAGTCCCCCGTTTCGATGGCTGTCTCCACCGAGGTGCCGTTACCGATTTCGTGCTTGAAGTTGATATTCAAAGTGCACGATGTGAGGGCTATTAATGATGCAACATACAATAGATGTTTCATAATCATAAGGCTTTGTTTCTGCAAAGATACTAAAACCCGGCGAATAATCAGCAGTTACCAGCAACTGCCTGTCAATCAACCGATAACCAAAACAGGTCGCCAGATTTTGGCGACCCGTTTTGAATAAAGCGCTGGTAATCAACAATTTACCAATCACGCCTAAAAATTAGTCACGCACCGCTGCGATGCCGGGAAGGTCCTTGCCCTCGATGGCCTCGAGCATTGCGCCGCCGCCTGTGGAAACATAGCTCACCTTATCGGCATAGCCCATCTGGGTAACCGCAGCAACGGAATCACCGCCACCCACGAGGGTGTAGGAGCCGTTTGCAGTCGCCTCGGCCAGATACTCGGCAATCTGGAGAGTACCCTTGGCGAATGTCGGCATCTCGAATACTCCGACAGGACCGTTCCAGAGGATGGTCTTGGAACCGAGGATGATATCCTTCCACTTCTTCAGCGAAGCAGCTCCTGCATCCATTCCTTCCCATCCTTCGGGGATCTCCATGGAAGGAACGGTCTTGTGGGCGGCATCATTGCTGAATTCCTGGGCGACCACAGTCTCAACAGAAACGGAAAGGTTCACTCCGAGTTCCTTGGCACGGGCCATGATGTCCTGTGCCTGAGGAATGAGGTCATCCTCGTGGAGGGAGTTGCCTATGGTTCCGCCCATGGCCTTGATGAAGGTATATCCCATACCACCGCCGATGATGAGGTTATCCACCTTGGGGAGAAGGTTCTCCAGAACCGCGAGTTTGGAGGAAACCTTGCTGCCGCCGATGATTGCGGTGAAGGGGCGCCTGGCGTTCTTGAGCACGTTGTCGATGGCTTTGATCTCGCCTTCCATCAGATAACCGAACATCTTGTCGTTCGGGAAGTACTCGGCGATCAGGGCGGTGGAAGCATGTGCGCGGTGTGCGGTGCCGAATGCATCGTTTATGTAGCAGTCGGCATATGAAGCCAGCTTCTTGGTGAATTCCTTCTGGGAAGCCTTCACGGCCTTCTTGGCAGCGGCTTTCTCCTCGTCGGTGGCATCCTCTGCGAGCCCGCGTGGCTTGCCTTCCTCCTCTGCATAGAAGCGAAGGTTCTCGAGAAGCAGGGCCTCGCCCGGCTTGAGGGCGGCGGCCTGTGCGTCGGCGGTCTGGCAGTCATCTGCAAACTGCACGGGCACTCCGAGGCATTCGCTCACATGGGCGACGATGTGCTTGAGGGAGAATTTGGCTTCCACCTTCTTGGGACGGCCGAGATGGCTCATGATAATCAGCGAACCGCCGCCGGCGAGCACCTTCTTAAGGGTAGGGATAGCGCGACGGATGCGGGTATCGTCGGTAATTTCGAAGTTTTCGTTAAGGGGGACATTGAAATCAACGCGGACAATAGCTTTTTTGCCGGTGAAATCGTAAGAATCAATGTGTTGCATAATATTTTGTAGTATCGATTTTTCCGTGCGCAAATTTAGTAAAAAAATCCTTACTATCTTTGTAAATATGAGAATCAAGCACATCCTTTCAGTCGCGCTCGCATGCACCCTCGCCGCATGCACGCACACCAAATACGCCGACACCTTCGGCTTCCTGCCCGAGAACACCCCTGAGGCCAATTCCGAGGCCTTCCAGCGCTGTCTGGACGGCGGCGGGCGCATCCGCGTACGCAAACCGGGCGAGTACAGGCTCTGCCGCACCATCTTCCTGGATTCCGGCACCGACCTGAAATTCGCGCCCGGCGCCATCCTAAGCCGCGCTGAAGACGCAGAAGGCACCGCCGCGCGCTTCGTGCTGCTGAACCGAGGCGCACTCACCCGCGAGTTCAATGAGAACATCTGCATCAGGGGCCTGCAGCTCAAGGCCAACGGCATCGATGCTGGCAGAGGCCGCCCTGTAGACATCCCCACCATCGTGGGCATGTGCTGCCACACCGGCTTCTTCTACGTGCGGAACCTGGTGCTGGATGGCTACACCTTCCTCGACCTGCCCCCGAACGACTTCGCCATCCAGATCTGCACCTTCGAGAACGCGGTGGTGGAGAACGTGCACGTCGAGGGCATGAAGGATGCGGTCCACTTCGGCCCCGGCAAGAACTTCGTCGTCCGTCACGGCGTGTTCCGCACCTACGACGACCCCATCGCCCTCAACGCCCACGACTACACCACCTCCAACCCCGAGCTGGGCTGGATAGAGAACGGACTGATCGATGACTGCACCGACCTGGACGATCCTGCCAACGGCACCACCGGCTTCTTCGCCCGCATCCTCGCCGGCGGCTGGCGCGACTGGAAACCCGGCATGGACATACAGTCTTCGGGAGATGCCGTGGTCTGCGACGGGCGCATCTACCGTTCCAACGGCCCCAAGGTGAAGGTGAACTACGTTTCCACCTGCCGGCCTGAGCACCTTTCTGGAACCGTTACCTACCCGGACGGCATCACCTGGACTATGAGCCAGGACCGGGGCGTCTGCCACAGTTGCGGCGTGCGGAACGTGGTCTTCCGGGACATCCGGCTGGAGAAGAAGCGCAAGGTGGCTCTCTGCCTGCACTTCGACCACGACCAGTACTCCCGCAGTTTCTACCCCTACGCGGAGATCCCCGTGCAGAGCAACATCGTGTTCGAGAGGGTGCAGGTGCTTAACGAGATACCTGCTTTGATTCAAAGCCGCACCCCGGTGGACAGCATCATCCTAAAGGATTCGCGCATCGGCAGCAGCGAGATCCGCATGCTGCATGCGCTGGATACGGAGGGGATGGTGTATGATACTACCGTGGTGAGGATGGTCGGCGTGGAGGCGGATGATCTTTCGCGTGTGGTGTGCACCGCCGGCCGCCCGGTGAAGGTTCTCGGTGTCCCCGAAGCTACCGTACAGCTGATAGACAACCGCTAGCCTCGCATTCCATTTCTATCAGCCAGCCGGGGCGGCAGACGCGTGCCTCCAGGATGATGCGCGGCGTGTCCGGGAAGCGGGTCTGCATGTAGGCGTCGACCTTGGCGTAGTCCGCGATGTCCCGGAGGTAGATTATAAAGTAAGGGACAAAGGCATGGCCGGCAAGTCCACCTTCGGCCAGCAGGGCTCGGATATTTTCCAGCAGGCGGTCGGCCTGGGCAAGCACATCGCCCTCGTGAAGGATACGGCCCTTGTGGTCTATGCTGGCTGTGCCGCTGATGAAGATATGGTCCTTCACGCGGACACCGCGTTCGAACGCCACGCCATAAACGTGGGTGGGACTCAGGTGGCTCAACGCCTTCAGGTATGTCTTGTCTTCCTCCACTATGCTCGGAGCCGTCAAGAAATCTATCGCCACCACGGCAGAGCGCACTTCATTGGCGCCGCCGATGCCGGTGCTGGCGATGTAGTGGGTGTCGTGGCTGAGGCCTTCTTCCGTAAAAACATCGTTGCGGGCCTTTACCAGGCCGGCGTAGTTGGAGTCTATGTCCCGGACGTATATCCAGGTGCGGATGCAGTGGGTCTTGAGGTCGAGGCCAAGGGGCCGGATGATGCAGAGATATTTGTCGAAGAGGAGGCGGCTCTGTTCATAGCTGCTTTTGCCGGCAGCTTCTTCTTCGGTGAGGCGGAGGCTGTGAAAGAGGTAGCGGTCGGCCTGGGCCGAGGTCCAGACCAGCGCCGCGATCCGGCTACCGTCCAGGGGTGGCTGCTCAATAATCGCATATAGCTCTCCGCAATTCCCTCCACGCCAAGCAAAGGGCCCTTCTGTGTCCCGCAAGGAG
Source organism: Bacteroidales bacterium (assembly GCA_017527415.1). GTDB lineage: Bacteria > Bacteroidota > Bacteroidia > Bacteroidales > UBA932 > Cryptobacteroides. Next base: position 62,658 of record JAFXQA010000012.1, on the reverse strand, counting down.
CCGCCAGGGCCTGCATTGCCCGTCCGATAGTCATCCCCCTCCAAGGCCTGACGCAGTGCGGGGGCCTGGTTCTGTGCGTCGCTGAGGAAGAAGCGCACGAACACCAGTTCACGGCCCTGGGCCTTTTCCGCGGTCAGATGGTCAGAGAGGCCGGAAAGGACGCTCGCCATTGCATCGGCGAACGACTCGTTAGTCGCGGGTCTTATTATCTTATACCTGTCCACGTTACAAATTTAGCTAAACCGGTCTGCTTTAGCAATCCTTATTTATAATGATTAACAAAAGTGGACAGACGGCCGTCATTACTAATGATTGGGGAAGGTGGCTTTTTAGATGGCAGACCTTCCCCAGCAATATTGCATCCCAGAGCCCTGCAAGGCCATAATCGTGGGGAAGGTCCCGGCCAGAAAATTCCACCTTCCCCATCAGGCTATTCAAACAAAGCCGAGTAGCCGGGAATCAGGCGGCCCGTGGACTTCAGGACACCTTCCTTCTTGTAGTCCATCGCAACGACTTCGACCGCAGGGGTGATGGACACGTACATGTCGTCGATGGTGACGGTTCCCTTATAATTGCGGGCGCGGCCGGAGAACTTGTAGATATACACTTCCACGACATTCAGCGAATCATGTTCCGCCAGACGCTGCTCCAGGGCGGCCAGGCCTTCCAGATGCTTCAAATCATTCGCGGCATCTTCCCGCTTCTTGGCTTCGTTCCTCATTTTGCCCGCGGCCTCGTAGTCCCGGGCCAGTTTCAGGTTCTGCTGACGCCTGGTTTCCAGCGTGTTGCGGCGCCGGGCAAGTTCTTCTCCAAACGTGGTGGAATCCACCAAAGCCAAAGAACTGAAATACATATTGTCCAGGTCCCCGAGCTGTTCGGCGACCTTTTCCGTTATGGCAGCCTCCACAGGGCTGATCTGTTTAACAGAGCAAGCGGTCGCAAGCAGGATTGCTGCTGCGACCGCTGGAATGAGCTGCAGTTTCATAAAAACTACTTGTTCTTCAGATACTCGTCGATGGCGGCAGCGGCTTTACGGCCGGCGCCCATTGCGAGGATCACAGTGGCGGCACCGGTGACGGCATCACCGCCGGCGAAAACTCCGGGACGGGTAGTTGCGCCGGCCTCGTCGGCCACCAGGCATCCACGCTTGTTGCTCTCTACACCGGGAGTGGTGCGGGCGATCAGCGGGTTGGGCGAGGTGCCGAGTGCCATGATCACGGTCTCGGTAGGAATCTCGAATTCGGATCCGGGAATGACCACAGGGCTGCGGCGGCCGCTCTCGTCGGGCTCGCCGAGTTCCATGCGCACGCACTTGATGGCGCGCACCCATCCCTTTTCATCTCCCATGATCTCAACGGGATTGGTGAGCATCTGGAAGTCGATGCCTTCTTCCTTTGCGTGATGAACTTCTTCCTTACGGGCTGGAAGTTCGACCTCCGTACGGCGATAGACGATAGTGGTCTCCGCACCGAGGCGCAGGGCCGTACGGGCGGCATCCATGGCAACGTTGCCACCACCCACGACGCAGACCTTCTGGCCGGCATGGATGGGGGTGCGGTAGTCGTCGCGGAAAGCCTTCATCAGGTTGTTGCGGGTGAGGAACTCGTTGGCGGAGAAGACTCCGTTGAAGTTCTCTCCGGGAATGCCCATGAACTTGGGAAGTCCTGCTCCGGTGCCAACAAACACGGCTTCGAAGCCTTCCTGATCCATCAGGGTGTCGATGGTGACGGTGCGGCCGATGATGACGTCGGTCTCAATCTTGACACCTGCGGCGATCACATCCTGAAGCTCACGCTTGAGGACCTTCTCCTTCGGAAGACGGAACTCGGGAATGCCATACTCGAGCACGCCGCCAGCCTTGTGAAGGGCCTCGAAGATGGTCACGTCGTAACCCATCTTGGCCAGGTCGTACGAGCATGCGAGACCGGCAGGACCGGAGCCGATAATGGCCACCTTCTTGCCACCCTTCTTGGGAGCCTCGACGGCCTTCTCGCCCTGGGCAAACGTCCAGTCTGCCACAAACCTCTCGAGCTTGCCGATGGAAACGGGCTCGAATTTGACGCCGAGAACGCAGCTTCCTTCGCACTGGGTCTCCTGAGGGCAGACACGTCCGCAAACGGCGGGCAGTGATGAATCTTCCGCAATCTTGGCGGCGGCACCGGCGAAATCTCCGGCAGCCACAAGCTCTATGAAATCGGGAATCTTCACGCCCACAGGGCAGGCCTGTACACAGCGGGGATTCTTGCAATGCAGGCAGCGGGATGCCTCCAGCATAGCCTCTTCTTTATTGTAGCCGTAGCACACCTCTTCGAAGTTGTGCGCACGTACTTTGGGATCCTGCTCACGCACAGGAACACGGGGGATTCTATTTGCTGCCATTTGCCAGGCCCTCCTCGGCCTTATACTGGGCTGAACGCCTCATAGCTTCGTCAAAATCAACAAGATAACCGTCGAACTCGGGACCGTCCACGCAGGCGAACTTGGTGATTCCGCCAACGCTAAGGCGGCAAGCGCCGCACATGCCGGTGCCGTCCACCATCAGGGTGTTCATGCTGACCCAGATGGGAATGTTCAGCTTCTTGCAGGTGAGAACCGAGAACTTCATCATGATCATGGGACCGATGGCTACGCACTGGGTGTATTCCTTGCCCTCGGCCACCAGAGCCTCGAGACGGGCGGTACCCACGCCTTTGAAGCCGTAGGAGCCGTCATCCGTGCACATGTAGAGGTTATCTACCACGGGCTTGAACTCCTCTTCATATATGAGGAGATCCTTGGTGCGTGCGCCGATGATCACATCAACGCTCACGCCATGTTCGTGGAGCCACTTTGCCTGCGGATATACAGGTGCTGTACCGAGACCGCCGGCGATGAAGACAACCTTCTGCTTCGCGAGCTCTTCGGGAGTCATCTTCACGAATTCGGAAGGATTTCCCAGAGGGCCTGCCACGTCGGCGAAGGAGTCTCCGGCCTCGAAGTCATCCACCATGCTGCGCGTAGATGCGCCTATGGGCTGGATAACGATGGTCACGGTTCCTTTTTCACGGTCGTAATCACTGATAGTAAGGGGGATACGCTCCCCGGGCTCATCTGCGCGCACGATCAGGAACTGCCCGGGAAGGGCGGCCTTGGCGATGCGCGGTGCTTCCACCACCATCTTGCAGATAGTAGGGTTCAGCATCTTCTTTTCAAGAATCTTGAACATTATGGAGGGTAATTTATTGCGAACACAAAGTTACTAAAAAAAACGGTACGCAAAACCCTTTGCGTACCGTAATTCAAACAGCGGCTCCGCGCCCGCCACTAGAACATGTAGCGGATGCCGAGGCCGAAGCTCTGCCAGCCGAAACCGGTGCCGGGAACCAGGGTGAAGATAGGCTTCCAGTCGAGGGAGAACTGCAGAGGAATTGAATTGCAGATGTACTCGAGACCTACCTGTGCACCAACTCCGAGGACGAGGTTTGCACCTTCGCCACCGCCGAGCCACATGTGTGCAGCGGGACCTGCATAGAATCCGAAAGGACCTACGGGAGCAATCTGGAAGTCGTAGGCTGCGCCAACGCTGACGGCATTGACACCCCAACCTGCATCAACTTCGAGGAAGTTCTCGCCACCCATGGTGTGCTGATAGGAAACTTCGCCGCCCCAACCGACGCGGACACCGAGTGCACGAGGCTGTGCGCTTGCAAGTGCTACGAATGCGAACACTGCAACGATAACAGTCAAAATCTTTTTCATACTCATAAAAGGTTTTAGTTGGACAAATATATTAAACAATTCCTGAAAATCCAAGAAATGCCAGAGCCATTATTCCAACCGAAATCATCGCGATGGGCAGGCCCTTGAACGCCTTGGGCACTTCGTTCAATGCCAGGTGCTCGCGTATGCCCGCGAAGAGAATCATTGCCAGTCCATAGCCGAGGGATGTGGCGAAGGCATACACAGTAGCCTCTCCGAGCCCCAGCATGTGGGCCTCTCCCCCGAAGGTAAACTGCTTGGTCACCACGTTGATGGCCACACCGAGCACGGCGCAGTTGGTGGTAATCAAGGGCAGGAAGATGCCCAGAGCCTGATAGAGCGAAGGAGAAACCTTCTTCAGCACTATCTCCACAGTCTGCACCAGCGCCGCGATCACGAGGATGAAGGCGATTGTCTGCAGGAAGGTGAGCCCGAAAGGCACCAGAAGGAACTTATTGATCAAATAGGTAACTACGGTGGCCAGGGTGATGACAAAGCACACCGCCAGGCTCATGCCCGATGCGGTGGAGAGCTTGTTCGACACGCCCAGGAAGGGGCAGATGCCGAGGAACTGCGCCAGGACGATATTATTGACGAAGATCGCCGAAATGATGATGAGCAGATATTCCATAACGTCCTACTTTTTAGCGAGTTTATTGAACAGGACCATCAGGTATCCAAGCACGATAAAAGCGCCCGGAGCCATCACGAAAGCCAGCATGCCGTCCCCGGCGATGAACTTCCATCCAAAGACGGAACCGCTGCCGAGAATCTCGCGCACGATGCCGATAACCGTCAGCGACAGGGTGAAGCCTATGCCTATCCCTATGCCGTCCAGTGCGGAATCCCACACGCCGTTCTTGTTGGCGAAGGCCTCTGCGCGGCCGAGGATGATGCAGTTCACCACGATGAGCGGGATAAACAGGCCGAGGGTCTTGTAGACATCCGGCACGAAAGCCTGCATCAGCAGCTGCAGCACCGTCACGAAGGTGGCAATCACTACGATATACACGGGGATGTGCACCTTGTCCGGCACGATGGGAGAAATCAGGGAGATGACTATGTTGGAGAGGATGAGCACGAACATGGTCGCGAGACCCATCTCCAGGCCGTTCATTGCCGAAGTGGTGGTGGCCAGCGTGGGGCACATGCCCAGCACCAGCACAAAGGTAGGATTCTCCTTCAGCAGGCCTTTGGTGATCAATGAAAACTTACTCATGGCCCAAAGATTTTACAAGTTCGACAGCCTGGGCAACAGCCTTGGTGTAGGCGCGGGAGGTAATGGTAGAAGCTGTGATGGCATCCACATCTCCCCCGTCCTTCTTCACTGAAAGCACTCCCGAGAACCCTTTCCACTGCTCGCGGAAGGCCGATTTCTCCTCGGTGCACTTGGCTCCGAGGCCGGGAGTCTCACTGTGCGAAAGCACGGAAGTATTGAATACGGTGCCGTCGGGAAGCACGCCCACCATCAGCGTGACGGGGCCCCCGAAGCCACCGGTAGTAGTCTTCACCGCATAAGCGGTAACCGCACCCTCGCCGTCGGTCTGCACGAAGTAGCCCTCGATGCCTTCAGCCTCGCTGGAGAGCTCTTCCGAAATCTCCCCACCGTCGGGAAGCACCTTGGCTATGGAAGCCTGGGCCTCGGCGGCGGCAGCGGCCTGGATAGGCTCCTCGGTCGCCACAAACACAAAGCCCAGCAGCGCGGCGCAGACGAGGCAGACCCCCGTCAGGCACGCAGCCATGTTGATAAGAGATGATTTAGCTGCCATATCTACTTCCTCCCGTATTTACGATGGTGGAACTTCATGTCCAGCAGCGGCACGGCCGTATTCATAAGCAGGATTGCGAAGGACATACCCTCGGGATAGGACCCGAAGTAGCGTATCATCATCACTATGAAACCTATGCCTATGCCGTAGATAACTCCGCCCCACGTGCCCATGGGCGAGGTGACATAGTCGGTGGCCATGAAGCAGGCTCCGAGGATGACACCGCCTGTGAGAAGGTTGAAGAGGGGGCCGGTGTACTGGGCGGGATCGACCGCATGGAACACCAGCGCGACCAGCGCCACGGTGGCGAAGATGCTGAGTGTGATCCAGGGCTTGATGACCTTGCGCACCAGCAGGTATACCCAGCCGGCGAGCAGCGCAAGCGCGGATATCTCACCGGCGGACCCGCCCACATTGTGCAAGAGGGTATGCAGGGAGACAAGTTTATCGGCCTCCAGGGCACCCAGGATAGGCACCTGGCCCAGCAGGGTGGCTCCGCTGAAGGCATCCGCGCTGGAGATGAATCCGGCAGGAACAGTCCAGTCGGTCATGTAGGTCGGGAAAGATACGAGCAGGAACACGCGGCCCACCAGTGCGGGGTTCCAGATGTTCTGCCCTATGCCTCCGAAGGTCATCTTGGCTACCGCGATGGCCACGACCGCACCGATGAACACCACCCACAGGGGGCAGGTTGGAGGGAGGTTCATGGCCAGCAGCATGCCGGTAACTATGGCGGAGAGGTCTCCGGTGGAGGAAGGCCTCTTGAGCATATACTTGGTGATGGCCCATTCGAGCACCACGCAGGATGCCACGCTGAACGCCATTATGGCGATTTCGCCCAGGCCGTAGTAGAGGAACGACACGACGGCCGCAGGGCACAGGGCGATTATCACATCCAGCATCAGCTTCTTGGTGCTTACCGCTGCATGTATATGGGGGTTGGGGGATACAATATATGCCATGATCGTTACTTTTTAGCAGCTCTTGCGCGGATCGCAGCCATCGCCATACCCTTGGCCTGGCGGACATGGTCCAGCAGAGGGATATAGGCAGGGCAGCTGAACAGGCAGCATCCGCATTCTATACAATCCTGCGCGGCATTCGCCTCAAGGCCTTCGACATCTCCCGCAAAATAGAGCTTGCGGAGGAGGAAGGGTTCCAGCCCCATGGGACAAGCATCAGCGCAGCGGCCGCAGCGGATGCAGAGGGATTCCTTCCCGCGTTTGGTGGATTCTGCGGTGAGATAGAGGATGGACGACGAACCCTTGACGGTGGCGGCATCGAGATTGGCGATGGCGCGTCCCATCATCGGGCCGCCGCTGATGAGCTTGGCGGCACCCTCGGGCACTCCCCCTGCGTACTCTGCAATGTAGCTGAGCGGCATGCCGATGCGGAAGAGGTAGTTGTGCATCTTCTCCACGGGAAGGCAGTTGCCGGTGATGGTCAGGGTGTTGGTAATCAGGGGCTTGTTCTTCTGCACCGCCTCATAGACGGCGAGCGAAGTGGCCACGTTCTGCACCACGGCGCCCACGCTGATGGGCAGGCCGCCGGAAGCGACCTCGCGGTGCATCACTGCCTGGATCAGCTGCTTCTCACCGCCCTGCGGATACTTCTTCTTGAGAGGAAGCACCTCGATGCTGTAGGGCAGCTCGGAGAGGGCTTTGCGCATGGCTTCGATGGCCTCCGGCTTGTTCTCCTCTATGCCGATGACTGTGCGGCATCCGCCCAGCACCTTCTGCATGATGGCCGCACCCACGATTATCTCTTTTGTGCGTTCCAGCATGATGCGGTAGTCGCTGGTGAGATAGGGTTCGCACTCCGCTCCGTTAAGGATGAGGCACTCGGCTACGCTCCCGGGGGCGGGATTCAGTTTGACATGTGTGGGGAAAGTGGCTCCGCCAAGACCCACCACGCCGCAGGACTTGATACGGTCGAGGATGGCTGCGCGGTCTTCAGGAATCGCGGTCACGAGGGTATCGGAAAGATCCACGCCCTCAACCCACTCGTCACCTTCGACGGCGATCTCGATGTGGGTGACGGGATTTCCTGCCAGATCCTTGCGGGGGCCTATGGACTTGACGGTGCCGGATGCAGGCGAGTGCACGAATGCGGAGATGAATCCGCCCGGCTCCCCGATAACCTGCCCGGTCTTCACACTGTCACCCACCGCCACTATAGGCTTTGCGGGTGCTCCAAGATGCTGTGCCATAGACACATACAGCGTCTCCGGCAGGGGCAGCACCTCGATGGCGCATCCGCGCGCCAGCTTCGCATCGTCCGGATGGACTCCGCCGATTGCAAACGTTATCTTACTCATTTCTTACCTCCTTTTTACGTGCAGCAACACGTGCCTTGATGCCTTCGCGGTCGAGGGGTTTAGGGAAGTTTACTCCGTGGATGGCGCCGGTCGGGCACATCGCCTCGCACTCGCGGCAAAGCTTGCACTTCGCGGGATCGATGTACGCAAGATTGTTCTCCAGCGTAATCGCCTCGTGCGTACAGGTCTTGACGCAGATGCCGCAGCCTATGCAGGCATTCCCGCAAGCCTTCTTGGCGGCAGGGCCCTTGTCGGTATTGCGGCAGTCAACATAAACGCGCATGCCGCGAGGGCCTTTGGGACGCAGCTCGATCAGAGCCTTGGGGCAAGCCTTCACGCACTTTCCGCAGGCCACGCATTTTGCTTCATCCACCACCGGCAGGCCGGTTTCGGGATCCATGCTGAGTGCTCCGAATTCGCATACTGCAACGCAGTCGCCGCAGCCGAGGCAGCCGAAGGAGCAGCCGGTGTCGCCGCTGTAGAGAGCGGCCTTTACGCGGCAGCTTTCAGCTCCGTCGTAAACATTGATCTTGGGGCGGACGGCGCAGTTGCCATTGCAACGAACCACGGCCACCTGGGGCGCCTTTTCCACCATCTCGATTCCGAGTATGGCGGCAACCTGCTTCATCACGTCATTTCCCCCGACGGGGCAGAAATGCGCGCTCAGGTCGGCAGCCTTCACGGCCGTATCGGCGAAAGCATGGCATCCGGCATAGCCGCATCCACCGCAATTCGCACCCGGCAGGGCCTTCTCGACCTGCTCGATGCGGGGGTCTTCCTCAACCTTGAATTTCTTGGCGATGAAGAAGAGCATCAGGGCCAGTACGAGGCCGAGCCCGGCCAGGATAACGATAGTCCAGATAACGATAGAATCCATTATTTCTCCTTTATGTAAAAAGAATATTCATTGCGGAGCCTGTTCCTGAAAAGCAGGAGGACAAGGTAGTAGATACCCACGGCGGCGATGGCAATAAGGCCTGAAGCCAGTTCGGACAGGCCGGCGGCATTCAGTCCCAGCAGCACCGCCAGCAGCACCGCCAGCGGGATGGCATAGGCCAGCCACACCGCCTTGAAGCCCATGGAGCGCTTCAGGAACACATGTACCTCCCGGCCAATCTCCCAGCTCCCCATCGTGGCGGGAACAGTGATGGCCTTGTGAGTGGCGTCTGCCGTACCGCAAAGGGAGGCGGCATGGCAAGAAGAGCAAGCGGACTCCGCCACGATCTCTACCGTGATGAAGTCCGGATCAATTGCAACTATTTTCCCTATATGGGAGATTTCCGGAGCGGACATAGGCCTACTGTTCAAATTCGTTGTTCATCGCCGAAGCGACGGGGCCCTGCTGGGCATACAGCACATCGTTCATCTCGAGGAACTTGACCCGTTCGCTCTTGAAGACCATGTCGATGTCGCGGGTTTCACCGTTACGGTGCTTGGCGATGATGATCTGAGTCTTCTCCTTGTCTTCCGGATTCTCGCTGAGGCCGACGTAATCCGGACGGTGGATGAAGATTACCATATCCGCATCCTGCTCGATGGAGCCGGATTCGCGAAGGTCGCTAAGCTGGGGCTTTCCTGCACCGCCCGTACGCTGGACAGCCTGGCGGGAAAGCTGGGACAAGGCGATGATGGGCACGTTCAGCTCCTTGGCGGTTGCCTTAAGGGTACGGGAGATGGATGCGACTTCCTGCTCACGCATGCCTCGCAGCTCCGCCGGGCCCTGCATCAGCTGGAGGTAGTCCACCACAATCAGCCTTACTCCCTTGTTCTTCACCAGGTTCTTGGCCTTGGTGCGGAACTCCATCAGGGGAAGGCCGGGGGTGTCGTCGATGTAGAGGGGCGCCTTCGCAAGGTCTTTGATCTTGTATTCCAACTGCTCCCATTCGTACTGCTCCAGGCGGATGGCTCCCTTGATCTTGTCTGCACTCAGGCCGGTTTCGCTGATGGCGAGACGCTTGGCAAGCTGGGTGGCAGACATCTCCAAGGAGAAGAATGCCACGGGCATGTGGTGGTCGACGGCGGCATTGCGCGCAATGTTGAGGGAGAAGGCGGTCTTACCCACCGAAGGACGGGCGGCGAGGATGATAAGGTCGCTCGGCTGCCACCCCTGGGTGATCTGGTCCAGGGTGGGGAAACCGGAAGGCACCCCGCTCAGACCCGTGGAATCCTGACGCTCCTGGATGTCGGAAATGACATCATTGAGCACGGATCCTATTTCCTGCACATCCTTGCGGACGTTATTCTGCACGGCATCGTAGACCTTTGTCTGCGCCATGTCGATGAGGTCATCCACATCGACGGAGTCGTCGAAGGCATCTTTGAGGATGGCGTAGGAAGCAGTGATAAGATCTCTCTGGATGGTCTTCTGCTTGAGGATCTTGATATAGTATTCGATGTGCGCGGCGGAACCCACCCTTTCGGAGTAGTTCGCCAGCACCACGGATCCACCCACGGCCTCCAGGTTGCCCAGGGCCTTGAGTTTTTCGCTCACCGTGATGATATCGAGGGAAGTGTGCTCCTGCACGAGCTTGCTCATCGCCTCGAAGATCATCTGGTTCTTCTTGTCGTAGAAGCAGTCTCTGGTGAGCTCCGCCATAGAGGCGTCCACCACTGCCGGCTCGAGCAGCATCGCGCCGAGCACAGCCTCTTCCGCCTCCAGGGCCTGAGGGGGTTTGTTCCCTATCTCGAGCCCGAGGGTATCGATATTAGGCTGCGCCTTGCGGCGTGTCTTCTGCTCTGCCATACTGCCCTAGATTTCAGGGTTCACAATAATGCGTCCGCAATGCTCGCAGATGACCAGCTTGGTGCCGGATGCAATGTCTACCAGGCGCTGGGGAGTGATGGTGTTGAAGCATCCTCCGCAAGCCTCGCCGTTATAGACGGGGACGACTGCAAGGTGATTGTGTACGCTGGCCTTGATGCGTTCGTATGCGCTCATGGTGCGGGCGTCCAGCTTTGCTGCCAGGGCATCTCGCTTGTCGGTGTAGGTTTTTTCTTCGTCTGCGGTCGAATTGACGATTGCAGCGAGTTCCTCGTTCTTGGCAGCGAGATCTTCGTTACGGACGGAGATGCGCTCTTCGAGTTCTTCGATCTGCTTTTTGTTTTCGACTATGCGCTCCTTTGCTTCGCCGATGAACTTGTCGGCAATGCGGAGCAGGAGGTTTTCGTTCTCGAGCTCCTTGCTGATGGAGTCGTATTCACGGCTGTTGGCGATATTCTCGAGCTGTGCCTTGTACTTCTCGATGTCACCTTCATGCTCGGAGATCTTTGCCTTGTTCACCTCGATGGCTGCCTCTTCGCCCTTGATGGCCTCGTTCAGGCGCTCGATCTTTGCCTTGAAACCCTCAATCTCGTTCTCGAGGGCTGCGACTTCCGCGGGGAGTTCGCCCCTGAGCTGAACCAGCTTGCCGATCTCATTGTCGGCTGCCTGGAGCTGGTAAAGGACCTTGAGTTTTTCGGTTACGGTGAGGTCGGAGTCTGCAAATGATTTCTGCAGGCTGACGAAGGTCTCGCGCGAATCGTTCGGGGTTTCGACTTTCTTTACTGTTTTCTTGGTTGCCATATTGTAATTACAAATAATTTACAGGATTTGCCTTTCCGATATTTTCGGATATAAGGGTTACAAAGGTAGGAAAATTTTTCCGTATAACGGAAAGGAGAACCTCCGTTATTTCAACTTCTGTTTCAAAATGCCCGGCATCCACCACCATGAAGCCTTCAGGCTGGAAGAAATAGTGGTAGGAGATGTCGCCGCAGACATACATCTGTGCACCGGCCTTCCGGGCCGCCGGAATGAGCGAAGTGCCGGAGCCGCCACATACTGCAATCCTGCCCACAGGGCCTTCTACGGGGGCTGAACAGCGAACGGCGGGAGTGCCAAGGGCCTTCTTCACAAGCGCTACGGCATCCTTTGCCGGAAGGGCTTCCGGCAGATCTCCGACAGCGCCGAAACCGACCGTGTCATACCCGGCAGCAGCAGGCTCTTCCGGAGCAAGCACGCGTACATCCTTCAGCCCTATCTTTTCTGCAAGCGCGAAACTCACTCCACCCGGGGTCTTGTCGGCGCTGGTGTGGCATCCGTAAACGGCCACTCCGTTCTTCACTGCCGCGATAACCGCAGCAGCGCCAGGATCCTCCGGATAGAGATTGCGCAGGGGATGATAGATGAGGGGATGGTGGGTGAGGATCATGTCGCATCCGCGGCGGACGGCTTCCTCCACCAGAGAAGCGGTGCAGTCAAATCCTATCAGCACTCCGTGCACCTCCTGCTCGGGAGAGCCAACCTGCAGGCCTGTATTGTCGTATTCAGCCTGTATGCACGCGGGAGCAAATGCTTCGATGGCGGCAATGATATCCTTTACTATCATAGGCCTTTCCGGATTTCTACAAGTTGCTCGCGGATGTTTTTCAGGGATTCCAGGGCACGGACCCGTTTTTCGACGGATGCCCTGTCGGCTGCGAGCTGTTTCGCTGTTCCCTCGAGGGTAAGGCCCTTCTCCTTCAAGAGGAAATGGATCTGCTTGAAGGTTTCGATATCTTCCGGGGTGAAACGGCGGTCGCCGCGGGACGTGCGTGTAGTTTTCAGGAACTTTTCGAAGTATCCCGACCAGTAGCGCACGGCGGATACGTTCTCTGCGAGAATCTCCGCGGTCTCTCCGATGGTGTAGAACAGTTTACTCATATGCTAGTCCATTGATTGTCTGGTATTTATAGACATGAAAAGGAAGTTGGGATATTCCTCCGGCGATACCGAGCCGAAAAGGTAGTTCACTGGATCGCGGAACGCACCCCAGAACTTCACTTCATAATGAAGGTGCGGGGCGTAGGCGCCTCCGGACATTCCCACGGTAGCGATCTTTCCTCCGCGGCGCACCTTCTGTCCTTTTGCGACGAAGATCTCGTCCAGGTGCAGGTAGCGAGTGACATATCCTCCCGAATGCCTGAGGGTTACGGTATTTCCTTCTCCCTTGGAAGAGCGTACGACGTCCTCCACCGTCCCATCTGCCGGAGCGATCACCGGCGAGCCCTGCGGCACAATGAAATCCAGCCCGTGATGATTCACGGCCGTCTTGTAGAATGGGTTGAGCCTGGAGCCTGTGGATGCTCCTATCTGGGGATAAGACACTTCCTTTACCGGAATGGCCATAGGCGGCATTACAAAGCCGTTTTTCCCCATGGTCCTGTATATCTTTTCGAATGCAGCGTCCACTTCCGAGGCGGTTTTCAGGAGGGCGTCCGCCTTCCGGGTGGTATAGGTCACTATCTTCGTATCCGGGATGGTATCCGCACCGAAAAGGAAGTCCAGAGAGCCTACCGGATCCACCGGAGGGGCTGCGGTATGGAAAACCTCATCGTATATGCGGCTGTCCTTCAGGGCCAGGATATCGATGGACTCCGACAGCAGTTCCTGCTCTTTCGGGATGGATGCGAAGACCTTTTCGTACTGGCGGTTCTCGCGGCGGAGGCGCTTCTCCGTATCGGTGCTGAGCACGAGAGACAGGATGAGATACAGGACTATGAACAGCGAAACCGACACCAGGATCACCCTCACTATCGACCAGACTGTGGTCCATACCGAGCGAGTGATCTTGCGCACCGTCATCGCGGCAGCATCGAAAGTGTACAGTTTTTTGCTCATCGGCCGCGTTCTTTAAGCAGTTCGAGGGTGGATTTCTTCCGGGTACCGGATTCCTCCCTGCGCCTGGTTATCATAGCTATGTATTCCTCGACCGTCATGTCGAGGTTCATGTAACTGTACGGATTGATGGCGTTTCCCTTGTAGAGAACCTCGTAATGCAGGTGCGGGCCGGTCGCCTTGCCGGTTTTGCCGACGGCGCCGATCTGGTCGCCGCGGGTCACCTTCATCCCCTTTGCCACGTCGATGCGGCTCAGATGGGCATAGCGCGTGCGATATCCGAAACCATGGTCAATGATTATCTCGTTGCCGTATCCCGTGAATCCATAATTTACCTTTTCTACCACTCCGTCACCGGTAACGTAAACGGGATAGCCTACATCCGCGGCAAAATCCTGCCCGGAATGAAAACGGGTGCCGCCATACACAGGATCGGTGCGGTAACCAAACGGGCTTGCCATGCGGTAGGAACCTTTCTTTGGCAGGATGGGAGGCACGGCAGGGATGTGCGACACCATATCTCCCGCATTCAGCGCGATGCCGTAAACCTCATCCAGGGCCATGCTCTGCACATAGGCCCTCTTGGTCAGCGCATTGATCCGCGCCGTCAGCGCATCGGCCAGGGGGTCGAGTTTTGCCGCCTTCACCTCATCCGGAATCACGTTCATGCCGAAAATGGAACGGTAAACGTGATCGTCGCGCTCCTCAATACCCTGGAGCATTTCTTCGCATATATCCAGCTGGCGTTCCGCAAGGGCAATCTTCGACTGCCACATGGCGTTTTCCTTTTTCAGACGGGCGGTCTTGGGAAGGTCCCACCCAAGGACGGAAGTGTAGAGCCAGAAATACAGAAAACAGAGCCCTGCGGCTACGACTATGCTCAATCCGGTGCGGACATACTTCGCGTAACGGGGTTCTTCGCGGACCTCGTACTGCAAAGTAATCGGATTGAAAACATAATTCGCCATCCTATACGAACTTATAACTCTCTATTTCCCTGAATCCTCTCAGGAACGCATCCGCACCCATACGCTTCTTGCCTGCGAGTTGCAGTTCCTTGATTTCCAGCCACTTGTCGCCGGCAGACACATACAAACGGTCTCCATCAACCTTGATTTCTCCGGCATTAACGGCTGCGTTTGCGGTATCCGACACCTCCGCTGCAGATGCAGGATCTGACTGCGGAGCATTTTCCCGGAACGGGTTGCGAAGCAACGCGGAGCAGTCAGCTTCCTGCACGGAGGCGGTGCTGACGCTGAAAATTTTGACGTCGGTGGATTTACCATCGCGGACAAGGGTAGTCCATGCAGAAGGATACGGGTTGAGTCCGCGCACCAGATTGCGTATGGTTTCGGCAGGAGCCGACCAGTCGATACGCGTATTCTCCTTTGTAAGTTTCGGCGCAGGTTTCAGCACCTCGGACCCCTGGATGAAAGACTTCTGCACGCGCGTCTCTACGGTATGCTGTATGATACCTTCCGTGGTTTCCACCACCAGTTTCGCACCGAGCTCCATCAGGCGGTCGTGCACATCCCCCGCAGTATCCTCTGGCCCGATGCGGAGCCCATGGCGCAGGATGATGCCACCGGTATCTATGTCTTTGTCTATCATGAAGGTAGTCGCACCGGTCATGCGCTCTCCGTTGATCACCGCCCAGTTGATAGGGGCGGCTCCGCGGTACTGGGGCAGAAGGGCAGCGTGGAGATTGAAGGTGCCGAGTTTAGGCATGCCCCAAACTTCTTCCGGCAGCATGCGGAATGCCACCACTACAAACAGGTCCGCCTTCCAGGCAGCAAGTTGCTGCAGGAATTCAGGATCCTTGAGTTTGACTGGCTGAAGCACGGGCAAGCCGTGCTCCACGGCGTATTTCTTGACAGCGCTCTCATGTACCTCCAGACCGCGTCCGCTGGGCTTGTCCGCAACGGTAACCACACCAACCACCTTGTATCCGGCCTTGAGCAGGGCATCCAGCGAAGCAACGGCAAACTCCGGCGTACCCATGAAGACAATGCGCTTCTGATGGAAAAGACGGGCGACTTTGCTCTTGAGCTTGCGCCAGTGATTCAACAACGAATCGTTGCTGAAAAGGGTTGCATCTTTAATGGCGCGCGATGTGAGGTAAGCCCCGATCGGCGCCAGCACAATAGCAGAAACAAATACCCCCAGCGGTGCGCCGACGGCCCCGTCCCTGGCCAGTTTGGTTCCGGTGATGTCCACTACCCAGTAGAGCACGAAGAAGAGCACCGAGATGATGGCGCTGACTCCCAGAGCCCCCTTCCGCACAAAGGCGCCAAGCGGAGCTCCGATGAAGAACAGCAGCAGGCATGCGAGCGCCTGCGCGAATTTCTTAAGGAGTTCGATATTCGTCCGGCGCAGGTAGAAATAGTATTCGTAGACCTCACTCTGATAGGCCATCAGGCTGGTCTCCATCCTGTCGGCCGCCTCAGCGGCCTTTTCATAGGCCTTTTTCTTCTTTGAGACCTTGTCCCACCTGAGGTATCCGTCTGCGGAGAAGTAGTTACTGTACTTCGCCCTGGCCTCGAGTTTGGCCGTATCCAACTGGTTCTTCTGCTGAAAAACTCCGTATTGTGACAAAGTCGTGTATCTGTTGTCCAGCGCATTCTGGGCCAGATTGTCCAGAGAGTCCTTCTGATCCATAAGCTGGCGCAGGCGCATAGACTTCGCCTGGTCGCCGTAACGGCTGCTGTCGGACTTCTGGAAATTGTAGTTTTTCAGGGGAATGATCAGCTCCTGGCGTTCGAAATCGATGTGCTGGAGTTCCAGGGTTGTATCCCTGTACTTGCGCACGTTGTTTTCCTGATAGTTTGTGCCGTTATATAACGTAAAGGTGAGATAATCCTTATTCTTGCTCATCTTCATAACGGCGGAATCCGCAAGGGAAAGGGATGTATTGCCTTTGTTGGATGTGTGGTCGTACACCATCACTCCGTGCATCACTCCGTTGTCGTCCTGGGTTTCCGTGCGGAGCACGTACCCGTCGATGCCGTCGTAGAAGGTGCCCGCCGGAATCTTGATCTCGTTCTTGGTACGGCTGATATCGTCCCGGAGGGTATATATCTCGTTCCAGGCTATGGGGACCAGATTATTGCCGACATAGAAAGCACCGATGCTGATGAAAACGGATGCGATGACGAGCGGCAGCAACACGCGTGCAAGCGATATTCCCGCAGCCTTGATAGCCATCAGCTCATTATGGTCGCCCATCTGCCCGAGAACCATCATGGAAGACAGCAGCGTGGCCAGGGGGAGAGCCAGCGGAAGGATGGTACATCCGCCCAGCAGCATGAACTCAAGCACGACGCCAAGGCCGAGTCCCTTACCCACAAGCTCATCGATGTACACCCAGAGGAACTGCATCATCAGGATGAACACTACAAGCAGCAGGATCGCTATGAACGGTCCTATGAATGCCGTGAGTATGAAGCGGTCGAGCTTTTTCAAATCTTCTGGATCATTATGTCGAGGGCAGCGGAAAGACCAGCAATATCCTTGCCACCGGCGGTCGCGAGTCCGGGCTGGCCGCCGCCTCCGCCCTGGATGCACTTTGCGGCTTCGCGGATGTCGGCACCTGCATTTTTGCCTGCCGCCACGAGATCCTGCGAATACATCAGCAGGAGCTGAGGCTTGCCGGCGGACTCGAATGCGGCAGCAATCACCAGATTCTCGGCCTCTTTCTGAAGCATTGTGGCGGCATCGCGGAGCATAACGAGATCGCGGGTCTGGTTGATCTTGATCACGTTGTGGCCGTTAATCTGCTCCGAATGCTCCAGCAAGGCCTTCTTCAGTTGCAGGGTCTTCTCCTTTGCAACCTCGGCGATCTGCTTCTTGTAGCCCTCGTTCTCCTCGATCATCTTGTGGATAGCTTCAGTGAGTCCGGGAGCATTGTTGAACATGGCGCGGGCTGTGCGGATCATCTCCTGAAGGCCAAAGACGAGTTTTTCGGACTCCTCGCCGGTCACGGCCTCGATTCGGCGTATGCCGGCGGCGATGGCCGCCTCGGAAGTGATCTTGAAGAGACCGATGTTTCCGGTTCGGGATGTGTGGCAGCCGCCGCAGAGCTCGACGCTGGGGCCGAACTTGACCACGCGGACGCGGTCGCCGTACTTCTCGCCGAAGAGCGCGATGGCACCCATGGCGTTGGCTTCCTCCATCGTGGCTTCGCGATTCTCCACCAGAGGGAAGTTGCTGCGTATCAGTTCGTTCACCCGGGCTTCAACCGCACGGATCTGCTCGTCGGAAAGTTTCTCGAAGTGGGAGAAGTCGAAGCGGAAGTATTTGTCGCACACATAAGAACCCTTCTGCTCCACGTGGGTGCCAACGATCTCGCGCAGCGCCTGGTCCAGCAGGTGGGTGCAGGTGTGATTGTTGGCAATTGCCTGCCTGCGGGCGGCATCCACCTTCAGGGTGAAGGAACCGGCCGGATCAGAAGGCAACTTGTCGGCTATGTGGATGGTCAGGTTGTTCTCCTTGACGGTGTTGAGTATCTTGATTTCCTCTCCGCCGGCGGCAACTGCCACGCCGGTGTCACCGACCTCGCCGCCCATCTCCCCGTAGAACGGGGTGCGGTCGAACACGAGCTGGAGCATCTCCTTGTTCTTTTGGACCACCTTGCGGCTCTTGAGGAGCAAAGCTCCGGGCTGCTCTACGGTGTCGTATCCAGTGAATTCCACGTCCTCGCCTTCATGATAGACGGTCCAGTCGCCGAATTCATTCGCGGTGGCGTTGCGTGCACGCTCCTTCTGCTTGCCAAGTTCCACCTGGAAGCCCTCCAGATCGACGGTGTATCCCTTCTCGCCCGCGATAAGTTCGGTGAGGTCGATGGGGAATCCGAAGGTGTCGTAGAGCACGAACGCGTCGGTGCCGGGCAGCACCTTGGCGGCGGCGTTCCTGGCCATGTAATCGTCCAGGAGTTTGATTCCGCGGTCGAGGGTGCGCAGGAAAGCGAGCTCCTCCTCGCGGATGACGCTCTCTATCAGCTTCTGCTGGGCCTTCAGCTCCGGATAGGCATCTCCCATGTCGGAGATGAGCTGGGGCACGAGGCGGCAGAGGAAGGGTTCGGTAAAGCCGAGGAAAGTGTAGCCGTAGCGCACGGCACGGCGCAGGATCCTGCGGATGACATATCCGGCCTTGACGTTGGAAGGCAGCTGGCCGTCCGCAATGCTGAAGGAAATGGCGCGGATGTGGTCTGCACATACCCTCATGGCCACATCGGTATCCTTACCCTCGCCGTATTTATGTCCGGAGAGTTCCCCGAGTTTACCGAGAAGGCCGGAGAAGACGTCCGAGTCGTAGTTGCTGTTCTTGCCCTGAAGCACTGCGCAGAGGCGTTCGAAGCCCATACCGGTGTCGATGTTCTTGGCGGGAAGGGGCTCCAGGTGGCCGTCCGCCTTGCGCTCGAACTGCATGAACACCAGGTTCCATATCTCTATCACGTGGGGGTCGCTCTGGTTCACCAGGTCTTTGCCGGGAATGCCGCTGGCGCGTTTTTCCTCCTCGCTTCGGATGTCGATGTGGATCTCGGAGCAGGGGCCGCAGGGGCCGGTCTCGCCCATCTCCCAGAAGTTGTCGTGCTTGTTGCCGAGCAGGATGCGCTCTGCGGGGAGATGCTTGAGCCAGGCCTGGCGGGCCTCCTCATCGAGGGACGTGCCATCTTCGGCGCTGCCTTCGAACACGGTGGCATAGAGGAGTTCGGGATTGATGCCGTAGACACCCGTGAGCAGTTCCCAGGCCCAGTCAATCGCCTCAGTCTTGAAGTAATCGCCGAAGCTCCAGTTGCCCAGCATCTCGAACATCGTGTGGTGGTATGTATCGTGTCCGACTTCTTCGAGGTCGTTGTGCTTGCCGCTCACGCGGAGGCACTTCTGGCTGTCGGCCGCCCTCTTCATTTTGGGGGTGGAGTTGCCGAGGAAGATGTCCTTGAACTGGTTCATGCCGGCGTTCGTGAACATCAAGGTCGGATCGTTTTTTACAACCATCGGTGCGGAAGGGACTATACTGTGCCCCTTTGCCTCGAAAAAGTCCAGAAATTTCTGACGTATTTCCTTGGAATTCATCATAATAAAAAGCACTGTCTAAAGTAAAAACGTGCAAAGATACTGCTTTTTTTCGATAATTAAACATTAAGGTACACACGCGCGCATAGAAACCCGTTCTTTAATTTTTTTAAAAATTTTTTAAGTTAAAGATGTTAATTAAAAGGGGTAGAATAGTTATAGTTATTAACCGATAAAACGCGCTGGACGCAGATGTGGCGCGTTTTTTTATTAAAAAACCGCATCCTGCGTTAGTTTGCCGCTTTTTTCAAAAGTTTGGAATTGTAATTTATTTTTCCGAACTTGCCAGCTCAAATTGCGCATATTGTACCCGTACGTGTATGTGTAATGGCAGATAACTAGTATAGTTAGTATAGTTTATTGTTTAATTAAAAAAATGGCTTATGAGAAAATTTAAGCTCTTAATCACCTCTGTAATGCTATTTGCAGGCATTCTTGCCTCCGCACAGAACATTACTGTCAAAGGTGTTGTCACCGATGCTTCCGGAGCTCCGATTCCGGGTGCCGGCGTCGTTGTGCAAGGAACCACCAAGGGTGTCGTCACCGGTCTTGACGGTGAATACAACATCTCGGTTCCCGGCAATGCAACACTCGTTTTCTCTTCCATGGGATACGAAACACAGATCATCCCGGTAGAGAAGAAGTCTGTTATCAACGTGGCACTCTCAGACGACACACAGATGCTGGACGAAACCATCGTGGTCGCCTTCGGTACCAGTACCAAAGAGGCCTTTACGGGTTCCGCATCCGTGCTGAAGGCAGATGACATCCAGAAGCGCCAGACGACCAACATCGCCAACGCTCTCGTGGGTTCCGTCGCCGGTCTGCAGATGAGGGGATCATCAGGTGCTCCTGGTGCAGGCAGCGGTTCCATCAACATCCGCGGTATTTCCTCAATGTATGCAGGAACCGACCCGCTGGTTATCGTTGACGGCGCACCTTACACTGCATCGCTTTCCAACATCCCTCAGAGCGACATTGAGTCCGTGACCGTCCTCAAGGACGCAGCCTCCGCCGCACTGTATGGCGCCCGTGGTGCTTCCGGTGTTATCATCGTCACCACCAAGAAGGGCCGCAGCAACGATGCAGTTGTCAACCTCGATGTTAAATGGGGTGTCAACTCCCGTTCAATTCCTGACTATGACTTCATCACCGATCCTGGTGAATACTACGAAGCATACTATGCCCAGTTGTACAATCTGTACTATTATGGACAGGGCCAGAGTTCCGCAGCGGCAAACGTGAAGGCAAACACTCAGATGCTCAGCGACCTTAAGTATCAGGTTTACACCATTCCGGACGGCGAGCAGCTGATCGGCACCGACGGCAAGCTCAATCCTAACGCCAAACTCGGTTACAAGATGACTTCCGGCGGTGAGGATTACTGGTTCCAGCCCGACAACTGGACGGATCTCGCCTACAAGAAGGCCCTCCGCAAGGAGTATGTAGCCAGCGTTTCCGGTGGTACCGACAGGGCATCCTACTATGCCAGCCTGAGCTACCTCAACGAAGACGGTGTCATCCAGTATTCCGGATATGAGCGTGTCAGCGCCCGTATCAAGGCCGACTATCAGGCAAAGAAGTGGTTGAAACTCGGAGCAAACGTAGGTTTCGTGAATTCCGCGCAGACCGCCAACCCTAACATGGACACCACTCTCGGTTCCACCAACCTGATGTACTACACCTCGCACATCGCACCTATCTATCCTGCATACGTCTATGTGCTCGATGCCAACGGCAATCCCGTCGTGCGTACCGATGCCAACGGCAATCCTCAGTACGACTTCGGTGTTGCAGGTGCCGACTATCCCGTGAACCGTGCATTCCTGCAGACCGGTAACCCTATCGGTAACAACAGGTACAATGTAGACAAGAGCGCAGGCAACCAGATGAACGGCAACTTCGTGGCCGACTTCACCATTTCCGACCACCTCTCCGCAAACATCACCTCCACGGTCATCTGGGGTTCCACCCGTTATTCCCACTATGACAACTCCCTGTACGGGCCTAAGGTCAGTGTGAATGGCCAACTCTACAAGAGCGCTTCCACCACCATCCGTACCAACAATATCCAGAGCCTCACCTATGTGAACCAGATCGGTGACTTCAACGTCAACGTCATCGCCGGTCACGAATGGTACGACACCAACAGCACCGCTCTGTCCGCTGAAGGTCAGGGTCTCTACAGCCCCGAAATTCTCGAACTCAATGCTGCTGCCAACACTCAGTATGATTCCGGTTCATCTTCTTCGGAATACAACGTTGAAGGTTACTTCGCAAGCGCACAGTTCAACTATGCACAGAAGTACTATGCTTCCGCTTCCTTCCGTCGTGATGCAACCTCTTACTTCGACAAGGATCACCGCTGGGGTAACTTCTGGTCTTTGGGTGCTGCCTGGATCGTGAGCAAAGAGGCCCTCTTCGGCAGCAACTCCGTGTTCGACATCCTCAAGCTGAAGGCCTCCATCGGCCAGCAGGGTAACGACGATATCGGCGCATGGGCATACACCGACCTCTACACCCTTTCCAAGACCGGAACCTACACCATGGCACCTTCCTTCGCCCGTATCGGTAACAAGGACATCTCCTGGGAAACCACTACCAACCGCAACGTCGGTGCCGAGTTCAGCCTCTACAAGGGCCGCCTCTCCGGTAGTCTCGACTTCTATTCCAAGGTCTCTGACGGCCAGCTCTTCTGGCTCTCCGTCGCCGAGTCCATCGGTTCCCGCGGTTACTATGGCAACCTCGGTAAGATCCGCAACAACGGTATCGAACTCGTGCTGAACGCCGACCTGGTTCGCACCAAGGACTTCGTCTGGTCCGCCAGCTTCAATATTGCAAGCAATAAGGACAAGATCCTCGAACTCCCTGAAACCAAGAAGATCGAAGGCACTCAGGGCTTCACCGAGAACAGCCTCTGGCTCGAGGAAGGCGGTTCGATGTACAGCGCATTCCGTCACGTGTATGCAGGTGTCGACGAGAACGGTCAGGCCCTCTACTGGGTTGACGCCGACCTCGGCGAAGGAGTTGTGAACCGTCCCGGCAGCAAGTATTCCTACACCACCACCAACCCCAACGTGGCAACCTTCTATAACCTCGGAAGCATGCTTCCCAAGGCATTCGGCGGTCTTTCTTCCACCGTTCGCTTCAAGGGCATCGACGCCACCGTCTCTTTCGACTATCAGATCGGCGGCAAGGTGTTCGATTCCGGTTATCAGGGATACATGGGGCCTTGCTACACTTCTTCCGACGCAGGTTCCACCTTCCATAAGGATTGGTACAGGTCCTGGAGCCCGGACAACACCAGCAGTAACATTCCTCGTTGGCAGTATGGCGACCAGTTCACCGCCGCAGACTCCGACCGCTTCCTCGTGAACGCGAGCTACTTCAACTTCCAGTCCTTCTCCGTCGGTTACACTCTTCCCGAGAAGATCGTCAAGGGACTGGGCATTTCGAAAGTACGCTTCTATGCAATGGGTGAAAACCTCAAGTTCTGGTCTGCCCGCAAGGGTCTGGATCCCAGGTACTCCTACACCGGCAACACCTATGTTTCCGTCTATTCTCCTGTCCGCACTATTTCGGGCGGTGTTCAGTTGACTTTCTAAATCTAAGGAGATACGAATATGAAAGCAATATATAAAATCAGTCTGATCGCAGCAGTTGTCATGTTTTTTGCCAACTCCTGCATCAAGGAGGTTAACCCTCAGACTTCTACCATTACCGAAGAGCAGGCGTTGAATGCTCCCGGTGCTTATCAGGGCTTCGTGGATGCAATCACCGGCCAACTCGTAGGCGAGTTCACCTACGGAGGTGCAAGTAATAAATATCCTTGGGACTACGGTTATCCGTCCTTCTGGATCATGTGGGATGTGATGGGACAGGACATCGTTCCTCAGGACGGTGGCAGCGAATGGTATTCTACATGGTACCAGTGCGGCACCGGCCTTGGCCCCGGCTACGCCGTTTGCCAGCTCCCCTGGACATATTATTATAAATGGATTAAAAACTGCAATGTTGTTTTGAGCGTTGCCGGAGAAACCCCTTCTGACGATCAGAAAGTAGGTGCAGGTATTGCTCATGCAATGCGCGCAATGTTCTACATGGATCTTGCCCGCATGTTCGCAGAAAAGAGCTATCCCGTCGACAAGACCGCCATCACGGTTCCTATCGTAGACGAGAAAACCACTCCTACCATCGCGTGCAACAATCCCCGTGCAACCAACGAAAAGATCTGGAGCTTCATCCTCGACGATCTCGACAAGGCTGAAACCCTTCTTTCCGGATACGTACGTCCCAACAAGTATGTTCCCGACACGACCGTGGTTTACGGCCTGAAGGCCCGCGCATATCTCGAGACCGAAGATTGGGAGAATGCAGTCACCTATGCCAAGAAGGCACAGAATGGCTACACCATTCTCACCGAAGCCCAGTACCTTTCCAAGACCGACGGATTCAACACTCCTAACGATGCATGGATTTTCGGCGTAACCTACAAGTCCAGCGATCCTAACATTCTCGTAAACGACGCCGACTCCAGCTGGGGTTCCCAGATGATCCCCGAGGTCAGTGCTTCCGGTTGCGGCTATGCTGCAAACTATGTGGGTCCCAAGCGTATCGACGCCCACCTCTACAGCACCATCCCCGCTACCGACTTCAGGAAGAAGTGCTTCATCGATCCTTCTCTTGATGACATGACCCAGGCAGACGCACTCGCCGCACTCGCCGTTTATACCGACGATCCGGCCGGCGTTTATAAGACCGGCATCAATCAGAGTGAAAGCGGAGACCTCGCCCATATCGCTCTCAAATTCCGTCCCAAGAACGGCGAACATGTCGATCAGTATGCAGCATTCACCGTTGCAGTTCCCCTCATGCGCGTTGAGGAAATGTACCTCATCGAGGCTGAGGCCACCGGCATGCAGGCTGGCAAAGAGGCTGAGGGTATCGCACTCCTTACCGCATTTGCCAAGACCCGTGATGCCAGCTACACCTACGGCACCCACAATGAGTTCTACAACAACTCTGCAACTCCTGCATTCCAGAACGAGTGCTGGTGGCAGCGCCGCGTTGAGCTCTGGGGCGAAGGTTTCGCAACTAAGGACATCAAGCGTCTGAACAAGGGTATCATCCGCAGCTATGCAGGTACCAACCACCTCGATACTTTCCAGTGGAATTCCGATGCACCTCCCCAGTGGATGACTCTCTGCTTCGTGGGCACAGAGGCCAACTACAATGTCGCCCTCAAACAAAATCCTGTTCCTGAGCCTTTCGATGGAAATTCACCTGCATTTGTTTGGTAATTTTAAAGACAGATTTATATGAAAAAATTAGCATATATTCTCAGCATTGCCCTGCTCGGTCTCTTCGCAGCCTCCTGCGAGGTTCAGGAAGGAACCGTTCCCGGAAGCGATGGCAAGCCACAGGTTACCATCTTCCAGTACACTCCTTCTTCGGAGTACAATTCCGACGAGGATATCAAGATCCGTTTCGTTAAGAACAAGCAGACAACTTCCGCCAAGTTCCTCGTTGAGCTTACGAAAGACAAGGCTGCAGCTATCGAAACCGATGGCGAAAAGGCCTATATCGAGAAGGTTCTTTCTACCGGTACCGATATCGACTTCACCGACGAAGGAATCGCCGACACCCTGTTCACCGGACTTGCCAACTTCTACGACATCACCGTGGTGGCTATCAACAGCGGCAAGAAAGAGCTCTGCTCAAGCACCTTTGAAGGCCTGGCATGGAAACCCGGCTATGTAGGTACGTACTATTTAGGTGATGCTACCATACAATCCGTTGCAGGAACCAAATCTCTAGCTACTGAGTTGCAGCAGTGTGAAAGTGATTCCACTCTGTACCGCTTCAAGGATCTCTTCGGTCCCGGCAAGAGCATCAAGATCCAGCTGACCGACGATAAACCCTTCGAAGATCCCGGTTACGGCTACTGCAATTATTTTCGCGTGAAAAGGCAAGCCACATGTTATTCCTATGGGTCTTTTGGCCAACTTGATATAATTGACTTTGGCTATAGTCTTGGGGATGATTATTTCTACGACGGTGGATACAACTGCTACATGTACCAGGATGATAAGTACTGTGTCTTGCAGGTAAGGTATATTATACCCGATGGTAGAGCACTCGCTAATGCCTACGGAGGCTCGGCTGATATCTTTGTAGCAAATTAGTTCTATCTATTATTGTTAATTATTCCGGGCTGACTGTTTTATACACCGGCCCGGAATTTTTTCATAAAAACATGAAGCATATTGGTTTTATTATCGCCATCCCGGCGTTATTGTTTCTTGCAGGCTGTAATGAACCCAAGGAGGATCCAACTCCCGAGGTGCTGAAGATCAGCCCTGCAAGGATTAGTTCCGAACCCGGAAACGGGCATGAAATACAGTTCAAGGTAACCTGCGACAAGTCTTTCGACGCTGCTATAGAGAATGCGCCGTGGGCGACTATCTCTTCCAGCACCGATGCCGGAAACGGGGTTACGGTAATAAAGATTATGCTTTCCGCCAACAACACGGAAGCCGACCGCTCCGGCAAACTGGTCATTACCGCCGGCAAAAAGGACGCCACGGGAGAATTCTCCCAGCAGCCGGCCTCCAAGTTGTTCCCCGCAAAGGCAATCACCCTGAAAGACACCAATCCGGAAACGCTTTCCGTGAGGCTTCCCGACAACTGGACCATCAGTTGCGAAGACACCAACGGCAGCAAGGTTACCTGGTTCAAGGCAGAGCCGAACGAGGGTCAGGCGAATATAATCACGAGTGTGGTTTTCAGTGCGGACATGCCGAATTTCAGCACGGATCCGCTCAACGGAATTGCAGTCGTAACCAGCGGCGACCTCGTATTCAAGGTTTCCGTCACCCAGGAGCCCAGCTCCATCCTCGGCCAGACTTATGGCCTTTACAACTATGACAGGCAGGGAGCGAATGTCGCTTTCGAGCCCCTGGCCCATCAGGTATCCGTCCTTCGCAAGACCGACGGCACCGCAGACTTCCGCATGATAGCACCGGACAAGAACAGGTTCGTACTGCTTCGCGGACTGCCGTCCAGTTTTGCTGCCGGCGACGATGTGTCCTTCTCCATGTTCCAGAACTGGACAAAGGACCTTCCTTATTCCAGCGATGTGAATACCAAGGTGTTCCAGGTTAAAGACAATATGGTATGGCTCCTCGACGGGGATGTCTGCTATGTGATTAAGAAATAAGGAGGAAGAGCTATGAAGAAATTGTTATTTGCACTGGTTTTGTCCTTCGCATCCTGCGTTATGTCCTATGCCGTTCCGGCATATCCCTGGCCTGTCAAACATCGCCAGCCGGACGGAAGCGTTGTTACCATCCAGCTTCACGGTGACGAGAATTATCACTACATGACCATGAACGGCAACGTTGTGGCGAAAAGCCGTGACGGCTTCTACCGCAGGGCTTCGCTGCCGGTCCGCAGCGTTTCCGCATCCAAGTTACGCGCCGTCAGGCCAGTCCTTCGCGGCAATGGCACCCGCAAGAGTTCTATCAGCATGGGACAGAACAAGTTCCTTGTTATCCTCGTCGAATTCGATGACCTTCAGTTTACCGTCGAGAACCCCCAGGAAGCGTTCTACGCCATGCTGAACGAAAGGGGATATTCGCAGAACGGAGGCACAGGTTCCGTCTACGACTACTATTATGAGAACTCCACCCATCAGTTCGATCCTGTCTTCGACGTGGTTGGTCCTATCAAGGTTTCCAAGGGATACGCCGAGTATGGAAAGAACGACCCTGATCATAACAACCAGGACACAGATCCCGATGGACTCTTCTCGGAAGCATGTCATATCGCACACGACCAGGGACTTGTCAATTTCGCTGATTACGACAACGACCACGACGGCTATGTGGACAACGTCTACTTCTACTATGCCGGACACAATGAAGCGGAACAAGGCGGCGAGGACACCATCTGGCCCCATGCCGGCGGGCTGAATCCCAGGGAGAACGGATTTGACGGTGTAAAGGTTTATTCTTATGCCTGCTCATCCGAATACAAGGGTGCCCCCAGCACGACTGGCGCCGCCCCTACCATGGCCGGCATCGGCACCTTCTGCCACGAGTTCGGTCACGTTCTCGGCCTGCCGGATTTCTACGACGTAGACTACGAGAAGAACGGAAGCGCCAGCGACGTGTACCACTTCTCCCTCATGTGTAGCGGCAACTACAACAATAACGGCCGCACGCCCCCCTACCTCAGCATTATGGAAAGATATATGCTGGGCTGGGCCGAGATTCCCTGGTGGAAGGAAAGCGGACACAAGACCCTTGGCCCCGTATATGAGAATCAGGGCGCTATGACCCCTACATCCACCGAAGGCGAGTTCTTCCTCTACGAAGTGCGCGACGGCAGCGGATGGGATTCCAAAATCAAGATCTACTCTTCGGATCAGCCCGTAGGAGGCATGCTGGTGTACCATGTGGACATGTCGAATAACCGTGTGGGCGAGACTACGGCTGTAAGGCTTTGGAGCAGCAACGATATCAACGCTTATTCCGTGCATCCATGCTACTATCTGGAGCTTCCCAAAAATAGCTACAGCAACTACAACGACATGCTCTATCCCGGCACCACCGGCACCACAACGTTCGAGGGTACCGACTGGGCTTCACTCAAGACGCGTTTCGTCCTTTCCAACATCAGCTATTCCAACGGCACGGTAGACCTCGATCTGGAGGCGCCCAACTCCCTGCTACTGGGCGGGAAGGCGGTCGATTCTTCAGGCAACCCCGTGGAAGGAGTACTCGTAGAAGTTTCCCTTGCGGACGATCCTGCGGTGCAATCTCTCAAACAGCGCACCTTCATCAGCCTGAAAGATTTGAAGAAAGCGTCGAAATATTCAGTGCGTACCGACGCGGACGGCAAATACGAGGTTGATATTCCCGGCTTTGGAAGCAAAAATCTCGAGATCGTCTTCAGCAAAGACATGTTCAATACCGAACACTTCTCCATCAAAACCAACGGAGGTGCAGCCACGCAGGATGTCGTAATGTACAACTATTCAGAGGGTAAACCCGCCACGCTCTCGAAGAACACTGGCGCTGAAGGCGCAATCGGTTATTCCCAACAGGCCGACTCATACTCGGCCACGCTTGCGACCCTGTATTATGCCAACGAACTTAAGCCTTATGTCGGATACAACCTCGAAAGCATATCCTTCCATATGAACGGTTCCGGAGAGGCCCCTGCACAGGTTGACGTATTCGTTGATTTCGGAAGCAGCCGCGTCCTTACAAAGACCGTCACTTCTCCTGTTTACAAGAGAATGCAGACTATCGACGTTTCCGATGCAGGAATCACCATTCCTTCAGGACAGAACGTGTTTATCGGATACGCCGTAAAGGACATCAAGGAACAGTATTGGATGAGCGTTGACGCTGAGGATGGCGTAAACGGCGGCGGAATGATAAGGGGAGCCTTCATGACAACGGGCGGAGCCTTGGAAGACTGGACGGACGTAGGGTACAACTTCATCATCGATGCGAACCTCACACAGATAGTATCCCCCTTCTCCGGTGTCGGTATCAGGGTGATCAGCAGGTCCGCCGACGGTAAATACGCCAACGGCAGCACCTTCCCCCTCACCTTCGTGGACGACAGCGTAGGCGGCACCCCGACCTCCGTCGCATGGTTCTATGACGACCAGCCCGTCTCCGGCGAAGCCATAACCCTCTCTGCCTCCGGCACCCATACCGTTAAGGCGGTAGTCACCTACCCCGACGGCAACATCGAAGAAATCGAGCAGGTTATAGAAGTTCTATAGCATGTCCCGGTTCTTACCCATCCTTGCCCTCTTCTCTCTGGCAGCCTGCGTTGAAACTATCGACATGAGCCCGGCTGAAGAGGGCATTGGTGTATATTGCATCCTGGAAAAAGGGGATAAACAAACCCTTAAACTTTCCCGGATTGACGGGGGCCTGGGAGTGGGAGATCAGCCGATTGAAAATGCAAAGGCATGGATATTACGAAACAGGGACACTTTCCGTTTCGTCCATGTGGGTAACGGCATTTATGAAACCACCCTTTCGCCCCAGCATGGTTACCTGTACCGGCTCGAGATAGAAGCCCTTGAAAAAAAAACATGGGCGGAAACTGTGTTTCCGGAAAATCTTGAAATATCGGGAATGTGGTGCAGAGCAGATTGGAAAGCACCGTGGTTCGCTGTTTATAAGTATTTAGAGCGAAAACCATACGAGCAATCGTGTAATATTGTACTATTTAGCGATTCCCCGGATGACGGATCTTCTATCTGGACCAATCATTCCGGGGCTGATGCAGTAACACTGAGTGAGCATTATTTCTCCTCTGACGATATTTATTGGTATTTTGAATATGCCACTCATTCATCCGGGGGTGTTGTTTCGTCATTTGAGGGAAAGCGCGTGAAAAGAGGCAGTAGTTATAAACAAATGGTTATCATCCGTCATGACGGGGACTATTCCTGTGGAATCCCGCAAAAGGAACTTGAAGATTATGGTTTGAATACTAACAAGGCATTTATCGTGTCTCCGCCGGATAAAGATGGCAGTGTATGGAATGCTGCTTTTGTATCCGATTCATATGCAGATTATCTACGGTACTGCAAAAAGCGGGAAATGAATAACTATGACCTAATGTTCAGCATGTTCGACCGTGAATCTGTTAACAATATCAATGGCGGGCACGGTATATTTGGGGCAGTATACTATCAATACTCTATATCTGTTCGGCACGACTTCACTGTTTTGTAATAGTATTAAAAATCATCGTTATGATTAAACATCGTTCTATATTATTTGTTCTAACAATTCTCTGCTTTGTAAGTTGTTCGCTTGACAATAAGCGTGTTATGTCATCAGTATGTGATAATCTTGATTATAATACGCTACTATCAAAATCTGGCATTGAATCCTTAGATGATTTGTGTTATCACGAGGGAACCGAACTGGTATTACAACCCTCTCATTTTGATTATACTCGCACCGGCAACGAACCCAATCATCGTGCCATTAAGGTTTATCCCAAGGACATTAGCGAGCAACAGTATATTAGCAGCATTGAGGACGCGGGGATATCGTATATCCCCTTCGGGTTTATTCCGGCTCCTCCGAATATTCAAACAGTGGCAAAAGAGATAAGCATTCCTGTATATCCAGAAGTAAGTCCATATATTCTACTTAATACTGACAATGAATCTGGCCCCGAAGTTGTTCAAATGCCCATAATGTATGTTATATGGCCTCTCAATAAACCTTTCCCCGATAATATTGAATACGAAGAATGTTTCCAATTGTATGTGCCAATTGCCAAAGAAATGCCTGAACCATCAACAAAAGCGGAGATAATACAAGATTTATATCCCGCACGTTTTAGAACGTATGATGGTTTTTTGGGAACTTATCTACCATTAAATAAACTATCGGTCCACATAACAAACGGCTATGTAACTGGCACACAATATACAAATTCCACTGGAAGAGTCTATATTGACCCTTTCCTTGTAGGGGTTGACCCTTCCGATTACCCCTCCATGTATGTGTATGCCACACTCAATAATACAAAATGGACAATCGCCAGAGAAGCAGCAACACCAATCCATGTCTCTTTAGGCTATGTGGGAGTTCTTTGGCCTAATTCATTTAATAGCGGCACTTATACGTTTAACATGGTCTCAACGGCCAAAGAGTTTGAGATACATAGAGCTCTAGACTATTATCACTATGCGTCTAATCCGTATTCTTCTTTTATTGGCACAAACGAAACCGGTGTTTTGGTTCACTCCTTGTTTAGCAGTATGCCGGGAGTGGACGGTAAAACATCATTCATTTTTGGGAAAGATGTCACCATCTATAATAATGCAATTGGCTGCAACGACGTTATTTCAGCTGTTCTTCACGAACTAGGTCATATAAGACATAAATATCACCATCACAATAACAACGACAACTCTTTTGGACAAGTTGATACTTTGCTAATAGAATCTTATGGCAGTTTTATGGGCTGGTATTTGGGAGAGCAATATTATCTCTCTAAAGGATACGTCAAAACAGATTCTACAGAAGTCATTAACAACAATTGGCGACAAGATTGGTCTCCTGTTAGTCAAACTCCATATTATTGGTATTCCCCTCTATTTATAGACTTGATTGATGACTATAATCAAGGACAGAATGATTCCACGAAGCTATATGACGACATCAACGAATTTGGCATCCTAGATATTGAAACCACCATCTCAACTTGCAATACTGTTTCTCAATGTAAAGCAAATCTGTTTTATCCACTTATTGAGAATAAATTGAATGCATATTTTTCGTATTATGGAATATGATCAATGTGTCCCAACACTTTTCTGCCTGAAGAATGTTTATAAATGTTCAACTATAAACAATACATATTTGTAGCATTCTTTGTATTAGTGTCCGTTCGTAGAATCCCGTGTTCCGCACAGGACGTGCGGGACACATTAAGGGAGTCCACCATAACGGAATCGTTGATGCACAAGGTAGAACCAGGGCGCCACAATCTCAACCATGCTTCTATAGGCCGCACGGTAAGTGCAATTGGAGAAAAGGATGCTGTTAAGTACGTGCAGACGCTTCCGGGCATATCCATGGGAATCGAAGGCGGCAACGCGTATTTTGCCCGCGGAGGTAACCTTGGGGGCAACATGCTCACGTTAGATGACATCCCGGTTTACGGGTCGGGACATCTCTTCGGGCTCACATCCGTGTACTCTCCAGAGATTGTAGACAACATCGACATTGCAATCGGCGGTTTTTCTTCCGATGAAGACAACCTTACCGCATCCCACGTACGGGTAAAAACGACGGACGAGTTTTTCAATTCGCTGAAAGGGAATGCATCTGCAAGCAGTTTTATGCTTGGAGGGAGCGCCGGCAAAAGAATTCTAGACAATAATACAAGCCTGTTCGCGGCAGCCCGCATTTCTCCGGCTCAGCTTGAATGGTATGCCCTGAAGGGCCTTGCCTCCTCTGAACTGAAGGACCTTTCAACCGGAGTATACGACATATTCTTGAAGATGTCTACCGTGAAGGATGCCAATACGAAGAATTACCTGTCTTTCTTCAACAGCCTGGATGCATACAGGTATTCGTATGGCTCCGCGACCGACAATTCCGCCCGTTGGGCGAACCTGATCCTCAACTGGTGGAGGGAGAGAACCTATAAAGACGGCTCGAAGGACACTCGTGGGCTGTCGTTTAACCGCTATTCCGGGATGCAGGCATCATATGTCAACGACGACACCGAAAACGCCCTGGCCATACGCAGCGCCCTGGATGAGCTAGAGTACCGCATTTTGATAGAGAAACGTTTGAGCAGAAGAAAGAGCGTTTCCCGCGGTGCGAAGATACGACTCGACCGGTACTCTCCGGGATCTACGATCCATATCGACGGGCCAGGGGTCATTGTGCCGAAGGCATCCGTAATGAACGGCAATTATAAATACCGGCTTTCCGCAGTCGCCCATATACAGGAAATCTGGCGCAGGAAAGGGAAATACGAAGTCAAGGCCGCCGGAAGGATTGCCGCCATGCTATACCCAGACAGGACGTCCGACGATGGGTTCCGTGTCATTCCTTCTCCTTCTGCCAGCTTCTCGGCAAGGAAGTTCTTCGGAAAGCACTTCGGCCTTGAGGCGACCCTGGACTATCTGACCATGTACAATCATGTCCTGGAAGGCATTCCGATGGGATGGTCCATCGACATGCTCGTTCCTTCCGACATCAGAATCGCACCCGAGCATACGGCGCAGGGCTATTCCGGCTTGTTCTCTTCTTTTGGGAATAATTCTATTACGGCCGGAGCATTCTATAAGCGCCTGTGGAATCTGGCATATTTCGAAGATGCCGCCTCTCTGTTTTCCCCCTCCTTGGCAGGATGGGAAAACAATATCGTAGTAGGAGACGGATGGTCCTATGGGGCGGAGTTTCTCTATGAGTATCATTCCGCTTCACTCTCCGGCAGGGTGGCCTATACATGGTCGAAAACCGACAGGAGATTCCCGGGCATCAACAATGATGAGATCTTCCCGGCAAAATTTGACCGGAGGCATATACTGAACGTTGGCGCAGAATACGTTTTAAGAGAAGATAACGAGCGTGAGATGGGATTTTCCGCGTTCTTCACATATCAGTCCGGCCTCAAGGAAACCGTACCCGAGGGAGAACTGAGCACCTTCGACTTTTTTGGCAATTCTTCCGTTCCCATGAGTGTGTTTTCCGGAACGATTAACAACTACACCATGCCCGCATACATTCGCATGGATGCCGGAGTCTTCATGCGCTTCAAGAAAGCGGTGCATCCTTCCGTTCTAAATGTGGGGATATACAATGTACTGAACAGGCACAACCCCTTCGCTGTCTATTACGATACAGAAGATAAGGTCTGTAAACAGATCTCCCTGTTCCCGATTCTCCCGAGCTTCAGCTACCGGGTGGAATTCTAACCGGGCTATAGAAGATTTTCAGTCCTGTCCAATTCCTTTCCACACACTGCCTGGATTTCTTCGATGATTTCCAGGCATTGTTTTTTTGGAATACGGATGCCGGTGCCGGCCTTGAGGACATCTTCCAGGGAAGGATTTCCCTTGTACATTATGGACGTGGAATGCTCCCCGCGAGTTCCTTCGGGGGAGAACGACAGGTCGTATGCGGGAGCGAGCTCCCAGCCTGCGGGCTCGCGGTAAATGAAGCTGAAGTTCTTAGCATGGTCGTCTTTGTTGAGCGACACGATGTTGAAGACCATCAGGCGGAACATCTGCTCTACCTGCGCCGGGTCCTGAGTAAGATAACCGGTCAGCGCCAGCAGGTTGCTGTAATCCGCCGTCTGGACACGGAAATCCGTTTTCATAAGGGCAGCCGCTGTTACTGTGTGCAGTCTAATTCCGTTCTCTATATCAAATCTCTGACAGGCATAATACTTCCCCCTGACAAGACCCGGACGCGCGACTTTTATTCCACAATCTTGAGCAACCTTCATGTACCGGTATTCGGTAATACCCACATCTTCAGGATCATAGGTATGGCGGAACTTTACAATCCAGCTCGAACCATCCTTTTGCCTTACAACGACTTTCGGGCGGGCTCCTCCGGAATTACTGCTATTGTAATACAACAAAGAAGGATCTGTAGTACTTTTATCGGAGAATATATCCAGGGCCTTCAGTTGCAGGTCGTCGAAATCCACATCCTCCATTTTAAGGACAGGTTGTTTCAGGAACTCCTTTGGGGAGTACTCCAAAGCACCCATTCCAGCCGGTCCCACCAACGACAAGCGCTGTAAAGGGGACAATTCTTTAAGTGAACATCCTTCCTTTTTCAGCATTTTGTCAAGAAGATACAGGCCATAACCATCAGGCATACTATCTTCAAAAACATAAAATGCACCATCGAGATAGTTTTCATCGCCAAAAAACAACCCCTCTTTCAACGGAAGCTCGATAGGAGAGACGGAGAAACCTTCCGCAATCCAGGACTTATCATATTCGAATACACAGTTTCTTTGGTCCGGAGTTCGAAGAATCACTCCTACATTCCGTCCATGATAAGTAACCGTCGTTTTTATAATGTCTTTCATCTTCCTTTGCTGCGGCTATAATTCCTCTGTATGGTTTCAAGCTCCTCGATGGTTTTATATTTTGGCTCCAGAAAGACCTTATACAACTCATCATAATAACCAAGGCTGTCAGCAATCCTTGAAAAAGACTCCAGAGATATTTTTCCTGTTTGCTCAAACTTGGCTATCGTTGGCGCAGGAACGTCGCTGATTTCGGAGAGATGTTTTCTGCTCAGCCCTTTCTCGAGCCTGCGTTTCCTGCAGTTCATGGAAAGGATATCGAGCAACAAATCAGCTTTATTACCATAAATATCTAATGAATATTGCATATTATAGTATTTAATAATCCCGAAAATACATAATATAAGATACTACTATATACAAATATAGTAATAAAATAGGAGAAAACAAAAAGAATTCAGTCCAGAATCACCAGCGCAGGGGCGGGGTGGTTGAAGCGGAGGGAGATCACGTCGGACGTGGCGCGGTTGAGCGTGCCCCGGAACCAGAAATCGAAGGCCACGTCATCCGTCGGCCACTGCAGCCCGGAAGAAGAAATCCGGAGCGTTCCGTCCTGGGAGAAAAGCGACACCTTGCGACCTTCACCAACGTGGAGGTCGCAACTGTCGTTAATGGCGAATGCAGTATTGAAATCGGAGACCATATCCACCCGGATCCCGCGGGCGACGAGACTGTGTTCCTGCTCCCAGAACATAAAGTAGGAAAGGTTCCCCAGCGCATGGGCTTCGCTCTTGCCTGTTGCACCGAGAATGTGGATATCGGTCACCTGCGGATATTTTTCGAGCAGCCAGAGGAACGCCTTGTTAAGGTCGTTGTAGTCCTGTTCGTCCACCTTCACGGCCCGGTTACCCAGAGCCTTTCGCTGCGCTGGCGGCAGCGAATCCATGTCACCAACCACGGCGACAGGCTCTATGCCCAGTTTCTGCAGGCGTTTCAGAGATGTCGCACTGTCGCAGCAAACCACGACATCCGCCTCCCGCAGCAGCCACAGGGGATACTCTTTTCGGGGGAAGTCCCCGTTTGCCAGGATTACCGCCGTCATTGCTGCGCCCCTCCTATAAGGTCGAGGATTTCGGATGTAATCTTCTGCTGGCGGCCCTTGTTGTACTCCAGCGTGAGTTCCGCGAGCAGGTCCTCGGCATTGTCCGACGCTGCCTGCATGGCCAGAGTGCGCGCCGCATGCTCCGCCGCAATCGAATCCAACAGCATCGTATGGATGCGCAGCCGCATCACCTGCGGCAGCAACGTCGCCAGTATTTCCTCCCGGGATGGTTCCAGGATGTAGTCAGATTCCTTCGCTTCGCTCGGAACGACTGTGCCAGAAGCGGCAGGGACAGAGTCCCTTTTGGAGCCATAGCCCCCCGTGGCTGTAACGGGAGGGGCCCAACTTTGCTGGGAGGGGTCCGGCTTGCCGGACGGGCGGAAAAAGGGACTGCTGTCCCTGCCGCCGCCGGCGAACGGTAAATACTGTTCCACCTGGACCTTCTGCGAAGCAGTGGAAACGAAATGATTGTATATCAGAAGGATACGGCCATATCGGCCGGAATTGAAGGCATCTATGAGAGCCTGGGCGAACGCCGCCGACTTCTCAAAAGTATTGTGCCCCACAAGATCCGCATGGTCTTCCGGAGCGAAGCCCGCCTTGCGCATCGCCTCAGCCATTTTCCGCCCCACCGAAATCACTTCAACCTCTCCCCCGGCCTTGCGGATTTCCGCAACCACCTCCTGCACCTTGTGGATCACGTTGATGTTGAATCCCCCGCACAACGACGAGTTGGACGCCACCGCCACGATGGCAGTGCTGGCGGGAGCAGGGACCTGCGGACGGGCAATGCCCGTACCGGGCTCCCCTTGTGGGACACGGACGGGCCTTTTGCCCGTCGCGGATGGAGCCGCCAGCACGCGCGCAAGCATGCCGGCCAACGCCTCGGTGTACGGCCTCACGCCCTCCGCCGCCTGCTGCGCCTTGCGCAACTTGGCCGAAGACACCAACTTCATCGCCGAAGTAATCTTCAGCGTGCTGCGTACAGACGCAATGTGATCCTTAACCTCCCGAAGCGAAGCCATATACCCTATGCGTTAATCTGCGAAACGACCTCGGCGGCAACTTCAGTCAACACCGCCTCGACGTCGGAATCTATCTTTCCGGAAGCAAGCGTATCCAGCACATCCTTGTGCGAGGCCCGCATCCTGTCGAGGAAAAGCCCCTCGAACTCGGAAACTTTTTCCAGAGCGATATCTGCCATCAGAGCGTGAGTGCCGCAATACAGCACCGCAATCTGTTCACCCACGGGCATAGGTGCGTACTGCGGCTGGATAAGCAGGCGGTTGTTCTTGCGCCCCTTGTCCAGGGTCTGCGCCGTCACCTTGTCCATATCAGAACTGAACTTGCTGAACGCCTCAAGCTCGTTGTACTGCGCCTGGTCTATCTTAAGCGTGCCCGCCACCTTCTTCATCGATTTCACCTGGGCAGAGCCACCCACTCGGGAAACCGAAATACCCACGTTGATTGCCGGGCGAAATCCCTGGTTAAAGAGCGAACTTTCCAGGTAAATCTGCCCGTCGGTAATGGAAATCACGTTAGTAGGAATATAGGCTGAAACATCTCCAGCCTGCGTTTCGATGATAGGGAGAGCCGTGAGTGAACCTCCTGCCTTCACGCGCCCCTTCAGGGACTCGGGCAGATCGTTCATCTGTTCCGCAACTTCCTGCTGGCCGATGATCTTTGCGGCGCGCTCGAGCAGGCGGCTGTGCAGATAGAACACGTCTCCCGGATAGGCCTCGCGGCCGGAAGGGCGGCGCAGGATCAGAGATACCTCGCGGTAGGCCACAGCCTGCTTGGAAAGGTCGTCATAAACTATCAGTGCCGGGCGGCCGGTATCACGGAAATACTCCCCGACTGCGGCTCCCGCAAAAGGCGCATAATACTGCACGGCGGCAGGGTCGGATGCGGTCGCGGCCACCACGATGGTGTAGTCCATCGCCCCCTTCGAACGCAGCGTCTCCACAATCGAAGCCACGGTGGATCCCTTCTGACCTACGGCAACATAGATGCAATAGACGGGTTCGCCCGCCTCGAAATTGCTGCGCTGGTTGATGATGGTGTCGATGGCGAGGGCGGTCTTGCCGGTCTGGCGGTCGCCGATTATAAGCTCACGCTGGCCTCGGCCGATGGGGATCATCGAGTCTACCGCTTTGAGGCCCGTCTGAAGGGGTTCGGTCACCGGCTCGCGGAAGACCACTCCCGGCGCCTTACGCTCCAGCGGCATCTCGAAAAGCTCGCCGCCAATGTCTCCCAGGCCGTCCAGAGGCTCTCCAAGGGGATTCACCACACGGCCTACCATCTTCTCGCCCACGTTGATGGAAGCGATGCGGCCCAGGCGGCGCACATTCATCCCCTCCTTCACCTGGTCGGTAGGGCCCAGAAGCACGGCACCCACGTTATCCTCTTCCAGATTCATCACCACACCCTTGACCCCGGAGGCAAACTCCAGCAGCTCGCCGGCCTCGGCGTTCACCAGGCCGTAGATACGGGCCACACCGTCGCTCACCTGGAGCACCTTTCCGGTCTCCTCGAAATGGACGGTGGTATCGATGTCTTTCAGCTGCCCGAGAAGGATGTCGGAAATCTCGCTGGCCTTGATTGTATTCTGCGTCATATGATTCGGTTGTTCTTTTGTACAAGCTGGCGGCGGATGTCGTCGATCTGGCGGCGCACGCTCGCATCCAGCATTTCATTGTCGAGCTCCAGCACAAAGCCCCCGAGAAGATCGGGGTCGATGGCGGACTCCATTATCACCTTGCAGCCCGTGCGGGCGGCAATCAGGCCCTCCAGACGTTCCGGAAGGCCAGGGGAAGGCACGGCCGTGACCAGTTTCACAAGCACTATGCCCTCGGCTTTGCACCAGAGGCGCACGAAGTCGTTCAGGATGAACTTGAGGCAGTCCAGGCGGCGGTTCTTCCGCAGAAGCAGCACGAGCTTTTCGATGTCGGGCTCCAGCGGCTGCGGGGCAGACGATGCGTCCTTGAGCAGGGCCCTCACCTGGGTGAAGACCTGCTCGCCGCGGCCGCTTTCCTCCACAAGGCGGAGGAAGGCATTGGCATAACGACTGGAAACTGCTCCCTGGTTCATGACTTAACTGGTAATAGATTCCTTCGCTTCGTTTGGAATGACAGCCTCGTCTGTCAGGCGGTCGATCAGTGCCTGCTGCTCGGGCGAGGCATCCAGCTTGGCGCGCAGCACCTTTTCGGCAACGTCCACGGAGAGCAGTGCCACCTGTCGGCGGATATCGCGCAGGGCAGTCTCGCGTTCGTTCGCTATCTGCTCCCGCGCCTTCTCCACCATCTCGGCGGTCTGCGCCTGCGCATCTGCTTTCGCCTGTGCAAGGATCTCGCTGCGGGCCCGGGCTGCTTCCTTGAGGATGCGTCCCTGCTCCTGACGGGTCTGCGCGATCAGCTCTGCCTGTTCCTCGGCAAGTTTCGACATTCGCACCTGCGCCTCTTCGGCGAGCCGCAGCGACTCGTCGATGTGCTTGTTGCGCTCGTCCACCATGCCGGTAATGGCCGGAAAGCCCCACTTGGCAAGGATGAAGAACACGATGCCGAAGATGAGGACCATCCAGAAGAGAAGGCCGCTGTCCGGAGTAATGAGATTCATGATTTACTTGAGCACTACAGCCAGCAGACAAACTATGATGCCGAGCAGCGCTGCACCTTCGATCATACCGGCGACTACGATCATACTGGAACGGATGTTCCCTGCGGATTCGGGCTGGCGGGCGATGGCTTCCATTGCGGAAGAACCGACCTTACCGATGCCATAACCTGCTGCAAATGCCGCGAGAGCTGCTGCGACTGCGGCGCCAGCCTTTCCGAGGGCCGCTCCGGCAACTGCCTGAAGAATAATTGCGAGTACCATAATAATATAGATTTAAAGTTGTTATTCTGCTTTTTGCCGCGCCATACCTATGTAAATAGACGAGAGCATTGTAAATATATATGCCTGGATAAAGGAGATCAGCATCTCCAGCACATCCAGGAAGATTCCGAAAAGGACAGATATTGCCGTTGCCCCGGCAGTCATTGCCATGCCCATCTTTCCCATTATGAAGATGATGCATACCATGCAGAGTATCTGTATATGGCCGGCGAGCATGTTGGCGAAAAGTCGGATGGTGAGCGAGATAGGTTTCACCAAGGCGCTGAAGAATTCTATCACCGCCATCAGCGGCTTCAGCAGCCCGGGCACGTCGGGACTGAAAATCTCTTTGTAGTAATGCTTCGTGCCCGTGAGGTTCACCGTGAAGAAGGTGAAGAGTGCCAGCACCATCGTGCAGGCTATGTTGCCGGTAAGGTTAGCTCCGCCGGGGAAGAAGGGGATGATGCCTATGAAATTGCTGAACAGTATGAACAGGAAAACCGTCAGCAGATAGGGCGAATAGCGGCGATAGTCCTCCCCTATGTTCTCCTTAGCCATGTCGTGCACCATCATTATCAGCGGCTCCATCAGGGCCGCGATGCCGGTAGGATGCTCTCTGAGGGCGTCGTGGCGCCGGTACCAGCGCGCGGTAAGCAGCACTATCATCAGCAGGAGGATGGCGTTGATGAAAAGCTGCAGCACGTTCTTGGTGATGGAGATATCAAAGGGCTTGGTGCCGTCGGCGCGGACTATCTTTCCCTCGTGCGCCTCTCCCTCGGAAGCGATGTGATATCCCCCGTACTCCCCTGTTTCCAATATCTTGTGGGAGTTGAAGGTCTTGAGGCCGTGGTCGAAGAGGATGACCGGGAGGTGAATTGCCACAGCTTTGCCTTTCCAGTCGGTGATGTGCCATTCGTAGGAGTCCAGCACGTGGTCGAAGATGACTTCGCCGATGTCCAGGTCGTCGCTTGGGGCTGGCTCTGCGGCAATGGCACCAGCTCGCAGAAAAATGCTCGCTGGCACCATTGCCGTCGCCGCCTGCGCGAAAAGCACAAGCAACATAGCGAGAATCATTCTTCTTAAACCCATTATTCTGCGCAAACCTTGATTATATCGTTTTCAACCATCACGGCACCGGAGCCGATGGAGCGGACGGATTCCGCGCCGGAAGCATCGCGCCAGCGGATATCTCCCGCCACGAGGGTAGAGATCAGAGGGGCGTGGCCGTGCAGCACCTCGAAGGCGCCTGCTGCACCCGGGAGGAACACCGCCGTGGCCTCATGCTTCTCGAATCCGTTCGGAGTGATGATCTGCAGTTCCATATCTTACTTCGTCTGCGCGAGTATCTTTTCGCCCTTGGCGATGGCATCTTCCAGCGTGCCCACGTTAAGGAAGGCCTGCTCGGGGAGATGGTCCACTTCGCCGTCCAGGATGGCCTTGAAGCCCTTGATGGTGTCTTCTATATCCACCATCACGCCCGGGCAGCCGTTGAAAGCGGCGGCCACGTGGAGGGGCTGGCTCAGGAAGCGCTGCACGCGGCGGGCGCGGTTGACGGTGATTTTATCTTCGTCCGAAAGCTCGTCCATTCCGAGGATGGCGATGATATCCTGGAGTTCCTTGTAGCGCTGGAGTATCTGCTTCACGCGCTGGGCCGTCTCGTAATGCTCCTTGCCCACGATGTTCGGGTCCAGGATGCGGGAGGTGGATTCCAGCGGGTCCACTGCCGGGTAGATGCCGAGGGTGGCTATCTTTCGGCTCAGCACCGTGGTCGCGTCCAGATGGCTGAAGGTGGTTGCCGGCGCCGGGTCGGTCAGGTCGTCCGCCGGCACGTAGACTGCCTGCACGGAGGTGATGGATCCGTTCTTGGTAGAGGTGATGCGCTCCTGCATCTGGCCCATCTCGGTGGCCAGCGTAGGCTGATATCCCACGGCGGAAGGCATACGCCCGAGAAGGGCGCTGACCTCGGAACCGGCCTGGGTGAAGCGGAAGATGTTGTCGATGAAGAAGAGTATGTCCTTCGGGGCGGAGGGATCGGTGGAATCACGGAAGGATTCTGCCAGGGTCAGGCCGCTCAGGGCCACGCTGGAACGCGCTCCCGGGGGCTCGTTCATCTGCCCGAAGACCATCGCCACCTGGCTCTGCGCCATCTGCTCGCGGTCCACCTTGGAAAGGTCCCACTTGCCTTCTTCCATCCCCTTTTCGAACTCCTCGCCATACTTGATGACCTTGGATTCTATCATCTCCCGGAGGAGGTCGTTGCCCTCGCGGGTGCGCTCACCCACTCCGGCAAAGACGCTGAATCCGTTATGCTTCTTTGCGATGTTGTTGATGAGCTCCTTGATGAGCACGGTCTTTCCCACTCCCGCGCCGCCGAACAGGCCGATCTTTCCGCCCTTGAGGTAGGGCTCGAGGAGGTCGATGACCTTGATGCCGGTGAACAGGACTTCCTGGCTCGTGGTCAGTTCCTCGAACTTGGGGGCTTCGCGGTGGATGGGGAGGCTCCCCTCGCGGCTGAGTTCGCCCAGGCCGTCGATGGTATCGCCGGTGACGTTCATCACGCGGCCGCGGATCTGGGTGCCCGCGGGCATGGTGACAGGGCTGCCCGTGCTTTCGACCTCCAGCCCGCGGCGCAGGCCGTCGGTGGAGTCCATGGCAACGCAGCGGACGGTATCCTCGCCTATGTGCTGCTGCACCTCTATTATAAGGGTTTTACCATCGGCCTTATGCACCTTCAGGGCATCGTGGATGGACGGCAGGGCGGCCTCCTGCTTCTCGCTCAGGTCGAAGTGCACGTCCACTACCGGACCGATTATCTGGGAAATGTGTCCTGTAACTGCTGACATATTTTCTTTTTTACTGCCGGAACACCCGCCCGGCGCGTAATCGTCAAAGTTACAAAAAAGATTCCTAATTGACTAATTTTCGACCTTAGCGCAACAACTGGTTCCGAAAACTCCCTCGCGGGCAGAAAAATGCCCCGATTCCTGCCCGGAGCCCGCAAAAACGGGACACCTGCAGCATTAGAGGGCTGAATTAACGGAGAGTTTGGCGGTGCGGAGACGGCGGCCGGAGACCTTAAGACGGATGCGGCCGGGAGTTTGGGAAGATTGAACGATTACAGTGAGTTTGCCGTTGAAGGCGTGCATACGGGGTTCGTGGAAAATATCCAGGCAGGTGGGATCGCCGTTCGCTGCGGCACGGTATGAACCTGCGCCGGAGACCTTGAATTTGAGTAGAGACCCGTCCAGAGGACATAGGTTGCCTTTTTTATCCAGAATCGAAACGGTTACATAGGCGAGATCCTTGCCGTCGGATTTCAATGCGTGACCGTCATAAGACAGGCTGATTCGATGTGGTTTGCCAGCCGTGCGAACGAAAGCGGAATCCGCAGGAGCGCCATCGCGATAAGCCACAACCTTCAGTTCACCTGGCTCGTAATCGATATCTTCCCATATCAGGCGGTAGCGGCTTTCGAGCGCTTCCTCCTGGCCACCGTGCGTGGGTTCCACGGCAACGGCTTTCTTTCTGATACCCAATGACTTTCCGTTCAGGAATAGCTCAGCCTCATCGTAGCTTGTGAACACCATAACCGGCACCTTGTCACCCTTCTTCCAGTTCCAGTGAGGTAAAATATGAAGGGTTTCGGAGTTGCGGTTCCACACGCTTCGGAAGAGCCAGAAGCGGTCTTTAGGCAGGGATGCCAGGTCGATGATACCG
This sequence comes from Bacteroidales bacterium, assembly GCA_017527415.1. Classification (GTDB taxonomy): domain Bacteria; phylum Bacteroidota; class Bacteroidia; order Bacteroidales; family UBA932; genus Cryptobacteroides. The sequence continues at coordinate 18,872 of JAFXQA010000012.1, read as the reverse complement.
AACATCGAAGAGTGGTTCGGCCAGGCATCGGTATCGTATGGGCTGGGCTCGCCCAGATAGTCGAATCCCGTCCAGACGAACTGCCCGAGGGTCCAGGGATAATCGTCCGCCAGGGCGAAATCCACGTCCGGGCTATTTGACCATGAACAGGCATCCAACTCATAGGCGGAGCACTGCTGGTCGGGATCTTTTGCGCTGAAACGCTTTACCGCCGGCAATTTGTAAACCCCGCGGGAACTCACGGTAGAACCGGTTTCCGTGCCGAGGATAAATCCCTGGGGCAGAGCCGCATACGCCTCCTCGTAGCGGAAGGTGCGATAGTTCAGGCCGGGCACGTCGATGCAGGCTGCAAAGCCATTTGAAAGCACGCACGAAACCTGGTCCATGCCACAGGTGACAAGCCGCGTGGGATCTTCCCTGTGACAGATGTCCCGCAGGAAAGAAGCGACTTTATACCCCTCCGGGCTGCACTGCGTGGGTACTTCGTTGCCTATGCTCCAAAGAACCACGGAAGGATGGTTGCGATACTGGCGGAGCATATTCACCATATCCTTTTCCGCCCATTCCTCAAAATATCTGTGATAACCATTGCGGCACTTGGCCACATCCCATTCATCAAAGGGCTCGACCATCATCATGAAGCCCATTTCATCACATAGCCGCACCAGCTCCGGAGCCGGCATATTGTGAGAAGTCCGGATGGCGTCACAGCCCATATCTTTCAACAATTCAAGCTGGTGCCTGATTGCCGACTCATTTACGGCTGCTCCCAGAGGCCCGAGGTCATGATGATTGCAGACACCCTGGAACTTGCGCGATTCGCCATTCAGTAGGAAACCCTTTCCGGGGATAAACTCCACACTGCGGATTCCAAAAACCGTCTCATAGCGGTCTGTCTCACGAATCCCGTCCCCTATTACCGATACCGCCTTGTACAAAGAAGGTGTTTCAGGGCTCCATAGTTCCGGAGCCGGGATGCCGAAATCCTGGACCGCAGTGCTTTCTCCGGGCTGAAGAGAAGAATCCGCTTCTGCAACCACGGCTCCGTCAGGCCCTATTATGCAAGTATGCACCCTGGCACCTATGTCATCTACCCCTTCCAGAGTTGTTTCCAGGTGAACGGAGGCGAAATCGGCAGATACCTCAGGAGTAGCAACGTGTGTTCCCCATACTCCTACATGTAAAGTTTCAGTGAGAACAAGATGAACGTTGCGATAGAGGCCTGCACCGGGATACCAGCGAGAAGAGTTGGGGAGATTTTCCAAACGGACTGCAAGCTCATTGCCGCCAGGATGCACCGCCCCTGTAATATCGACATGGAAGGAATTATAACCATAAGGCCAGAAGCAGACCTCTTTTCCGTTGACGAATACGTGCGCCTCGCTCATTGCACCGTCGAAGACAAGCGTCGCCCGCTTTCCGGAGGGCACCTCGAAACTGCATCTGTACCATCCGCAGCCCACATAAGGCAGGCCTCCGGTGCGTCCGGTCTTAAGCGAGGCCTTTTTCTCGTAATTCTGCGTAACCGCCACGTTCTGAAGATCGTACTCACGGCTGAAAGGGCCGTAGATAGCCCAATCGTGGGGTATGCACACTTCCTGCCAGGCGGAATCGTCATAAGCGGCGGCAGAGGCCTCGGGGGCATCTCCACGATGGAACTTCCACCCCTTCTCCAGCAGCACTTCGCTCCTCTGGGCGAAGGCTGAAATCGAAAGCGACAAGGTCGCAACCAGCAGGAGTGCACGCATTACAGGTTCAGCTTAAGATCTTTGTCACCTACAAGGATATGATATTCTCCGGGCTCGACGAAATACTTCCCGTCACCGTCCAGATAACCAAGGTCCCGTGCGGGATCCACTTCGAAGCGGAAGATCTCGGTGGTGCCGGTGCGTATCAGGCGTTTCTCGAAGAACTTGAGTTCCTTTTCGGGCCTTGTGACCACGGAACAATAAGGATCGCTTATAAACCATAGCACAGCTTCCTTCCCGTCCACGCCGCCGGTATTACTGACCTCCACCTCAACGGTGAACGGTGCATCCAGGGATGCAGTCCCGACCACCACGGGCTCGCCGTATTCGAAGGTGGTATAGCTCAGGCCGTGCCCGAAGGAATATAGGGGCTCGGTTGGCATTCCGTCCTTATAGATGCCTTGGGTGCCCCTGCGGCCGGATTTGTGACGGTTATAATAGATAGGTATCTGCCCTGTCACATAAGGGAAGGTTATGGCTAGTTTTCCGGAAGGATTGATGCGTCCGCTCAGTATTCCCGCAAGGGCGGATGCACCGTTGCAGCCCGGTTGCCAGGTTTCCACGATAGCTTTTGCGAAGGGTACGATGTGGCAGAGTTCCAGCGGGCGGCCGTTTGTGAGCGTGACCACCACCGGCTTACCGGCCATACTGACCATGCTTAACAATGCCTGCTGGCCATTTGGCAGGGCGATGGAGGTGCGGGAGGTGTTCTCCCCGCTCCAGTTCAGTTTTTCGCCCAGGCACAACACCACGGCATCCGCCCATTTGGCCAGTTCCACGATATCGTTGATATTGTCAGCCTTTTTCCCCTCAACTTCGCAACCTTCAGCATAACGCACCTCGGCATCCGGGAACTCCCGAACGATCGCATCGAAGAAAACCTCTACCTCATCAGCTTCGGAATGTCCGCGCCAGTTTCCGCGCAGGTCGCTGCCGTTCTTGGCCAGAGGGCCGATGACAGCCAGTTTCTTCACCCCCTTCAGGGGCAGGATGCCGTCATTCTTCAGCAGCACCATCGATTCAGCCGCCAGTTCGGATGCGGTCTGCATGGCCTCTGGAAGGAAGAATCGCTCCTCGGGAGCAGATTCGGGGGTGTAAGGGTTCTCGAAGAGGCCAAGGCGGAACTTCACCCGCAGCACGCGGCGTACGGCCTCGTCCACCACACTCTCGGGAACCTTCCCCTCTCCTACCAGTTCCTCCAGGTATCTGTCGTATCCGTGGGACATCATATCGATATCCACGCCAGCGGTCAGGGCGGCTGCGGAAGCCTCCTTCAGGTCGGCGCTATATCCCTGATTGATAAGCTGTTTCACCGCATCCCAATCGGAGACAACAAGCCCGTCGAAGCCCCAGCGGTCCCGCAGGACCCCGGTCATGGTATAGTGATTTGCCGAGCCGGGCACGCCGCTTATGTCGTTGAACGAACTCATGAGCGACACCGCTCCCGCATCCACACCCATTTTATAAGGATAAAGGTACACGTTCCAGAGTGTGGGACGCGAAATTTCGGTATACACATAATCGCGGCCGGCCTCCGAGGCGCCATAGCCGACGAAATGCTTGAGACAGGAAGCTACGGCATCCTGCGATGTGAGTCCGGCCCCCTGATAGCCGCGCACGGTGGCGGCTCCGAATACACCGTTCACATAAGGGTCCTCACCGTACCCTTCCGCCACGCGGCCCCAGCGGGGATCGCGGGCGACATCAATCATGGGTGAGAAGGTCCAGTCCACACCGCTCCTGCGGGCTTCGCGGGCCGAATGTGCACACATCTTTTCCACCAGTTCCGGATTCCAGGAACAGGCCTGGCCCAGAGAAATCTGGTAAAGTGTCTTGAAACCGTGGATATCGTCGTAGCCGAAAAGGATGGGAATTCCCAGGCGGGACTGCTCCACCGCCCGTTTCTGCATGGCGTTGCGAAGTTCAGGATCGGTGTCGAAATAAATGAGGGAGCCGATTTCAGCAGGGATATTCTTAACAGCCTCGCCTATGTTGTTCACATTATCGTTTCGGCCAAGAGTGTACTGATTCAGCTGCATCACCTTCTCGTGAAGGGTCATCTGCGACAACAGATCCTCCACGCGGGCATCCACAGGGGCAGAGGCATCGCGGTAGGAAGCCACGGCACCGCAGTAGTACTCGTGCATGATGTGCCAAGCCTGTTTCTTTACTCCCTTGTCCGAAAGAAGGCCCTTGCGGTTGAATGATGACTGATTGACCGGATGCTGGCGATATGGGCTCAGGAAATCGAAGAGCACCCAGGGCGAGACGCCGGCCAGATTGGGGATGTTGCGGAACATGGTCAGATTGTCCCGGTAGAGGGCGGCCTGATAGTCTTCGCTCCATGAGCCGGCTTCATCGGCCCGCCCCTTGCGTCCAGCCAGGGCTTCGCATCCGAACTCGCTGATTATAAGCGGCTTGTCCGTAAACACATTCCACTTGATTTCTGCGGCGGGTTTGGGCCATTTGGCATACCAGCCCATGTATTTGTTGATGCCTATCACATCCAGCTCGCCTGCAAAGCCGTCCTTCATTTGGAACTCGTCGGCCGCGGGGATGTAATAAGCCACATCGAAAGCGGATGCAAAGAGACGGGAGCCGTCCAGCGAACGGCCGTACTTGAGAAGGCGGCTCAGGAAGGCATCACGCGCAGGTGCAGGTTTTGTCTCGTTGGAGATACTCCAGAAGCCTATGGCGCAGCGGTTGCGGTCCCGGGCAATCATCTCCCAAAGATAGGTCTCTGCCTTGCGGTAGGTATCCTCATTCGAGAAATCTATGCCCTGCCAAAGGGGGATTTCTTCCCAGATCAGCAGGCCTTTCTCCTCAGCATAGCGGACTATATGCTCGCTCTGCGGATAGTGGGCCAGGCGGATGGTGTTGCAGCCCAGTTCCAGTGCGGCATCCACCAGCACATGCGCATCATCCTCGGAAACGGCCCTGCGCTTTTCCATAGGGATTTCTTCGTGGAAGGAGATGCTCTTGAGGAAGGTCTTCTCCCCGTTCACGAGTATGCCGGTGCCTTCCACCTCAATCTGGCGGAAACCTATCCTGTCGCTCACGGCATCCTCCGCGGTGGCAATCCTGACATCATAGAGTTTCGGGGACAAGGGCGCCCATAGCTTCAGCTTACGGGCCTTGAATACCGCGCTGGCGCTGCCGTCGGAGCCCGTCTGCAATTTTCCTTTAAGTTTAAGCTCCGGAATCTCGAAACGAACCTCTTCTGCAACCGGTTCGGAGAGTTTTACATCCACGCGGATGCGGTCGGAAGCGCCTGGCTCCAGCCTCACGAAATAATCTGATATATGCCTCTCCGGCACGCTCAACAGCATTACCTCGCGGGTTATGCCGCCATAGTTCCACCAGTCGAAAGACATGGCGGGGATTGCATCCGCACGGCGGTTGTTGTTCACGCGCACGGCGAGGAAATTATCGCCATCCTTCAGGACATCCGTAACGTCTGCCTGGAAAGGAGTGAAGGATCCTTCGTGACTTGCCACCTTGGTGCCGTTCAGCCAGACCTCGCAACGGAGACTCACTCCAGCGAAGTATAATATACGCCTTTTTCCTTCCTCCCTTACCGCCTGGAAATGCCTTGAATACCAGACTGTTCCTTCATACCACCAGAGACCGGGCTCCTGATGGTTCCAGTCCCCGGGGACATCCAGCGTCATGCCCCCTTTCCAGGAATATTCAAGGAATTCTGTCTTGTCCACAGGCTCGCGGTCGAGCCAGAGTTTCTTTCCGGCACCCACTTCGTACTGATCGACGATAGCGGACCATTTGCCGTCAAGAGATACCTGCTCCCTTCCATAAGGGTTGGGGAGCAGGAACACTGTAAGAGCTATGATAAGGCTTGTTATCATTGAACTTTTTTAATGGTAAGTGCGTTGATATGTCCATCAGCAGCAAGAGTGGTATCTTTGCCTATGATGGATACCTTGATGGTGCCATCCGAGGCGGGAGCCACTCCGGTGAAACTGACGCCAAAGCCATCGAAGTTGCCATCGGTGGCGGTTATATTCTTAAGACCGGTATTGATACTCTTGGCTTCGGATTCCGTCTTGCCTATTACCTTGTACTCGCTTATACGTGCGGCAGCACTTCCGTTCCAGCGAACCGCAATGATGGTAAGGTCGTATGTGAGGGAAGGATCGAATCCGGAGATGGTAACGACCGCAGGACCTACATCACCCTGATTCTTGGTGCCACCGATCATAATGCCATCATACCAGACACCTTTAGGATAATTGACTCCGTTGATGGTGAGTTCCTGATCTACTTCGCCGCCCACCCCATTATAGTTGGCGGTGAAGCCGGTCAATCCGGTAATGCTGATGCTTGCATATTTATCTTCGGCGTTCTTGAGGAAGACAGGATCCGTGGTTGAATAGACGGGCACCCGGCTCCAGCCTGCAGGGGTTGCAGTTGTGCCGGCTCCAAAGTCGATCTGTACGGGAACGGTGAAGTCGGGGTCCTGGGTGGTGGGAGTCTTATAGTCGGTGAGTTCGGACACTTCCCAAGGCTTTGCGCAAGCCGCATGTGCGGCTGCACGGCAAATCTCGGCAAGGGTGTCATCGATGTTCTCGTGATGCCAGGTAGTATTCAGCACAGATTCTCCCGAAATGGTCTCGTACCAGGTGCAGGCAGCAGTGAAGCGGCCGTAGGTAACCTCAAGATGATAGCCGTCACGGTTGAAAGTGTCGCCGAGCCAGGTGGTGCGTCCGTTCTGGATTGCAGTTCCGCAAGGAACCACGGCCTTAAGCTCGGAATGTGCAGCCATAGCCGTCTGTCCGGCACTCATGATGGCATTATACATTGTCATCTGGTTCTTGTCGTACTTGGAGAAGTCAGAATGGTCGGACGTGGTAGCATAAGCCCAGGTCTGATGGAGAAGGAGAGTGGCTTTTTCGCCAACCTTTCCCTTCACATAGGTGATAAGGTTGCCCAGATAAGGCTCATAAGTCTCCGCCTGTCCGGACAATCCGCTGACCTGCTGAAAACTCACGTAATCCCACTTCTCATCCTCGAGACCGGCGGCAAGACTGGATCTGGTTTCGGTTTTTTCGCCGTCCACTATCTTACGGTAATAATAGTCTGCAGCATCAGACTGGGAATTGTTGTAATGGGTCTCCAGCGAGCATCCCCCAATGTACAGATCGCCGATGATAACCTTTTTACCTGCGGCATTGAACAGGTTCCAGAGGTATTGCTCCACTGCATCCTGCGAGAAGCTGTTTCCGATGGCAAGAATACGGATGATGCCGTCTGAGGGTTCTTCCGCCGCTTCCTGCTTAATCGTAATGACGGCGTTTCCAGCGGCGGAAGCGAATGTCACGTGCCCTTCACGCTCTTCATATGCCTCGTTTGCGGACACAGTGATGGAGAAGGAATGTTCTTCCACAGCCTTGGTCTGGGCAACGGTTATCCACGCGACGTCGGACGACGGGGTTACCGTTACGTTGGTCCTGACGGGCAGGGTGATGGTCTCACCCGCTGCAGCCACGCTGAAAGTCTGATTCTCCAGCACCATTACATTGTTCTGGAGCTGGGTCACCGGCACGGTGGCAGTAGACTTTTCGCAAGTGATGGTGATATCGGCAGTACGGCTGTCGCCGGTTTCATTTGCCTGCACGGTCACTGTAAGGGAGATATCATTGCCGGCCTCTCCGCTTTCAGGCTTGACACTAAGCCAGTTCACGGATGCGGATGCCGTCCATGCCTTGGTGGCGGAAATGGTGAATGTTGCTGTGGAAACCGTACTTTCCAATGCGATTCCGGTTGCCTGGACACCCTGTCCCAAAGTCACCTTGCCCTCAACTACCGGAGTTTCGGGTTGACAACTGAATGCAAAGACCAGAAGGCCTAAAATGAAGATTCTTTTCAAAATCAATTTTTTCATTTTATCAGGTATTTATACAATTTACTTGAATTCTTCTCTCTGATTTTCAAGCAGATACATCCATCGGCACCTACCTTGGAACGGATGCTGCGGCCACTTCCAAGCACCGGCACGAGGCGAACGCGACGTCCTTCCGGGAGCCAGGTGCGGATTCTTGCCTTTTTGGCAGGATTATCCTCACGATATATCAGGAGATAGCCTTCGTTGGGACTTATAATGCTCTGGAATCCAGTCCAGGAGCGGCCGGATGGTTCCTCCCCGATAGGGAGGATGATGCCGGAATGGAATTCGGGGGATATTTCACGGTATGCGCGGATCAAGTCACCAGTGGCGAAAGCTTCTTCCGGCAGGTTGGATGCCTCCATCCACGCCAGGGGCTGGCCAGCAAAGGAGATTGCGGCCAGGTATCCGAAGTCGTAGTTCGCCGGAGCGAAAGGATCCCCTTCCGCATACTTGTCAGCATTGCGCCAGGGATTCAGGAACTCCGTCTGGATCTTCTCAGCCGGCACATAACGGCTCAGCATCCATAGATTGCGCAGGGTATGGTAGGGGTAGTAATTTCCCCAGTCCGTATAGCGGTTTTCAAGGAAAATGTTGCCGTACTCCCCGAAATAGTGGTATCCGGCACGGCGTCCGGCAGTTGCATCCAGATTGAAAACAACGGCATCGTCCGTAGCTTCACGAACCCTGTCGAAAAGGCGTCTGAGATTATTCTCTGCCTGCTTCGTGGGTATCTGGAGCCCATCTATCTTGAATATGCGTATGCCGTATTTTTTCCAGAGGCCGATGATCGCCTCGGCGTCCTTCTCCCAATCGGCGAAGTCGTTCTGCACGCTTGGATTATACCAGAGGCCAACCTCCATCCTGAGTGCTCTCGCACGGTCCACCACAGGGTCCAGCCCGCGGGGATACTTGACCGGATCCGGAGTCCAGTAATCGGGGTTGTCCCAGATGTTCCGGAACGAACCCTTTGCTACCTTGGAATTAGGGCTCTTGCCGCTCTGCCATCCGTCATCGATCTGGAAAACGGCGATTCCGAGTCGGGAGGCCAGTTCCAGTTCACTCAGGCAGAATTCCTCGTTCACCTTGGAATCCTGGCTGCGGTCGCCCCATGTATTCATCATAACAACATCCAGATGGAGGCGGTATGTCTTCTGCCAGGCCCTCACCGCGCTCAGCGCTGCCAGTTCTCCCGGGCCGAATACTCCGGTAACGCAGCCGTAGAGGCGAGTCCACTCATCCTTCTTTATATCCTCCGGAAGGATGCCTGCACCAGTTACCTGGAAACGGCCGAAGTCTGCGGTGAAATCACTGGAGGGGTTGCCCAGCTGCACATCGGAGCAGGGCGCCTCCTTCAAGAAGAAGAAGCCATTGCCGGAGATGCCGTCCCGCACGAAAAGAAGGTTACCCTTGTAGCTAAGCTTGCGATAGGCGATGAAATCCTCCTCCTGCACGAGGTTGTTGTTCCAGTCGGTCACGTCCCTGAAGCGCACCGCCTTCCCGTGCCAGTGCGCACCCGGAAAGCTGAGCTGGTCAAGAACGGTACCGGAAACGGCCTTTGATACCATGTCGGCGGAAGACTCGATATTCTTATGATCGGCGGCGTTTACACGGCCACCCTCAAGAATGCCACGGAAACTGCCTCGGACCCAGGTGTCGCATCCTATCGCAGGCACGCCCTCGAAGAGTCGGTACTCGCGCCTTACTTCAAGTTCGCCCTGAGTATATTGCACGCTCACAAGCAGATAAGCCGGATGCCTTCCTGTGGCAGGGACGCGGGTCTGCTCCATCCGGGCATCCGTCACGTCACCCCTTCCCATCCTGAAGTCCGGGCGCAAACCCTTGGTTTTCAGCACGAAAGCATCGTCTTTACTGCTCAGGCTCAGGGTTTCCAACGCTCCGTCGTTCCAGAGGAAGCTCCGCTCTATCAAAGAATTGCCGAGCCGGAGGGTATCTCCCTCCATACTGGCATAACACTTTTCCGCCTGGGCGAAAGCGGACAAGCACAGGGTGGAGAGTATCAGACTTAGTAGTATCTTTCTCATTTTGCGTCAGGATTAAGCAGGCGCGGCTGTTTCAGAGGCTTCTGCTCATTGAAGCGCTGGTTATCCGGCAGAGGACCGTCCACCGCAGCGCCTTTCTTCATAAGTTTCTGAAGGTCAGCAAAATAATAGCGGTATACATTGCGGGGAAATGTCTTCCTGACCTTGCATACCGAGGCCGCCAGACCAACCACCTCACCTGACATGCCGCAGGTGCGCATGACGCGGGTCGTGCCGAGGGCCACGTGGGTGACGGATATGTCACGGCCGGCCATGAAGAGGTTATCCACGTTTCTGGAATACAGGCAGCGGTAAGGCACTGCTGCCGGATAGATGCGGTTGTGCACCGTCCTGGTCTTGAATTCCTCGCCCGGGAAGTAAGGGGTGATTTCCGGATCGGGGAAATGCAGGTCTATGCTCCAGGTGGTCGCGAAGGTGGCATCCTCGTGGAAAACAGCCTTCTCTATGTCGTCCTGCTTGTAGATGTAGTCCCCCATCAGACGGCGGGATTCGCGCTTGCCGGAAATGTATGCCACCCAGTCCAGGTCGCGGTCGGGGTACATCCCGAGCTTGTTCTTGAGGTAACTCCAGTTGGAGTAGATTACCATCATTCCGTAGTCCCTGATGTATTCGAATTCGGTGGTCATATCGTGCAGCATTCCGGTTTCCCACGTCCATTCACCCATAGTCACCTTCTGCACGCTGGCATCGCTGAAATTGAGGCCATAGTCGAATACGGGAAACTTGCATTTCTTTCCGGTCTCCTTGGAATACCACTGCACCGAGGCACCCAGCACGAAGTTGTCCGGCTCGTCCGGAGCCAGAGATTCGCCGAATTCCGCCTTACCTTCGCGGCCATAGCGGTAGTCCGCCCCGGCCAGATATCCTACGGTGCCGTCGCCTGTGCAGTCCGCGTACAGAGGTGCCTCCAGAAGAATCTCCTCGGAGGTCTCTATGTTGCGGATGATGACCGCAGCGATCTTGCTGCCGTCTTTGTGGACGGCGACCGCGCGGTTGGAGGCATAGAGGGTGACGTTGGGTTCGGATTCTATCCAACTTTGCTTCTTGCCGTCTTCGTAGTTCTCTGCGGGCTGGGCATTGCCCTTTTTGCTATGGCCGAATTCCCTCTGCATACGGCCCAGGGCCGGATAGGGGCCTACTTCTATAGTGCCGCCGAGGTGAACCCGGATCTCGGCGCTGTTGTTTCCGCCCAGCACGGGACGGTCGTTCACGAGGGCCACTTTCAGGCCCTGGCGAGCCGCAGCCACAGCAGCACACATGCCGGATATTCCTCCTCCCACCACCACAAAATCGAATTTCGCAGATGCAGCGGGAGAGTCGGTCAGACCAAGCTGCTGCCTGCGCCAGGCTTCCATATCCGCCGGGGGTACATCTCCGTCGGATGTAAGATATACGGCATCGCAACGCCCCTCGAATCCGGTTAGGTCATGAAGGGTAAGGGTGGTCTGCCCCGCCTTCAGGCGTATCTGCCCGGCATTCTGCCATTCCCAGCACTTGCCGGTGGAACCGAGCACGGGCTTCAGGGTCTTCTTGCCTATCTTTATCTGGAACTTACCGGGGCCTGGCTTTTCCGACCAGGGCGAGGTCCAGTTGTAGGTCCTTGCCCAGACAGTGTAAAAGCCTTCTGCAGGGATATTCACGGTGGTGGATGCATCCGCCACCGGCGTTCCCATGCCATGGGCAAGCAGATAGGAAGATCCCATCTCACTCATGAACTGCTGGTCCAGTACCCATCCGCCTTTCTCGGCAAAGGATTCGCATTCCACGAAAACTCCTTCCGCACGGGCACAGAGGCCTGCAGCCAGAAGCAAGACAAGAAGGATTATCTTTTTCATAATACAATGGTTATCTTGAGTGGCAGGTCGGCAGATGACGGGCCTGCAAGTATCTCGAATTCACCCGGTTCCAGCTTGAATGAGCCGGTGGTGACATCATAGAACGAGAAGGCGTCCGGGCCAAGTGTCACGCTGAAGCGGACGGTCTTGCCTTTCTGCACCATCTTCTTGTCGAATCCCTTGAGTTCCTTGTAGGGACGGAGGACGCTGCTAGCTACGTCGTGCACATAAACCTGCGCGGTTTCCATCGCATCCTTCTTGCCGGTGTTGGTTACATCGAAACTCACCTCAACCCCGTCCACCACTTTTTCTACGGAAATGTTACTGTAGCTGAAGCTGGTGTAGGAGAGGCCGAATCCGAAGGGATAGAGGGGCTCTGTGCCGCTGCGGTCGTATCCGCGGTAGCCGACGAAGAGGCCTTCGCTGTAGGTGGTGCGGTTACGGCCGGAATCGTCGAAGTAGCTGTCGTGCACGGGGTTATCCTCCCACCTTTTCTCTATGGAGATGGGGAGCTTGCCGCTAGGCGAGGCTTTGCCGGAAAGCAGTTCCGCTATGGCTGTGCCGCCTTCCTGGCCGGGATACCAGGCCATCATTACTGCATTCGCACGATCGGACCATCCGGAAAAATCAACTCCGCCGCCGGCATTGATAATGACGGTGAGGCGCTTGCCGCCCAGGCGTTCCAGCATGTCCAGCTGGCTGTCCGGGAGCTCGAATGGACGGTCGAAACCTTCACCCTCGATGTCGCTGTGGAAGCCGGCGCAGTACACCACGTCGGTGCATGCGGCGAGGGTCTTCTTCAGCAGGGCCTCATCCAGCATTCCGGCCTCGAAGCCCACCGTGGCCTCTCCGGCATGCTCATAGAACTCGAAGCAGATGTCGTAGTCCCTGCCGGCCTCGACGTTCAGGAAAACGGTGCGGGTGCTGAGGGCGTGATTGCCCCAGTCTCCGCCCAGACGCTTGCCGTTCACGGATAGGCGATAGCCGTCATCTCCCGAAAGCACGAAGCGCAGAAGTCCGTCCGTCACGGGACAGTAGGTGCCTTCCCAGCGAACGGAGAATCCGTCGTCAGGGAGTTCCTTCATGGGAGAACCATAACGCCAGCGGTGGCTGGGGTCGGGTTCCACGGTGTCCAGGAGGGGATCTCCCTCCAGTTTTTCGCCAAGGTAGTATCTTGCCCGAAATCCCGTTTCCGCACCTGTGCGTATATCAGAAAGGATGGAGGCGAAGAGAGTGTCGTCGGAAAGCACGGTCACGCGCTTCTCTCCAAGGACAGCCTTGAGCCCGTCAGCAATGGATACCGACGAGAACGGGGTTACGAATCCGCTGCCGCCTCCGGTGGGGATGCGCCCGGCATTGGGGCCCATCACCAGCACTTTTGCCTTGCGTGCGAAAGGAAGGGCTCCCTCGTTCTTGAGTAGCACCACACCCTCGCGGGCGATGTCGAGTGCAGTCTGGCGGGACTCGGGGTTATCTTCCGGAATGGATGCGTCCTTGCGGGGGCTGTCGAAGAAGCCGAAGGCGATGAATGTCTGCAGTATGTGCTGCACCTTCTCGTCTATCTGCGCTTCGGCTATGATGCCGTTCTCGAGCAGGGGCCTGATGGCCTTGCGGGTGAAGAACACGCCCTTGGGGCACTCCATGTCGAGGCCGCCGTTCACCGCACCCAGAGTGCTGTAGACCGAGGTCCAGTCGGACATCACAATGCCTTCGAAACCCCACTGGTTGCGAAGCACCTCGATGTTCATCCATGCATTTTCGGTAGAGTGCACGCTGTTCACGAGGTTATAGCTGTCCATCACGGCGCCCACTTTCGCTTCCTGCACGGCCTTGCGGAAGGCAGGGAAGTAGATTTCCTGCAGGGTACGCTCGTCCACATCCGAACTCATGCGGTGGCGGGAGCGCTCCTGATTGTTGGCGGCGAAGTGCTTGACCGTGGCCATCACCCCTTCTTCCTGCACCCCGAGGATGTATTGCACTGCGGTCTCGCCTGCGAGGTAGGGATCCTCTCCGAAGTACTCGAAGTTACGCCCGCAGAGGGGTGCCCTGTAGATATTCACGCCGGGGCCCAGCAGTATGCTCACTCCCCTGGCCCTGGCATCCTGCCCGAGAGAATGGCCGAGCCTGCGGCCGAGTTCCCGGTTCCAGGTGGATGCGGTGAGGATTCCGCAGGGGAAGAGGGTGCTGACGGTGTTGTTGCGTATGCCCTGGGGGCCGTCCGCCATGCGTATCTCGGGGATGCCGAGACGCGGTATCGCGTGGGTGAAGAAGGATCTTGCACCTGCTATGTAGTCTATCTTTTCGTCGAGCGTCATCTGCTTCACGAGCTCGGCGGCGCGGGCCTTGTCGGAGTCGGAAATGACGACCTGTGCCCGGGCGCAGACGGCAGCCAGACACAGAACGGACATGATGATGGCGGTCTTTTTCATATTATTCGATCGTTACAGGGATGAGCTTAACCCATCCGTCATCGGTTTTTTCACGGGTTGTTGCAATCTGGATTCCGGGCACGGGTTTTTCTTTAGCCGTATCGAGGATGGCCACACCCCAGACATAGGAGCCCTTTTCAACTCCCGAAAGAGAGGTGCTGAAAGTATAGGACTTGGGTGTTCCGTAGGTCCAGTCGCAGGGTTTTGCATCTTCGTCGTAGAAGATGTGCACGGGCTCCCCGTTGGCGGGATTCAGGAGTGCGAATGCCGTCTTGAACCTGTCTTTATAGGGTTTGATGTTGGTGGGGCAATAGGCCCAGCCGAGATTGTTCCAACGGTGGGTGATAGAGATTTCCGCTCCCTTGGCCGCCTTCTCCGGGATGGAGATGCGGTCCGGGTAGAGGCGGTAGAACTGGGTCTGAATCGCCTCCTGAACCAGATCGTAGGCATCGTTGAACCAGGACCAGGTTTCACTCATCGCCACATTGGAGTTGTAGCGGAAGTCCATGGTGTTCACACAGCCGTCACGGGCATCATCGAACTCTCCGCGGCGCACTTCCGCCCAGTCTGCGTAACCGTCGTTGTTGATGGCCGCCAGCGTGTGGGAGGCCCTCACCCATCCGCCTTCGGCGTGGATGGGGACCTTCCATTTCTGGCTGTGGATGAAGTTCTTCTCCCAGGTGCCGTAGTAGCCGTGCATGCCGAAGGCTCCGCTGGTGAGGCAGAGGCCCTTGTCGATGCCTTTCTGCACCAGTCGCTGGCTGTCGGGGTCGGTTTTGTCGCCGCTGCCGGTGCCTATGGCTTTATGGAAGTTGATGCAGATGGGCACCTTGTCGAATATCTCCAGGAAGAGGTCCGTAAAGTAATCGAACACGGGTTCGCGGGGTTTCTCGTCACCGGTCGAATAGATGCAGGTGTGGTATTCTCCCCACTTGCCAATGCCCCAGGAGCCCATCCAGTCCAGTTCGTCCGGATTGTTGAACTCCTTGGCGAAGGCACGCAGGAACTTCTCGTAGCACTGCTGGAAGATGGGGTCGTCGGGGTACGGGGTCCATACTTTGGTGGATCCCGTGGTAGACTCGAAGCCCTTGGCACCCTTTGTCTTCACGTAGTCCGGGCAGGCGTTCACGTGGAGATCCCGGCTGTCGGCACGAAGCTGGAATATCAGCTTCAGGCCGCGCTGGCGGGCGCCTTCGCGAAGCATGCGGAAACGCTGTGCGGGCTTGGTGTTGCAGGCGGTATCCCAGAAGTAAAGACCCTCCTCGGGCTCAGCCTGGCTCCAATACGAACGGATCAGCAGGGTGTTGGCATAGTCCGAAACCCTAATGTTGCCGACCTTTGACGGGAAGTTGTCGTAGATTTCCCAGAAGTTGTCGGCAAGACCGTCTCCAAGGCCGGAATAGATTACCCAGCCGTTGAATGGGTTTCGGTACATTGTAGTGCGGTCGGGCGCAATGCTGACCGCAGTGTTCTCGGGCGTCTTGGGATTGTCCCCGCCGCCACCGCCAGTCTCCTTGCCTCCGCAGGCCGCCATCGCCATGACGGCCATTGCAAGTACGACTATTCTGAATGCTTTTCTCATATTCTGATTGATTTGCTCGGTTATTTGGGGGGGGGGGTCCGTGCATCCGGTTTCCCTAAATGTTCCCGCTGTCCCGTTTATATGGACACCGGGCGCATTTTTGGCCTTTTTTGTTCCCGGTCCCCCGGATTTCGGGACACCGGGAACACTTAGGCCTTTTCAAAGATACGAATTTTGTAGAATCTGATTAGTTCTGAGAGTAAACGACTTTGGAGATTCGGAAGCAGTTGAAATGAATACTGGTTCTTCCTGACACATTCATGGCAACTACCTGAATATCAATGATACCAGACGCATTCGGCTGAATATTGTCAAAATCAACAATATTATTGCTTCTAAAATCATAGGCAGTATATCCAGCCCATGAACCTCTACCATACCCCTGGTAAACCGCCGTATAATCTGAAGTGCTGTTTCCAACTACACGATATTTGTTTCTGCGAGCACTCGCCGTTGCGTTAAACCTCATAGACACAACCCTGATATCATAATGGCCAGCATTATCAAGACCATTTATAGAGACTGAATAAGGATCACTGTCACTGGATTGACTTGTTATATCTAACTCCAGGCCATCGTACCATGCACCTCGTACAAGTTCATCATCATCAATGTAAATGGTCGGGCCAGAAGAATCACCACCTCCAGTTCCTTTATAAATACTCGGGAATGCGCCAACTATAACCTGTAATCCTGTGCTATTTCCATTAAAATCATTTACATCCGTCGTTGAGTTTACGGCAGTTATCATATTCCAAGGAGCACTCGTTGTTCCCGTTACGCTAGGGGCATCCGTATTTGCAAAATCAACAAGAATATCTTGCGAATAAACCCTGAATCGACCGGTGGTTGCGTTGTAAAGGATATGATAATTACCATCGGAAGGGATGTCAATATTGCTATGAATAGCCGTACTGCTATACTCCTTACGAACGTTAAGTTTGCCAGTACTTAAGGCTCCACGGAAGGAATATACCAGATCGTGCTGTGTGGTTCCGGTAATAACGGTCATCGGAGTAGCAGATGCGATTGCGCTACCTTCAAGGAGGATAGTTCCATCCCACAGATTACCGATATCGCGGGCGGCGGAGCGCTCGAAGGTGATGCTAGTGGCTTTGGAGACCATCTCGTAAGTGCCGCCGGTGCGGGTGATGGTCACGGTGTAGCCGGCACTGTAAGCCTGGGGAGCTACTGCAAGGTAGTAAGTGGAGCCTTCGGTAAACGTGCCGCTCAGAGTGGCGGTTTCGCTGCCGGTGGCGGTAAGAGCATAGGTGCTGGTATTGACCGAGCAGGCGCCTGCGACATTCTCGCTGTTATTACCCTTGAAACTGACGCTGGTGAGGTCGTCCATTCCGGAAGGAACGGTGAACTTCACATATGCCACAGCAGTGTGGAAAGAGAGCGATGTGGTAGAGGAACTTGCAACTGCGATGTTGGCCGCGGGATCGAATCCTGCTGCGGTAGCGGTCTGGGCTGCAGGCAGTACGGTAGTGATGCTTCCGGAGGTGAAAGAGGCGCTGCCATCATAAGGATACAAGGCGACATAATTCGCTGCGGAGGTAAAGGTATCGTCCGTGGTGGTGAAGTCGGCGGTGGCGCCGGAACCGGTGGTGGAATAATCAGCGGCAACTGTTCCATTCCATACCGCGATATGGTCGCTGGCAACCCAATTGACCTTGGTGCCAATCAGTTCTGCTTTGGTAGCGCCGACACTTGCAGTAAACACAGGGGCGATCCCGTCGTATTCATTGTTAATCTGAGTTTCTTCTTTGGTGCAGGATGCTGCAATGGCGAGCATAGCTGCGAAAACGAATACAATCTTTTTCATGGCACTAAAAATCTAATCCTGCTACATCGACTGTCGTAATATCTTCTTCCCAAAGAGCAGCGTTGAGTTCAACGCTTTGGCAGATCATTCCGCCGTGCTGCACCTTTATGACCTCGGTGCAAGGAGGCATGTAACTTACTTTTTTCATGGTTTGGTTATCGTTTATCAAATGTAACTTTCGCATTGACTGCAGTATTGTTCGCGGGGCTGACCTCATCGGACATCTCGGAAAGGTCTACGATCACGAAGTTCGCACCTTCAGGGATCACGAAGTAGGAGTAACGGTGGTCTCCCTGGCCGCCGATTCCGTCTACGGTTTCGCCGAGGGCGGGTTCTACGGTGCCGGTGTGGTCGTTACGCTTGGCGTCCGCGGTGGAACCGAAGGCATAGACGTTGTTCTCGAGACTGGTCACGAGGAAGGTGAGCCAGGCGGCACCGGAGGTTGCGCCGGTGACAGAGTTCTTGGAGTTGTAGTTCCCGCTCTTGCGAGGCAGGGCATCACCCTTGTAAACGAACACGGCGGGATTTGCAAGGCTCTGCTTGAGAGTGTACTTACGCTGGAAACCCGCCTTGAGGTCGGAGTCCTTGTCCGCTGCGTTGAATCCACCCCACATCCAGAGCTCGGTAACCTCCATGGTGTAGGGATTGATCTTGTCTACGGTGTTGTTGAAGCTTACCTGCTTGTTCTTGGGATCGGTCGCGGGCGAGTATATCTTGATGGTCTTGGCATCGGTATCCACCACTATACGGTATATGCCTGCGGTCGCGATCTCCCAATACTTGGCACCGGTCTGGGTAGTGAGAGCTTGGCCGAATGCGACGGCGGTGCCGTCTGCAATCTCATGGCTGTCTCCTGCAGGAACGATGGACAAGTTCTTTGCTTCGTTGAAGGACACTGGGATGTAGAGTTTGCCTGCAGCGAGTTCACCGCGCCATGCATACACTTCAGGATTCTCCAAAGTGGGCTCGATCTTGGTCTCAGCCGCAATGGCGCTGCCCGCCAGGAAGAGGGAATCGACCTCGAAAATCTGAGAGGTAGGGATAACGGTTACGGTCTGGGTGGTGAAGTTGAGGCTTACGCGATAGCTGTCAGCATTGGCGATGGTCCAGAAGCACTCTTCACTCTTGTCGACCGCCTTTGCAGGCTGTGCTTCGCCGGTGACGGCCACATCGGCACCGCCGGCGGGCACGATCACGTTGTTCTCGTCGCCTAAGATGACGGGGAAGTTGAGCTTACCGGCCTTCAGGTTGCCGTTATACACGAACAGGCTGGAGTTATTGGCGCTTGCCGACATCTCGATCTGATCTCCCACGGCGGTACCGCCCATGAACACCTTGTCGGCAGCAAACTGCTTGGGACCGTAGGTCTTGATGGGAACCACGATGGTGGACATATCGGGAATGACCACTCGGGGACCGGTATAAGTTGCGATAATGCTGAAGCGGAGTTCACCCTTGGTGCTGGTCTGCTGGCCGAAGTGGTCGACC
>JAFXQA010000007.1 GCA_017527415.1 Bacteroidales bacterium | reverse complement strand
TTTGCGGTGCGGAAGGGACTCGAACCCTCGACCTCCGGCGTGACAGGCCGGCATTCTAACCAGCTGAACTACCGCACCGGGTGCTGGTTGCGCCGAAACGCGGATGCAAAGATAGGGATAATTTCAGTTTCTGCAAATTTTTTCGGAAGAAAATTCCTATTTTTGTAAACTTTGAGTGACTCGATCATCATAAAAGGGGCGAGGGTCAATAACCTTAAGAACATCGACCTGGAAATACCGCGCGGAAAGTTCGTGGTGGTAACCGGCATTTCCGGCAGCGGAAAGTCCAGCCTGGCGTTCGATACCCTTTATGCAGAAGGCCAGAGACGCTTCGCCGAGAGTGTATCTTCTTATGCCAGGCAGTTCCTTGGCAGGATGAGCAAGCCCGATGTCGACCTTATCGACGGCATCCCTCCGGCAATCGCCATAGAGCAGAAAGTCAACGTCAAGAATCCGCGTTCCACCGTCGCAACTACCACCGAGATATATGACTTCCTCCGCCTGATCTTTGCCCGCATCGGACGCACGTATTCTCCGGTCAGCGGCCGCGAAGTGCACAAGGACAGCCCGGCGGACGTGATGCACTGGCTGGAGGAGACCACCCCAGGCACCCTCTACATCCTCGCGAACCTCAAGTGGGACGAGCGGGACGACAAGGTGGAGTTGATGCTGGGACTGAAGGAGGATGGATACTCCCGCCTCTACGTCGAAGGCGGCGTGATGCAGATAGATGACATTCTCCAGCTCGACGGCAATTACCCCTCTGACGCATGGCTGCTGACCGACCGTCTCAAGGTCGCTGATCCCGCTGATTACAAAGAGGATAAGGACCTCCGCACCCGCCTCCTCAGTTCCATCTCCGATGCCTTCTCCCGCGGCGGCGGGGATATCCGATTGGTTGCGGAAGGTGGAAACATACAGCCGGAGACCGGCGCGCTCGTTGGCGAGCCTTTTTCTGGCGAGACAACGAGTGACGCCGGCGCAGGCCAAGTGCGGAACTTCTGCAACCGCTTCGAACTAGACGGCATCACCTTTCGCGAACCCGACGACTACCTCTTCAGTTTCAACTCCCCATTAGGAGCCTGCTCTGTCTGCGGCGGCCTCGGAAAGATTATCGGCATCAGCGAAGACCTGGTGATCCCCGACAAGACTAAAAGCATTTACGACGGAGCAATCGCATGCTGGCGTGGAGACAAGATGAGCTGGTTCACCCAGCACCTGGTGCACGTGGCGCCCCGATATAAGATCCGCCCCTTCGAACCCTACTGCAATCTGAGCGAAGCCGAGAAGGATGTGATCTGGAACGGCCATAGCATAGAAGGGGATGAGGAAAGCATAGTCGGCATCAATGAATTCTTCGACTGGGTGCATACCCAACGCTATAAGATACAGTACAAGTTCATGGAGAACCGCTTCAGCGGACGCACCAACTGCACTGAATGCCACGGCAGCCGTCTCCGCAAAGAGGCCCTATACGTGAAGGTTGCCGGCCGGAACATCGCCGAAATCCTCGCGATGACGACGGAAGAAGCGCTAGATTTCTTCCGGAACATCCAACTTTCTGAAACTGAGTTAGCCACAGTAGCGGAGCCTATTAAGGAGATCATCTCCCGCCTCGAATGCATCGAGGACGTGGGCCTTGGGTATCTGACACTGAACCGGACGATGAACACCCTGTCCGGCGGCGAAAGCCAGAGGGTGAATCTGGTGACCGCCCTCGGAAGCTCCCTGGTAGGATCCCTGTATATTCTTGATGAACCTTCCATCGGCCTCCACTCCCGCGACACCGAACGCCTCATCGGCGTCCTCCGCCGCCTCCGGGACCTCGGCAACACCGTCCTGGTCGTCGAACACGACGAAGACATCATCCGCGCCGCCGACCTCCTCATCGACATGGGGCCGCTCGCTGGCGTGAATGGCGGCGAAGTGGTCTTCAAGGGTACTTTGGGGGCCTGCGCCGGCGTCACTCGTTGTCTCGCAGAAAAAATGCTCGCCAACGAGCGCACCGGTCTCCGGCCGCAAGACTCCACCGACGAGGAGGCCGCCATTCCCACCAACTCGCTAACTCTTCAGTATTTAGCCGGCCGCCCTCGATACCAGCGAGCAAAACGCAGTTGGAACTATGCTATACGCGTAGAAGGCGCCATGGAGCATAACCTCAAGGACATCACCGTAGAATTCCCGCTGAGAGTGCTGACCGTAGTCACCGGCGTTAGCGGATCGGGAAAATCCAGCCTTGTAGGCGACATCCTTTACCCGGCACTGTACCGCCGCTTGAACGACGCAGGCGACCTCCCCGGCACCCACAGGGCCCTCGGAGGCAATCTGGACCGAATCACCCGCGTGGAATATGTAGACCAGAACCCCATAGGCAGGAGCACCCGGAGCAATCCCGTCACCTACCTCAAGGTCTACGACGAAATCCGCAAACTCCTCTCCGACCAGCAATACGCCAAAATCAACGGCTACGGCCCGTCTTACTTCTCATTCAACCAGGAAGGCGGCCGCTGCCCAGAATGCCAGGGCGAAGGCGTCGTCACCATCCCCATGCAATTCATGTCGGACGTGACCATGGTCTGCGAGCAGTGCGGTGGAAAACGCTTCAAGCAGGACATCCTGGAGGTCCGCTACCGCGAGAAGAATATCGACGACATACTTAACCTCAGCATAGACGACGCCATCGCCTTCTTCCGCGAAGGCAAAGAGGACGCAGCCCAGAACATCGCCCGCAAACTCCAGCCGCTGGTGGACGTTGGCCTGGGGTACCTCAAACTCGGGCAGAGCAGCAGCACCCTCTCCGGAGGCGAAAGCCAGCGCATCAAGCTCGCATACTTCCTTTCCATCAGCAACGAAAACCGCAAGAAAGAGAAGATAATGTTCATCTTCGACGAGCCTACCACCGGCCTGCACTTCTACGACGTGGAGAAGCTGCTGAAGGCCTTCGACGCCCTGCTGGACGCCGGCCACAGCCTTGTGGTGGTGGAGCATAATCCGGATGTTATCCGCAGCGCCGACTGGCTGATAGACCTCGGCCCGGACGCCGGTGACAGGGGAGGAGAGGTGGTGTTCGCGGGCACTCCGGAGCAGATGATATCTTCCGCGCAAACCTTTACAGCACAATATCTTAGACGATGAAACGCGCGCTGTTCATAACACTTTTCTGCGTGGCAGCTCTGTCCTGCCTGGGGCAGACGCGTGCTGAGATTCTCCGAGCGAAGCTGCTCGATCCCTCAGACAAGACTGTGTTCGTGGCGGCCCATAGGGGAGCATGGCGTGTGGCGCCGGAGAACTCCATCGAATCTATAGAAAAGGCCATCGAGATGGGTGTAGACATAGTTGAAATAGATGTCCAGCGCACCATAGGAGGTCAGCTGATACTCAACCACAACCCTGTCATCTTCCGCCCCAAGGGCGCTCCTACGCTTGAGGAAGCGCTACTGGCTGCAAAAGGCAGGGTACTGCTGAATCTCGACAAGGCTTTCCGGTATTTCGACCAAGTTATGGAAGTCGCGGAGCGCACAGGAACCGTGGAGCAGATAATAATTAAGAACAGCCGCAACGCCCATAAGGTGATTCCCATACTGGGGTCCTACAGGGAACGGGTGATATTCATGCCGATAATCAACCTTAACCAGAGCGGGGCGGCCGCGAAAATTGAAGGATACGTCCAGAGCCTAGACCCGCCTGTGTTCGAACTGACTTTCTCATCGGACACCAACCCGGTGTTACAGATTGCTCTTGCCAGGTTGAAGGGAAGCAAAAGGCTATGGTACAATACATTATGGCCTTCGCTTTGCGGAGGACACGATGATGCCCTTTCGGAAAAGGATCCTGCTGGGGGTTTCGGGTGGCTTATAGACAATGCAGGTGCAGGGGCCTTCCAGACGGATGATCCCGAGTTGTTGATGGATTATTTAAAGACAAGATAATATGGACGCAATCGTTACCTACGTGGACGGACTGGACCCGTTGTGGCAGAAGGATTACGAGAGCACTGTCGGAAAGAAGATTCTGGACAAGCGTTTCCGCGACTGGGGAACGCTCAGGTACCAGTTCCGCGGCATGGACAGGTTCATGCCCTTCATCGACCGCATACACCTTGTGGTAGCCCGCGAAAGCCAGGTGCCGGACTGGGTGAACAGGGAGACGGTGAACGTGGTGCTGCACAAGGACATCATCCCCGCGGATATCCTTCCTGTGTTCAACAGCTGCACCATCGAGACATTCCTGCCACGCATTCAGGGCCTGACCGAAGAGTTCATTTACTTCAACGATGACATGTATCCTGTGGCACCCTGCGAGGAACGTGATTTCTTCCGGGATGGGAAGGGAGTCATCGGCATGTCGCGTCATATCTTCTGTGGAAGCTTGTACAAGAAACAGTGCAAAGTGTCGTCGGATCTGGCCCTGAAGGCCCTGGGACGCCGAGGCAAACTTTGCTTCGTCCGCCCTCAGCACATCTGCTCACCCATGCTCCTGAGCAGCTGCAAGGCCGTTTCCGCTGCTGTGGAGGATGAGATAATGGCACGTGCATCCCGCACCCGTACGCCCGACAATCCCAACCAGTATCTCTTCCTGGATTACATGTATTACAGCGGGAAGCTGATAGGCGAGCGCATCTCCAACAAGCACTTCAGCCTGGCTGCACATTCCATCGACAGTATCTGCGAATTCATCCGCAGGCCGTCCACTAAACTTGCCTGCATCAACGACGTTCACATGGACAACGACAAGTTCCTCTCCTGCAGGGAGAAACTGCTGGCTGCATTCGAGGATGCACTTCCTGAGAAATCCCGTTTCGAGCTATGAAAGTAAGTATCATTGTTCCCATTTACGGAGTGGAGCGCTACATCGAAAAGTGCGCGGAGTCGGTCTTATCCCAGACCTGGCCCGACATACAGTTCATCTTCGTGAACGACGGCACTCCCGACCGTTCGATTGAGTTGCTCGAGGCCCTGATAGACAGCCGTTTTGCGCATCTTAAAGACCGCATAGTCATTATCAATAAAGAGAACGGAGGCCTGCCTCAGGCCAGGCTTAGCGGCCTGAAGGAGGCAACCGGAGACTTCGTGATGCATGTCGACTCGGACGACTGGGTGGAAACCGACATGGTGGAGCGCCTGGTCCGCAAGGCTGAGGAGACGGGGGCAGACATAGTATACCATTATGTATGCAAGGAGAATGACGTCATCAGGGTGCACATCGCCAAGGATCCCGTATTTGCCAGGCCGGTGGACTTCGGGAAGGCCATAATGAAGCGTACCGCCCATGGTTATCTCGTCAGCAAGTTCATTCGCCGCAGCCTCTATACCGACAAGTTGTTCTATCCTACCCTCAGCATGCATGAGGATATGATCCTGTCCACCCAGATACTGTCCTATGCGAAGAAGGCGGTGCTGACACCCATCGCACCCTATCATTACAGGCGCGATAATCCGGATGCCATGACCCGTCAGAACCGCGCCAAGCGCCATACGGCCTCTGCCAGGAACTTCCTGGCCTTGTACAGGTTCTACAATGGATTTACGGATTGCGACGAAGAGCTGAAGTGGCTGAAAGGACCCGTCCTGGACTACTGCATGACCGAATTCCTAAAGTATGACAGGCAAAGCGTACCGGAAATCAGGGATGCATTTCTGGCCCTGCCGCTCACGCTGAAAAGGTTGTTTCTTAGGATCAAACTGTCCTACACCCGATAGACCGGGTCCCCGTGGCCTGTGCGGTCTTTTTCCGGCGGAGGAGTCATGTAGTCGGGGCCAAATACCTGGGTGAGATAGGCGGCGGTGTCGCGCACTGCCAGCATGGGGCGGCCTTCGAAGAGGATGTCCGCCAGGTCGTCGAAGAGTTCCTTGCGGTGCACGGATTCATAGGTGGCGCTGCCCAGGATGTGAGCTATGCAAGAGCACTTGTCATAGGGCTGGCTGGTGGCAATGCGCACGCAGCGGTCGAACCACCACTGAGTGCTGTGGGAGTAGGCCTCCAGCATCAGCAGCGGAGACCCGTGCCCGAATTTGCGCTGGCGGTAGTAAAGCCTTCTGTGACAGTGGATTATCTCGTGCATGAAGCGATGCCTTGCAGCTTCGTCGTCGGGCACGGCATCCAGGGGGAACACGTCCAGGCTCACCCCGTAATGCAGTCGTGTGCTGTGGTTTTCCACGAACTTGTCGGTGGACGGATCGTGCACCTTGGCGAATCCCCCCATGTAGTATTCTTCCTTCCCCTGGGTATTGTACAGCAGATGATAGGGATGGTCCCGTCGGGGATAGCTTGCCACGAAGCGCTCGAAATCGGGCCGTGGCATTATGATGTCCACATCATCGTCCCAGGGGATGAATCCCCCGTGCCGGACGGCCCCGAGCAGGGTGCCGAAGGCCAGCGAGTAGCGTATGCCGTTCTTCCTGCAGAAGGAATCTACATCGGTCAGGATGTCCAGAAGGACGGAATGGATTTCATCTATGGAAAGGAGTGTCATCATGGCCGTTTGCCCTTCTTAAGGTCGTAATTAAAAGTGGAATACAACTGTCCTCCCATGTCGGTTTTATATTTTTCTTCACCTCTGCTGAGATCTAGTTCGCAAAGTACGGGATGGGCTGAAATATACTTGATCACTTCGGTAATGAGGATGTATCCCGGAGAATAAAACCCGAAGGAAGAATCAATGGCGAGACGGGGCACGGATACGACTTTGCCGTCGCGGGTCTTCAGCCCGCTCATGAAGGCGGCCATCCTGTCGCCGAAATACAACACCGCGTGCATGGAATTCGGCAGGTAGTGAAGGGAGTGTGTATCGTGCTTCAGATTGTAATACAGGTGCTTCTGAATAAGTCTGCCAAGCAGGAAACGCGCTTTCTTCCTTTTATATCTGGAGAAGAGTCTTTCGAAATACAGATCCATCAGTTCTTTCCATATGGCATCGCTGATGGGCCTGTCCGCATCATATACTTCCAGTTTGAATTCGATACCGTCCCGCTTCATACGATTATAAGCGGTGCGTATATTCTGCCGGACCGAGTGGCCCAGGTTCTTGAGAAGCGCGTCTGAATCGTCCGGGACAGCTATTCTTACATTAAGCCTTTCTTTCTTATGTATTATGCGGTCCTCAGGCATGCAGGAAAGCAACGGGGAATCGCTTTGAATCCGGTTCAACTTGAACCTTTTTCTGATGGAATCAAGGAAAAACCTTGCTGTCTCGACTCTTTCGGCTGTGGTGAGGGACGGCTTCCACATTGCATCCGTGCGGTCACAGCCCTGAATGTCTCCAAGCATCTTCCAGTACCTGAGATCAAGGCTTTTCTTCAGCGCTACGAGCATTACTGTCTCATCTGCGCTTAAGATGCACGCCACCTTTGGAAAATATTTGCAGCTCTTGACAGTGTCGGTATAGACGTAATGCAGATAATCGTAGTACAGGAAGGGGCTCATCCCTTCTGTTTCCATCGATTTCCACGCAGAAGCCACTCTCTCGTCCGTAAAATCCAGGTACTCTATTCTCAAGTCTTTCATATCATGCGAAATTAGAGTATTTTTTGTTAACTTCGCACGTTTTTAACCAATAATTTAAATATGAAAGCACTTTCACTGTCGGAACTTCATGCGTGCTCTCTGGAGATACTGAAAGATATCGATTCTTTTTGCAGGCCACGGGGTATCCGTTATTCCCTCGCATTCGGGTCACTGCTTGGCGCGGTCCGGCATAAGGGTTTTATCCCATGGGATGATGATATCGACCTGGTCATGCCCCGAGAAGATTACGACAGGTTCCGTAAGGAGTATGTGTCTGATACATACAGTTTTATAGACAGGGAGAGCTGCGAGGACTGTTATATCACCTTTGGCCGTGTGGTGGAAACACGGAAAACCCTTCTGTCCGGTCTTCAGCCCTGGCATTCACAGAAGATCTCCTCAGGGGTCTGGATAGATATTTTCCCGATGGACTATGTGCCGGACGATCACCGGATGTACATGCATCTTTACAGGGCTATGAATCTTCAGCTCTATATCCTCCGCAAAGCACGCCGTTACAATGCCGGATACTGCAGGGGCCTAACGCTTAAACAGCGCCTGAGATTGACTTTAAGGAAGCTCTCAGTCTCCATGTTCAAAAAGATGAATCCCTCCGACATGGCCCTTGATATGGTTGAAACCCTTCGTCTGGCCACATCTGCAAAGACTTCTCATTTCGGGTCCCTGTCCTGCCCGGATGCTCCGAAGTATTATTTTGACGTCTCCCTGTTTGACGAATACGTGGATATCCCTTTCGAAGATGGGTTCTTCCCGGCTCCCGCCGCATACGACACCATCCTGCGCGCATTGTTCGGGGATTCATACATGGAGCTTCCTCCTGTTGAAATGAGGAAGACAGACATGTATAAGTTCGAAAACATTTACTGGTTATAGTTCCGCTTCGAACTCCTTGATGCGGGCGGCAAGCTCGCGGAGCTCTTCATCGGTCTGCAGCCCCATGTGGGAGATGCGGTAGAATCCGGGTATGCCTCCCGGCATGATGAAGGTCTGATACTTCTCTATCAACCCGCGGAACACTTTGCGTTCCGGGCCGTCCTTGGTCTGGATGGCGGTTATGGCATAGGTGGGGGATTCGGTGGGCATGGCCCAGCCGTATTTGCGCGCCTCGGCGCGGAAAACCTCGGCTCTGTGGCGAACTGCGGCGATATTCGCTGCTTCTCCTCCCTGCGCTTCCAGTTCCTTCAGGCGGGCGTGCAGCTGGAGGAAGATGATGGTGGCAGGGCTGAAGGGAGTCTGCCCGCGCTTCAGATTCGAGAAGTTATCCTCAAAATCCCAGTAATATCCTCTGTGGGCGAACTTATATCCTTCCAGGGCCTTGCTGAAGAAGAGCACTGAGAGGCCGGGAGGCACGTTGAGGCCCTTCTGGGTGGATGTTACGCAGATGTCTGCGCCTACCTCGTCCATGTTGAATGGTTCCGCGAGGAAGCTGCTGATTACATCCAGCACAAAGGATACGCCGTGCGCCTTGCAGATTGCGCCGATGCGCTTGACGTCGAAAAGCACTCCGGAAGATGTTTCATCGTGCTGGCAGAGCAGCACGCCCGGTTTCTCCGCAGCGATGCTGGCTTCCAGGGCTTCGTAGTCGATATCCTTTGCGAAAGGCACCTGGAAGTGGACGAAGGGCACTCCGTAATACTCGCAGAGGCTTGCCCAGCGATGGCCGAAAGAACCGCCGTCGATGACGAAGGCTTTATTGAAGGTGCTTGCGTAGTTCTCCACGATCGCGCTCATCGCCCCTGTGCCGGAACCGGTGTAGATGATGGTGCGGCCGCCGGTGCAATGGATCAGCTTCAGAAGTATCTTTTCGGATTCCAGGACTATGTCCGAGAATTCCTGGGTCCTCATGTAGGGTATAGGCTCGGAGCCTATTGCGGCAATCTCGGGGGCGAGGTCGCCAGGGAATGCGTAGGAATGCATCATTTGAGTATTCTGACTTTCTTTCCGTTTAAGAATTCTTCCTGTATCCTGCTCATCGCAAGAATCTCTCCCACAGGCAGTTTGGAATAGAAGTAGCCGTTGGCGAGGATGGCGGAAACGAATTCCTTGATCTCGTAGCGCAGGCCTTCGCCGTCGAAGGGATAGAAATATTTCTTGTTCTGGTTCTGGTCTTCGTAGCGGAGCTCGAAGTAGGAGGTCTTCCACCAGGGAGCGGGCACATAGGCGTATCCCTTGGTGCCGGAGACCACAAGGCTGCCCTCGGTCTTGGCGCCAAGGCCAACCTCGAAGGTGGCGGAGGCGCTGTCGGTGAAGATGATGCCCTTGGTGAAGATGTCCACGCCGTCCTTGTATTTGGATACGAAGTAGCATTTCTTGTAGTCGGTGCCTAGCAGGCGGAAGATGGGGAGCAGCGGGAAGCATCCGTTCTCGTTCATGCTGCCACCGAAGCGGGCACTGTCCATCTTGGCATCCTTCCCGTCCGTGAGGGTGGTGGTGGCTGCCTTAATGTCCACTATCTCCCCGATAGCTCCGGACTGGAGCAGGGTGACCAGATGCCCGAATGCCGGGCAGTAGGCCGTCTTGTGGGCCATCATCAGAACCAGCCCCTTGTCTTTCGCTATCTTGAAAAGCTCTTTCGCTTCAGCTTCCTTCAGCACCAGGGGCGTCTCGCAGAGCACGTGCTTGCCGGCTTCCAGGGCTGCCTTGGCGTATTCGTAGTGGGTGTAGTGGGGGGAGGCGATATAGACCGCGTTGCACTTGCCGAAGAGGGCTTTGCTGCTGGCGGAGGGTTTCAGGCCGAATTCCTCGCAGAAGGCCTGGCATTCTTTCTTGTCGGGGTTGTAGGCAGTCGTGACAGAGTTGCTGGCCACGAAACCGGCTTCTTTTACGAAGCGGCGGGCTATGCTGCCGGTGCCTATGATGCCGATCTCGACGGTGGGGCGCTCGTCGCGCAGCTGGGTGCTGGAGATGCCTTCCGTGCGGGGGAGATATACCACCTGGCAGAACTCCTTGAGATAGTCGAAGTAGCCAGTCCAATCTGAGCCGATGGCGAAGATGTCTACGCCGTAGCGGTGGATGTCGTCGATCTTCTGCCCACGGTATTCCTCTATTATTATCTGGTCGGCCAAGCCGGTGGCCTTGACGGCTTCGATGCGTTCCATCACGTTGTTGCAAGTGTTCAGCTTGCCGCGCTGGAGGTCGAAACTGTCGGTCGTAACGCCGACTATCAGCCAGTCACCCAGCGCTTTGGCCTTTTTCAGCAGATTGTAGTGGCCTTCGTGGAACAGATCGAAAGTCCCGTATGTGATTACTTTGGTCATGGATTATGCTATTCTGCAGATCTTGTCGTCCCTGTCCCTGTTGCCGGAAACGCCCGGGCGCGGATAGACGAATGTGGGATCAGGCACTCTCCAGTCCAGTCCGTAGCGGGCCACCACGAAGCCTTCGGCGGTCTTCGTGACCGGCAGCAGTATGTTCTCGAAGGGCAGGCGTTCGGTTTCGCTGGAAAAGGGGACGTCGAATTCCACCACCCTCAGCCCTCCATGCTTCTTCACGGACTCGCTGAAGCGCTTGCAATCCCGGAAAGGATAGAACATATAGCCGCGGCAGGTGTCGCCGTCCACACGGTCGAAGAAGAAGATGTCCACGCTGACGTGATGCCACTTCCAGGTCTCTTCGCGGGCGAAATCCCCGTTGTCTACCAGCAGGGTGCGCCTGAGAGTGAATCCTTCTTTTTTCAAGGCGTCATGCAGGGCTTCAAGGCCTCCGGGGAGGCGGTCCGTCCACACTCCCATATCCACGTCGTCATCGTGCTTGATGAACCCCTTTTCGCGGATAGCCCCGAGCAAGGTCCCGTAGACGGGGCTGAAGGGGATGCCTGCAGAGGTGAGGGCCCTGTCGAAGGCCTCGATCATAGGAATACCGTAGCGCCTGATCTTGCGCAGGCGGCGGGGCTTGGTGTAAATCTTGTGCCAGAAGTCTTTCAGTGTCATTTCGAGTAGTATTTAGCCATTTCCAGCCAGTTGTTGAGGCTTTCTCCCATGGATGCGCCGCAAGCCTCGCGGTACAGTGCCCAGACGAACCAGTACCAGGCTATCAGCGCGGTGTATATGAGGTAGTGCTCTTCCAGAGCGGGTGTCCAGTTTTCCTGGAGATATTCACGGATGAAACCGCGGGCCTGGGTGCGGTCGTACATCGCATCCACGATGTAGTATCCGACATCGATTCCGGGGTCGGAACAGCCGGAATATTCCCAGTCGATCAGAATGACTCCGCCATCCGGCAGGATCATCCAATTGTGCTTGTAGGTGTCGCCGTGGCAGAAACAAGGCTTTACCCCGTCATCTACGGTTTTTGCATAAAGGCTGCCGATGCGCTCCTTCAGTTCCAGGTACGGGGCGAAGCAGCCGGGGGACTTGGATTCCAGGAGCTTTTCTATCTCCAGCGAATCCTCCCAGGGGCGGAGGCCCCATGGCAGGCTGACGGGGGAGGAGTGGAGAGCCCTCAGCACTTCCAGAACCTTGGCTGAATCCTCCTCGGAGGCGTAGTCGGGCTCGCGGAAGGCAGGCACGTAGGAACTGATCTTCCACCCCTCATCCACATTCATAAAGATATAGGTGGGGTCTATGCCCAGTTCCCTGGCCTTTTCCAGGCAGCTGCGTTCGTGGCCGCGGTCGATGATCTCGCCGGTGCCGTCCCCGGGATGGCGGTAGATGTAGTCCTTCCCTCCGACGCTGAAGATGAAGGAGGTGTTGGTGAGGCCTTCGCTGATCTTGCGGAAGTTGGTCACGTCACCGTCGCTGCAGTTGAAGACAGTTTTGATATTGTCGATGATGCGGCTGCGGGCGTGCGCCCTGTATCCACTGTCGAAGCGGCGAAGTTCCTCGAAGAAGTCGAATTCGTAGATCGTGCCCTTGGGGTAGGCTTTGAAGTAGAAGGGGGGCAGGACCTTGAGATAATCCCGCACCAGCCATTCCCAGTAGGACTGGCTGTACTTGCCGTCCTTGTCCGCCTGGGCGATGAGTATGAACTTGCGGGCGAATTCCGCAGTCCAGAAGGAGTGCCCGAGGAGGATGAGCCCTTTCTGGCGGCCTTTCTCCATCCTGGTGATGCGACCGCTGCGGTCGATGCTTACGAACATCTCCTTGGAGGCGTAATCTACCTCTTCTCCGGCGTAGAACGAGTGCTCTTCCTCCTTCTGGAAAGGATTGACCGGGAAGTAATCGTCGCAGGAGCAGATGTAGGCATCCTCCAGCCAGGGAGCGGCGCAGAGCAGGCTGTCGATATTGTTGCTGACGTTGTATCGGGGGTTGTCGACCAGGCGCACGCCGTACTTTACGCTGAGGTAGGAGAACATTTCCTTCTTGTAGCCGAGCACCACGGTGATGTCCGGCACGCCGGCCTCCAGGAGCTGCTCTATCTGCCTGTCTATCAGGCGCTGGCCGTTCACTTCGAAAAGGCCTTTGGGCTGCTCAAGCGACAGCGGAACGAAGCGGGTTGCTGCTCCGGCGGCGAGTATGACTGCGTGGCGTACCTTCGTCATCCCCTAGAATCTGTTTTTGGAGAAGAGGCCTCGGATGGCAGCCTTTGCGATGCCTTCCCGGGCGCTTCGGTAGGGCTCTCCCTTGAGGATGAGCTGCTCCACTTTCAGGTCCTTGATTTCCTCGGCGGGAATCTCATAGGGATTGGCGCTGAGGATGATCATATCGGCAATCTTGCCCTTTTCCAGGGTGCCTCGGAGATCATCATCGAAAGTGGTGGCATAGCCGTTGCGAGTGGCCATGCGGATGGCAGTCTGCACAGATACCCGCTGCTCCTTGTTGGGGTTGTTGACGCATCTGTCTATCCACACTATGGGATCCGGGGTAGTGCAGGGGGCGTCTGAACCGAGGGAAACCAGTATTGCGTTGTCGTAGAAAGTCTTGACAGGGTTGAGCCTCGCCACGCGCTCCTTGCCCATGATACTCTCCAGATACTCGTCGGGCTCCTGCTTCCAGTTGATGAATGCGCTCTGGATGGGCATGCTGATGTGATAATCCCGGCATATCCTGATGCCTTCTTCGGTGGGGAGGCAGTCGTGGATGATGCCGTGGCGGTGATCCTTGCGGGGGAAGTCGTCCAGAGCAGCCTTAAGGGCGTGGGTGGCCTGGTCGAAGGCTTTGTCGCCGATGGCGTGCATCTCTATCTGAAGGCCGGCGCGGTTGGCTTCCTTGCAAAACTCAGTCACCTTCTCGTCGCTATAGTAAAGGACTCCGGATGTGCCGTCGGTGTAGGGTTCGTTCATCGCGGCATCCTGAGAGCCGTAGCATCCGTCCAGGGCACACTGGAAGCATCCGCCGATGCGGGGGAGTTTACGGGATTTCGCCACCTTCACATCCATAGGCTGAGGGAAAACCCTTACCTGGAAGCCGTTCTTCAGGGATTTTGCGAAGAGTTTCTCGGTGGTGATGTCCAGATTCATGGGGAAGCCCACGCCGCTGACGGTGTGCACTTCGCCTATGCCGCGGGCTGCCACGAAATCGGCGGCCTTTTGCATGTTGGTGAAAAGTTCCACTATGCTGAGGGCTCCGGTGATGTAGTCGGATACCTTGAAGAACGCCTCCTGGTTCATCTCTCCCGTGTCGGGATGATATCCGCGAAGAGGCCGCACCTGGGCATCTATCTTAGAGAGCAGCTTGGTGTTGACTATGCAGGCATGGCCGTCATACTTAACTACCATCATTTCTTTGTCCGGGCAGACCTTGTCCAGTTCCTCGCGGCTGATCAGCCTGCGCTCCTTAACCGAATAGGGGGAGGCCCCGAAGGCTATCAGGGTCTTGGCCTTGCCGCTGCGGGCGTAGAAATCTGCGATCATGGCGCTGATCTGCTCATTGGACTCGGCGTCCATCACGTTCAGGCCCGCATTGAAGATTGCGAAGGATGCGAAGTGCATATGGCTGTCCACGAAGGACGGAGCCAGGGCCTTGGTGCCCAGATCTATGGTTTCCGCTCCGGCGTATTCCGCGGGCAGTTCGTTGCCTGTATAGACGATCTTGCCGCCGTCTTCTATCAGATACTTGAAAACCTCGTCCTTCGAATTGACGGAGAGGATGGAACCTTTATAAACTTTCATTCTTGTAATGCTTGTAGGCTGGATCTATAGCGATGAGTTCATGGAACGAGTCAATCTCGGTGACATCGCCCTTCTGGCACTCGTGAAGCTTTATTTGATAATTCTCCTTGCGGAGGATGAGGGGAACGAATTCATAGAACACGTCCCTGCCGCCTTCCTCGTTCCAGACCTCTTCAATGTCGTTGCGGAGCTGGTCGCAGTCTTCCGGGGTCCAGAAGGAGATGCCGTAGCAATTGAAGCACTCCTCGCCGCCCTTGCGGTAATCGGCGGCGAATCCGTTCTTCTCCGACAGGCACCAGTCGTCTGTCTGGCGGGCGAAGGAACAGAGGTAGTCCGATGATGCGTGATACTTCCGGATCACGTCGGGGTTGTTGATCAGCAGGTCTGCCTCGCAGATGTAGCAACCGCCTTCGATGAGGTCCAAGGCCGCTTTTGCAGAGGAAATGCTGTTTGTCTTTTCATAAAGATCGTTGTCCCGGAACTGCAGGAAAGGGTACTTTTCGAGGAGTTCATCGAAACACTCTTTCTTGTAGCCGCGGACAATGGTGATATCATCGATTCCTGCCTCCGTGAGTGCATCCAGGAGGGTATCGATAATGCGGGTGCCCTTCACCTTTACAAGTGGTTTGGGCGTTTGCAACGTGACCGGGACCATCCTGGAACCGAATCCTGCCGCCAGTACTATGGCTCGTTTTGCTTCGTACGTCATATTCTGTTAATTCCCCAATTATATACTTCGTCTATTACCGGCGTCGGCACATTGTTCTCCTCCGCCAGTTCTTTTATCCATCTCAGTCCGAAAGGAAAATCCTCCGTGAAATAGCGGCTCCCAAAATCCGCCTTCCATCCTCCTTCGACCTGCACCATGGGGCTTGTGATGGCCTGGAATGCGGGAATGGTGGAGATTTTCCGCGTGAGCGAGGGTGCATCCGTGCTTTCGTAATAATCCAGCAGGGGAGCGATGCCTCCGATTCCGAGTCTGCCGAGGAGACGGAAGAACTCCGCGTCCATGTCTATCAGTTTCTGCGAAGCCTCGTCCGTCCATTCTTTATAAAAAAAGATGTTGTGGTCGAAAACATCGTTCTCGCGGCCCTTGAACATCGTATAGAGCCTGCCGGTATGAAGGATGGGATTGGAGTTGCTGAGAGATACCTCCAGATAACTGCCGGCGAGGTTCACCCTGGTTTCGAACAGCTCCTGCAGTTTTGAGCGGAATCCTTCCCGGTCGGGTATGTTCTCAAGTGCTGCAACC
The DNA here is from genome assembly GCA_017527415.1 of Bacteroidales bacterium. Classification (GTDB taxonomy): domain Bacteria; phylum Bacteroidota; class Bacteroidia; order Bacteroidales; family UBA932; genus Cryptobacteroides. The sequence continues at coordinate 16,438 of JAFXQA010000007.1, read as the reverse complement.
AGCGAATCCTTGTAGCCCAGAAGAAGGGCCTCGCTGCCGTATTTTTTCACCCTTGCGATGTACGGAACCCTTTGGAAACCGAAAAGGGCGGCTTCGGGGCCCAGGATACGGTGGGCAAAGAAGAAGAAGCCTGTTGAGGATACGATGGAACCAACAGCAGCCTTGCCAACCCATGGCCTGATGCTTTCAAGAGTCTTCTCGATGAGGTATCCGGGAACCGTAAGAAGGATTATGTCCTGGCCAGTTGCAACTTCAGCAGGATCGGAAGAAACATTTATTTGCCCGGAAAACACTTTGCCCGCAGGATCGGTGGCAGAAACGCAGCTCTGCCAGTTGTCCGGATGGCCGGAAAGGATGCTGACAGAAACGCCTTTGCGGGAAGCCAGTACGGCCGCGCAGACATGGCCTAGAGAGCCGCCACCGCAGATGCATACACGTATGTTGGAGCCGTACATATTGCTAAATCATACAAATTTAGCAAAATATGCGGATAATCTGCTATTTTAATTCAATATCCACCTCCAGGCCTTTTCCCCGGTGGACAGGACCCAGCGGGACCAGGTATTCTTTTGTTTTTCCCCTGAGCCTGCCGCTTATCCGTAGCGCCGTGCACCTTCCTCCGGGGCCGTCTTCATCCTCATTCGGATAGCACCAGAGGGTGATGCCGGCATCCTGCGGAAGACTTCCGATGTCGAATTGAAACTCCTGCAGCATGATATGGGGATGCCGCAGAGTCTCCGGGCTGTCCAGGGTGGCGGATGGGTGAAATCCGTCCGAGCGCAGTATCTCCGCCCGCTCATTTACGTTTAGCAGCTGTACAACAGCCTCCTCCAGCGGAGCATTCTCGTCAAGGCTTATTCTGCCGATGCTGACCGGGCATAACAGCGGCAGGATGTCCAGTTCTGTCATCTTTCCTGCTTCTGCATGGCACTGCCCGGCCTGAAGCGGTGCTGCCGGGTCCTCGTCCGCATAATCCATGGTAAGCCGTTCCATCGTTGAATATCGTTCCGGGAGGGCCCCGAAACTGCCTTGCACGTTTGCGAGGGCAACGACCAGTTTGTCTCCTTTGCAGGCGGGAAGGTTTATGAATGTCCGGCTTCCCAGGCGTCGGTGAAATTCCAGCTGGCGCGTGAGCGTATCTGCAAAGACGAATATGTCTATATGATTATAAGGTATGGCACTGCAGACATGAACCGTGAGTGAATCTGTATCGGCTGTATCACTGTGCAAAGACGGGGCCCGGGTACAGGCGCAGATCAGAACCGTCACGGCCGTGAGGAGCGTCTGGGCCCCGTATCTCTGCAAGTGGTGGAACTTTGGCTTTTGGTCTGAAAGCGACATAAGAATACTACCAGTTAGTTTGTGTGGGGCAGAATGCCTCCGGGCGGATGCCCAAGGAGAAGACCGCCGGCCACAGTTCCGCGTTTCATTACTGTTGCAAAGCTAGGCCTTACGAAAACGGACTCCCAAAAAAAATGGCAAAAAACTGCATAATTTAAGTTTGCGGGGGTGTTTTTAAGTTTGCGATACGAAAACCCTCCGGAATCGTATATGTTTCCGGAGGGTCTGGGAGTTTTTACCTACTGTTGCTACCTACTAACCGAAGTTGTCGTAGAGTATGCTTTCGGGAGGTACACCGAGGCTGTCGAGGAGCCCGTTCACTGCGCCTACCATCATAGGCGGGCCGCACATGAAGTATTTGATATCCTCAGGAGTCTCGTGGTTCTTGAGGTAGGTCTCATACATAACATTATGTACAAATCCGGGGGTGTAGGGCACTCCGGCGGCATCTGCCGCAGGGTCCGGACGGTCGAGAGCGAGGTGGAACTTGAAGTTCGGGAACTCTTTCTCGATCTCGGCGAAATCTTCAAGATAGAAAGCTTCCACGAGGCTGCGCGCTCCATAGAAGAAGTGCACGGTGCGGGTGGTCTTCATGGTCTTGAAGAGATGCATTATGTGGCTGCGCAGAGGGGCCATACCGGCACCGCCGCCCACGAAGATGTATTCCATGTCGATGGGATCATTCTCCGGCAGGAGGAACTCTCCGAACGGGCCGCTGATGGTGACTTTGTCGCCGGGTTTGCGGGTGAATACATAAGAGGAGGAGATTCCGGGAGGCACGGGCAGCATCTTGAACACGCCTTTCGGCTGACTGCGGTCGAAAGGAGGCGTGGCGATACGCACGTTGAGCTTGATGATGTTCTTCTCCGCAGGATAGGAAGCCATCGAGTAGGCGCGTACGGTGGGAACGGTGTTCTTGTACTTGATGCCGAAGAAACCGTATTTCTCCCAGTCGCCGCGATAGATGGGATCCACATCGATGTCGGCGAAGTCGATGTCGTACTCGGGGATGTCGATCTGGATGTATTCTCCGGACTTGAACTCGAGATGCTCGCCTTCGGGGAGCCTGACGGTGAATTCCTTGATGAAGGTGGCCACGTTCTTGTTGGAGATAACCTCGCACTCAAGTTTCTTGACACTGAGGGTGGAGTCGGGAACCGCGATCTTGAGATCTTCCTTAACCTTCACCTGGCATCCGAGACGCATGCCGTCCTTAATCTGCTTGCGGTTGAAGAATCCCTTTTCGGTGGGGAGGATCTCGCCGCCGCCCTCGAGCACCTGCACCTTGCACTGGCCGCAGTTGGCCTTGCCGCCGCAGGCAGAGGGGAGGAAGATCTTCTCGTCCGCCAGGGTGTGCATCAGATCGCCTCCCTGGGGCACCTCGAGAACCTTCTTTCCGTTGTTGATATCTACGGTCACCTTCCCTGAGGGGGTGAGCCTGGCCTTGATTATGAGCAGGAGCGCCACCAGAAGCAGCGTCACGACCACTATCACAAGGACTGCACTTAGAATTGTCGATGTCATATTCTTTCCTCCTTGTTAAAGTGATATACCCATGAATGCCATGAACGCCATACCCATGAGCCCGACGGTGATGAACGTGATGCCCAGACCTTTGAGTGGTGCGGGGACGTTACTATAGGAGAGTTTCTCGCGGATAGCGGCGAGTGCCACGATTGCGAGGAACCAGCCTATGCCTGAACCGAGGGCGTAAACTGCGGATTCACCCACGTTTGCGAATTCTTTCTGCTGCATGAAGAGGGCTCCGCCGAGGATGGCGCAGTTCACCGCGATCAGCGGCAGGAAGATACCCAGCGCGTTGTAGAGGGAGGGAGCGAAGCGCTCCACCACCATTTCCACTATCTGTACTATGGCGGCGATGACCGCGATGAAGATGATGACGCTGAGGAAACTCAGGTCCACGCCTTCGATGAGGGCGTCGGGACCGAGGACGTATTTGTTCAGAAGGTAGTTGATAGGCACGGTGACCAGCAGCACGAAAATAACTGCAACACCGAGGCCGGTAGCCGTCTTCACGTTCTTCGACACTGCCAGGTATGAGCACATACCCAGGAAGTATGCGAAGATCATATTGTCTACGAAGATCGACTTTACGAATAAACTGATAAGATCCATATTCCGTTGGTGTTAGAGTTATTTCTCCTGAAGGTCTTTCTGGATGCTGCGCTGCACCCACACGATGCATCCGAGGAGGATGAGGGCGAAGGGCGGCAGGATCACCAGATTGTTGGTCACGTAACCTGCAGGCATTACCTGGATTCCGAAGAGAGTGCCGCTTCCGAGAAGTTCGCGGAAGAAGGCCACGATGAGAAGAACCAGCCCGTAGCCTGCGCCGTTGGCGAGGCCGTCCAGCATAGAGGGGATGGGCTTGTTGCCGAGGGCGAATGCCTCGATACGGCCCATCACGATGCAGTTGGTAATGATCAGGCTGATGTAGACGGAGAGCTGCTTGTCGATGGGATAGGTGGCCTCGAAGCTCTTGAGGATCTGGTCCACCAGGATCACCATCATTGCCACCACGACGAGCTGCACGATAATACGCACACGCCCGGGGATGGTATTGCGCAGGGTGGAGAGGATGAGGCTGGAGATGCCGCATACCGCCATAACCGACAGCGCCATCACGAGGGCGCCTTTCATGGTCACGGTGACCGCCAGCGAAGAGCAGATACCGAGCACCAGGACGGTAATCGGGTTACTCTTGAAGATAGGGTCGAGAATCGTTTCTTTCAGTTTCATACCTTATTCCTCCACTGCTTTAGCTGTTCCGAAATAGGCGGCATAAGCTCCGAGCCATGCGTTGATGGCGGCATCGAGGCCCTGGGATGTCATGGTCGCGCCGGTAATGGCGTCGATCTTGTTGTCCACCAGGCTCTTGCCGTCTTCTGCGGGAGCTCCGCCCTTGACAATCGCGAATACGGGGCTCTCGCCGAACCAGGCCTGCTCGCCGACGAACTCAGCCTGGAAGGCGGGATCGTCCTTGATGCGGGCGCCGAGGCCGGCGGTCTCGGACTCATGGTCGAAGTATGCGCCGTGGATCGTCTTGCCGTCCTGTTCGAAGGCGATGTAGCCCCAGACGGGACCCCACAGGCCTGCGCCGTAGACGGGAACCACGGTTATGCCGTTCTTGAATATGAAGACGGGAAGGGCGTAGCCTTCACCGGCCTTCACCTTATAGTTCTGTGCCTTGAGCTGGCTGCGGGAGAATACCTCCCTGGCAGCGATGTCGAGGTCGGCGACCTTTGCGCCGGCTGCATCCACCGTGAAAGCTGCCTCCACTTCGTTTCCGTAGGTCTCAAGCACTTTTGCATTGCCCATTGCCTGGAACTCGGCCTTGTTGCCGAATCCGCCCGCAGTGAGCATCTGGCTGATAGTCTCTGCCTTTTCGTTGGCGTCCTGCCTGCTCTTGAGGCTCTGGCTCACGAATGCGAGAACCGCCGCCACTATCACCACTATGATGGTAGTGTAGACAACTGTATAGAGATTGTTGTTCGTGTTCATGACTCTTTCAGTTTAAGCGGTTTTCATTGCGGCCTTGGTGCGGCGCTTCATGGCGCCGTTAACCACGTAATGGTCGATGAGCGGAGCGAAGGTGTTGCCCAGCAGGATGGCCAGCATCATACCCTCGGCATAACCGGGGTTGAAGAGGCGCACCGTGACGCAGAGCGCACCCACGAGGAAGCCGTAGATCCACTTGCCGCACTCGGTCTGTGCCGAGGTGACAGGGTCGGTGGCCATGAAGACGGTACCGAAGGCGAAGCCGCCGAGAACCAGATGTTCCCAAGCGGGGATGCCCACTCCGGCGAGGTTGGCGAGGCCGCCCACGAAGAGCGCGCCGACTACGGAGGAGAGCATTATCTTCCAGCTGGCTACGCCCGTCCAGATCAGGATGGCTGCGCCGAGAAGTATGGCGATCACCGAGGTTTCACCCACGGAACCGGGGATGGTGCCGATGATGTAGTCCCAGATGCCGGTGCCGTACTGCGCCGCCGCTCCGTCAAGGGCGAGGGGAGTGGCTCCGGTGAAGCCGTCCACCACCTGCTCTCCCGCCTTCAGGCTGATCCAGCACTGAGAGCCGGACATCGCGGAAGGATAGGAGAAGAAGAGGAAGGCGCGGGTAACGAGTGCCGGGTTCCAGATGTTCATTCCGGTGCCGCCGAAGCATTCCTTCACGAAGATCACGCTGAAGGCGACAGCGATTGCAAGCATCCAGAGCGGAACCGTGACGGGAACGATGAGCGGGATGAGCATACCCGACATCAGGTATCCCTCGTTCACTTCTTCGTTCCTGATTCCTGCGGAGAAGAATTCTATGAACAGACCCACTCCGTATGCCACCACGTAGAGGGGCAGCACTTTGAGGAATCCGTACCAGAAGTTGGCCAGGATCTGGAGACGGCCGTCTCCGATGGCCAGAGAGTGCTGGTATCCGACGTTCCACATGCCAAAGATGGCGGCGGGGACCACGGATATCACCGCGATGATCATAATGCGCTTAAGATCGATCGCATCGCGCACGTGTGCACCTTTCTTGGTGACCGTGCCGGGAACCTTCAGGAAGGTCGAGAAGGCATCCACTGTTGCATGCCAGAATTTCTTCATAATCTTAAGCCATTTCTTTGAGCATCAGGTCTATGCCCTGAGCTATCATTTCCTGAATGTAGTTCTTGGAAGGGTCGATGTACTCGCAGAGTGCAAGATCCTCGGGAAGAACCTGATAGATGCCGAACTGCTCCATCTTGTCGATGTCTCCTGCGAGGCAGGCCTTGATGAGGTAGAGCGGGAAGATGTCCATGGGGAGCACCTTGGAGTAGTAGCTGTCGTTCATGACGAACGCGCGGGGACCTCCGTGGAGGTTGGTATCCATGTCGTACTTGCGCCAGGGAGTGAGCCAGGAGAAGTAGGAATGGTCTGTGCTGAACTGGCTCCAGCGTACGGGCTTGGCCCATCCGAGGAGTTCGGGTTCGGTGCCTTCGCGGATGATGGTGACGGTGTCGTCGAAGAATCCGAGGAAGCCGTCTGCGCTAACTGCTTTTCCGGAGAGGATGTCGCCGCTGATGATGCGCACGCCTTCGGCATTGCCGCCGTAGAAGCCTGCGAGGGTCTTCATCGGGGCGCCGGGAAGGGTTTCGATGTAGGCGGTTTCGATGGCTGCGGGGCCGACGACGGCAACTTTGCGGCGGACGTCGTAGATGCCTTTGGTCAGATACTTGCCGATGGCGGCCAGGCCCTGGAGGCTTACGGTCCATACGGTGCTGCCCTTGAGGATGGGTTTGGTGGCAGCGATCTGCACGCCCACGTTGCCGGCGGGGTGCTTGCCTTTGAAGACTGTGATTTCGGCATTTTCCAGCTTGGCGAATGCGGAGTCGGCTTTTGCGATGCCAATGTGAACTTTCGCGATCTTCGCAAGGGCATTGACCGCGGCCTGGATGTCGTTGACTTTTGCTCCGAGGGTGAACTCGGTGTCGGCTGCGAGGGGCGCAGTGGAGAATGCGGAGACGAAAATGGCATCGGGAGTTGCCTCGGGATCGGCAACTATGCCGTAGGGCCTTTGGATTATGAAGGGCCAGAGGCCGGCTTTGAGGAGGCTTTCCTTGACTTCTGCATCGTCCGCGGTCTTGGGCTCGGACTTCAGGTATTCCTGAACGTCATCTGCGAGCACCGTCACCGCGAGAAGCTTGCGCTTGTCGCCACGCACGATTTCTTTCACCGTTCCGCTGACGGGGGAGGCGAGAAGAATCGAAGGGTTCTTCTTTTCGGCCATCACGGGTGAACCTGCGAGCACCTTGTCGCCTTCTTTTACGAGGAGGCGGGGAGTGAATCCCTTGAGTGCGGTGGGCTCTACGGCAACGATGTCGGGCGACACAGTCTTGGAAAGGCGGAGCTCGGCAGTCCCGCTGATGGGAATGTCAAGCCCTTTTTTCAAAACGATGTTCTTGGACATTTGATAGGTATAATGATTTGTTTGTATTGTTGCTTGTTAACTCGCTGTGCTTCTGCTTGTTGCTTTAGGGCGTCCGCTTGCATTTGTGTGCGCGTGCCCGCACAAACAGAAAAACATGCGCGAAGATAGCCATTTTTTGGGGATTTCCCGCTATTAAATTTGGTTTTCTGACGCTTTCCCTCCGACCCGTCGAGGAAATTGGCTGAAACCTCTACGTGTCGGCCGTTTTTTGCCCTACCCGTCGAGGAAAACGCCCGAAACCTCTACAGGTCGGCTATTTTTTGCCCCACCTGTCGAGGAAAAAGCCCGAAACCTCTACGGGTGGGCTGTTTTTTGCCCTACCCGTCAAGGAAAACGCCCGAAACCTCTACAGGTCGGCCGGAGAATGAAGCCGATTTGAACTGTGGGAAAAGTCGGTAAAACGGGGGATGAAAAAAACAGCAGAGAAACAAGTATAATTATAAGGATTTATCAATATTTTTTCCGTATTTTCGTGCCATTATGATGGAAATGAAGGAAAGACAGGAGGCGATTCTTGAAGGATTGAATCCAGAGCAGAGAAGGGCGGTGGAATCTATGAGCGGCCCGGTGTTGATAGTTGCTGGAGCGGGATCGGGCAAAACCAAGGTCCTGACCTGCCGTGTGGCGTATATTCTGGCTCAGGAAACCGGGCAGGACGGGAGGCAGACCGACCCGTCCCGCGTGCTGGCACTGACTTTCACCAAAAAGGCCGCCGAAGAGATGAAGGAAAGAATTGCCCTTCTGGTGGGCCGCAGGAAGGCCCGCGGGGTGGTGATGGGGACTTTCCATTCGGTTTTCATCAGGTTCCTCAGGGACTATTGCCGGCCAGACAACTATACAGGACCCGTCGACAAAACCAAGTACCTGGACTACCCTAAGGGATTCACCGTCTACGACCGTTCCGATTCCGAAAGCGCAGTCAAGGCCTGCGTCAAGGAACTGAAGCTGGACGAAAAGACATACAAACCCCGTGAAGTGCTGGCTAGAATTTCATTCGCGAAGAACGGCCTCTTCACTCCGGCGGCATATAAGGCAAAAACTGAATTCATCCAACAGGATGAGCGTGGCAAAAAGCAGTTTCTCTGGAAGGTATATGAACTCTACCAGCAGAAACTGAAGGATAACGGTGTGATGGACTTCGACGACATCCTCCTGAATATGAACATCCTTCTCCGGGACAATCCCGAAGCTTGTGCGGAGATCGCCTCCCGCTTCGACCATATCCTGGTGGATGAGTATCAGGACACCAATTATGCGCAGTACCTGATCCTGAAAAAGCTTGCCGCGCGGCATCGGAACATCTGTGTGGTGGGGGATGACAGCCAGTCGATCTATGCGTTCCGGGGGGCGCAGATCCAGAACATCCTGAATTTCCAGAAGGATTATCCGGAGAGCAAGATCATACGCCTGGAGCAGAACTACCGTTCTACCCGTAACATAGTGGATGCCGCAAACTCGGTCATTGCCCACAATGAGGGGCGTATCCCCAAGACCTGCTATTCCAAGGGTGAATCTGGGGAGAAGATCGAACTGATCAAGTCTTTTACCGAACAGGAAGAGGCAGTGCAGATTGTGAGTAAAATCATCTCCCGGGTGATGCAGGAGAAGGCGCAGTATTCGGATTTTGCCATACTCTATCGCACCAACTCACAGTCCAGGGCTCTGGAAGAGGCGCTCCGCCGGAAGAACATACCATATATGATTTACTCCGGCAATTCCTTCTTCGACAGGGCGGAAATCAAGGATATGATGGCCTGGTTCAAGTTGGCGGTGAATGTGAATGACGATGAGTCCTTCAAGCGTGCGGTGGGGAAGCCCAGTCGGGGGATAGGTGATACCTCCATTTCCGGCCTGAACGAACTCCGGCGTGCGCGCGGAATCCAGTCGCTGTTCAAGGCGGCATTCTGCGAAGACTACCAGGAGTTCCTGCGTCCTGCGGCGATGACCAGAATCCGGGAATTCTGTGCGTTGGTGAATAAGCTTGCGGTTGCTGCGGCGAATGGAGATGCTTTCGACGTTGCGCGGCAGATATACGATGATTCCGGGCTCTATGCCTTCTTCAAATCAGACACTTCAATCGAGGGGATGGCTCGCACGTCCAACCTGGACGAGTTGTTGAATTCGGTGCAGGCATTCAAGGAAGAGAGGGTGGAAGATATCCTGGCGGATGTGTACGCAGATCAGGCAATTCCATCCGACTCGCAGAAAAATGCTCCCTGGACGGAACAGCCTGATCCGCTGGCAGGCATTTCCGTTCCCCCTATCACCCTGGCGGATTTCCTGGAAACGACATCCCTACTGAGCAATGCCGATACCGAAGACAAGGACGACAACGGCTCCAACAAGGTGGCGCTGATGACGGTGCACTCTGCCAAGGGACTGGAGTTTCCTTATGTATTTGTTGCCGGGATGGAGGAGAATCTCTTCCCGTCCGGAGGAATGATGGCTTCTCCTGCCGATATCGAGGAGGAAAGGCGTTTGTTCTACGTGGCATTGACCCGTGCCAAGAGGGCGGTGGGGGTGTCGTTTGCGTCGACCAGGATGCGTAACGGCAAACACGAGAGTAATGCTCCGAGCCGATTTGTGCGTGAGATTGATGCGCAGTACGTGGCTAATCCGCTGTCGGATAATGACTTCGATTCGGATGATGACGATGATGATTCCGGCATGCCGTTCTGGTTCCGGAAGTCGTCCGGCTCCAAATTCGGCGGCTACAGCACCCGCAGTACCGGCCAGACCCGCTCCAGCGGCGGCTACAAAGATTACGGCCGTTCAGGCCCTGCGCGGTCGGAGCGTCAGCCTTCGGCAGGGCAATGCCGGGACCGGGCTCCCCTTGTGGGACGCGGCTCGGCCCTTTGGCCTGCGCGGATGGATAAGACCGCGCCGGCTTCCACGACGCGAGTTGTGCCGCCAGTTGCCAAACCTGATGTGATAGACCCGAACTTCGTTCCTGTGCCGATGACCGAACTCTATGAAGGCGAACGCGTCGAACATAACAGATTCGGCACCGGCATCATCAAAGAGATTACCGGCACTGTGCCTGAACTGAAAGCCGTAATCGACTTCGACAACTACGGCTCCAAAGTCCTCCTTCTCAAATACGCCAAACTCCGCCCGGAGAAGTAACTACTTTTTCTTTTTAGCAGCCTTGCGGGCTTCTTTTTCCGCCTTGCGGGCGGCAATCCTTGCCTGCTCGGTCTCGTAGGCCATCCTGGTGGTAATCATCACCACACCATTGCCTCCCCGGTTGCCGTATATTGCAGTGCTGCCACCGTCTTTGAGTACCTGCACGGAGTGTATCTGGTTGGGATTAACGGTGTTGATATTGTCGCAGATAGTTCCATCCACAACAACCAAGGCCTCGGACGGCGCGAGAACGGCCTGCTGTCCGCGAATCTTGATTGTACCATTCGGATTTACTTCGATTCCAGGTACGCGGCTGCGCAGATACTCGGCAATGCTTGTGTAGCTTTGCACCGTCACTTCATCAACCTTCACATTGTTTACGGCGGAGCCAACTTCTTTGTGCGTGGCCTGTCCGTATCCTATTTGAACCTCCTCATCCTGAGGATTTGGGTTATTCACCCCCTCGGGGAGTTTCTTCGCACTGCCGCATGCAGTAATCACCAGAGCGAGAGGAATAAAAATCAGCCAGCGTGTTATCATTATTTGCACCATTTATCCAGCCAGTCGAAGAAATTGCGGTGCCAGAAGAGTGCATTCTGGGGCTGCAGTATCCAGTGATTCTCTTCTGGGAAGACGATCAGTTTTGAGGGCACTCCCATCATCTGGGCGGCATTGAATGCGGCCATGCCCTGCTCGTAGGGGATGCGGAAGTCCATTCCGCCATGGATGCAGAGGATGGGGGTATGCCATTTGGTGACCATAGAAGAAGGGGAGTTGGAATAGTGCCTCTGAGCCTTGGGAGTGGATGCATAAGGCGCACCGGCCTGCTGCATTCCGCCGAAGGTGATGCCGTCGCCGGCAGGGCCTATGCCCGCTGCGGGGTCGTAGGCGTACTCCGTGAGGCCGCCGTTATCCCAGTTTGCGAACCACATCTCCTCTGTGGTGAACCATAGCTGTTTCTCGTCGAAAATGCCGGCGTGTGCGATGAAGCAGTCGTAGAGATCCCCGTGCAGGCCTTCCAGCATATATGCGGAATAGCCGCCGTAGGATGCACCCACGCAGGCGAGTTTGCCAACATAGGGCTTGCTCTTGATATAACGGCCGGCCACCAGGTAATCCTGCATGTTGAGCCCCGGGTAATCTCCCGAGATCTGCTCCTTCCACTCCTGCCCGAATGCGGTGGTGCCGCGGCGGTTGGGAAGGATGACGATATAACCCTGCTGCGCCATCATGCGGTAGCACCAGCGGTAACTCCAATCCTGGGAATTGCTGCCCTGGGGGCCTCCAAGCACGATTTCAATGGCGGGATAAACTTTAGACGCATCGAACTGGGGAGGATAGACAACCCAGCACTGCATCTGCTTGTGATCCACCGTTTCCACGAATACCGACTCCTCGCTGATAGGGGAAAGACGGTCGAAGATATGCTTGTTCTCAGTGGTGATCTGTTCGGAGGCGGTCGTTTCGGCCGAGACGGTAACTTTCACAAGCTCTACCGGGAACTCCAGGCTATAGTAGGAGGTAAACATCTCCACGCTGCCGTCTTCACGGTCGAAGATGGCGAAGGGGGAGAAGAAGTCCGTCCACCAATCGCCTGGGGTGAGACGCTCGATGCTTCCGTCCAGGCTGGCGCGGAAGATGCTCTGAACCGCCTCGCCCATCAGGGCATTGAAATAGATCTGGTCCTTGTGCCATACGGGACCGGCCACATCGTGATCGAAATCCTCGCCGAGGCGGCGGATGTTGGATACGAAGACATCACCATTCTGGCCGTCTTCCGGCTGAGCGCCGAAGTCGATATCAGCTACCATAAGGCGCTGCTGGTCAGCCTCATAGCCGTCACGTGGCATAGAGATCCAGGCCAGATGCTTCCCGTCGGGACTCCAGACGGGGTCGGTGTCGTATCCGCCCTTCTCAGTAACTGCAACGGTAGCACCCGTGAGGACGTCATATATATAGATGGAGGTATTTGTGCTGAAGGCGTACTCCTTGCCAACCTTCTTGCGGCAGCTGTAGGCGATGTGACGGCTGTCTGGTGCCCAGTCCAGCTGCTCCACTCCGCCGAAAGGCTCGGTAGGGAGTTCGAACAGTTCCTCGGTGCAGAGGATGTCCTGGGAATTCTCCGGGGTTATCTTGCTGCCGTTAAGGGGAGCAACGTAACTGCGGGGGACATCGGTCACCCAATGGTCCCAGTGGCGGTACATCAGGTTCTCGGTAGCATAAGCCTGAGCCTTGTCAAGAGCGGGATCGGTATCGGCAGGCTGCACCACGGCGGTATTCTTGATGGTGCTGGTGTAGATGATCTGAGCCTCATCCGGAGAGATCTTGAATTCGCCGATGCCGTTGGGTACGTCGCTGAGTTTCACCTTTTTGCCGAGTTTCCCTCCCTTGTAGGGCGCCTTGTAGAGCTGGCCGCCCTGAACGAAGAAGATGCCCTTGCCATCCTTGCTCCAGCGGGCGTTATTAATGCTCTTGCCCTCGCGGGTGAGCTGCTCGCGGCCGGAACCGTCCGGGTTACAGATGAAGAGATTGCGTAGTGAATTGTTGTTCTCGATGGACTGGTAGGATACTCCGTAGAGTATCTTGCTGCCATCCGGCGAAAGCTGGGGATCGCTAAGTCGGCCCAGGGACAGAAGGACCTCCGGAGTCATCACTCCGTCTTTGATATCCACCTGCATAGGTTCCACATAAGTGCTCTTGGCACAGGATACTGCTATCGCCATAACGATAAGTGTTTTAAAGAGTTTCATATATCTAACTGATTTTACTATAATCTTTTATATCGTATTTTCCTTTGCGAAGCTCTTCTGCAAGCCTGGCATTTGCCGGCAGCTCGAGTTTCGGGTCTGCCGCCAGCACTTTGTCGGCATAAGCCCGGGCTTCGTTAAGCATAAGCCCGTCCTTTGCGAGTGAGGCGATGCTGAGTTTGATCGGCAGGCCGCTCTGCTGCGTGCCTTCCAGATCACCGGGACCTCGCATCTTCATATCCTCTTCTGCAATCTCGAAGCCATCGTTTGTGGCACACATAAGCTCGAGGCGCTTCTTTGCCTCGGCGGATGTCTTGAAATCATGCACAAGCACGCAGTAGCTTTCGTCTGCACCGCGCCCCACGCGACCGCGAAGCTGATGGAGCTGGCTGAGTCCGAAACGCTGGGCGCTTTCGATTACCATCACGCTGGCGTTGGGCACGTCTACCCCGACTTCTATGACGGTGGTTGAAACAAGGATGTTGGCACGTCCCGCGACGAATGCGGACATGTTGAAGTTCTTGACTTCCGAGGTCTGCTGTCCGTGGACAATGGCCACTTTGTAATCAGGATCGGGGAAGCGTTTGATAATCTCTTCATATCCCATCTCCAGATTGTTGAGGTCCATCTTTTCGCTTTCGAAAATCAGCGGATAGACCACGAAAACCTGCCTGCCCTTTGCAATCTGCTCCCGCATGAACTTATAAACGGCCGGTTTCTTTGCATCGGAAATCATCGCCGTTTTCACCGGTTTCCTCCCGGGCGGCAGTTCGTCTATCACCGACACGTCCAGATCGCCGTACAGCGTCATCGCCAAGGTTCTTGGGATAGGGGTAGCCGTCATGACTAGAACGTGCGGGGGGATGTTGCCGGGACCCTTGGCCCAGAGTTTTGCGCGCTGGTCCACACCGAAGCGATGCTGCTCATCTACGACTGCCAGCCCCAGGGCATGGAATTGAACATTGTCTTCTATGAGGGCATGTGTGCCCACGATGATGCCGATTCTGCCGTCCTCGAGCCCCGCATGAATCTCGCGACGCTCCTTTGCTGTGCTGCTGCCGGTGAGGATGGCGCAGTGCACACCTGTGGGTGAGAGATACTTGCTGATATTTACAAAGTGCTGCTGTGCAAGCACTTCTGTTGGCGCCATGATACAAGCCTGATAGCCATTGTCCACGGCCAGCAGGGCGCTGAGCACGGCGACCATGGTTTTTCCGGAGCCCACATCTCCCTGCAAGAGGCGGTTCATCTGATGCCCGCTTTTCATGTCGGAGTGAATCTCGCGGATGACACGTTTCTGGGCCCCGGTAAGTTCGTATGGAAGAGCATTGAAGCAGGCATTGAAGGCGGCACCGACCTTTGTTATGGGCAGTCCGATGCTTCCGCGGGACTGTATGTATTTCTGTTTCAGCAGGGAAAGCTGGAGGAAGAATAGTTCCTCGAATTTCAGCCGGCGTACTGACTTCTGAAGGGCGTAGTTGTCGGCAGGGAAGTGGATGTTACGGAGAGCATAGGTCAGTGGCACCAGGGCGTTCTCCTTCAGCACGTAATCCGGCAGTGTCTCCTTGATCTCCGGAAGGCACATAGCCAGCGCAGCGGACTGCAGCTTGCACATTACTTTCCCAGTGATGCCTGCATTCTTGAGTTTTTCCGTACTGGGATACACTCCGGTAAGGGTCCCTTTGGCATCCGGGCCGCCAATAACGGGATTGTCCACTTCGGGATGAACCATGTTCAAGCGTCCGTTGAAATCGGACGGTTTACCGAAAAACAGGAACGCACTGCCCGGTTTCAGGCGGTCGTAGTTCCACTTTATTCCCTTGAAGAAGACCATCTCCATCTGAGCGGTGCCATCGTCCACTATCACGCTGAGGCGCTTGGCGGCACGCAGCTCTATGGGCCCGCCGCCTGCCATATGGTTGCTTCCGCCAGGCCCCAGGAGGGTGCTGCTGACCACGGTTCCCTGTATCTGGACGTAAGCAAGGTCGCTCCGGACGTCGCGTATCGGTGTGATGCTGGTGCGGTCGATGTAGCGGAAGGGGTAGATGTGAAGGAGGTCTGAGAAGGTTTCGATGCCAAGTTCAGAGGTCAGAAGCGCTGCCCTCTTGGGCCCCACTCCCGACAGGTACTTTATCTCTGAATTCAGCACCGATGCCATAACATACAAAAATACAAATATTTTTCGGTAGAAAAAAGGTGGCGCCTAAGTGCTTGATATATAATAAAACACTAAAAGTCTCCCCCTTGAAAACGAGGGGGAGACTTTTGTTAATCGGCTAACTGACAGACAGTTGGCTGCCACGATGCTAGAGTTTAGGACCGGCTTTTACCAAGGCCTTGCCTGCGCGGTTGCTCTCGTACTTGTGGAAGTTCTTGATGAACCTGGATGCGAGATCCTTTGCCTTCTCGTCCCATTCTGCGGCGTTCTTGTAGGTGTCGCGAGGATCTAGGATGCCTGTATCCACTCCTTCAAGTTTGGTAGGAACTTCGAAATCGAAGTAAGGGATGTGCTTGGTGGGAGCCTTGTCGATGCTGCCGTTAAGGATGGCGTCGATGATTCCGCGGGTGTCTTTGATGGAGATGCGCTTGCCGGTGCCGTTCCAGCCGGTGTTCACCAGGTATGCCTTTGCGCCGCTCTTCTTCATCTTCTTCACGAGTTCCTCTGCATACTTGGTAGGATGCAGCTCTAGGAATGCCTGGCCGAAGCAGGCGGAGAAAGTAGGCGTGGGCTCAGTGATGCCGCGCTCGGTTCCTGCCAACTTGGCGGTGAATCCGGAGAGGAAGTAGTACTTGGTCTGCTCGGGAGTCAGGATGGAAACCGGAGGCAGCACGCCGAAAGCATCTGCGCTCAGGAAGATGACCTGCTTTGCGGCGGGGCCGTGGCTGTCCGGACGAACGATCTTCTCGATGTGGTAGATAGGATAGCTGACGCGGGTGTTCTCGGTGACGGACTTGTCGTTGAAGTCAATCTTGCCTTCTGCGTCAACGGTAACGTTCTCGAGGAGGGCGTCGCGTTTGATGGCGTTGTAGATGTCGGGTTCAGACTCCTTGTCGAGCTTGATGACCTTGGCATAGCAGCCGCCTTCGAAGTTGAAGACGCCCTTGTTGTCCCAGCCGTGCTCGTCGTCGCCGATGAGAAGGCGCTTGGGATCGGTGGAAAGGGTGGTCTTGCCGGTGCCGGAGAGGCCGAAGAAGATGGCGGTGTTCTCTCCGTTCATGTCGGTGTTGGCGGAGCAGT